>JAFRRF010000003.1 GCA_017428245.1 Bacteroidales bacterium
TTCTTGGGCATGCGCGTCACGAAATGCGCATCGACGCCATAGTTGGCCAGCGACACGGCCACATTGGCCTCGCCGCCGCCGAATGTGGCGTCGAACTGCCGGGCCTGCGCGAAGCGCAGATACCCCGGCGTGGAAAGGCGAAGCATCACTTCGCCGAAAGTCACAACTTTTGCCATATTATCGTAAATCTTTTGTAGCACACCAGTCCATATCGTTGTAGTCGTCGTTCTCACCGCACATACCCCAGATGAAAGTGTAGTTGCGGGTCGCACAGGCACTGTGGATGCTCCACTGCGGCGAGATGACCGCCTGCTCGTTGTGCATCCAGAGGTGCCGCGTCTCCTGCGGCTCGCCCATAAAGTGGCACACGGCCGCGTCGTCGGGCACTTCGAAATAGAAATACACCTCCATGCGGCGGTCGTGCGTGTGGGCCGGCATCGTGTTCCAGGTGCTGCCCGGCGCGAGTTCGGTCATACCCATCTGCAGCTGGCAGCACGGCACGACTTCCTTCACGAGCAGGCGGTTGATCGTCCGCTCGTTGCTCTCCTCGAGCGAACCGAGGTGCATCACCACCGCGTCTTTCTTGCTCACCTGTTTGACGCCCGTCTCGCGGTGCGCCGTGGCGGAGCAGAAATAGAAATGCGCGGGATGCTCGGGATCGACGCTCTTGAACGTGACGTGGCGGTCGCCACGGCCCACGTAGATGGCCTCTTTGAAGGGAATGGTATAGTCCTGCTCCCCCACCTTCACGATGCCCGTGCCGCCGACATTGATGATGCCCAGCTCACGGCGCTGCGTGAAATAGTCGGCGCGGAGGATTTCCGGCGCGCTGAGCAGCAAGTCTTCCTTCACGGGTACGGCGCCGCCGGCGATGATGCGGTCGAACATCGAATAGACCATGTTGATCTCATCGGGAACCATCACCCGCTCTACCAGATAGTGCTTCCGCAACGTGGCGGTATCATAGTGCTTCGCATCGTCCTGATGCGAGGCGTAACGAACTTCACAATTGATCTTCATATCGTATTACGGTTGTTTGCCAATATATGCCAGGATACCGCCGTCCACATAGAGGATGTGGCCGTTGACGGCGTCGGAGGCGTGCGAGGCCAGAAACACGGCGGGGCCGCCGAGTTCATCGGGGTCGAGCCAGCGTCCGGCGGGCGTCTTGGCGCAGATGAAACTGTCGAACGGATGGCGGCTGCCGTCGGCCTGCGGCTCGCGCAGCGGTGCGGTCTGGGGCGTGGCGATATAGCCGGGTCCCAGGCCGTTGCACTGGATGTTGTAGCCGCCGTACTCTGAGCAGATGTTGCGCGTGAGCATCTTCAGGCCGCCCTTCGCGGCGGCGTAGGCCGACACGGTCTCGCGACCAAGTTCGCTCATCATCGAGCAGATGTTGATGATCTTGCCTTCGCGGCGCTCCATCATCTCGGGCACCACGGCGGCCGAGCAGATGTACGGGCCCACGAGGTCGATGTCGATGACCCGCTGGAATTCCTCGCGCGACATCTCGTGCATCGGGATGCGCTTGATGATGCCGGCATTGTTGACCAGGATGTGGATCGGTCCCACCTCGGCGTGGATGCGTTCCACGAGCGCCTTCACCACCGCTTCGTCGGTGACGTCGCACACATAGCCGTGGACGTTCTTGATGCCGGCCTCGCGGTAGGCCTCGAGGCCTTTCTGCATCGAAGCCTCGTTGGACGTATTGAAAATGATGTTGTCGACACCGGCATCCACAAAAGCTTTCGCGATGGCGAAGCCGATGCCGTAGGCGGCGCCGGTGATCCAGGCGTTCCGGCCTTCGAGGGAAAAGAGCGTCTTCATCACTGTTCGCTTACAAGGTTGAACCAGGCTTCGGCATCCTTCACGTTCCCCTTGGACCAGCAGGAGCCAAAGCGGTAGCGGAAGGGCTCGCCGCTGCGGATTTCCTTGACGCACAGGCCGTGGAGGCCGTCGTCGGTCACGAAGGTCGCGGTCGCATCGGGGACGATGACGGCCACGCCGAGCTTGCCGTCCTCGGGCTCGATGCTCTGGTCGGAGGCATTCTCCCACAACGCATAGCAGCCGGGCTCGATGAGTTCCGCCACCAGCGTCTGCTGGGCCGGATGCCGGTTCACGCCGGCGGCGACGGTCAGAGTCTCCGCACCGGTAAAGGTGTAGATATCTTCCACGAAGCAGAAATGATTGCCGGGGACGACGGTGACCTGCTTGTCGAGCGAGACGGTGATCCCGTCGGCGGCCTGCCAGGCCGGATAGTGCAGCACGAAGACCGCCTTGTCGGCCCCGACGTGCAGCACTTCGTGCGAGCGGAAGTTCGTGGCGGGATAGCGGAGCGTGCCGTCGATCAGGGGCGACGAAGCGCCGCCGCCCAGCGACACGGCCACCTTGTAGCAGTCCTTGCCGCCGTGGTCGTGGTGGTAGTAATCGGGATCTTCCATCGCGCCCTTGTACCATTCGTTCGCCACGAGCCGGCCGGGGAGTTTCACCCAGACGTCGATGCCCGGCGAAGTGGGATTGCCCTCGAGGGCCTCGCCGTAGAAACGGCCGGCGATGAGGTTGTTCTCGAACACGAAGTCATCGGACCGCTCGGGAACGAAGCGGGCCATGACCAGGGTCTCCGGAGTCGTCGCGCAGCCGGCCAGGGCCAGCAGCAGCGACGCAATAGCCAACAGCCTTTTCATCGTCTTACCGTTCAATGGGTTTATACTTCGGAACCAGCGACTTCATGATGCTCCAGGCGATCAGGTAGGCCAGGCCGCAGAAGCAGAACATGATGAAGTAGCCGGCGGGCTTGCCGGTGAAACCGAGGAAACGGAAGGCTTCGCCCGCGTTCTCGGCATAGGTGAACAGGTTGCCCGCCACCTTCTGGATGATCATCGAGCCGATACCGCCGGCCATCGCGCCGATGCCGGTAATCGTGGCGATTGTGCTCTTGGGGAACATGTCACCGACGGTCGAGAAGAGGTTGGCACTCCAGGCCTGATGGCCCGCGCCGGCCAGACCGATGAGGATGGCCGGCCACCAGGGCGTGTCGAAGCGGACGCCCAGCGGCTGCGCCAGCAGGGCGGCCAGCGGGAAGAAGGCGAAGATGAGCATCGCCAGCATACGGCCGGCGTACGGGTTCATCCCCTTCCTGTCGACGAAAATCTTCGGAAGATAGCCGCCGAAAATCGAGATGACCGTCACGATGAGATAAAGCGTGAAGATGAGCCACTGGCCCAGCGAAGAAGTGGCCGGGGCGTGGAACTGGTTGCTGAAGTACGAAGGAGCCCAGAACAGGAAGAACCACCAAACACCGTCGGTAAAGAACTTGCCCACAATGAACGCCCAGGTCTGCTTGAAGGTGAAGCACTTCAGGAACGGGATGGCCTTCTCGTTGGCTTTCTGCGCCTCTTCAGCCGCCTTGGCGGCCGCTTCGGCGGCATCGTCCTGGTGGATGTACTCGAGCTCGGCCGCATTCACGTGCTTGCTCTTTTCGGGCTTGTCATACATAAAGGCCCAGAAGAACATCCAGAGGAAGCCCAGGCCGCCGATGATGATGAACGCCATCTCCCAGCCGAACTTCACGGCCAACGGCGGGATGAGGAGCGGAGCCGCGAGGGCACCGACCGAAGCGCCGGCGTTGAAGATCGACGTGGCGAAGGCGCGGTCTTTCTTCGGGAAATACTCGGCCGTCACCTTGATGGCGGCCGGGAAGTTGCCCGCCTCGCCGAGGGCCAGGATGCCGCGGCAAAGCATAAACAGATAGACGGATGTCGTGGAAACGGCCAGTGCGATATTGGAGCCGTTCTCAACGGCGCGCAGGGCGGCGACGGAGCCGAGGCCCTCGATGTGGGCGGTGGCCCAGCCGCAGGCGGCGTGGAGGCACGCGCCGGCCGACCACACGCCGATGGCGATCAGATAGCCCTTCTTCGTGCCCATCCAGTCCACGAACTTGCCCGCGAAAAGGCAGCAGATGGCGTAGAAGATGGAGAAGAAACTGGTGATGGTGCCGTAGTTGGCGTCGGTCCAGTGGAATTCGGGCTTGATGAACTCTTCGTAGGTGAGCGAGAGCACCTGGCGGTCGAGGTAGTTGACCGTGGTCGCCACGAACAGCAGCGAGCAGATCCACCAGCGCCAGTTCGACAAAAGTTTCTGCTGGGTACTCATAACTACAGGGCTTTAACTGCGGCACGCATGCCTTCTTTCTGAATCAGGGCCAGGTCGGCCGTCAGCAGGTCGGTCAGACCGGGGATGGCGTTGAGGTCTTCGCCCCAGATGAAGTCGTCGGCGAGGACGCCCTTGGCCACGGCGGCCACGTCGCCCGTGGCCCAGAGGTCCTTGAGCAGGGCGAGGATCTTCGGATCGTCGTTGGGAACGATCTCGTCGTCGCCGCGCTTGCCGCCCTTGTAGTAGGTGCAGATGGCGGCCAGGCCGAGGACGATGCCCTTCGGCAGTTCGCCCTTGCGCTCCAGATAGGTCTTCAGGCCCGGCAGGTCGCGGGTCTTGAATTTCGGGAAGGAGTTGAGCATGATGCTCGTCACGAAATGCTTCACGAACGGGTTGCGGAAACGCTCCATCACGTCGTCGGCGAACTTCACGAGTTCTTCCTTCGGCAGGTTGAGTGTCGGAAGCAGTTCCTCATACATCACCCGGCGCACGAACGGGCCCACGAGTTCGTCTTCGCAGCATTCCTTCACGGTGTTGAGGCCGCTCAGGTAGCCCACCGGCGAAAGCACGGTGTGCGGACCGTTGAGCAGGGTAACCTTGCGCTCGTGGTACGGCGCCTCGGAAGGCACGAAGAGCACGTTGAGGCCGGCCTGGTCGGCGGGGAATTCGGCGGCGATCTCCTTCGGCGCCTCGATCACCCAGAGGTGGAAGATCTCAGCCTTGTCGAGGAGATTGTCCTTATAGCCCACGCGTTCGCAGAGCTGCTCGGCGGTGTCGCGGGGATAGCCCGGCACGATGCGGTCGACGAGCGTGCTGTAGACGCCGCAGGCGTCGAGGAACCAGTTGCGGAACCCTTCGCCCAACTGCCACAGGTCGATATACTGGAGAATGCATTCCTTCAGGTGTTTGCCGTTCTCGAAAATCAGCTCGCACGGGAAAAGGATCAGGCCGCGGCTCTTGTCGCCCTGGAAGAATTCGTAGCGGTGATAGAGCAACTGTGTGAGCTTGCCCGGATACGAAGCGGCAGGCTTGTCGGTGAACTTGCAGGCCGGATCGAAGGCGATGCCCGCCTCGGTGGTATTGGAGATTACAAAGCGGATCTCAGGCTGCTCGGCAAGCTTCAGGTAGGCGCCGAAATCTTCGTAGGGATTCAGGCCGCGGGAGACGACGTCGATCAGGTCGACGCTGTCGACGGGCTGGCCGTTCTGCAGGCCCTGCAGGTTGAGGTGATAGAGGCCGTCCTGCTCATTGAGCCAGCCGACCATGCCCTTCTCGATGGGCTGGACTACGACGACGGAGCCGTTGAAGTCCGTCTTCTGGTTGGTCTTCCAGATGATCCATTCGATGAATGCGCGAAGGAAGTTGCCCTCGCCGAACTGGATGATCTTCTCGGTGTACTTTTTCGCCTGGGGCGCCGTGGTACGATTGAGTTTTTCCATATATGTAACTGTTAAATAATTGTCAAACTATAAGGTGACACCGGTCTTGAAGATGGCTATTTCGCGGAAGCCGTTCTTCTCGCTGTTGACCGGCTCGCCGCCGGCCACGGCAAGGACGGCGTCGATGAAACGGGCGGCTACCTTTTCCATCGGTTCGTCCTGCGCCAGGACGCCCGCGTTGAAGTCGATCCACGTGGGCTTGCGGGTGGCGAGCGCCGTGTTGGTCGCGATCTTCATCGTCGGGACGAAACTGCCGAAGGGCGTACCGCGGCCCGTGGTGAAGAGCACGAGCTGGCAGCCCGCGGCCGCCAGGGCCGTGGAGGCGACCAGGTCGTTGCCGGGCGAACTGAGGAGGTTCAGTCCTTTGACCGAGAGGCGCTCGCCATAGCGGAGCACGTCGCGGACGGGGCTGCCGCCGCATTTCTGCGTGCAGCCAAGCGACTTTTCTTCCAGCGTGGAGATGCCGCCGGCCTTGTTGCCCGGCGAAGGATTCTCGTAGACGGGCTGATTGTTGCGGATGAAATAGTCCTTGAAGTCGTTGATCAGGCTGACCGTCTTGTCGAAGGTCGCACGGTCCTGGCAACGGTTCATCAGGATGGTTTCGGCGCCGAACATCTCGGGCACTTCGGTCAGGACCGTCGTGCCGCCCCGGGCAACCACCCAGTCGGAGAAGACGCCGAGCAGCGGGTTGGCCGTAATGCCGGAGAGGCCGTCCGAGCCGCCGCATTTGAGGCCGACGCGCAGTTCGGAGACCGGCACGTCGGTCCGCCGGTCGCGCGAACAAACCGCGAAGATCTCGCGGAGCTGCCGCACGCCGTATTCGATCTCATCCTCCACCGTCTGGCACACGAACATCCGCACGCGCGACTCATCGACCGGGCCTACGAGTTCGCGGAACGCGTCGAGCTGGTTGTTCTCGCAGCCCAGGCTCACCACGAGCACACCGCCGGCGTTGGGATGATGCACCATATCGGCCAGGACGGTCCGCGTGTTCTGGTGGTCGTCGCCCAGCTGGGAACAGCCGTAGTTGTGCGGGAACGCCACGACAGCGTCGACACTTTGGCCAGCGCCGATCTGACCGGACATCTCGGCCTTGAAGCGGGCGACAATCTGTTCGCAGATGCCGTTGACGCAGCCCACGGTCGGGATGACCCAGATCTCGTTGCGGATACCCACCTGACCGTCGCCGCGGCGATAACCGTGGAAAGATACCCGGTCAAGCCGGGTATGACCCGGGTCTGCGTCATGCCCTTGGTTTGCGTCATGCCCTTGGTTTGCGTCATGCCCGACCTGATCGGGCATCTGCGGCTCGTAATGATACTCCAGCAGGCCTTCGAGATTGGTCTTGATGCAGGTGTGGTCGATCATTTCACCGGCCCGGACGGCGCGGGTGACGTGGCCGATCGGGAAGCCGTACTTGATGACGTTCTCCCCTTCCCCGAGATCGGTCAGGACGATTTTGTGACCGCGGGGGACGTCGGTGCGCAGGACAACGCCCGCCACGGCGTCACCGGCCCGGAGGTCGGTGAGCGCCACGGCGACATTGTCGGAAGGATTGATCTTGATGTAATCCATTAGAAGTTGAAATAATTCTTCGCGTTGTTGTAGGAGATGTCCTCGACCATCTGGCCGATGAAGTCGAGTTCGGACGCGGGCAGGCGGCCGGATTCCACGTCGTGGCCGAGCACGTCGCAGAGGATGCGGCGGAAGTACTCGTGACGCGGGTAGCTGATGAAGCTGCGGGAATCGGTGAGCATGCCGACGAAGCGGCTGAACAGGCCGAGTGCGGAGAGCGAATCCATCTGGCGGCGCATGCCGACCTCCTGGTCGAGGAACCACCAGCCGGAGCCGAACTGCATCTTGCCCGGGACCGTACCGTCATTGAAGGTGTACGCCATGGTCATCATCACTGCGTTGTCCTTCGGATTGAGGCAGTACAGGATGGTCTTGGCCAGCTTGCCGGCCGCAGTGAGGCGGTCGAAGAAACGGTGGCCCGCCACGGCGATATCCTGGTCGTGGATAGCGTCATAGCCCGTGTCGGGGCCGATGAGCTCGAACATCTTCGAGTTGTTGTTGCGGATGGCGCCGATGTGGAACTGCTGCGCCCACCCGGCCTCGGCGTCCATGACGGCCTGGTCGTAGAGGAAGGCGCTGCGGAACTTCTCGAGTTCGCGCGGGTTGGGCGCGATGCCCATCAGCACTTTCTTGAAGATGAGTTCGATCTCGATCTCCTTGTAGTCGGCGGCGTAGAAGTTCTCCAGACCGTGGTCGGAAAGCTTGCAGCCGTTGGCGGCAAAGTAGTCGTGACGCTTCTTCAGGGCTTCCTGCAGGTCGGCGTAGGAGTCGATCTCCGTATCGGCGGCTTCGCCCAGCTGCTTCAGATAGGCCTTGTAGGCCTTCGGATTTTCGATGGCCATGGCCTTGTCGGGACGCCACGCCGGGATGACGCGGGTGCCGAACGGATGCGCGGCGATCATCTTGTGCCAGCGAAGGTCGTCGGCCGGATCGTCGGTGGTGCACACCACCTCGACGTTGAACTTGCGGATGAGCGCCTGGCCGCGGAACTCGGGCGTAGCAAGTTTCGCGTTGCACTCTTCGAAGATCTCGCGCGCCGTCGCGGGGCACAGGAGCTTGTCGATGCCGAACACGCGGCTCAGCTCGAGGTGCGTCCAGTGATAGAGCGGGTTGCGCATCGTATAGGGCACAGTCTCGGCCCATTTCTCGAAAGTCTCCCAGGCGGTTTTGGTACCGCCTGTGAGATAGTCTTCCGAGACACCGTTGGCCCGCATCGCACGCCACTTGTAATGGTCGCCGTAGTGGCCGTCAACCAGCCAGAGCTGCGTGATGTCGCGGAACTGGATGTTCTCGGCGATCTGCTGCGGCACCAGGTGGCAGTGATAGTCGATGATGGGCATCTTGGCTGCGTGGGAGTGATACAGCGCGCGCGCCGTATCACTCTGCAGCATGAAATTGTCGTTGATGAAGCTCATGGTGATTCCGTTTTTACCAGCGTTTGTCACCATAGCCCTTGAAGGCGGCCTTCACCGTGAACTTGCCCGTAGCGGGATCGCCGGTGAAAGGCGTGTCTTCGACCACCGTACCGGCCGCGGCGATATCGTCTTCGGCCATCGTGTTCCACCAGCTGAAGCCTTCAGCGGTCTCGATGTCGAAGAAGACGTTGTCGGTGATGTACGGATGGGCGATCTTCTCGGACGCCGTGCTCACGAGTTTCGGGAAGCCGTTCGCGTTGGACGGAGTCTCGGCGGCCCTGTGCATGGCGGCGAAGATGTTCTTGCGGACCACGATGCGGCGGGCGGCGTCGGCGAGCGAGGCCGGACCGACCGACGTGGTGGAACGCACGTGCATGATACCGTTGTTATCCTTGCTGTCGACGGCGCAGAGGTTGTAGAACGTATTGTTCTCCACGTTGACGGCGCCGCAGATCACGCCCGCGTCGATGCGGACGAAGGTGCGGATACCATTGGCGAAGGTGTTGTTCTTGACCTCGACCCGGCGGACGGCACCCTTGCGGAAGTCGATGAAGTCACCGCTCGTTCCGAAGTCGTGGACCAGGAGGCCGCTGACCTGGAACGAGTTCACGTCGGACTCGCCGGAGCCGCTGACGAGACGGTTGTTGTAGCCCGTCACCTCGCAATCCTTCAAGATGATGTCGTCGATCACGGAAGTACCGTCGATGTCGATCATGTTGCCGATCTTCTTCTCGGAGCCGTCGGCGGTGTACGTACCGTTGAGCTTGAGGTTCTCGAGCACGAAACTGCCCTCGGTCATCGCGAGCTTGAAGCCGCCCACGAATTCGGGCTGGCGGCCGTTGCGGCTCAGGCCGCGGAGGGTCAGGCCCTGGTTCAGGACGAGGCTGCCCGCATCGATGCCGACCGCAGTCGTCACGTCGTAGGTGCCGTACTGGAGAGCGATGTTGGTCTTGCCGGCCGCAATGGCGCCCAGCAGGCCTTCCACGTCGTAGACGGTGAAGATGTCACCGCCGGCCGGCGTGCCCTTGATCCAGCGGGGATCGCCCACCTTTTCGCTCGCCACCAGGTCGTGGACCACGGTGAAGTCGCCGGAGGCCGCATCCTTGAAGACGTCGGCCGTCAGCACCACGCCGAAGCCGGCCGTAGCCACCTCCTTCTCGGAGTAGGCCCACCAGCTGTAGGCTTCGTTGCTGTCATCCACGTCGCTGAAGTAGTTGTGGCTGAAGTTCGGCAGTGCGATTGCAGAGGAGGCCTTGCTCACGAGCTTCGGGAAGCCCTGGGCGTTGGACGGCTCCTCAGCGGCGCGGTGCATGCCGGCGAAGAGGTTGTTGCGCACGGTGATGGCGCCCGCAGCGGTGGCCGACGTGCTGCGCACGTGGAAGATACCGTTGTTGTCCTTGCTATCCACGGAGCAGAGGTTGTAGAAGGTGTTGTTCTCAACCACGATCGAGTTGCACACCACAGCCGCGTCGATGCGTGCGAAAGTACGGATGCCGTTCGCGAAGGTGCTCTTCTCGACCTTGAGGGCCGTCAGGCCGCCCTTGCGGATGTCGATGAAGTCGCCGCTGGTGCCCATACCGGTCACCAAGGCGCCGCTGATGACCAGCGAGCCGACCGTCGAGGTCTCCTTGTCCTGGTAGAACAGGCGGTTCTTGTAACCCTTGATTTCCACGTCGGTCAGCGCGACGGAAGAAACCTGGGCGCCGTCCTGCACATAGAACGCATTGTCAAGCTCACCGGCGCCGTCGAGGACGATGCCCTTGACGGTGAAGGCGGTGGTACCCGGGGCGAGTTCGAACTTGCCCTTGACCGTCGCACCCTTGCCGCCCTGGAGCGTCAACGGATTGTTGAGCACCACGGTGGCGGCTGACAGGTCATAGTTGCCGTCCTCGAGGGTGATGGACTTCTTGCCGGCCGAGATGGCTGTCAGCAGGGCGTCGGCGTCGCTGACCGTAATCTCGGACGAAGGCATTCCGCCGCCCGCGGGATTCCAGCGGGGATCGCCCACGCCGGCATTCATCATCACGCCGTTGGTGAGGGTGAAGTCACCGGCAGCGGCATCCCTGCAAGGATCGGCGGGCACGATGGCACCGCCGTCGGCGAGGGATTCCTCCTTCGTGACATAAGCCCAGAAGCTGTAGGCAGCACGCTCCTCGCGGTCTTCACAATTGTAGTAGTAGTTGTTGGAGAAGGTGATCGGCGTGATGCCGCCCTTGCTGCGGAGTTTCGGGAAACCTGCGGCGTTTTCGGGATCGGTGTCGATAAGGATCGAGTAGAAGAAGTTATTGGCCACCTCATAGCGGTACAGGCCGCTGCCGGCCGCACTGCGGATGTGGAAGATACCGTTGTTGTCCTTGCTCGAGGAGTTGGTCGCCACCTTGTAGAACGTGTTGTTCCGGATCACGGCGCTGTTCATCTCGTGGCCGGCGTCGGTACGGATGAAGGTACGGCAGCTGTTGGCCACGGTGTTGTTCACGAACTCGAAGTTGTGGTGGGAACCGGCACGCATATCGATAAAGTCGGCGCCGTTGGAGCAGTCGTCGATGAGGTTGCCCTTGAAGATGACGTACTGGACGTTCGAGGCGGCCTTGCCCGAGTTGTCGTACAGGGCCTTCGTGCCGTGCAGATAGCTGTCGTAGATAGCCACGGTGTCGGCGACCGGAGCGGCGTTCGTCTTGTCGTCGACGAGGACGGAGGTGCCGTCGCCCACGAACTCGAGGTTGCTCAGGATCACGCTGCCGATGATCTCACCGCTCAGGGTGATGGAAGTCACGACCTTGGTCTTGGCGTCGCCGTTGGTCTGGCCCTTGAGATGCAGCGGGGCGTTGACCGTCAGGGCACCGATCTCGTACGGCGTGTCGCTGTACTTGAGCGTGATGGCATCCTTGCCGGCTGCAATGGCATTGAGCAGGTCTTCGACGCTCGCGACCACGAATTCCTCGTCGCCGCCGCCACCGCCCGCAGGCAGGACCGCGAACGTGGCCACACCGGCTGCGGATTCCGTGTTGTAGATGTCTTCCTTGCCCGGATTGGCATAGACTTCCACCTTGAAGCTGCCCGGATCGAGCATGCCGATGGTCTTGCCTTCGATCGTGTAGGAAGTCTCCTCAACGGTGTAGGTCTTGCCGCTGAAGACCACGGAGTAGCTTTCCGCGTTCTCCACCGGATCCCACGTCACCGTGATATCGGTCGCATCGCCCTGCGTGACAGAAGCGGGAGCGGCCTTGGGAGCCGGCGTCGGCAGGGCCGTGTTGACCGGCGTCAGGTCGGTCGACCAGGCGAGTTCCTGCAGGCAGATCGGACCGGAAGGATAGATATAGACCAGCGACTCCTCGGTAATCGTGCTGATGACGATCTTCGTGGCGTTGTCCATATCCTCCATTGCGGAGACGCCGCCCTTGAGAGCGATCTCGCCGCCGCCGACAGGACCGACGCCCACCACGAAGTGACCGCCCTTCTTATACGGATCGTAAGCCTTGATGACGACCGAACCGGGAGCGTTGACCTTGAACACCAGATTGTTGATGGTAGGAACACCCTGACGGTCGGTCACGGCCGCACTCGTGAAGTTGAGCATTCCCTCCTCCACCACGATCGGATAAGCGTCCGACGTGTTGATGAAGAGGCGGTCGCGGACCATCTGTTTCTTGATGGTACCCGAGAAATACTTGGGGTTGCCCAGATCCCAGGTGTGGTTGCCTTCGATCTCCTCGAGCGTGAGGTCTTCCGGCTCTTCCACATACGGGGTCCACCACTTCGGCGCACCGACGCCCTTGCCCGCGATTTCGGAGGAAGGCACGATGTTGAACAGGCCGGCGGCCGCGTTATAGCAAGGATCCTCGGCGAGGATCGTACCGGCGGCGTTCGCCTGGGTGAAGTTGCTGGTGAAATAGATGACGGATCCGTCGTCACCGACCGGGAGCTTGTAGAACCAGTTGTTCGCCGCGTTCACGCCCATATCGGAGGCCGGCACATATTTGGCGTTGGCACTGGCCAGAACGGCCTTGCCCGTCATCTCGAGGAACAGGTTGTTCTTGAAAGAAAACGAGCCCGGAGTGATCTGGAGACCGAATACGCCCGCATTGTTGGCGTTGTCCACGAAGTTCAGGTTGAAGAGCGTATTGTTCTCGAACACCAGCTCACCGATCGAACCCGCGTCGAAACGCACGAAGGTACGCATACCCTGGAAGATCGTGTTGTTGACAAAAGCGAGTTTGCCCACGGTCGTGGCCTGGCGGATGTCGAACACGTCGCCGCCGCCCGTACCGTCGGCATTGATGTTGCTGATCTCGCAACTGTCGTAGATCACGTCGCCGAAGGCCATGTCGTTGCCCCATTCGTAGATGAGACCCTTCGAGTAGTTGGTGATCACGCAGTTCTTGTAGGTCACGTTGCCGATCTGCTTGCCCTTGACGGTGCCGCCGTTCTTGTTCTGGATGGCGAAGCCGAATCCCGAAGGAGAAAGGGCCGTGGGATTGCCGTTGAACTCGACGCTCTCGAAATAGAGGTCGTTGCCGGAAGCCCAGGCGTCGGAGAAATGAAGCTCGCCCTGCAGTACCGGTTTGGTGCCGTCGGCGGCTTCCACACCGACGAGGGTGAATCCGTTGGTGATGTCGAGCGCCTCGATATCATACGGGGAGCCGTCCATCGTCAGGGAGATCTTGGCACCCGGTGTCTGGATGGCGTTCTTCAGCGCGTCGAGCGTGCTGACGGTCGTGAAGCCTTCCGTATCGGCCATCGTCCAGACATCCACCCGGCCGCGTTCTGCGCTCAGGTAGTAGAGGGTGATCACGTATTCCGTCGAAGCCTGCAGGCCGTCGATAACGGCCGAAGCGGAAGACTTCTCGGTATCGCTCAGGTTGAGGGTACCCAGCGGTTCGTCGGATCCGGGATAGCCGTATTCGATGTGCGTGACATCCATAAAGTCTTCCACCTCCCGCGACCACGCAAGCGTCACGGAACCGGCATCACGGGCGGACACCTTCATAAAGAGGTTGTCCTTGACCGCGTAAGTCTTGATGGCTTTGTCATAGACGGCGACCTTCGAATCGTTCTTGCCCGAAGCGGTCGCCTGCACGGTGAAATAGTAGGTCTGGTCCGCATCGAGTTTCTTCTGATACGGAACATTCGAAGGAGAGACCGACTCGGTCAGGTACTTCTGCGTCATCGCCGCGTCGGTATAGACCGTGAGCAGGTAACTCTCCGCATCCTTGGAGACGTCCCAGCTGAAGGTTACGATGTCGCCCGCATAGGGATCCACCTTCGCGCCCAGGTTCATCGGCTCCAGGCAGCGGTTGAGATTGAGGGAGACAATCTCATTGAACGGCGTGGTGCAGGCTCCCAGGCCCAGGACCACCGCCATCGCTGCAAACAGGTATTTCAGTTTTTTGATCTGTTTCATAGCAAGCTGCGATTAAATACTGTCGTAGCCATAGTCGTTCTTGATGTGACCCTGGCTGTTGGTCATCGTATCGTTGAAGATCGGCCAGAACATATACTGCTCGGGGTTACGGTAGTAGATGCCCTTGATGCGGTCGTAGTAGAAACCGGTTTTCTTGCCGTCGTCGTACTTGTTGACATAACCCGTGGAAACCGTCGCACCGGCAGGGATATCGTCGTCCGCGGTCAGGAAGGTGATGGAGATCGACTTCTCGTCATCGGCCAGCGTATAGCAGATGTCGCCGGTCAGGTCGCTGTAACCGCCCTGCAGGTCGCGGAGGGCGAGCATATCGTCGGCCGCTTCGTCGAGTTTGGCCTTGAGGAGGTTCCAGCGGATGAGGTCGGTCTTGCGGAGGAATTCGCCGCAGAACTCGAGGGCGCGCTCGTCGACGATGGCCTTGAACATCGCGTCCTTGTCGCCGATAGCCTCGACATAGGCGTCGGCCTCTTCCCAATTGTCAATGTAGGCACGCTCACGTACCTGCTTGAGATAGTTCTTCGCCGTAGCCAGTTCGCCCTGCTCGTTGGCGATCTCTGCAGCCATCAGCAGGATGTCGGCATAGCGCATAACCACCGGTTTGATACCGTCGTCGTTGCCGCCCGTGTAAGGCTGGGCATTCATCCACTCGAAGCGGTATTTGCCGAAGAACCACTTGCCGATGCCGGCAGGTTCGATGGTGTTGTCCTTGTTCCACTTGTAGTTGACGCAGGTAACGTCGCGACGCTGGTCGTTCTTGCCGTACTTGAAATACATCGTCGGAAGCGGACCCGCATCACCGCCGCGGCTCACGCCGTTGGAGATCGAAGCGCCTTCCGAACTGACGGCGAAGGTGAAGTTCCAGCGGCCGCGGCCGGCACCGAACGGGATCACGTACAGGGTCTCGAAAGCAGGGCCAGCCGTGAGGTTGTCCATATTGTTCTGCCTGTACCAGTAGTCCTCGAAATCGTTCGCCAGGGAAGCGGTGCCCGAATTGATGGCGTCTTTCAGATAGGCCAGCGCCTTCGGGTAAAGCGTACCCTTCGACAGTTCGCTGTCGTTCGACAGACGGATCGTACCCAGGTCACCGGTACCCACCATTCCGTCGTCGGGACGGATGGAATAGCCCGAGGCCAGCAGTGCGATACGCGCGTACAGACCCTCGGCGAACAGTTTGTTGACGCGGTCGGTGCGCGAGGTGGCCGCCGTCGTACCCGGATACGGGATGTACGGAATCGCCTCCTCGAGGTCGGCGAGGATCTGTTTGAAGATCACGTCGCGGCTTTCTTTGGCCGCATAGATGGTCCCGCTGGTCAACGAGCTGAAACGGGCAGGGACATCGCCCCAGGCCTTGATCAGGTCGTAATAGATCATCGCCCGGAGGGTAAGGGCCTCGCCGAGGAGATAGGCCATGTCGGTGTCCCCTTCCACGTTGCCGTATTCACGAAGCCCCTCGATCACGAGGTTCGCACGCTCGATACCCATATACATCAACGGGAAAGGACCGTTGGACAGGTTCAGCTGCGAATTGTTGGGCTCGCACTGGTAACCGGCGATATCGCTCTTGCCGTCGCCGGGCTTGTAGGTATTGTACCATTCGACATCGGTATTGAAACCATACCAGGGAAGGAAACGTCCGCGATAGGAGTTCACTTCGCAGAAGGTCTCGGTGATACCGAAGATCGTGCCTTCCACCAGGTCATAGTTCGAGAAAACCGTCGCCGAATCGAAGGATGACGGGGATTCCGTATCCAGGAATTTCTCACAGGAAGTGCCGAGAATCAGCAGCGCCACAGCGCTGAGGAAATAAAGGAATATCTTTTTCATCTTCTTGGCGGATTAGAACGTTAAGTTGAGACCGGCGACGAAACCGATGCTCTTGGGATAGGCGGAATAATCGACACCCGGCGTAAGCGGGGTGGCACGACGGGTATCGACCTCGGGGTCGTAACCCGTATATTTGGTCAGGCAGAACAGGTTCGTACCCGTCACGTAGATGCGCACCTTGCGGATGTGGATCTTCTCGGTCAGCGTTCCGGGGAACGTATAGCCCAGCGTAGCACTCTGCAGGCGGAGGAACGAAGCGTCCTCGACGGCCCAGTCGCTGAAGATGGCGCTGCCCACGGCGGGCGACCACATCGTCTTGCCGGCGTTGATGCTCTTGAGCTGTGCCGCGTCGGTGATCAGTTCGCCGGTGGTCCAGTCGATATTGGTCCAGCGCTTGTCCACATCCATCATCTCGATGAGGTTGCGGTTGTTGAACTTGCGCGATGAAGTGAACTCGATCTTGTTGGCGTTGTACACCTGGTTGCCGATCATAAAGTTGAAGTTCGCGCCGAAGTCGAAACCGTAGGCGTACCCGCTCAGCGAGAAACCGCCGGTGAAATCGGGGCTGGCATTGCCGATGACCTCACGGTCGGCCACGGTCACGCGGCCGTCGCCGTTGAGATCCTTGAGTTTCAGCGCACCCGGCATCAGATAGGTGGAGCCGATGACGGCGGAATCATCCACGACGCCCTCGTTCAGCACCCATTTGCCGCCCGTATATGTAAACTCATCGACCGAGTAGAAGCCATCGTTACGGTAGCCGTACATATTACCCAGCGGCTGGCCCACCTGGACAATGTAGTCGTCGCCGATTTCGGTGGAAGCCCAGTAAGACTGTGCCGTGATGGATTCCAGGCCGCCCAGGTCGGTGACCCGGTTGACGTTGTAAGCGATGTTGCCGCCGATGTTCAGGGAGAAGTTCTTATTCTCGATGATCGGAGCGTTGAGCGTGAGTTCGACACCGCGGTTGCGGGTGGAACCGATGTTTCGGTACTGGCTGTCGTAACCTGATCCGGTGATCGGGAAGTTGATCAGCAGGTCTTTCGTATCGTTCTGGTAAACTTCGATGCTGCCGGAAAGCGCGCCCCGGAAGAAGCCGAAGTCCAGACCGATGTTATGCGTATAGGTGGTTTCCCAGGTAAGGTCGGGGTTGTTCATCACCTTGCCCGCCATCCAGTAGTTCGCGCTCTGGCTGAGCCAGGCCGTCGTCGTGGAGGAATACTGCTTCATCAGCAGGCCCGAAGGGATGTTGTTGTTACCGGCCGTACCGAAGGAGTAACGGAGTTTCAGCTGGTCGATCCAATTGGATTCCATCCAGGGTTCGTTCGAAATGGTCCAGGACACGGCGGCCGACGGGAAGAGACCCCAGCGGTTGCCGCGGGCGAACTTCGACGAACCGTCGGCGCGGAGCGTCGCACCCAGTGAATAGCGGTGCTTGTAGTCGTAGTTCACGCGGCCGAAGAAAGAGAGAAGCTTGTCGTCGGGATTGTAGTAGTTGTCGGTCGAAGCCGGGGTACCGGACGACAGGAAGTTCCAGGCCATCTGGGCATCGTAGAACGTCGGCAGGCCGTCCACCATCATCGTGAGCGTGTTGCTCTTGGTGATGGTCATTTCCTCACCCAGAAGCACGGTCAGGTTGTGGTCTTCGCCCAGGATGTCGGCAAAGCTGTAGTTCAGGGTGTTGGTATTGCGGTACCGGTCACGGAAGGCTTCCTTGTGCTGGTTCGACGGCGTGTTCTTGACCGTCGAGTTGTTGGCCACGTAATAGGTGGTCAGGCCGTAGAAGCGGTCGTCCATCTGACGGTAATCTTCGAGACCGCCCTCGATCTTGAGGCTGAGGTTGTCGATGATCTTCCAGTTGAAGGCGGCGTTCGCGTTCAGCGTCCGGCGGATGCGTTTGGAGTCGTTGTCCGCCACGGAAAGAAGCGGCGGAGCATTGTCGCCGTAATCCTGCTCTTCGTCGACACCCTGGATGGTGGACTGGAGCGGAATCGGCGTGTAGGACACGGCGTGTTTCAGACGGCCGTTGCCCGAAGTGGTACCCGTATCATTGATGCCGTTGGCACCGGAACCGCGCACGTTGGTGCGGGCGTAACGGATGTTCACGTCGATGCTGGTCGTCTTGGAAGTCTTGAAGTTACCCTTGAAATTCAGGTTGTCGCGGGTATACGTTGAACCGGCCATGATGGCTTCGTCACCCATATGGGCATAACCGACGGTCCAGTTGTGGTTCTCGCCGCTTCCGCTGACGGAGAAGTCTGCGCTGAAGGTCTGGCCGGCGTTGCCGAAGACCGCATCGACCCAGTTGTTGCCCGTCAGGCCGGAATAAAGGTCGATATCGGAGAAGGTGCCGAAATAAGGCTCGTAATAATTGCTCGCGTTGCCGCGGATCGTGGCGAGTTCATACTGGAAACGTACGAAGTTCTCGGGATTCATCGCGACGATCGCCCCCTTGTTGGCCATCTGCTTGCGACCGTAATAGGTGTTGAATTTTACGGATACCTTCTCCCCTTTTTCGGCACTCTTGGTGGTGACGATCACGACGCCGTTGGCGCCCCGGCTACCGTAGATAGCCGTGGAGAAAGCATCTTTCAGGACGTCGATCGACTGGATTTCCGAAGAGGAGATGTCGTTGATGGATTCCACGGGGAAGCCGTCCACGATGTACAGCGGGCTGTTGTCCTGTGTAATGGAGCCGCCGCCGCGGACCCGGATCTTGATGTCGGCGTCAGGGTCGCCTTCGGTGGTCACCACGGAGACACCGGCCATCTTGCCGGAGAGAGCCTGGCTGACCGTCGTCACGGGCTGTTCGGCGAGTTTTTCGCTGCCCACGGAGGAGACGGAACCCAGGAGGTCGCGACGTTTGACAGTGGCATAACCCACCACGACCACCTCGTCGAGGAAAGTCTGGTCGGCGGCCAGCACGATGTCGATGCGCGTGCGGCCATCGATGGGTACCACCTGATTCGCAAACCCGATGTACGAGAACACCAGATTGACTGCATCTGCGGGGACGGTCAGTGAATAGTCGCCGTCGATACCGGTGATGGTACCGATCTGCGTCCCTTCCACCATCACACCGGCACCGATGAGCGGTTCGCCCGTGTCATCGGTCACGATGCCCGTGATGGTCGTCTGGGCCGAAATCGACCAGGCGACGCCCAAGCAGAGAATCGCAAGAAGGAGTTTCTTTGCTGGATTTTTCATAGGGTACTTTTTAAAATAATTAATAGATAGATAATTAGTATTGTTTTCACATAATATCCCTTACCAGGTAATGGAGATACATTTCCAGATTGGTATAGCGGCCGTGGCGATCGAGCGTCCGGGTCACCGAGTCGGCTGCGGAGTTCTTGTCAAGACCCGCCGCATCCTCGAACCAGTCGGGCATCCCGTCGCCGTCCGTGTCTTTCGTATTGGCAATTTCCTCGGCCGTGGCACTGTAGGCCGGCCATCCGCCGACATCTTCCTGAGAATCAATGATGCCGTTGATGGAGCCGCCGCTCCCCTGTTTTCCCGACCAGGTGCCGTTGCGCACTTCATTTACGATACGGAAATCGACGGCGTCGCGAGCCAGCGAAGCGCCTGCACGATTGAGGACACTTTCATAAGCATTCTCGGCCGTCTGAAGCGCCAGGGAACTCGAACCGAAGACAATGTTGAAACGGGTTTCCGACTTGATGACAGACGTTTCGACCGCCGTCTTCGGCTGGATGCCCTGCCAGTTGTCCCGGTTGACGCCCGTGATCAGTTCGGCGTACTTATCATCCGCAACCTGACCGTCGAAATGGTTGCCGGCCACGTAGAATTTGCCCCAGGTATTTGCAGGATTCTTGTCGTCGCTCGAGGAGCCCGACACATAGGGCTGGAAGATGCGGTTGACCAGCGATTTCTTCGTGATGGTCGAAGCGCCCGGCTTGTAATAGTTGTTGATGAAATTGTAGGAGCCGCCTTCCCCGGCATAGCCGCCGTCGGTGGGGCCCCAGTTATAAAACACATTGTTGGCCAGCTCCACCTGCTCGATTTCGGGCGTTCCCGTGTAGCGGCTGCCGCACAGTCGCGGCGTACGGGAAGAGTGGTGCGCCAGCAGGTTGTGGTGGAAGGTGGCCTTGTGGCCTCCCCAGATGCCGCCGTAGCCGTGCGCGCCCTTCGGATGCTTGGAGTTGTTGAGGCTCTCGCTGAGAATGCACCACTGCATCGTAAAGTTCTCGTTGTCATAGAACGAGGCGCATTCGTCCATCGACCAGCTCATGGAGCAGTGGTCGAGGATGATGTTGGCGCGGTTGCGGCCCCAGATGCAGTCTTCCTGGCCGGGGACATTGTCGCCCAAGCGGAAACGGACAAAACGGATGACCACATTGTCGGCGTTGTTCTGGACGCTGTAATTGGCCAGGCAAATGCCGCCGCCGGGCGCCGTCTGGCCGGCGATGGTGACGTCACCCTTGGAGATGGTCAGGCCGCTCTTGAGTTCGATGATACCCGCCACGTCGAAAACGATGGTGCGGGGTCCTGTCTGGGCAAGCGCATAGCGGAGCGAGCCCTTATTGTTATTGTCATCAAGTGTGGTGACGTGATACACGGTCCCGGCACGGCCGCCTGAAGTAAACATCCCACAGCCTTCCGCACCCGGGAAAGCGCGGACAACGCCGTCTTCTTCCGAAGCAGGGATCTTGAAATCCTCATAGGTGATGGACGCCGGACCCGGTCCGGGCGGCTGCGGCGGTTCAGGCGCCGACTCGGTGGATGCCGAAAGACTGCCCGACCAGCCGGAAGCGCCGGCGGAGGAAACGGCACGGACGGAGAACTGGTAGGATGTCCCGGCCGTCAGTCCGGAAACCGTGACATTGCGTCCGTTCACGGAACCGGTCTGCACCTGCGAGGTACCCTGCAGCAGTTTCCAGTCGTAGGACGTCGCACCGGTGACGGGAGACCATTGGAAGGTCAGCGAGGTCTGCGTGGCACTGTGCAGGGAAACGCCCGACGGAACATCCGGCGCTTTCGGATCCGGTTCCGGCTCAGGCCCGGGGCAAGCTGTCAGTATGAGAGCGAGCGCCGGCAGGACCGCCAGTTTCAACAATTTTGCATTCATAGCTTTTCGTATTCCAGCGCAGCCCAGATCAGCGGACCGATGCCCTTGGGATCGTTGCTGCGCACTTTTTCGTGGATATAATAGTCGTAGTCGCCGCTGCGGTTCTCCTTGCCGCCGAGGCCCGCCACTTCGCAGCAGCGGTTCAGGTCGACAAGGCCGCGTTCGAACGACACAAAAGTCTTGATCAGATTGCGGTAAGCCTTCCGGGCTTCGGCCTGGAAGTCGAGGTAACCCTCGCGGCAGCCACGCAGCATGGCATAGACGAACATGGCGCTGCAGGTGGCCTCGAGGTAGTTTCCTTCGGCGGCGGGCCGGTCGAGCACCTGGTACCACATCCCGGTGCCGGGATCGGCGTATTTCGGCAGGGTCTCAAAGATGTGGCGGAAGATGCGGAGCATCTCGTCGCGGCCCGGCGTGTCTTCAGGCAGGACGGGCAGCACCTCCACGAGCGCCATGGCGTACCAGCCGAGGGCGCGGCCCCAGGCGTGGGCCGACTGGCCCGTGGCAGGATCGCACCAGAACATCTCGTGCGAGGAGTCCCAGGCGTGGCGGTACAGGCCCGTGGCCGGGTCGAAGGTATGGTCGGCCACGGTCACGAAGTGCTGCGCGATGTCGGCGTAGTTTCGCATCCTGAGGCTGTCGGGCACATAGCGGGCCGTGTATTCGGCGTAGAAAGGCTGCGCCATATAGAGGCCGTCGAGCCACATCTGGTTCGGATACACCTGCTTGTGCCAGAAACCACCTTCCGGCGTCCGCGGCTGCTCGAGGACCTGTTCGTAGAGCCGGTCCATGGCCAGGCGGTATTTTTCCTTGCCCGTGAGGTCATACAGCTGGAAGAGCGTCCTGCCGGGGCAGATGTGGTCGGTGGAATAATTCGATTTCTTGTAGTTTACACCGATGGTGCCGTCCTCGGCGATGATGGCGTCGTACCAGGCGTCGACGTATTCCAATACGTTACCCCCGGCTTGACCGGGGGTCTCGCTTGCGTCCAGGAAAGCCTTCAGTTCAAGGCCCGTGGTATAATTCCACTTGAGTTTTCCTTCGAGGCCGTCGATGTAGGAAGCGGAGGGATTGCGCTGCATCTCAGAACGCACGACAGCCTGGGAGAGGGGCTCCCGGGCCGTGCAGGCTGTCAGCAGGACAGCCGAAAGGGCGATCGTCAGACTTCTTCTCATCGGTTGTCGAAAGGATTCCAGACGATGCCGTCCTGAGATTGGTACATCACTTTTTCGAAAGTGTATTCAGCGGCCTGCTTCGGCTTAAGGGTGTGCGCCCATTTCACGCGCGGGCCGGCGGCGCCGGGACCGTAGTTGTCGTATTCGGCGTAGTAGGAATTCTTCTTCGTGTCGGGCTTGCCCTCTTTCTCCCAGTCGTGCCAGCCTTCGGGCAGGATGTGGGCGCCGAGTTCGCAGTGGATGAAGACCGTCTTGGCATAGGCGCCCCACGGGCGGCCAAGGTAGCACTTGTCGATGCCCGGCCCGGCCGTCAGCTTGCAGTCCTTGAAAACGTAGCCGTATTTCTGGCCGGGGAAGGTAGAGGCGGCCGTCACGTAGCTGTTCTTCTTGCTGTGGATCGTGCAGTTCTCGAAGTAGCAGATGCTGGGGCCGAAGATGAAGTCGGTCGTACCTTCTATATAACAGTCGAGATAGTAGTTGCGTTTTACACCGCCGTCCTTGCCGTAGCGGCCGTAGGTATAAAGGGTATCCTGGTTGCCGATGAAGCGGCATTTGTGGAAGAAGAGGAAGTCGCCATCGGTGAACACCGCCACGGCCTGGCCGATGGGTTTCCCCTCCCCGGCCGTGTTCTCGAAGGTCAGGTTCTCGAAGGTGACGTAGCTCGAATGGACGTACATCGTGGCGCTGCCCGAGGTCCCAACCTTGAAGTCGAAGCCGGGCCAGATCTGCTCGGCGTACTTACCCCAGGTGATCACCGTATTCTCCGCATCCTCTCCGATGAGGTGGAGCCGGAATTTGTTGTGAGGGATGGTGACCATCTCCCGATACACGCCCTTGCGGATGTAAATCGTGGTAATGCGTTCGTGGCTGTAGTCGGGGCAGGCGTTGATGGCTTCCTGCACGGTGAAGAAGTCGCCGTGGCCGTCGGGCGAGACGACGATGTCGTAGCGCACGAGGTGTCCGGCGAGTTCGGGAATCTGGGCCTTGATCTTGTCACAGACAATCTCGGTGACCTTGCGGGCGCCGCACGCCACCGTGTGGGTGTTGTCGTTCTTGCCGATGGAGATCATGAAATAGGCCTTCGAGGCATCGTCGCCCAGGCTCTCGAGCCAGTCGAGGGTGGCGGTGGTGATGTCGAGCAGCGGCACGTTGAACTCCTGCGCCACCTGCTTCATCGCTTCGGGATAATCGGTGTGGCAGTTGCGGTCGAGCTTGCCCTCCTTGAACCAGCGGCGGGCCACCGGCGTGAGGAGCACGGGCTTGCAGCCGGCGTCGAGCGCCGTACGGACGAAGGTCCGCAGGTTGTCCTGGTAGGCGCCGAATGCGGGTGCGTAACGCTCGGGATCGTCCTGCTTGGCGTCGTTGTGGCCGAATTCGATGAACACCCAGTCACCGGGCTTGAGGTTCGCCTTGACCTGGTCCCACAGGCCGCGGTCGATGAAACTCTTGGTGCTACGGCCGTTCTGCGCATAGTTGACGACTTTGACCTGGTCGTCGAGGAAGTTCTGGAACATCATGCCCCAGCCCCGCTCGGGATTGCCGTTGGACAGGTCTTTCTCCGCCATCGTGGAGTCGCCCATCAGATGGATGGTGGTAAAGGAACTGCAGAGCAGCCAGAGTGCCGCGATCGCGGCGATTTTCAGGATTTTCATATACGTTTCCCGTTGATGGTGACGTTGTCGAAGGTGATGTTTTCAGCAAAGTGGACTTCTTCGCCCTTTTCCGCCGTGAAATTGCTGTTGCGGAAGTCGATGTTGCGTACGGGCAGTTCGGGCAGGCCGTTGATGAAGATGGCCTGGTCGGCGCCGGCGCAGAGGACGTCGGAGACGTGGATGTCGCGGAATTCCGGCGTGGTCTCGTCGACCGGCTGGATGTCGGACTTGGCGTCGGGATCCATGTCGGTGGCGGCGACGCCCGCGTAATAAAGATTGAAGATCACGCCGTAGGTGACGATGTCTTTCATATAGATATGGTCGCACCAGATGTCCTTGACCAGGCCGCCGCGGCCGCGGGTGCTCTTGAAGCGCAGGCCCACGTCGGTACCGATGAAGCGGCAGCGGGTGACGCGGATGTTCTCGACGCCGCCCGACATTTCGCTGCCCACCACGAAGCCGCCGTGGCCGTGGTAAACCGTGCAGTCGGAAATGATGAGGTTGCGGCACTTGCGCGCGTGGCGCCGGCCGTCTTCGTCTTTGCCCGATTTGATGCAGATGGCGTCGTCGCCCACGTCGAAAGAGCTGTCGGTGAGGATGACGTTCTCGCAGGCGTCGATGTCGATGCCGTCGCCGTTGGCCGAGTAGTGCGGGTTGCGGACGGTGATGCCGCGGATCACGACATCCTGGCAATAGAGCGGATGGAGGTTCCAGCAGGGCGAGTTCTGGAAGGTGCAGTCTTCGATGAGCACGCGGCTGCATTCGCGAAGCGACACGAGGACGGGCCGCAGGAAGGTCTTGATCTCCTGCTCATCGAGCGAGGGATCGGGATAGTTGAGCGAGCCGGCCGTGGCGCGGGCCTTGGCGTAGCCTTCGTCGGGGAACCAGGTCTTGCCGTCGTCGGAGAGGAGGCCGCCGCGCTGGAGGACGACCTTCCACTGGTCGTCCGACACCTTGCGGCGCTTCACCTCGCGCCAGGCGTCGCCGCTGCCGTCGATGATGCCGCCGCCGGTGATGGCGATGTCGTGCGCGCCCTCCGCGTGGATCGGCGAGAGGCAGCGGCGCACGTCGAGGCCTTCGAAGTTGGTATCGATGATAGGATAGAGATCCTGGTCGGTGGAAAAGACGATGACGGCGTCTTTCTCGACGCGGAGCTCGATGTGGTTCGCCAGGCCGATCGGGCCGGTGAGCCAGATGCCGGCCGGCACCACGAGGCGGCCGCCGCCTTTTTCGGAGAGGGCGGCGATGGCCTTGGCAAAGGCGTCGGTGTTGAGCGTGACACCGTCACCCACGCCGCCGAAGTCGGTCAGGGCGACTTCACGGGCAGGAATCGACGGAAGGGACACGCGCGGCATAGTAAAGGGAAGGCCTTCGTAGAGGGCGTCGAGCTTATCGGCGGAACCGCCGGCGCAGGCGGTGGCCAGGGCGAGCAGGACGGCGAAGAAGAGGCATTTTCTCATAGTGGCGCGACAGGATGTTTCTTATCGACTACAAATGTAGAAAAAGTTTTTTATTTCCGTGCACGGTAACGGAAATAATTATCAACACCTTATACGAGTTATCAACAATCCCCCGTTATCGTACACGATTTTCTTGCGGAATTGGATTTTTTTGTTTAGACTTGCATCCGGAAAAATACGGAATGGCCCAGAACGAGAAAATAACGATCCTCGACATCGCCCGTCGTACCGGTCTTTCAAAAGGAACGGTCGACCGCGTGCTGCACAATCGCGGCGAAGTCTCCCGCCGGAGTTACGACAAAGTGATGGCCGCCATCGAGGAGCTGGGCTACGAGCCCAACGTCTACGCCTCCCTGCTGGCCAAGGGGCAGCACCACCTGGTGGCCGTGTTGATTCCCGCCCACGAACCGGGCACTTTCTGGGAACTGGCCGCCGGCGGCATTGAAAAGGCCGCCGAGTCGGTGGGCACCCTCGGCGTCCGGATGCAGCATTTCGAATACGACCAGTACGACATCGAATCGTTCCGCGCCGCCTGCGCCCGGGTGCTCGAAGCCGGCCCGTCCGGCGTCGTCATCGCTCCCCTCTTCCAGGAAGAGACCGACTTGTTCGCCGCGCAGCTGCGCGAGCACGGCATTCCTTTCGCCTACATCGATTCCAAGCCAGAAACCGACGGCTACCTGGCTTACTTCGGCATGCCCCTCTACAAGAGCGGATACCTGTGCGCCGACCAGCTCACGGGCGGCTTCGCCGTCCCGAGCGCACTGATCGTCCGTATCCGCCGCGACCGGAATCAGCAGTCCGACCCGACGATCAACCGCCGCGCCGGCTTCGTCGACTATATGCTGGAGCACAGCCCCGACTGCATCCTGGGCAACGTCTTCATCGACCCCAACGATCCCGACAGCATCGAAGGCACGCTCGACGCCTGGTTCCGGGAGCATCCCGGCACCCGGCACATCGTGATGTTCAACTCCCGCATCCACCTGCTAGTGCCCTGGCTGCAGCGCCATCCCGATTCCCAGCGCCGCGTCGTCGGTTTCGACAACCTCAAAGCCAATATGGACGCCCTGCGCGACGGAACTGTCTCCTGCCTCATCGCCCAGCACCCCGACGAACAGATGCGCCTGGCCATCGAAGCCCTCGCCGAATACATCCTCCGCCGGAAGCTGCCCCAGAAAAAGGACAACTTCATGCACATGGACATCCTCACCCGCTACAACGTCGACTACTACTAGCCGGGCTCCGGCTCAGCTAGCCCGGCCCTAGATCGAGCCTGTAGAGTAATCGCTTTTATATAAGCCAATTACGCAAAGTCGCCCCCTCCCGAACGGCAGGGGCGAATTCCAAGAATTCACTGATAATCAATCGAATACACTCCAGCGCCCCGTACCCGCTTTTCCCTAGCCATACAACTGGCTCCGGCGGAGAAGGAACATTCTTCCGCTCAGGATGGCGAAAAAGGGAGCGGCACCGGTCGCTTGACGGCGAACTCCTCCTTATCCGGGCCACGAAGGCCCGGAACGTTCGTCGAACAAAGCGCCGTCATGGCCTCGTCAGGTCCCGGGGCCACAGCCCCCGGGCCCTTTCCTCCAGCCACCGCTCCCTGCACAGACCCACCCACGTCCCTTTTTCGCCAATTCGCTCCAGAATTGTTCCTTCTCCCCCTACGCCTAGCCCTTCGGTGTGAAATCGGGGGGATTGATATTTTGCAGCCTGACGCTGATACTTATGCTGCAATGGACGCGCCAGTAAATCAGTCGGTTATGAAAGTTGATCCCCCTCAAAACGAGGGGGATCAACTTCTGTAACCGGCTGGCAGTCAAACGCGTACATTGCAGCGGAAAAGGAGCCGAAGGAGCGTTCCGGGACGGCAATGACCAATCCAATGAACGGGTCGGGCGGAGGTGGCGGAGGTTATTTCAGGTATTCTTCGTCACGGACGAGGACTTTTTCGATGCGTCCGACGTAGAGGGTGTGGAAGTCGCGATGGGGGTAGTTGTTTTCGAGGATGGACGGGTCGAGGAAGCCGGATTCCTGCAGCTGGGCGTGGTAAACCTTGCGGCAGATCAGGACCAGTTTGGCCTGGGCGAAATAGACGGAGTTGTCAGCATAGACGGGGGTCAGGCCGGTCTTGGCGATTTTGTCTTCGTCACGGCCGGAGACGCTGCCGAGGTACCCCATCTGAGACTTGAAAGACGCATCCATGACGCAGAGCGTGAAATGGTCTTCGCGATCGACGAATTGCTTGGTGTAGCGCGACGGACGGATGTATACCACGGCCGTCGGGTCGTCGTGGCCCCACAATGAGCCGAGGTGTCCCCAGGAGGCAGTCATAGTGTTGCATCCCGTCTGCGGGTTGCCGGCGGTGATGAGCATCCATTCGTCACCGACGAGAGTGAACGGATTGAAGCGCAAATCCTTGTAGTCGATCTCTTTCATGTATGATTATCGTTTTATAAATTGTTTTTTATCAATGGATTGCTGAAATCTTTCTGTTCCGGCGGGGACAGAAAGAGCGGGAAACGGTTAAAGGAGGCGGTCGGCGAAGTCGAGGTATTGCTGCCAGTCGTAGAGGAGGATTTCGTGCTTGCCGGCACGGATGTGGTGGCCGGTGCGGCCCTTGGTCTGCGGGGTTTCGACGGGCGGAAGCTGAGGGTCGGTGAAGGTGTCGAAGCCGTAGAGACGGTAGACCGGCGAGGCGGCGATGAGCGAGAGATACTCACCGTAGGGGTCGGACCAGCGGTCCTCACTGCCGCTTTCGATATATAGCGGGCGCGGGGCGATGAGGGCCAGGAGTTCGTGCTGGTCGAAGGGCATCTCCGATTCGTTGTCGCCGTAGCGGTGGAAGTTGCCGCAATACCAATGCGGGAAACGGATGTTGATGCGGCGGAGGGTTTCGCCGTAACGGCGGCGGGAAAGCGCCGCACCGCCGCAGCCGGAGGCATTGGAGATGACCATCGCGAAGCGGGGGTCGCGGGCGCCGGCCCATAAGGCGGCCTTCCCCATTCGGGAATGGCCGAAGACCGCCACGCGGTCGCCGGCAATGTCAGGATCCTTCTGCAGATAGTCCAGCGCGCGGGAAAGGCCCCAGGCCCAGGCCGCCAGAGTGCCCCAGTCACTGTCCGAACGCAGCTCAGGTCCGAGCAGGCCATGGACACCGTTGCGGAAGCCGTCGTCAACGTCGGGGTCGACATCTTCGCAGCAGAAGGTGGCTACGGCGTAGCCGCGCCCGAGGATGGTCTCGATGGGCCAGCGCTGCGACTGGGAGCCGCGGGGGTCGAGCTTGAAATCGGTACGGTAGCGGGAGATGTCGGGCATCGAGACACCCGGATCGGCCGATGTAGTATGGTTGCCGAAAAAGTTGATGCCCAGGAAACAGGGAGCCGGCGCCCGGCGTTTGAGCGAGGAGCCGGGCTGCCTGTTGGGGACATATAGCAGCAGCGTCAGATATTCCGTTTCGGCTTCGTCGAAACAGACTTTCACCTCCTTGCGGGTCGCCAGGCCGTCGAAGGCCGACGGATCTTCCGACAAGAGACGGAAATGCAACGCGGCCGGCTCCTCCGGAGCAATGCCGTACATCTGTTCCTCAAAGAGTTTGAGCAACTCCGGCCGACGTTGTTTTTCCCAGGTCCTGACGTCCTTTACCGGCTTGCCGTTCGAGAGCCGCAGCAATTCGGGCAATTCGTATTCGGGAACCTTCGCTTCGTCATAGTTGAACCCTTCCAGCGGATCAAATTCCGGAACGACCCGCAGGTCGAGGATGTCAAGCCAGCCGGCGTCGTTCTTCGAGGCATAACGGTTGCAGAAAAAACCGAATTTGGATCCGATCCACTGCTCCGGCCTGGCTGTAAAAGGCAAGCCGGCTTCAGCATATTGTTTCCCGTCCAGACTATAAAAGAAACGGCAGATGGCATCGGGAACAGGTATCGTGACTACGTCGGAAGATGTGGTCGAGGGATTCTTCGCACGGACCTCCAGACGAACCCATAACGTCGCTTCGCGGTTTCCGTCGTACGGAATCCAGGCGGTTTCTTCTTCAACTTCATCCACTACATTGCCATCCTCCGGACGGCTGACGAAAAAATGCAGCCGGGCACCCTCCCCGGCGGACTCCAGGTTGAAACCCGCCAGTTCGTCGCCGGAAACGAGGAAGCCCGCCGATTCCTGCCTTTCGTCCAGTTGGGGATTGGGATGGAACACGAGTTTAGCCGCAACGAAAAAGCGTTCGGCCGGGAATTTCCGCAACAGCAGATTCTTCATCTGCCGCCAATCCGGCCACTTATGCGCCTGCTCCACCGAATACAGCCGGATTCCTCCTTCCGGCAGGGCATAATGCCAATACGGAGAGGGAACGGCGGGGTACTGCCAATCTAGAGGCAGGCCGTAGGGGCCGGTAGATGCCCGGTCGGAGCCGGGCATGACGTCAGAGCCGGGCATGACGCCGGCGGCGGTCGGGACGGCATTCGGGATGCCATAGGGAGCTCTCCAGGATCTGACGGGTTGGCCGACGCCGTCGCCGTCGGGGTCTTCGCCGATCAGCGGCCAACCGTCATCAAGCCAGGTCATCGGCTGGAGATGGACGATTCGTCCGTAGGCTCCCTTGTCCTGGAAATGGAGGAACCAGCTTTCACCGGAAGGCGTTTCCACCCAGCCGCCCTGGTGCGGACCGTTGATCGTGCCCGGGGCGGATGCCATCACGATGCGCTCCTCATAGGGGCCGAGAGGATGGCGGGAGCGCAGCACGGTCTGCCATCCGGTCTTGACACCGCCGGCCGGAGCGAAAATGTAAAAATATCCGTCCCGCTTGTAGAACTTCGTCCCTTCAATCGTGGGCTGCGTGCGGTGCCCGTCATAGACGATGCGCGACGGGCCCAGCAGACGCGTCCCGTCGGGACTCATCGGAGCCACGAACACTACGCTTTTATTGCCGGCGCGGGAGCCGGCCGCTGCGTGCGACAGCCAGGCGCGGCCGTCTTCGTCCCAGAGCGGGCAGGGGTCGATGAAGCCTTTGGCACGGACCACCCAGACGGGATCTTCCCAACGGCCGCACGGATCCTGCGTCCGGACCATGAATATACCCCGGTCGGGATCGCCGCAGAAGATGTAGAACCAGCCGTCGTGATAGCGGATTGACGGGGCCCAGACGCCGTTGGCATGCTGGACCGAAGTAAGGAAATCCTCCTCATAACCGGTCAGCGCCGCCCCGACCGGCGTCCAGTTCACCAGGTCGCGTGAATGCAGAACCGGCAGCCCCGGAAAGCAGTTGAACGACGAAGCCGTCATATAGTAGTCCTCCCCCACCCGGCACACGTCGGGATCGCTGTAATCCAAGTGAAGGACCGGATTGAAATAGCGGATCTGCGCCCCTGCGGAGACAGAAAACGCGAACGTCAGGACCAGCAGGGACAGGAGGCGTTTCATCGGGAACTGAACACCAGGATCGTCATGGCGATAAGCAGGATCAGCAGCGCAAGACCCTTCGAACGCAGGTTCTTCTCCTTGAACAGGATGGCGCCGAAGACGAAGGTGATGATCACCGAACTGCGGCGCAGCATCGAGACGACCGACAGCATCGAACCGGAGCTGTGGAGCGAGAGGAAGTACAGGAAATCCGACGCCGTGATGAAGAGGGCGATGAGCCAGATGGCCCAGTCGTGCTTATAGGGCTGATAGTAACTCCGCTTGGCGAAACGCCCGAAGAGGACGATGGCCGCCATGATCAGCGCTATGTAGAAATTGCACCAGCCCTGGACGAACATCGGTTCCATCGACGCCATCAGGTGTTTGTCGATCAGTGCGCTGATCACGCCCGTGATGACGGCGACCCACATACAGAAGATCCATTTGTTGCGGACGAAATCCACCCCTTCCTTTTTGCTCGTATGTCCCAGCAGCCACAGGGCGAACATCGCGATGATGATGGCCACCCACTGCCACAGGTTCAGCCGCTCACCGAAGATCAGAATAGAGCCGATGAGCACGAATACGGGCCGGGAGGCCTTGATCGTACCCGCCGTCGTGATGGGCAGGTTCTTGAGGCCCATCAGACCCGTGATCCACGATACCGACACGATGGCCGACTTGAGCAGCACCAGCAAATGGTCGCGGAGACTGCCCCGCGACACGTCGAACACCGTGCCTTCGAACCAGCCTGTCCCGAAAGCCGAGGCAATGATGAAAGGCGACAGCAGGACGGTCGAAAGGGCCGTCGCATAAAGGAGAATGTGAAGGACGTCGTTGCGGGTCGAAGCCTGTTTCTTGAAGACGTCGTAGATACCCAGCAGAATGGCGGAACCAACCGCAGCCCAGAGCCACATAGCAGTAGATGATAAGTTTAGAGTTCTTCTTCGGATTTACAGTATTTTTTGATGACGCTGTAGGCATCCTGGATGCCCAGCTCGCCGGCCGTACTCAGGTCGATGCATCCTTTTTCCTTGTCTTTCAGATAGATCAGCACAAGGCCCCGATTATAGAAGGCTTCGCCGATATAAGGGAAAATGTCGATGGCCCGGCTGTACTGCACGATGGCTTCGGGCAGGTCGTTCGACAGGCAGTACAGGTTTCCGAGATTATAGTAAGTATAAGGGAATTCTGGATTGAGCTCGGCCGCCCGGGTCATATCGTGGATGGCCGGGGTATAGTCGTAGCTGCGGGTCACCTGGTCCTGCACACGGGTCTTGACAGTGTTTGAATTGTCGAGGGTGAGCACCTGTACATTGTTTTCGATCGAGGAGATGAAATCGATCATCTCGGCCTGCAGCGCTCCGCGGTTGATGTAGTAGAAGAAGGTCTCGGGCGATTTCCCGATGGCCTCGTCATAACAGACCAGGGCCGTATTGAACTGACGGTTCTCCGCCTCGACCAGGGCCTTGGCGAACAGGTTCTCGCTGCTGCGGTCGGCACGTATGCTGCGGTTCACCGCTTCGCGTGCGCGGACCGGGTCGCGCAGCGTGGACTTCGGGTCGGCCGTGAACTTCACGGCCAGCGGACTCTTTGCGATGAATGCGTCGAGCACGGCATCCTCGACCTTGCGGGAGATCGACGAGTATCCCGCCACGCTGTCGGCCGGCTGCACCTTATAGAGCGGTTTGAGACGGATGTCCACATCGCGGTACTGCAACAGTTCGTTGTCGAAATCCTTCTTCGCGAAATCGGCGTCAAGGGCAAGCAGGCGGTCGTATTTGCGGGCAGTGTCGGCAAAGGCGGCATGCCCGGTCGAATCGGCCGTCATCGCCTGGTATTCACGGACTTTTCGCTGGGCGATGTCATAATCCTGCTTCGCCGAGGTGAACTGTCCGAGCTGGCTCTTGGCATACGAACGGTTCATATAGGCCTTGGCGAAGTCGGGATACAGGTTGATGGCCTGCGAATAGTCGTCCATCGCATCGCGATAGCGGCCCAGTTCCATAAACACGGCGGCACGGTTGAAATAGGCCAGCACGTTGTTGGGATTGATGTTGAGCACGCGGTCGTAATCGTCCAGCGCAGCGCGGTAATCCCCGACCTGGGCATAGATCAGAGCCCGGTTGTAGAGCGTAAGCGCATTGCCCGGCTCCTCATCCAGCACACGGTTGAGATCCGCAAGAGCACCGGCGATGTCCCGTTTGTCATACTTCAGTATGGCCCGGTTGAAAAAGGCGTAGGTATTGGTGCTGTCGAGACGCAGGGCCACGTCGAGGTCCTGGATGGCAGCATCGGTCTTCTCCTGCATCGCATAGACGCGTGAACGGCGCACATAGCCTTCCGGATCGAAGCGGTTGAGTGAAATGGCCTTGTTGTAATCTTCCAGCGCCTTGACCGTATCGTTCAGATAGAGATAACAGGCTCCCCTGTTGAGATAGGCGTCGCCTTCCCTGGGCTGTTTCCGGATAAACGTATTGAAATCCTTGACCGCCTTGTCGAACTGCTGCGAGAGGAAATAGGTCACGCCCCGGCTGAAATAGAGGCCGGTGTAACCCGGCCGCAGGTCGACGGCCTCCTCCAGGTCCTTGAGCGCATCGTCGTACTTTCCGATGCGGCTCAACGTGATGGCGCGGTAGTGGTAGGCCGGCGTATAAATCGGATTGAAGTGCAGCGTACGGTCGAAGTCACGCTGCGCCCCCACGAAATCGCCAAGATTATATTTGGCGATGCCGCGGAAGAAATAGGCCTCGTAAATCGTGCTGTCGAGATGGGCCAGGATGTTGAAACTCTCGATGGCCTGGGCATATTTCCCGTCGATGAGCGACTGCCGGCCATTATAATAGAAATGGTCGAGGTCGTACTGGGCACGTGCTGTCCCCAGGGAAACAACCAGCAGCAGGAGGATAATGAAGCCCTTTTTGAACATCTTCGCAAAATTACTATTTTTGCGCAGCAATTGAAAGCAAATGAATAAAAGTTGTGCCATTCTGTCCCTGCTCGTGTTCTTCCTGATTCTTCAGGTTCCGCAAGCGTCCGCGCAGTGGCGCCGGAGCGGCTATGAGAATGTCGTCGGCGTCGCGCAGCAGGAGGCGATGCTCGAATACCTGGCACATCCGCTGACAGAAGGCCGCGCCTCAGGAACCAGGGGCAAGGAACTGGCCGAACACTTCCTCGTGGAGCAGTTCCGTGCCGCCGGACTCAAGCCCTGGCACTGGAACTATACGCAGAGTTTCCGCCATGCGGATTCCATAGCCGTGCGCAATGTGGTGGGCCTGCTGCCTGCCCTCGAACCCAGCGACGAGTATATCATCATAGGCGCCCACTACGACCATCTTGGCCGACTGGGCCATACTGTCTATCCCGGAGCCGACGACAATGCCTCCGGCGTCACGGCCCTGCTTTCCCTGGCCCGTATGTTCTGTGCGATGAAGGCCGACGGGATCGGGCCCCGCAAGAACCTGCTGTTCGTGGCTTTCGACGGAAAGGAACTCGACCTGGCGGGCAGCCGCTATTTCGTCAGGCACCTCGACATCCCAAAAGAGAGTATCACCGCGATGGTCAATATCGACATGCTGGGGACCGACCTGGTGCCTCCGCGCCGCAACCGCGAGTATCTCATCGTCCTGGGCGAGAACACCCTGCCCGACAGTTATCAGGGCTACCTGTCGTACATCTGTTCACGGACGCTCTACAAGATGGATCTCGACCTGACCTTCTACGGCAGCCGGAATTTCGCCAAGATGATGTATGAAAGCAGCGACCAACACCCGTTTGCACGGGCCGGCATCCCTGCCGTGCTCTTCACCTCGGCTTTCCACGAACACACCTACAAGAAAACCGATACGCCGGCCATCATCGACTATCCGCTCCTGCGCAAACGCACGCAGGTGATCTTCCAGTTCGTCAACCGTCTTTGCGCCGCGAATTGAGGGCGCGTGCGATACGCTGCGCGGTCCCTTCGTCGGCGGCCATCTTGACGGCGACAGCCAGCAGGATGACGGCCATTAGCGGGAAGAACGCTCCGACGGAAAGAGTATAGACCGATGACATCCGCAGGCCGGTCTGCAGTTTCGTGGTGAAAAAATCGACGAGGATCCAGGCTTGGAAGCCCAGCAGCACGAACGCGTTGGTCAGGGCGATGAATACCTGGTGGAACGGATTCTTCGCTGCGAGCAGCGTCACGTCGGAAAGGATGAACGACAGGACGATGAAAAGGATATAGACAAGCCTGTCCACAAAACGGACGTCATACGACTGTCCCGTCTCGGGATTCACGGCGTGACAGACATTCAGGCCCAAAAGGACGATGATCAGCAGCGCAGCGGCGGCAATCAGCCAGTTGTGAGGTTTCTTCCACATAGTGACGCAAAGATAATCAAAAGATCGAATCGCAATAAAGTGCGACGCGCGTGAGCGTCGGACAGGCCAGTGCTTCGTCGACGGCCACACGGAGCGCCGTAGCCGAGACTTTTTCGGTCAGGACGATGCGCTTGTAGCCGACAGTCGTCTCACGCGCGATCTCCCGCCAGACGCCGTCCGTGAGGGCTTCGATATGGAAGGCGCTGATACGCTGGCCGAGCGGGATGTATTCCTGCAGGACAACGCGGTTGAAGGTCTTTTCGCCGTCGAGCGAGAGTGTCAGCACCGCAGCCGTTTCACCGTCAGGCATCGCCCAGTAGCGGTCGTAGTCGGTTCCAAGCACGTTGGCGGGCGCAAAACCGCGGCCGCGCGACGGGCCGGAGACCGTCGCACCGGCCGTCAGGTCGTCGGCAAAGACGGAATCGAGGGCGGCACGGAACTCCATCAGCCGCAGGGAATCGACCGCGTCGATACGGCCGCACGTATCGGGCGGGACATTGAGCAGCAGCAGCGAATTGCGTCCCACGCTTTCGTAATAGATCTGCATCAATTCCCGCACGTTCTTTACTTTTTCCGTTTCCGACGCCCGCCAGAACCAACCGGGCCGGATGGAAACATCGGTCTCGGCGGCGGCCCAGTGCGACGCGCCGGGAGTACCTTCGCCAAGCACCTGTACAGGCGGACTGCCGGCGCCTGGCGTGAACCCTTCGACCTCGAGCGTCGACCAATTGGTGCGCCCGGCGTGTCCCCGTTCATTGCCCACCCAACGGCAACCGGGTCCCACATCGCTGAAAATCACGGCCTGAGGCTGCAGCCGGGCGACCGTACCGTTGAACAGCGGCCAGTCGTATTCCTGCCTCCGGCCTGTCGGCCCTTCCCCGCACGCCCCGTCGAACCACTGTTCGAAAACGGGTCCGTAGCGGCCGTCAAGCACACTCTCGAGCGTATGGACGAACGCGTCGTTATAGGCAGGAGACCCGTAACGCGGATCGTTCCGGTCCCAGGGTGAAATATAGATACCGAAACGGAGGCCTTCGGCGGCACAGGCATCGGACAGCTCGCGCAGCACATCACCCCGGCCGTCGCGCCAGCGGCTATGCGCCACGGTGTGCCGGCTCTCGGGAGAAGGCCAAAGACAGAAGCCGTCGTGATGCTTTGCCGTGACGATGATGCCCCGGAAACCGGCCGCACGTGCAGTAGCCGCCCACTGGCCGCAGTCCAGGTCCGAAGGATTGAAAATATCCTCCGGCTCGGCGCCGCTTCCCCACTCTGCTCCTGTGAACGTATTGGGACCGAAGTGGCAGAACATATTCATCTCCATCTGCTGCCAGGCTACCTGAGCGGGTGTCGGACAGGCTCCGTACGGAGCCGGAGCGGACTGGCAGCCCGCCGCCAGCAGGACAAGAAAAACAAAAGAAACGTATATGGAAGGTCTGATACGCATAAGCCGGTGTTTTGGACTTGTGAATTTACGGTTTTTTTTCGATATTTGTTTTTTAAACCTATCTGCAATGAACGATAAACCCATCCCCAGCTCTGAACTGATCATCAACGATGACGGTTCCGTGTTCCATCTCCATATCCTTCCCGAAGACCTGTCCGACCTCGTCATCATGATGGGCGACCCGGGCCGCGTGACGCTGGTCGGAAAGATGTTCGACACCATCGAGGTCGACAAGCAGTCGCGTGAGTTCCACACCATCACCGGCACCTACCACGGCCACCGGATCACGGCCCTCTCCCACGGCATCGGCACCGACAACATCGACATCGTGATGACCGAGCTCGATGCCCTGGCCAACATCGATTTCAAGACCCGCCTTCCCAGGAAGGAACACCGCGCGCTTACCCTGCTGCGCATCGGCACCTGCGGCGCCGCGCAGCCCGACATCCCGCTCGGCAGCTACATCCTGAGCCACATCTCCATCGGCTTCGACGGGGTCCTGAACTGGTACCGCGACGGCGAGTCCATCAACCTGGCCGATTTCGAAGCAGCGTTCGTCAAACATATGAACTGGCCCAAGCGGTTCGCCCACCCCTACTTCGTCCGCTCCAGCGAAAAACTCATCGAGAAACTGCAGGACTGGACGGTCAAGGGCATGACAGTCTCCGCTCCGGGCTTCTACGGCCCGCAGGGACGCTCCGTCCGCATGGCCCTCACCATGCCCGACCTCATTGAGAAACTGGAAAGCTTCTCTTACAAGGGCTACCGCGTGACCAACATCGAAATGGAAAGCTCCGCCCTGGCCGGAATGGCGCGCCTGCTCGGCCACGAAGCCGCCACCGTGTGCCTGGCCATCGCCAACCGCCACGTCAAGGAAAGCAACCCCGACTATCTGCCGCTCATGAAGCAGCTGCTCGAGCGCGTCCTCGATACCCTTATCGCCTGATCCGATGCCCATCGATCCCGAGGAACTCGAATCCATCGTCGCGTTGCTCGACGACCGTGACACCGTGGTGACGGAACTGGTGGACAACCGGCTCGCCTCCTACGGCCCGGAGATCATCCGCTCGCTCCGCAACCGCATGGAACGCGAAGCCGATCCTGTCCGCAAAGCCGCCATCGAGACACGGGCACAGCAGCTCAACACGGAGTTCCGCATCGAGGATTTCCGTACCTTCACTACCCGGACACCCGGCCCGCTCTCGCTGCTGGAAGGCGGCTGGATCATCAGTTCGATGCTCGACTATACCCTGCAGCGCGAACGCTTCGAAGACCAGTTTTTCCGTTGCTCGCAGGAATATCTCGCCGAAGGATCGGATCAGCGCACCGGCGTGGAGAACATCCGCATCCTCAACCATATCTTTTTCCACCGGCTCCGCTTCTCGCTCTACGATGTGCAGCTCAAGGACCCGAGATACGCCCTGCTCGACGGTGCGCTCCGTACGCGCGGCGGCAATCCTTTCGTGCTTGCGCTGATCTATCTGATGATCTGCCAGGAAGCGGGTCTGCCCGTGGAGCTGCTCTGTTTCCCGGGCGGTTTCGTCCCGGTTTACGTGGAGCACGGACACGCGCTGTTCTATATCAATCTATACCGTGGCGGCGACCTTTTCCCGGAAGACCGCCTGAACGCCTTCATCAAGGCCACCGGGCTCCAGATCGACAAGAGCGCTTTCCGCCGCCGCGACGAGTCGGCCATGCTCACGTTATACCTGGAATCGTTGCTTTACATCTACGGCAACGTGAAAGACGAAAAAAAGAGCACGGTCATCGACCGTGCTCTCGGATGTCTCGGTCCGGAACGCTTCCTGACCATCGAAGAACCGGAATAGGCGTCCGGTCAAACCGGACGTGACGCTTCTAGCGGACGCGGAGCCGCTGCCCGATCCTAAGCACCTTCTTGGAGGAAAAACCGTTAAGCCGGCAAATCGCGTTGACCGTCGTATGATGTTTCTGAGCGATCTTGCCCAGCGTGTCTCCCTTCTTGACCTTGTAGTACACGGCATCCGTCACGGCCTTCGACTGCTTGTCGGTCATACCGTAGTGGGACCCGACATTGAAATAATGCCGTTTCAGGGTCAGCATCGTGTCGCGGATCGTGCCCCTGTCGAAATCGATCACGCGTTCCGGATCGAACGGCTTTCCCATATAGCGCGTCTCGAAATGCAGGTGCGGACCGGTGCTGCGGCCCGTGCTGCCGCCAAGGCCGATGGGCTCGCCGGCGGCCACCAGGTCATTCTCCATGACCAGACGTTCGGACAGGTGTCCGTAATAGGTCTCCAGTCCGTTGGGATGACGCACCACGATCAAGTTGCCGTAACCGCCCGTGGCTTTGCCGCCACCCACATAACGCACCACGCCGTCAAACGGGCTGCGGATGGTATCACCTACACGCAAGGGGATGTCAATCCCGTTGTGCGGACGGCCTTTCCGGTATTTGAAAGTGGAACTGCGCCGTCCGATGATCGGTGCCACGAAACGATGGCCGGAGTCGATCAGCAGCAGGTCGACGGATTCCGGCAGGTCGGCTATCTTGATGTCGCGATAGGCGTGGATCGACTCGATGTCCCAGTCCTCGAACAGGCCGGTGGTGTCAATCTCAGGACGTTCCAGTTCGATATAGTCCCAGGTGTGGTCGTTGAACAAAACGATCTTCACATACTTGTCGGGAGTGTCGAGCGTGTCCATCGGACGGACCAGCATCATCGTCGAATCGGAATCGTCGTGCTCTTCGTTCATCTCCCACACAAGGAGACTGTCCGGTTGCTGTGCAAAGACAGCGCCCAGAGACGCAAAAAAGAGAACGATGAAGAATATGATGGTTTTTCTCATCGAAAATCGGTTTTAGTACAAGCAACAAAAATAATGCATTTTCGGGGTTTTTCGTTATTTTTGTCTCAGCAAAGCCCGAAAAATGAAAAAAATCCTGTTCTTCTTCTTGCTGCTGACTGCCAGCGCCGCATCCGCCCAGCAGCGCGACAGTTTCCTGCGGGACCTGGACGGCTTCTTCCAGATGCGGGCCGACAAAGCCACGGCGAAACTCGACACGAGCTTCGTACACCCATACCCTTACCGCTGGGACGTGCGCTTGTTCGGCAACACGGCCGGAATGCGCATTACGACGCAAGGCCTGGGCGACATCCATCTTTCTTCCGGAATGAGCAACCGTGTCGGCATCAGCCTGGGCTACCGCGGGGTGGCCCTGAGTTATTCGAAGGGACTGGGGAAAACCCTCGGCTTCGACTTCGGCTTTTCGAGCTACGGCAGGCACTTCAGTTTTGAGTACAGTCTACGGGCGACCAACAACCTGATCGGCCAGGTTACCCTGCCCGACACGAAGATCATTGCCAGCGACGGAGACGACCTGACCCTGATTGCAAGCAACCTCGATCTGCTCTATAATTTCAATTCGAATTTCTCTTTCGGCGCCGCGATGAAGCAGTCGAATATCCAGCGACGGAGCGCCGGAAGCATCATTGCCGGTGCATCGTGGACAGTTTGGGACGTGTTCGCCGCAGGACGCGACGTCATCTTTTCGCGCCAGACTTCGATCGAGTCGCTTCTCGCAGTTCCGACCATCTTCTACCACCGCTTCTCCCTCGGCGCGGGCTACGGTTACAATCTGGTTTTGGGGCAGGAACACTGGCTGATCCACGCATCAGCCGTACCGATGTGGACTTTTTTCGATTCCTCCACTTACCGGACGCTGGAAGAAAAGATACGCACCAAGCATCCGATGGGCCGTCTTGCTTTCACGGGGACGGCGCGCGCCGGGCTCTATTACCGCTGGGGTGCACGCTGGACGATTGGCCTGAGCGGAATGGTCAATCAGATGGTATCGTTCAACAAGTCAAAACGTTCGGACCCGGAATTCCATCGTTTCGGTGCACAGGAATGGCAGTCCCGCCTCGCGCTGTGCTACCGCTTCTAAACGGGAAAACTCCTAGAACTGCAGGCTGAACGCCAGGCCGGCACCGCCCGGTACGGCGGTCGGAAAGACCACCGCGTCGTAGGCGCGTGCCTTCCTGACAGCCAGGATCCGCGATGTGGTGAGCGTGGCCACGCCCGCTGCAGCAATACCGCCGAACACGAAATACGGCACATTCGAACGGCCGCTGAGTACGGCATTGGAACGCATCCCCTGCTGGAGCGCCGTCGCCGCAACACCGATCACACCGACGCCGGTCAGGGTGACGCCGGCAATGTCAACGAGTTTGAAAGCAGTCGCGGCATCCATATCAGCCTGGCGGCGGGAACCCGTCCCGAAGCCAGGCCAGAGGTTGTCACGTGCCGCTTCGCCGCGGACCAGCGTGCTGTCGACCGGCGGTACGGGGCAGTACTGCGGCGACATCGGAACACGCTGGGCCCAGGCGGATGCGGAAAATAGCACCAGCAGCAGGATGCAGAGGAAAGTATTCCGTTTCATAGGATCGCTACCAGACTTTCACGCGGTTTTCGGGAGCCACGTACATAGCATCCCCAGGCTGCACATTGAAGGCGTCGTACCAGTAGTCGCACTGGGCGAGGGCGCCGTTGATGCGGAGATAGTGCACGGAGTGCACGTCCATCATGGTGTTGTAGCGGAGCATCTCCTCGGAGGTGGTACCGGCCCATACGTTGGCATAGGCCAGGAAGAAGCGCTGCTCGGGCGTGAGGCCGTTGTCGTCTTTCAGGCGGCCGTTCTCGTTCTGCCACATCTGGAAGGCGTTGTAGGAGATGTTCAGGCCGCCGTGATCCGCCAGGTTCTCGCCCAGGGTGAGCGCGCCGTTGGCGTGGAGGTCGTTCGGAATCACCCAGAGGCTGTTGAAGTACTCGACCATCGCGTCGCAAGGTTTCTTGAAGCCCTCGGCGTCGGCCTCGGTCCACCAGTTCTCGAGGTTGCCTTCCTTAGTGTAGAGGCGGCCCTGGTCGTCGAAGCCGTGGGTCATCTCGTGGCCGATCACCACGCCGATGGCGCCATAGTTGGCGGCGGCATCCGCATTCAGATCGAAGAACGGCGGCTGCAGGATGGCTGCCGGGAAGCAGATCTCATTGGTCGTCGGGTTGTAGTAGGCGTTGACCATCTGGGCAGGCATCAGCCACTCGTCCTTGTCGACGGGCTTGTTGTAGCGCTTGCCGTAGTTCAGGTTCCAGTAGAACTCGGTGGCGGCGCGGGCATTCTCATAGAGCGACTTTTCAGGATCGATCACCAGCGGGGTGAGGTCGTCCCACTTGTCGGGATAGCCCACCTTCACGGTGAAGGCGGCAAGTTTGTCGAGGGCCTTGGCCTTGGTCTCTTCGGTCATCCATTCCTGGGCCTTGATCCGTTCGCCCAGCGATTTCTGGAGTTTGCCGACCAGGTCGGTCATCTCGGCCTTTGCCTCGGCGGGGAAGTATTTCTCCACGTACATCTGGCCCACGGCGTCGGACATCAGTCCGTCCACCAGGCCAACCGCACGCTTCCAGCGCGGGGTGATGTCCTGGGTGCCGTAGATCTTGCGGCTGTATTCGAAGTTCTCCTGGATGAAGTCGTCGGACAGCAGCGAGGAGGCTCCGCTGATGATCTGCCAGCGATAGACGTCCTTGAGGGTCTCGAGCGGCGTGGTCATCAGCATCTTGCAGGCCTTGGCCACCGGTTCGGGCTGGCCGAGGTCCACGACATCGGTCTTGTCGTAGCGGTAATCCTTCAGATAGGTCTTCCAGTCGAAGGGCTTGCAGAGCTTCATCAGTTCGTCGACGCTCATCTTGTGGTAGTTCTTCTCGGGAACACGCTGCTCTTCCATCGAGTAGTGCGTGGCGGCGAGCTCGGTCTCGAGGGCCCAGATGCGGGCGACCTTGGCGGCCGCTTCCTTCTCCGGATAACCGGCCAGCACGAAGAGGTTCTTCATATGCTCCTTCGTGGCTTCGCGGACCTTCACGTTCTGCGGATCCTTGGAGGAATAGTACTCCTTGTTGCGCAGGGTCAGGCCGCCCTGGCCGATGGAAACGATGTTGTTCTTGGAATCTTTCTCATCGGCGCCCACGTACATGCTGAAAAGCAGGTTATCGTGCTCTTTGGCGCAGTATTTAAACAGGTCTTCGCGGGTCTTGATAGCGTCGATCTCGGCCAGGTGGGCCTTCAGCGGCGCAGCGCCGTCGGCGTTCAGCCGCGTGGAATCCATGGCCATATTGTAGAGGTCGCCGATCTTCTGGGCGATGCTGCCCTTTTCATTGTCCTGGGCGGCGAGTCCCTGGATCAGACCGGCCAGGGTCTTGGTGTTGTCTTCACGGAGTTTCGTGAAAGCGCCCCAGGAAGGATACTCCGGCGGCTGCGGGTTGAAATCGCCCCAGTGCCCCGTGGAATACTGTGCGAAATCGTCGCCCGGCTTGACCGTCGTGTCCATATAATCGTAGTTGATACCAGCCACTTTTTCGGGCTGTTTGGTTCCGCACGAACCGAGCACCAGCCCGGCTGCGGCTAATAAGAAAACCATCTTTTTCATATTTTTTGTATATTTGATTTTCGAATATCCTGCAATATTACAAAAAAAATGACAATGAATGAATTCAACCTGCAGCGCATCGCTGCGATGGAAGCGGCGTTCGACCGCACGGAAGCAGCCGTCCGTGCCCTGATGCAGGCTCTTGACGAATACGAAACTGTCAAAGTGGATATCGACCGCCTCACGGATTATCTAGAAAGCGGCGCGTGGCGGGAAGATTTCGAAATGGACGAAGCCGGCTTCGTCCCGACGGATCTCAAGCGGGGCGTACTCTCGGAAGATGCGCTCTACAACCTTTTGGGCGACATCGTCTCGCTGCACGAACAGATGCAGGAGATCTGCGGCGACTGAAGCGCCTTCCCTATTTCAACGAAAAAGTGTGCGTCGTAGCGTAGTCGTTCCAGTTGCGGAGCGACAAGGTGAGATTCTGCTGGTCGTACACATTGCTGTACTGCGTATCCTCGACCTGGCCGCCGGGAATCGGCAGATCGACCCAGTGGACCATCGCCAGGCACTCCTGCGCCTGCTCCATCGTCAGGATACCGCCGTGGCTGCGAAGATAATCGCCGGCAACCCCATAGCGCCACCAGCTGCGGCTGTGCGGATTCCCCACGGCACTGTCGGGCTCGGTGGTATAATGCTTCGGATTCAGCAGATGATTGGTCACCAGCATACAGCTTGTGTCGCGCTGCTTGCGGACAATGATGGTTTTCCAGGCGTCGTCCTTGTCGAATTCGACGACGGCACAATCGCCCGACGCATCGGCGACCATGTAGTGATAGCCGGTTCCCACCATCGCGTCGTGGCGGACATCCACGGTTTCCAGCAGGGAAAGCGCCTCTTCCACCGTCGCACAGCGGTCGAGCCACAGGCGCATGATCATCGTCGTACCCACGTCGTTTTTCGGCGTGTCCTGCTGTGAAGCCTGATGCGGCAGCGCCATGACCGAGGTGCAGAGCCCCTTCTCGTTGATGCCGTCGACCGGGGCGTAAATGCCCGCAAGGCAGTTGACACGGCTCAGGAATCCGGCCGGAAGTTTCTCCAGCCCATAGCCGATGTGAGACATATCGGACACGCCGATCGAAGCATAGCCGTTTTTCGGATGCGAAAACGTCACCAGCGTCGGGTTCTTGTAATAATCGTAGTTGCGGCCGAACCAATACCCGTCCCCATCGGCTTGCACCGCCTGGAAACTGGTGCAGCTGAACGTTTTGAGCTCGCCGTTTTCATCGGCCACCTGCGAACTGCCGATCTTCAGCGGAATGCCCTTTCCGATGCGGGAGACCACATAATCCAGCAGTTCGGCGTTCGTATCGACCTCCTTCGCGATCACGTCGTCCAGGTCGTAGGATGCCTGATACGTCATCGTATAAAGATAGGGATTGCCACCCACCTGTTTCACCGTACGCAGGGTGCGGATTTCACCCTGCCACAGGAGCGTGACGGCCAGGACCAGAACAAGGACCAGCAGCAGCAGGATTTTGACGAACTTCTTCATATCGCGTAGTTTTTCATTATCGATCAACCTTCAAATATAGCGTTTTTTTTGCTATCTTCGCTTTCTGTATGAAAGCTCCGTCCAACCTCCTGCGGCTCGTCGTACTCCTGATGTCGACAGCCGCCCTGAGCGCCTGCTCCGCCAACGAACATATGATAAATCTAGCCCGTCTGAGACCCGCCTGGCACTCCAGTTCCATCGATTACAACGCCACGGCCCAACTGGCCGTCGACGGCATCGTCGAGACACAGCCCGCCTGCTGGGTAGAAGTATGCGGCAACGGCGGATCGCCGCTGTCGAAACGCGAACACGACATGCTGTTCGATCCGCGCGAATGGACCTCGGTCGCCGTGGAAGGCCCTTCAGCCGAGATTTCCCTGCGCACGCACGGTTTCACGGAGCCGGTCGACCGGGTGACGGTGGCGCTGGCCGCCACGTTGCCGGAAGGCGTCCGGCAGGCCGCCTATACAGCGCAACTGCAATGCCTGGATCCGGAGGGCCGGTGGATCCCGGTGCGGGAGTTCAAGGGCAATTATGCCGGGCGCGGCATCCGTCTGGAATGGGAAGCGCCGCAGCGTGTGGCACCGGAAGGATGGCGCTTCGTGGTGGATATCCCGCAAGCAAGCGGAATCGTGTGGCAGACCTGGCTCTTCTACCGCGACGGGCAGTTGCTGCCGATGCTTACCTCGGAGCATTTCCACAGCGCGTGGGTGAGTGCGACCGGCAGCCGGGAATGGATTGCGGTCGATTTGGGCGACGAAGCGCAGAAGTTCGAAGAGGTGGTGCTGCACTGGATGAACGCACCGGCCAGCGGCATGCTGCAGGTCGGCAAAGATTCGACATCGTGGCGGGACATCGCCGTACTCGATGGTTCCGAGGCGGTACGCTGCGACACCCTGAAGGTGCGCGGCCGCGGCCGCTGGGTGAGGCTGCTGCTCGACAGATCGGTCGACGGCAAGCCCTATGTGCTGACGGAAATGGAGGTGCTGGGCGAAAAAGCCGCCGCCGTCCGTGCGGAAGAGCCGGAAAATCCCGTATACGCTGATCATATCGACCTCTCCTGCGGATGGAAACTGGCCCGCCTGTCACAGGTTGGCGATCCGAAGGCCTGGATTCCCGCGACAGTGCCCGGTACCGTGCTGGTGAGTTACCTTGACAACGGTATCCTTCCGGATCCGAATTTCAGCGACAACCAACTGTATATCAGCGATTCATACTTCCTTTCGCCGTTCGTGTACCGTACCTGCTTCAAGTTGCCCGAAGGCTGGCGCAGCGGCGCGGCCGACGAGCACATCCGGCTACAGTTCGACGGAATCAACTGGAAGGCCGACATCGTGCTGAACGGCACGCAGGTCGGTCGCATCGAAGGCGCTTTCACCGACGCCTCGTTCGACATCACGCCGCTGCTTGCCGACGAGAACGTACTGGAAGTGACCGTTTATCCGCCGGAACATCCCGGTATGACCAAAGAGAATACGCAGGAACGCTGCGCCACCAACGGCGGCATTCTGGGCGCCGACAATCCCACCTTCCACGCCTCCATCGGCTGGGACTGGATCCCGACCATCCGCGGCCGTGAGACAGGCATTTGGAACAATGTGCGGCTGGAGCGCTACGGTCCCGTTCGCATCCTGGCCCCGAAAGTCAGTTTTGGATTCAACGTGCTGGAAACCCTGCCGCCGAAGATCGACACCACACGGGTACGGATAAATCTGGAAGCCACACTTGTAAATGACTCCGGCCAGCCCGTCGGTACCGTGTGGGAAGGCAGCTATGGCGATGTTCCGTTCCGGCAGGAAGTCACCGTACCGGCCGGCGGCACGCTCCCGGTCTCGACGCATCTGGAACTTGAACATCCGACGTTCTGGTGGCCGAACGGCTACGGAGAACCCCATCTCTACACCGTAACGATGCGCGCCGGCGACAGCCATAGCCTCTCGTTCCAGTCAGGCGTGCGTCTGTTTACCTACAATGCTGATGGAGGAAATCTCCGTATCTGGATCAATGGCAGGCGCTTGGTAGGCCGCGGAGGAAACTGGGGATTCAGTGAGAGCAACCTTCGGCAGCCCGGGCCGGGAAGCTATGAGACCGCCATGCAACTCCACCGCCACGAGAACTTCAATCTCGTGCGGAACTGGGTCGGACAGGTCGGTGACGAAGAATTCTACGAAGCAGCCGACCGCAACGGTATTCTCGTATGGCAGGATTTCTGGCTCGCAAATCCCGCCGACGGGCCGGATCCTTACGACGAAGCCCTGTTCATGGACAATGCCGAAAACCTGATGCGGCGCATACGCAACCACCCGTGCCTTCTGCTCTGGTGCGGCCGGAACGAGGGATTCCCCCCGGCCACGCTCGACAAGGCGCTGCGCGCACTGGTGGCCCGCGACAATCCCGAGAGTTATTATATCTCTTCTTCCGCGGACGGGGAGGTTTCGGGTCGCGGTCCTTATTTCCGCCTGCCATCGAAAGCATATTGGCAACTCGACGAACAGGTCTCCTGGTTCCGGAACGAATCCCTGATGTTCCACAGCGAACGGGGTATGCCCAACTTCCCCAACTGGGAGAGCCTGGTGCAGATGATGCGTCCTTCGGAAGCCTGGCCGCCGTCGCGGATGTGGGGCATCCACGATTTCGCCCTGGAAAGCGCCCAGCGCGGACAGACCTTCATCGATGCGGTCAAGTCGTTCTTCGGTCCTTCGCCCGACGGAGAAACCTTCGCAGAACGCGCCCAATGGGTCAATTACGAAGGCTACCGCTCGATGTTCGAGAGCCGCAGCAAATTCCGCCGCGGACTGCTGCTGTGGATGAGCCATCCTGCCTGGCCTTCGATGGCCTTCTGCACCTACGACTGGTATGGAGACACACCCGCCTCCTACTACGCCTGCCGCAAGGCCTGCGAAGCGCTTCACATCCAGTGGAACCCTTCGGAAGAGCGCGTGGAAGTGGTCAATTACAGCGCAGGAGACCGCGCCGGCCTCCGCGTGGACGTGCAGTTCTCCGATTGCTTCGGGAATATCATCTCGGTCCACTCCAGTCAGGTCGACGCGCCGGAAGACAGTACGGTTCCGTGCTTCGATACACCTGTCCTTCCCGCTGCTGACGCGCGGCCCGAAGCGGGCATCCTCCGCTTACGCCTTTACGACGGGAATCAGCTCGTATCGCAGAACGACTACGTCCTGCCCCGGGAAGAGGATAACCTGAAAGTACTGAATACCCTGCCGCAGGCCGACATCAGACTCAAAGCCCTTACGGAGAAGATCCTGGTGACCAACACTTCTGAAACGCCGGCCCTGATGCTTCATCTGACGGCCCGGCGGGACGACGGCTCCCGCATCCTCCCCACCCTCTGGTCGGACAATTACATCCACCTGATGCCCGGCGAGACGCGCGAACTGGAATACCGGGTCCCGGACGACGAACCACAAGTGGTCATCGAAGTCCGGGGATTCAATACCGAACCCGTAAAAGTATCTTGCAATTAAATCAATAATATACAACTGTTTATGAACAGACGAACGATGTTGAAAGCTACCGGAAGCGCCGCGGCGCTCACAGTTTTGGGCGGCATTCCGCTGGCCCGCGGCCAGCAGGCCGTGGCCGGGAATACAGGAAAGAAAAAGATTCTGGTGATCGGGGCGCATCCCGATGATCCGGAGACGGCTGCCGGCGGCACGATGTGCCTGCTGGCCGACGCCGGACACGAAGTGGTGAGCGTCTATCTCACACGCGGAGAAGCCGGCATTCCCGGCAAGAGTCACGAAGAGGCGGCGGCCATCCGTGAAAAAGAAGCGAAAGCGGCCTGCGCCGTAACAGGTGCCCGTCCCTTGTTCATGAACCAGATCGACGGCAGCACCGAAGTCAATCTCGAGCGTTATCGCGAGATGCGCGAACTATTGGAGCGTGAGAAGCCCGACGTGGTCATCACGCACTGGCCCATCGACGGACACCGCGACCACGCGGTTTGCGGCATCCTCGTGCTCGACGCCTGGCGCCGGCTGGGCCGCAGTTTCGAGCTCTATTATTTCGAAGTGATGTCCGGCACGCAGACGCAGATGTTCCATCCTTCCGACTGGGTGGACATCACCGCGACCCGGGAACGCAAGTACAAAGCCAGCTATTGCCACGAAAGCCAGGACCTGAAAGAAGTGATGGAAGGCTGGCATGCCCCGATGGAGCGCTTCCGCGGCATCGAGTGCCAGTGCGAAGCCGCCGAGGCTTTCCTGCACCACATTGAGCCCGGCTCGCTGGTCTAAGCCCCGGGCGCAGCCCAGAACTGGGAGGCGTCGGAGGTGATGATTTCGCCGGAGGAGGCGCCGAAAGGTTCAAAACCGATCGGGACCAGATGGACATTTCGGCCGCGGTCCCAGCCGCCCCACGGTTCCTGGTCATAGTGCAGCGTCTCCCAGGAGGTGAACCAATAAACGTTTTTGGCCATATAGGCATAATAGTATGTCTCGGGGTCTCTGTCCCCGTCGGGGCAGAAAGCCGGATGGTACCAGACGGGGTTCTCCTGGATGTAGCGTTCGCGGATTTCCGGCAGTGAGAGCGGCGTGCCGTCTTCGCCCGTTGCATAATTGCCGCCCATATCGGAGTCGAGCATCGCCCATTTGCCCAGTTCGGGCAGCCAGACGTGATTGACCACGTGGCAGTCCGTGTCGTTGCTGTCCATCGGCATACAGGTGATGAAACGGGCTTCCAGCCCGATGGAACTCAGCATCTCATAGAGCATAATGCTGTGCAGCCGGCAGTTGAAAGCCGGCTCAACGGTCTTCGTGTATTCCCACAGGGCGATGGCATTGCGCTTCTCCGGCTGGATCCGCTGGTTGTTGTGCGGGATGTTGGTCGCCACGAAACGCGCCACGGCCAGGGCTTTGTCCCAGGTCGGGGCATCGGCGGCATAGAGTGTGTCCAGCTGGAAGTATTCGCGGATCTCCGCCGAACGGGCCGGGTCCGGGACCGAGGCCATCCGGAGCACCACCGTATCCTGCGCATAGGGACCGGCCGAACGAAGCCGGTCGACCCGCAGCCTGAGGATGGCCATCTCATCCGGATTGATACTGATAATCTGATTTTCACCGGTCTTGTTCGCTTCGTGCCGCCCTATGGCAATACAGACCACGGTGAAAATTCCAATGAGGGCCAGGACGCTCCAAAGGACGATTCCGACGATCTTAAGGATTCTGCGGATTGTTTTCATGACAAACGGCTCAGTCGAGGGTGGGTTTGGCTTCGCGGGCGAAGCGGAAGAGTTCGAGGGGAAGGTGGCAGTATCCGTCAGGATTCTTGTCCAGATAATCCTGATGATAGTCTTCGGCCCGGAAGAAGTTGCGGAGGGGTTCGACTTCGACGACGACCGGGGCGGCCAGGGTGCGCTGGACTTCGTCGAAGACGGTGCGGATGGCCGGGAGGTCGGCGGGATCGACGTAGTAGATACCGGTGCGGTAGCGGGTACCCTCGTCTTCGCCCTGTTTGTTGAGCGAGGTGGGGTCGATGGCCTTGAAGAACATGCGGAGCAGGAACTTCAGCCCGACTTTTTCGTTGTCAAAGCGGATGTGGACCGTCTCGGCGTATCCGGTGGTGTCGGTGTAGACTTCCTTGTAGGTGGGATCGGGCGTGTTGCCGTTGGCAAAGCCCACTTCGGTGAAGGCAACGCCTTCGATCTGTTTGAAGAAATGCTCGGCGCCCCAGAAGCAGCCGCCGGCCAGATAGATATCTTTATTCATAATAGTTTACTGAATCGTTCGACAAAGATATGACAAAAATACGAAAATTCGTATCTTTGTAGGTTCGCGCGTCGTGCGCGTGCGAACGGGACTAGAACAACAACGATATGAGACTCTTTCGCATCCTGCTGGCCGCGACGCTCCTGGCGGCCGCCCTGGCCAACGCTACGGCCCAGATTTCCTTCCGCCGCGCCCCTGCATACAGCCGCGATACCGTCAGAAACAGCCGCTACTATCTGGTCGGCATCACCGATCCGGGCAACCTGGCCGCCGTAAACGGCGAACAGGTGAAAGTCTACAAGACCGGCACCTTCGGACGCCAGCTCCGGCTGGCCAAGGGCGACAACCGCATCGAGGTCACCCTGTTCCAGGGAACAAAGACCGAGACGAAAGAACTGCATATCTTTTATCTCCCGAACGACGGCTTCGTAAGGCGACCGGAGCCGCAGCCCCAGTTCGAGGAACGGCTCTTCTGCGTAGAGACGAAGGAAGGCGCCTACCTCCAGTACGGGACCGGCACCGACCGCCTGGGCGGCTCCAAGATGGGCTGGCTCGATCCTGGCATCGTGATGAAGGTCACGGGCGAGATCGGAGACCTGTACCGGGTGCAGCTTTCCAAAAACCGCTACGCCTACATCCACAAAGAGGATGTGGAGTTCTCGCCGCGAAGCGCCCATATCGTCAACACCAACAATATCGGCATCACCAACACGGGTTCACGCGACCGCATCCGCCTCTCGCTTCCCGAACGGCTCCCCTACGCCGCCCGTACCACACTCGACCCGACCACCATCCACGTCGACGTATTCGGTGCGATGAACAACAGCAACTGGATGACCCAGTACCAGGACCTGGGCATCGTCGACTATGTCGACCTGCAGCAGACGGACAGCGACGTGCTGAGCCTGGTCATCAAACTGAAGGAAAAATACTGCTGGGGATTCCAGGTGGGCTATGACGGCAACACGCTCGTGATCGAAGTACGGCACGCCCCGGCGGACCTTTCGCTCAAAGGGCTGAAGATCGGTCTGGACGCCGGACACGGCGGCGAGGCCCTCGGCGCCGTGAGCGCAACGGGAATCATGGAGAAAGACGTCAACCTCAGCATTGTCCGGGAACTCCAGAAACTGCTGGAGAAAAAAGGCGCAACCGTCGTGCTCAGCCGCACCGACGACTCGGACATATCGATGACCGAACGCAAGAAGACTTTCCGTGAGGCCGACATCGACCTGATGGTCTCGATCCATAACAATGCGGGCGGATCCCCGCTCTCGGCGATGGGCACGAGCACCTACTACAAGCACATTACCAACCGGGAACTGGCCGCTACGCTGCTCAAACACATGCTCGAACTCGGCGTACCGGACTTCGGCCTGACCGGCAACTTCAACTTTTCGCTCAACGCGCCGACCGAATATCCCAACGCCCTGGTGGAATGCCTCTTTATGAGCAGTCTCCCCGACGAGGAGATGATTGCCGACCCGGCCACGCACAAGCGTATCGCCGAAAAGGTCGTCGCCGGCCTTGAAGAGTATCTCCAGAACGTGAAAAAATCCAGGAAATGATATTCGACCTGCAATCGCCATACAAGCCGACGGGCGACCAGCCGGAAGCGATCCGGCAAATCGTCGCCTCGATCCGAGAAGGAAACCCGGCCACCACGCTCCTGGGCGTGACCGGCTCGGGCAAGACCTTCACGATGGCCAACGTGATTGCACAGCTGAACCGTCCCACACTGATCCTGAGCCACAACAAGACCCTGGCCGCACAGCTCTACGGCGAGTTCAAGAATTTCTTCCCGAAGAACCTGGTGGAGTATTTCGTCTCGTACTACGATTACTACCAGCCGGAAGCCTATCTGCCCACGACCGACACCTACATCGAGAAAGACCTGAGCATCAACGATGAGATCGAGAAACTCCGGCTCAGCGCAACGAGCGCCCTTCTGTCGGGCCGCCGCGACGTGGTCGTGGTCTCGTCGGTCTCCTGTCTCTACGGTATCGGGAACCCGGACGATTTCCACGAAACGACCGTCCGCGTGGAAACCGGCCAGAAACTCGGCCGGCAGAAATTCCTCTACAGCCTGGTGGATGCCCTGTATTCCCGCAACGAAGCGGAGTTCAAACGGGGAACATTCCGCGTGAAAGGCGACAGCGTGGATATCTACCTGGCTTACGGCGACTACGGCTGCCGCGTGGTTTTCTTCGGCGACGAAATCGAGTCGATCGAGCGCATCGACCCGGTCAGCGGCGCGACGCTCGAGTTCCTGCAGGAAATCGCCATTTATCCGGCAAACAACTTCGTGACCACGAAGGAACGCACGCGCAACGCCATCGCCACCATCCAGGACGATCTGGTAAAGCAGTGCGCCTATTTTGAGGACATCGGCAAACATCTGGAGGCCAAACGGCTCAAGACCCGCGTGGAATACGACCTGGAGATGATCAAGGAGATGGGATACTGCCCCGGCATCGAAAACTACTCCCGTTATTTCGACGGACGGAGCGCCGGTATGCGGCCATTCTGCCTGATCGACTATTTCCCCGACGATTTCCTTACCTTCATCGACGAGAGCCACGTCACCGTGCCCCAGATCCGTGCGATGTCGGGCGGTGACCGGAGCCGCAAACAGACCCTCATCGAATATGGTTTCCGTCTCCCCGCAGCGGCCGACAACCGTCCGCTCCGCTTCGACGAATTCGAGGCGCTCGTAGGTCAGCGGCTCTTCGTGAGCGCCACGCCCGGCGACTATGAACTCGAACAGAGCGGCGGCGTGGTGGTGGAACAGGTGGTGCGTCCTACCGGCCTGCTCGACCCGCCGATCGAGGTCCGTCCCATCGCAAACCAGATCGACGACCTGCTGGAAGAGATCCAGATCCGGGCCGAGAAAGACGAGCGGGTGCTGGTTACCACACTCACCAAACGGATGGCCGAAGAATTGGAGAAATATCTCACGCGGCTCGAGATCCGCACGCGCTACATCCATTCCGATGTCGATACGCTGGAACGCGTGGAAATACTCGACGACTTCAAGGCCGGCCGTTTCGACGTGCTCGTGGGCGTGAACTTACTGCGCGAGGGCCTCGACCTGCCCACCGTGTCGCTGGTGGCGATTCTCGATGCCGACAAGGAGGGGTTCCTGCGTTCCGACCGAAGCCTGACGCAGACCGCCGGCCGCGCCGCACGCAACGTCAACGGCCGCGTCATCATGTACGCCGACAAGATCACCGAATCGATGCAGGCTACCATCGACGGGACCAACCGGCGCCGGGCCAAGCAGATGGCCTACAACGAAGCCAACGGCATCGTACCCACGCAGGTGGGAACCAGCCTGCGCCAGACGGTCCAGTCCTCCCGATACTACTCCGAGCCGGTCGACGACAAGGTCCGCTTCCTCGAAGAAGACCCGGTTATCGCCCGGATGAGTCCCGCAGAACTCCGCACGGCCGCCGAAGCGGCGAAAAAGCGGATGGAAGCTGCCGCCGCGCAGCTCGACTTCCTCAACGCCGCCCGATGGCGCGATGAAATGAAAGCCCTTGAAACCCTTGCAGGAAAGCGATGAAGAACACGATACCCAGAAAATTGCAGGAAATCCTCTCCGACATTTCGGACAGGGAGAAAAAAATGCTGCTCTCAGCCTATGAAGCCGCATCTGAAGCCCTCGAAGGGAAAATGCGAAGCAACAGCCATCCGTTCATCGAACACCCGCTCGCCGTCGCCCATATCGTCTGCAAGGAAATCGGCCTGCGGGCCGACGCTGCCTGCGCCGTCCTGCTCCACGAGGCCAACCGCTTCCAGACCGACAAAGTATCCGAACTCAACCATACGCCGCTGCTGGAATCTTTCCGCGCGGAGTATCCGAAGAATATCATCGAAATCATCGAAGGCCTCAACAACATCTCGAACATCCAGTTGCAGGAGGCCAATCTCGACGAGGAGCGCTACCGCAAGCTTATCATCTCCTACTCCACCGACCCGCGCGTAATCCTGATCAAACTCGCCGACCGGCTCGAGGTGATGCGCAGCATCAATATCCTGCCGCCGGCCAAGCGCACGAAGAAACTGATGGAGACGATGATGCTCTACATCCCGCTGGCGCACCAGCTCGGCCTGTACCGCATCAAAAGCGAGATGGAAGACATCTTCCTCAAATACACCGAGCCGGAGCGCTATAAGGAGATCGTCCGGAAAATCAAGGAAACGGAACCCCAACGGGAGACCCTCGTTCAGCGATTCATCAATCCGCTCCGCGAGAAACTCGACCGCGAAGGCATCCGCTATACGCTCAAGGCACGCACCAAGAGCCCGTACTCGATCTGGCGGAAGATGCAGGCGCAACAGATCACCTTCGACAAGGTGTACGACCTCTTCGCGATGCGCTTCATCATCGAATGCGACGGTGACCACGCCCAGGAAGAAGCTCTATGCTGGAAGGTCTATTCGCTGGTGACGGAAGAGTACGAACCCGACACCAAACGCCTGCGCGACTGGATCTCAAAACCGCGCGACAACGGATACGAGTCGCTCCACACCACCGTCAAGACGGCCGAAGGACTGCCCGTGGAAGTGCAGATCCGTACCCGGAGGATGGACTATGTCGCCGAGCAGGGCGCAGCCGCCCACTGGTCATACAAAGGAATCCAGAGCAAGGACCGTCTGACCGACTGGCTCAACCAGGTGCGCGACCTGATGCAGAGCGATGAAGAAGAAAAATATGAACACGCGTCGATCGCGCTGCAGGAGATCCTGGTCTATACTCCGACCGGCGACCTGCGGCAGCTGCGCGCGGGCAGTTCCGTGCTCGACTTCGCGTTCGAGATCCACTCGAACCTCGGACTGCGCTGTACCGGCGCCCGGGTCAACGGGAAGATGTGTTCGATCCGCGAAAAACTCCATACGGGCGACGTGGTCGAAATCATCAGCAGCAAGAACCAGCGGCCCACGGCCGACTGGTTGAACTTCGTAGTCTCATCGAAAGCCCGCTCCAAGATCAAGCAGAAGCTCAAGGAAGAGGAGCACGCCCGGGCCGCGGCAGGCAAGGAACTCCTGGCCCGCCGGCTCAAGAACTGGAAGATGGTCATCACCGACGCCGACCTGACCGCATTGGCCAAGATGTACAAAATCGGTACGATCAACGAGTTTTTCGGTGCCCTGGGCAACGGGCAGATCGACGTGGCCGTCGTCAAGGATTATCTCACCCGCAAGATGGAAGCGGAGCCGGCAGCCGCTACGCGGCAGTCCGGGACCGACCACGGCGAGCGGACGACCGGCGTGGCCAGCGGCGAGTTCATCATCGACCGCCGCCTGATGGGCGTGGAACTGAAACTGGCCAAATGCTGCACGCCGTCCTACGGCGATCCGATCTTCGGCTTCATCACCATCCGCGACGGCATCAAGATCCACCGCGAGAACTGTCCCAATGCCGCCCGCCTGCGCGAGAACTATCCTTACCGGATGATCGAAGTCAGTTGGAAACCCAAACAGAAAGATGGAGAAAAAGGAGATACAAATAAGAGGCGCCAGGGTTAACAACCTGCAGAACATCGACCTGGACATTCCGCTGGGGAAACTGGTGGTGATCACCGGCATTTCCGGCAGCGGGAAGAGTTCGCTCGCTTTCGACACGCTGTTCGCCGAAGGTCAGCGCCGCTTCGCGGAAAGCCTCTCCTCCTTCGCACGGCAGTTCCTCGGACGGATGAACAAGCCCGATGTCGACATGATCAGCGGCATTCCGCCGGCTATCGCCATCGAGCAGAAGGTCAACACCCGCAACCCGCGTTCCACTGTCGGGACAAATACCGAGATTTACGACCACCTGCGCCTGCTCTTCGCCCGCATCGGCAAGACCTATTCCCCGGTTTCCGGCCGGGAAGTGCGCTGCGACACGGCCAAAAATGTGGTGGACTATCTGGTCTCCCTCGAGAAAGGGACCTCGGCCCTCATCCTGGCCGACATCCGCTGGAAGGAAGAGGGAAAGATCGAGAAACTCCTGAACCTCAAGGAAGAAGGCTTCACCCGCCTGGCTACGCGCGAAGGCCGCTATGCCAAGATGGAAGAAGCCCTGCAGCATATCGGGGATTTCGGAGACGAGTGGTTGCTGCTGGTCGACCGTCTTACCGTGGATGACGATGAAGACACCGTCAGCCGCGCACTCGATTCCGTCCAGACCGCCTTCGAAAAAGGAGGAGGCTACCTCTGCCTGTGGAACGAAAAGGCGGGAGCGCGCAATTTCTCGAATCTGTTCGAGGCCGACGGCATCCGCTTCGAGAAGCCTTCGGAGCACCTGTTCAGCTACAACAGCCCGCTGGGCGCCTGCCCGGTCTGCGGCGGCTACGGCAAGACCATCGGCATCGACGAAGCCCTCGTCGTACCCGACCCCACCCTGAGCGTCTATCAGGGAGCCATCGCCTGCTGGCGGGGCGAGGTAATGAAACAGCTCAACGACGAGCTGGTGATGAACGCCTACAAGTTCGACTTCCCGATCCACAAGCCCTACATCGAGCTCACGCCAGCGCAGAAAAAACTGCTCTGGGACGGCAACGAGTATTTCACCGGCATCAACGCTTTCTTCAAATGGGTCGAGAGCCAGCGCTACAAGATCCAGTACAAGTATATGCTCAGCCGCTACTCGGGCAAGACCACCTGTCCCGCCTGCGGCGGATCGAGACTCCGTCCGGAAGCCCTCTACGTAAAAGTCGGCGGACACGACATCCACGAACTGATGTCGATGCCGATCGGAGAACTGGCGACCTTTTTCGACACGCTCGAACTCGACGATTACGACCGCACGGTGGCCGAACGGCCGCTGCGCGAAATCCGTTCCCGCCTGAAATATATCTGCGACGTGGGACTCGGCTATCTGACCCTGAACCGGGCTTCCAACACGCTCAGTGGCGGCGAAAGCCAGCGCATCAACCTGGTCAGCTCGCTGGGAAACAATCTGGTCGGCTCGATGTACATCCTCGACGAACCGAGCATCGGCCTTCACGAGCGCGACACCCGGCGTCTGATCGGCGTGCTCAAGCGCCTGCGTGACCTGGGCAACACCGTAATCGTGGTGGAGCACGACCGGCACATCATCGACGCGGCCGACCAGTTGATCGACATCGGCCCGCTGGCCGGCAAGGAAGGCGGCCGCGTGGTTTTCCAGGGCCGGATCGACGAGGGCCTGAAGGCAGGTGCCCGGTCTCTCACGCTCGACTATCTGTCCGGTGTGCGGAAGATTCCCGTGCCGAAGCGCAAACGCAGCTGGAAATACGCCGTGGAAGTGGCGGGAGCACGGGAAAACAATCTCAAGAACATTGACGTCCGCTTCCCGTTGCGCTGCCTGACCGTCGTCACGGGTGTTAGCGGCAGCGGCAAGAGCTCGCTGGTGGGCGACATCCTCTACCCCGCCCTCTATCGCCATCTCAACCAGGTCGGCAGCAAGCCCGGCATATTCAAAGAACTACGGGGCGACCTCGGCAAGGTCGCAGCGGTCGAATACATCGACCAGAATCCCATCGGAAAGAGTTCACGCTCGAATCCCGTAACCTATCTCAAGGTTTACGACGACATCAGGCGGCTCTTTTCCGAGCAGCCCTACGCCAAGATGAACGGCTACGGGCATTCGCATTTCTCGTTCAACATCGACGGCGGCCGCTGTCCCGAATGTCTGGGCGAAGGCGTAATCCGCATCCCGATGCAGTTCATGGCCGACGTGGAGATGGCCTGCGAGGCTTGCGGAGGCAAGCGTTTCCAGAGCGACATCCTGGAGGTGAAATACCAGGGGAAGGACATCAGCGACGTACTCGATATGAGCGTGGAAGAAGCCATCGCCTTTTTTGGGTCGCAGACCGATCCGATGGCCCGCCGCATTGCAGAGCGGCTGCAGCCGCTGGTCGACGTGGGACTCTCCTATCTGAGCCTCGGACAGAGCAGCAGTTCGCTCAGCGGCGGCGAAAGCCAGCGCATCAAACTCGCGTCATTCCTGGGCAAGGAATTCGACAGCAAGGGTTCCATTCTCTTCGTATTCGACGAACCGACTACGGGCCTGCATTTTCACGACATCGAAAAGTTGCTCAAGGCTTTCGACGCACTGATCGACAGAGGCCACTCCGTTCTGGTGGTGGAGCACAATCTCGACGTGATCCGCGCCGCCGACTGGGTGATCGACCTGGGGCCCGACGCCGGAGACGAGGGCGGCCGGGTCGTGTTCGAAGGGACGCCGGAAGACCTGGCAAACGCCAGGACCTGGACCGGTCGGGCCCTCCGCGAAGAAATGAATGTGACAGAACAATAAACTTGACTATGACAATAACCATCAAAGAGGTTGCCAGCCGGCGGGATTTGCGGCGCTTCGTCCATTTCCCGAACGAATTCTACAAGGACAACAAGTATTATGTCCCGACACTGGAAAGCGGCGACCTCGAAACACTGGATCCGAAAAAGAACCACGCCTTCGAATTCTGCGAAGGCAAATACTGGATGGCCTACGACGAAGGCGGCAAAGCCGTGGGGCGCATCGCCGGCATCATCAATTACAAGTACAACGAGAAGATCGGCGCAAAGCAGGCCCGTTTCGGCTTTATGGACTTCGTCGACGACGATGCGGTCGTCGACGCACTGTTCGACACGGTCGAGGCCTGGGCGCGGGAAAAAGGGATGACCGTGATGAACGGTCCGCTCGGCTTCCTGGAGTTCGACGCGTCGGGCGTGCTGGTGGCGGGTTTCGACGAACTGCCGACGGCCTACGGCAAATACAATCATCCCTACTACGAGCCGCAGCTATTGCGCCGGGGCTACCGGAAAGACACAGACTGGGTTGAGTATCAACTGATTATGCCCGACGACATCGACCAATGGTTCACCCGGCCGGCGAAACTGGTCGCGATGCGCTACCATCTCCGCCAAGCCGACATCAGCACCAAGAAGAAGATGGTGTCGTATTTCCCCGAATGCGCGCAGGTACTCAACGAGACCTACCGCGACATCCACGGTTTCTCCGAGTTGTCGAAGGGGCAGATCGACGATCTGATGAAGCAGTTCGTGCCGAATCTGAACGTCGATTTCGTATCGGTGATTCTCGACGAGAGCGACAGGGTGGTGGCCTTCGGCATCAGCATGCCTTCGCTGTCGAAGGCATTGCAAAAGTGCAAGGGACGGCTTTATCCGTTCGGTTTCCGCCACGTCCTCCACGCCATCCGTCACAACGATACGCTCGATCTCCTGCTGATCGGCATCCGGGACGAGTACAAGAACAAAGGGCTCAACGCCATGATTTTCGACAAGATCGCCCCCGCCATCCACCGCTACGGCATCCGCTATGTCGAAACCACCCGCGAACTCGAAGACAACAACAGCGTCCAGAACATGTGGAACCGCTTCGAAAACCGCCTCCACAAGCGCGCCAGATGCTACATAAAAGAACTATAACATAATAATTATGTCAGGCTCCGGCTTTGCATTTTTGTCGCTAACATATTAGGAGAGATGCTCCCAAAATGCAAAGCCATCCGCCTGACAAATGTGTGCAAAATGAATCTTTTCGGTTATTGTCTCAGGAAACTGTGCCACCCTCGGCAACATAAGAGGGAGGGGCCCAAGCTATGCTTGGGAGGGGTCGCGCTTGCGCGACGTTTCAAGAGACAATAACCGAAAAGATCAAAAAATAACTGAATGAAAAAAAGTATTACGATAATCAGCTTGCTGTTCCTGCTGTCGACAGCAATCGCCGGAGCGCAGGAGCTGAGGCATAATGCCCAGTATCCGGACGATCCGGCTTTCGTACCTGTGGCAGATTCGCTGAAGGGCGTGATTCTGAGCGGCGAATTCAGTGATTCGGCAATTTATCCCGAAACCCGGCGGGAGTGGAAAGTCTATGTGCCGGTACAGTACGACGGGAAAACGCCGGCGTGCCTGCTGGTGGGACTGGACGGGATCTTGTTCAATGCCACGACGGTGCTCGACAATCTGATCGCGTCGGGCGAGATGCCGGTGACCATCGGCGTGTTCGTGCAGCCGGGCGTTTCATACGATGCTGACGGGAACGTGCTGCGCTATAACCGAAGCAACGAATTCGACCGGACGGACGGGACATTTGCCCGCTTCCTCGAAGAAGAGATCCTGCCGATGGCCGAGCGCCTCGTCACACCCGACGGCCGGCCGGTGAGACTGTCGCACAACCCGGATGACCGGGCCATCTGCGGCGCCAGCAGCAGCGGCATCGCCGCCTTTTCGGCTGCCTGGAATCGCCCGGACCTTTTCCGCCGCGTTTATAGCTCGGTCGGCACCTATGTCGCCATGCGGGGCGGCAACGATTATCCGGCCCTGGTCCGCAAATACGAACCCAAGCCGCTGCGCATCTTCCTCCAGGACGGCCTGAAAGACGCCTGGAATCCCCTTTTCGGCGAATGGTGGGAGCAGAACCTGCTGCTGGAATCGGCACTCGATTTCGCGGGTTATGAGGAGATCGCCCACTGGGACCGCGGCGGCCACAGCATCTGGCACGGTACGAAGATGTTCCCCGACGCCATGCGCTGGCTCTGGAAAGGCTGGCCCGCGCCCGTCAAAGCCGGCGACTCGCGCAACGATATGCTGCAGTCGCTGCTGGGCACGGGAAAAGACCGCGAAGGCAGATGGCAGGAGATCGCGGCGAAAGACTTGCCCAAGGCAGTCCGCAAACGGCTCGAAGCGCCTGTGACCACCCTGCTCTACCCCTCCGGCAAGCTGGAAATCTCCGTCGAGCCGCAGTCCAACTGGCTGCGCTGCGCCCTTGTCAAGCCCGACGGAACCCGCACGGCCGGCGAACAGTTCTACTGGCTGCATAATCCCGACAATCACACGCTCGAAGGGCCGATCACCCGCGACCTGGCCTTCGATACGCTGGGTAACCTCTACGTGCTCACGCCTTTCGGCATCCAGGTCTGTGACCAGAACGGCCGCGTACGGGCCATCCTCACGCTCCCCTTCGGAACGGAACAAGCCGAGGCGATCTGCTTTCTCGGAAACGAACTCTATGTGCGCATCGGCGGCCGGACCTGCGTTCGCACGCTCAAACACACGGGCTGGAATCCGGCCGACGGGTTCATTACGCCCCCCTCACAAGGACAAGGATAGCCTATGGACGTACTGGACATTCTGATTGACGCCCTGCGGGCGGCCGTGCTCATCACCGGAATGGTGGTGATCATGATGATGATGATCGAGAGCCTGAACATCTCGTCGGGCGGCCGCTTTTTCCAGCGGCTGCAGCGGTCGAAATTCGGCCAGATCGTGGTATCGGCCCTGCTGGGATGGATTCCGGGGTGCATGGGCGGCTTCGCATCGGTTTCGCTGTTCTCCCACGGGATGATCAGCTTCGGCGCGCTGGTGGCGATGCTGATCGCCACCTCGGGCGACGAGGCGTTCGTGATGCTGACGCTCTTCCCGGGCAAGGCGCTTCTGATTTCCGCCATCATTCTGGCCATCGGCATCGCCGCCGGCGTGCTGATCGACTACGTCGGGCCGAAACTCGGGCTGAAGCCCTATGCACTGAAGACCTGCGACGAAATGCATCTCCACAAAGAAGATGCGCACCCGGCACCGGAAACCCGGGAGCCGCATTCGAAGAAGCGCACCCTGCTGACCTGGAAACGGGGCATCCTGTTCCTCGGTACCGCGCTCTACATCTTCGCCCTCGCCACCGGGATGCTCGAACACGAGCACGAAGGGATGGAAGAGGCCGAACACGGCGGCTTCAACCTGCTGAGCGAAGACTGGATGAATATGCTCTTCGCCGCGGTCAGCCTCATCCTGCTGGCAGTCGTCGCCTTCGGCTCCGACCACTTCGTCGAGGAGCATCTCTGGCACCACGTCATCGCCCGGCACGTACCGAAAATCTTCGCCTGGACCTTCGGCGTGCTGATCGCCCTAGGCTTCATCATGGAGCTCGTGGATGTCAACGCCTGGATCAGCGCCAACGTGCCGCTGATGATCGTGCTGGCCACGCTCATCGGCATCATCCCCGAGTCAGGACCCCACCTGATCTTCGTCACTCTCTTCGCCGCGGGCGTCGTGCCGATGCCCGTGCTGCTGGCCAGCTGCATTTCCCAGGACGGCCACGCCGCCCTCCCGCTCCTGGCCGAATCCAAAGGCGCCTTCCTCCGCGCCAAGGCTATCAACTGCATCGTCGCCCTCGTCGTCGGCTTCATCGCTTGGGGACTGGCGTAAGATTGCCGTGGCAGATATCCATCTGATAATCAGTAAAATAAACAAAATCGCTTGCGTCAAAATGCGCAAGAGAAAACAAGGAAAACTATGATAATCAAAGCCTTACGCGCCACGCTCGTTTTGCTGCTGGCCGTCGTCTTCACCCTTCCGGCTTCTGCCCAGGAGAACAACAGTAATTTCGCCACGCAGACGGTCGACCGGAAGATCGAGTCGCTGCTGCTCATCGAGCGCCTCAGCGACATCGCCTACGTCGATATCGTGCGGCTTGCCGGCCCGCCGCCCGCCTATCAGAAGAAGACCGGCACGGCCTTCAAGGATTCGCTGCTGGGCAATCAGCTGAAGTTCCATTCCTACGTCTTCATCCCCAGATCCGCGAAGCAGAACAAGAAGTATCCGCTGCTGGTGTTCCCGCACGGCGGCGTCCACAGCAGTTTCGATTCGGGATCGGTCCACATCCTCCGGGAGATGCTGGCGCAGGGCTACATCGTGATCGCGCCCGACTACCGCGGCAGCACAGGCTACGGCCGAAACTTCTATGAGAACATCGATTACGGCGGGCTCGAGAACGAAGATGTGATGGCGGCCCGCGATTATATGGTGGAAAGCTATGACATCGTGGATCCCGACCGCGTGGGCATCATAGGCTGGAGCCACGGCGGCATGATTACACTGATGAATCTGTTGCGCTATCCGGAGAAGTTCGTCTGCGGCTACGCCGGCGTGCCGGTGAGCGACGTGGGATACCGGCTCAGCTACCAGACGCCGGATTATTCCAAGAATTACACGCAGGAATACCACATCGGCGCCACGCCCCAGGAGAAGCCGGAAGAATACGCCCGCCGCTCCCCTGTGACCTATGCGAAGCAGCTGGCCAAGCCGCTTCGCATCGTCACGTGCATGAACGACGACGACGTGAGCGTGACGGAAGTGCAGCGGATGATCGACAGCCTGACGTTCTACAACCGGAACTTCGAGTATAAGGTCTTCCCGAAGATGCCCGGCGCCCATTCTTTCGAGCGCATCGACTCGATGGAAGCCTGCGAGATCCGGCTCGACACCTACGCTTTCCTCGCCCGCTACCTCAATCCCCCGAAACCGATCAAAACCCTCAAAGAACTCCGAAAAGCAGGATATCTCTTCCATTAGCAGATCCCTATGAAAAATAAAGCCTTCATTCTCTGCCTGCTGGCCGTTCTGCTCGCACTGCCCGCCGCAGCTCAGGACCTCAAACCCGTCCGGGACAAGCAGACCCGCAAATATGGTTACCAGGCCAAAGACAAAACCTGGGTGATCGAGCCCCGTTTCGACGACGCCACCCGTTTTAAAAACGGATTTGCCGAAGTCACGATCGACGGCCGCAAAGGTCTCATCGACACGGAAGGTACGATGATCCTGCCGGCCGAATACGATGATATCAAGAAATTCGACAAAAACGGACTCTGCGAAATCATCCGCAAGGAAGGCAAGACGAAACTGCATGGCGTCGCCGACCAGAGTGGACGGATCATTGTACCCGCAGAATGCCACTCAATCCATATTCCCAAGAATGGCGGGCTGATCATGACGCAGCGGGAATCGGATGACGAATTGTTGGCCGGCACGCTGCTCTGGGGCGTCTATGATATGGATGGCACGGAAATTTTCCCGCCGCAATTCGTCTCGTCCCCGAGTTTCAGCGAAGGGACCGGCATCGCCGAATCAATCTATACCGGTCTGAAGGGCGTCGTGAGCGATACGGGCGAGACCCTGCTTCCCTTCGAGTACCTGGCCATCGTCCACTCCGGCAGCCGTTTCCGCACGCTGGGCACGGACTTCACGCTGACAACCTGGGATGCGTCACTGCGCCGCAGCGAAGTCTTCCACCAGCCCGGCTCCGTCATCCCTTACGATCCGATGGACGACCCGGTCCGCGCGGCCGCCTGGCATTCCGGCCCGGTCGGCCAGCGCCTGCACCGCAATCAGGTCAAATTGCTGGAAATGCGATCCGGCCGCTCCGGTCTTTGCAGAGACCTGCGCATAGACTGGGGCTATGACCGTTTCGTGCGCCTGGAGCCCTTCGTCGACCAAACCGGCGTCGAGGGGGCAATGGCCGATCCCGTCGGCGGAAACAATTATACCCTCAAAGCACTCCTATACGAAGCCGACGGCACGCTGGTCGAAGAGATTGCCCGCTGGGGCTGGCTGGAAGCCCAGTGCAACGAGGGTACCGTCTATGTAGCGGAAGGGCGGGACCGCTGGCTCGTCCTGAAAGATCCCAACGCCCTTGCCTCCCCCTCTTTCTCCCTGACTCTGATCGGCTACCGCACATTGGACAACAGCGATGTCATCGGCGGACTCGGCCTCAACTCATCCGACCTGGAGCGGCTATGGAACCTGGACCGGTTCAACCGCCGCCGCATCGCCATCATCGAAGGAGACAACGTCGGCGTGACTTCCTACCTGCCGCCGGAGACTTCGCTCTCCTATGTCCGCAAGGAGCGCGATGCGATGCGGGATCCGATTTTCCAAATTCCTTTCCAGATGGGGGAAGTCGTCAGCTGTTATGTCCGTTCTCGGAAAGAAGAAGTGGAAGTGGAACTCTACGACCACCTGACACTCCGCTTTGAAGACCATTTCTCGGATCCCTATTACAGTATGAGCGGCGAAGAGACCATCTTCTGGGGTCCCAACAACGCGCGCACCGTCCGGCTCGGCCTGAAACGGGTCTACCGCAGCAGTGATGCGATCACCGACGATGTCCACGGCACGGAAGAATGCTATCACCTCGTCCTATCCCTCTACGAAGAAGACGGTTCCTGGCTCCGCACGCTGGCCGAAGCTCCATACGTGGATTTTATCCACGACGGCGTACTGGTGTTTGAACGCGAAAAGATCGCGATCGTGATGCCCCGGCACGATGCCTACCGCACGGTCCACATCCCCGCCGCGGCACGCCGCCCCCACACCCTCTCCGCCCTGGAGCAGGCCTCACGCGAACAATTCGGAAATAAAAAAAGAAGGTGAGCAGGTTGCTCACCTTCTTTGTCTTGTCACATCGGACTAGCGAAGCTTCTTGAAGCCGTAGCGGGCGCAGGCGCCGAGCTGCTCCTCGATGCGGATCAGCTGGTTGTACTTGGCCATACGGTCGGTGCGGCTGAGGGAGCCGGTCTTGATCTGGCCGCTGTTGGTGGCCACGGCGATGTCGGCGATGGTGGTGTCTTCGGTTTCACCGGAGCGGTGGCTCGTGACGGTGGTGTAGCCGTGACGGTGGGCCATCTCGATGGCGTCGAGGGTCTCGGAGAGGGAACCGATCTGGTTGACCTTGATGAGGATGGAGTTGGCGGCACCCATCTTGATGCCTTTCTCCAGGAACTTCACGTTGGTCACGAAGAGGTCGTCGCCCACGAGCTGGCAGCGGTCGCCGATGCGCTGGGTGAGTTTCACCCAACCTTCCCAGTCGTTCTCGTCGAGACCGTCCTCGATCGAGTCGATCGGGAACTTGTTGATGAGATCCTCGAGGAAGTCGATCTGCTGTTCGGAGGTCAGTTTCTTGCCATTGGGATCTTTCTGCTTGCCACCCTTGAGCTGCTTGTAGTCGTAATAGAAGGTGTCGCCTTCCACGAAGCAGAACTCGGAAGCGGCGCAGTCCATGGCGATCTTCACATCCTTGCCGGGCTCGTAGCCGGCGGCGGTGATGGCGTCGCAGATGATCTGCAGGGCGTCTTCGATGCCGTTGAGCGCAGGAGCGAAACCGCCTTCGTCACCGACGGCGGTGCTCAGGCCGCGTTTCTTCAGCAGTTTGGCGAGGTTGTGGAACACCTCGGCACCCATACGGATACCTTCGCGTTCGCAGCAGGCGCCGACCGGACGGATCATGAATTCCTGGAAGGCAATCGGGGCGTCGGAGTGAGCACCACCGTTGATGATATTCATCATCGGGACGGGAAGGACATAGGTATTGGTACCGCCGATATAACGATAGAGCGGAATGTCGAGGTAATTGGCGGCTGCGTGGGCGCAGGCGAGGGAAACGCCGAGGATGGCGTTGGCACCGAGGTTCTTCTTGGTCGGCGTGCCGTCGAGTTCGATCATCTTCTGGTCGATGGCGCGCTGCTCGAGGACATTCATTCCCTCGATGACGGGAGCGATGCGCTCGTTGACGTTGGCCACGGCCTTGAGGGTACCTTTGCCGAGGTAACGGTCCTTGTCGCCGTCACGGAGCTCGAGGGCTTCGTTTTCACCGGTGCTGGCGCCGCTCGGAACAGCCGCACGACCCATAATGCCACTTTCAAGGATCACATCCACCTCAACGGTCGGATTGCCACGCGAGTCGAGGATCTCTCTCGCAAAAACTTTTTCAATAATCATCGTTGTAGTTGTTTATAATAATTAAAACTGTTTCAAGTCAATCCGCAAATATATAAAATTTGATTTATCACCGGAAGAAATCATCTTTGAAATTGACAAAGTATACCTTTTCCACGCCCCGCGTTATGGCGGTATAGAGCCATTTCAGGTCATCGAGCGTGAGCTCCTTCCAAAAAGGATTGTCGATGAAAACACAAGGCCACTGACCGCCCTGCGACTTGTGGCAGGTGATGGCCGTGGCGTATTTGATCTGCAATGCGTTGTAGTACGGATCCTCGCGCACTTTTTCGTAGCGCTTGCGCGCTCCGCGCACGTCGGCGTAGTCTTCGTTGACACCCTGATAAAGCGCACGCTGCTGCTCCGCAGAAAGGGACGCCTGCTCCGAATCGAGTGTGTCGAGCACGATTTTAGCCTTGATTTCCACATCGTTGTAGTCGGGGAAAGCCAGAGTCGCCTCGGCGAAATGCAAACCGTAGCGTTCCTCGTGATGCGAAAGGCGCACAAGCTGCGCCACGTCGCCGTTGGCGATGAAATCCATCTCGGGAATGTCCTCCAGGAACTGATAGCAGTTCTTCACAACCATCAGTTTATCGCCCTTGGAGAGTCGCTCCTCCCGATAGAGGACGGAACCGCGGATGCCGGCATTGTAACGGTTTGCCCGCTTGTTCGAACGGCACAGTACCACAATGTCGTCGAGACCGTAGCGGCCCACGGCGTCACTGATTTTCTCAATCAGCTCGCCGCCGCTCACCCGTTCCACATCGTCGAACCCCTGAAGGACCAGCCGGGGCGTCTCCACGCGTTCCGATTCGATAAGACGGCGGACAATGGTCGCATTCGTCAGGATGCCCGATTCGGCCGCCTGCCGGACGACGGTTGTCAGTTCCGCCGTCATCAGGGTACCGTAACGCGACAGATAAGCCTCGTCGAGGGCCGGGCTCCGGTCCAGGCCGATGGGCGGAAGCTGGCCCCGGTCACCGATGATGATCAGTTTGTCGTCGACCCCGGCGCGGACGAACTGCACCAGGTCGTCGAGCAGGTCGCCCGAGCCGAAAAGGCCGCCTCCTGTATTCGTTTCAACGGAAATGAGAGAGGCCTCGTCGACGATGAAGAAAGTATCCTTGGCCTTGTTGAAATTGAGCTGAAACTCTCCCACCCCGTCGCGTATGCCTTTCTGCCGGTAGATATGCTTATGGATGGTATAGGCCTTCTCACCCGTAAAGCCCGAAAGCACCTTGGCGGAACGCCCCGTGGGAGCCAGCAGCACATAACGGTAGTGCAACTCCTTGAGCGTACGGACGAAAGCGGCGATGGCGGAGGTCTTGCCCGTTCCGGCATAGCCGCTCACCAGCAGCAGGTCGCAGGTTTCATACTGGATGGTGAAGCGTCCGAGCGTATCGAAGAGCCGTTCCTGGCAGGGCGTGGGCGTATAGCCCAGATGGTGCCGCAGCCGGTCGGTGAAGAACTGTGCGACCCCCATTATGCCCGCTTGCGATAGAGAATGAATACCAGCAGGATCGAGTAAATGCCCAGACGGCCGACGATCATTTGGAAGGTCATCAGTATCTTGACCGCTTCGGGGGCGGTCGAGAAGTTGCTCATCGACGAACCGAAGGTGCCGAAACACGGGCCGACGTTGCTCATCATCGAAGTCGACGCACTTACCGATGTCATCAGGTCGAGGCCGAAAGCCGCGTAGACGATGGACATCACCAGCGTGATGAGCAGATAGAGCAGCACGTAGATCGAAACACTGTTGATCAGGTCCCGGTCGATGACCTGCCCGTCCGACTTGACCTGCACCACGGCGGTGGGATACGCAATCCGCATGAGCTGTGCGCGGGCAGCCTTCATAGTGAAATACACGCGGTCGGAGCGCAGACCGGAGGTCGTGGAGCCTGAACAGCCGCACTGGATGCCGGCATAGATGAGGATCAGGATCGAGAAGACGGGCCACACATTCGTGTCGGTGGAACCGAAGCCCGTGGTCGAGATACACGAGACCACGGAGAAGAGACTGTGCCGCAAAGCCTGCCACACATTGGAGATCGTACCACTCGTCACAAGATTGAATGCCACGAGCAAGGTCATCACCGCAATGGTGAGCAGATAGAACTTCGTGATGGGGTTCTTCAGGACCTTGAAAGACCGCGAGGCGAACGAGGCATAGATCAGGCCGAAATGGAGACTGGCCACAATCATGAAGAACACGAGGATGCCTTCGATCAGCGGCGAATCGTAGGCCGCGATCGAAACGTTCTTGATACTGAAGCCGCCCGTGGCCGATACGCTGAGGGCGTGGTTGGCCGCATCGAAAAGAGGCATACCGGCCAGCAGCAGCGAAATGAACGAACAAACGGTGATGCCCGCATAAACGGATACCACCACGTGGATGAACTTGTTCGACTTGTACTGGTAGTTGCTCTTGGAGATATCGTCGACGTCCATCTTGCTCATCTTGAAGCGGACCGTACCGAACGAAGGCAGGATCATCATGATGAACACCACAACGCCCAAACCGCCGATGTAGTGGGTAGACGAACGCCAGAAGAGCAGGCCTTTCGGAAGCGCTTCGATGTCCTGCAGGATGGTGGCACCGGTGGTCGTGATGCCCGATGCACTCTCAAACCACGCGTTGACCAGCGTGAACTCGCCACCCCAGAGCACATAGGGGAGCATCGAGAAAATACAACTCAGGAACCAGGCGATGAGAAGGATTGCAAGACCTTCTTTTGTATTGATATCTTTGTGCCGGCGCACGAAGATCAGCGGGAAAACGCCGACCATCATGGTCAGGATTCCGCTGAGCAGCAGCGGGGAGAACGACGAGTCGAAGCCGTCGAGTGCCGATACCAGTGCAGACAGGAACATAAACACCGCACAACAGATCAGTGCGATGCCCACGTTCCGCGATATGATGCCCGCATTCATCGTTCGAGTTCCCGTTTGAACGACTGGTTCTGGTCGACGATGTCGCCGACCGCCTCGTTGAGTTCGGCCAGTTCGTCGTCGTTGTCGAGTTTGACGTCATAACTGCGGCCGTGATAACGGTAGCCTTTGATGCCGCCCGTGATCTTCAGCAGCGGATTGATCAGGTAATAGTTCAGGTAATAGTTCAGCAACAACATCATGATGAGTCCGACCAGCACGGATACAAGGCCCGGCATCAGGCTGCGGTAGGTACCCTCACGGACGTCCTGGGAACTCTCGATCAGGGCATCCTGGCTGATGGATGTCAACTGCATCATATAGCCGCGGAACTTTACGTACACGGGCTGCAGGCGGTTGAAGAACCAATGCTGACGGTCGGTGTAGTCCTGCTGCCACATCTGCTCCGCTTCGGAGACCACCTGCATATAGGCCGCATAGGCATAGAGCACGGAATCGGCGGCGGCCCGCTCCTGCGGCGTGACGAAGCGCTTGCTCAGATTTTCGAACGAAGAGACGAGTTCTTCCTGCGGGGCGACCGGCAGGGCTTCCAGCTCTTCGTCGTTCTCGAGCACCAGCCCGTTCATCAGGCTGATATTGTATTGTTCGGAGACGGAGAGCAGTTCACGGGCCGTGTTGATGCTGCTGATGTTGTCGGCGATTACGCCCGACACATAGCGGTTCATCCTGACGAACTCGAAAATGGAGATCAGGCTCGAGAAAAACAGGATGACAGCCAGCACGATGCATCCGAGGAGCACCTTCCGCTTGATTCCCAGAGTTTTGAAACTGAACTTAAATGCCATGACAGGTGTCTGTTTAAATCTGTTCGGGGTCAATGTCGGTCTCGAACACCCGCGTGGCGGGACCGGTCAGCCAGACATCGCGGAAGGAGCCGTCCTCCCGGGCGATGAAATCGACTTCCAGGCGTCCGCCCCGGGTCTGAACGGCAAATTTAATACGTTCTTCGTCATTTTCCACCTTGGAGACGAAACATTTTTCACCGTGGACGTAGGAAGCCAGCGCCGCAGCCGTCGAACCGGTGCCGCAGGCCCAGGTCTCGGCCTCCACGCCGCGCTCGTACGTACGGACGGCAAGGTGGTCGGAGAAAGGCTCCACGAAATTCACGTTGGCCCCGTTGGGGAACCGGGCGTCCCAGCGCAGCCGCTTCCCCTCCCCGTCGACGTCGAAATGCTCCAGATCCTTCACCCACTGGATGAAATGCGTCGAACCCGTCTCGAGCAGCCAGCCGTCGGCCATCCGGACCACCGGGTCCACGTCGCGCATCTTCAACCGGACGATGCGCCGGTCTCCCGCACGCTCGAGCACCTCGGCACGGTGATAGCCGTCGCAGGCCAGAAACTCGAATTTCGAGATACCCATCGTGTCCGCGAAAGCCACCAGACAACGGCCGCCGTTGCCGCACATCGTACCCTCGGGGCCGTCGGAATTGTAATAATGCATTTCGAAATCGGCCACATCGCTTGCGCAGAGCGTCATCAGTCCGTCGGCTCCAACGCCGAAACGGCGGTCACAGAGCCGGTTGATCAGATGCGGCGTCAGGAATTCCGCCTCGCCGCGCCGGTTGTCCACAATCACGAAATCGTTGCCGGCGCCCTGGTACTTATACACGTGTAATTTGCCCATAGATATCTTTTGCTATGCGCCCGGAAGCACCGACGCCCCCGAGCAGGGTTTTCAATTCATCGTAACCGGCCCGGATACGGGCGGCGGTTTCCCCGTCCGCAAGGATCTTCTCCAATTCGCTGAAAATGCGCTCCGGAGAAGCGGCATCCTGCAGCAGTTCCGGGAAAAGAAGCCGGTCGAGGGTGAGGTTTGCCAGGCTCACATAACGCACCTTCACACTCAGGCGGGCGATCAGCCAGGTCAGGCGGTTGAAACCATAGCACACCACCTGCGGAGTGCCGATCAGGGCGGCCTCGAGCGAAGCCGTGCCGGAGCTGATCACCGCGGCCTGCGCAGAGGCCAGCACATCGTAGGTCCGACCCGCGACCACCTCGATCCGGGACCCGTCCGGCAGATACTTCCGATAGTCCTGTACCGTCAGGGAAGGCGCCGCAGCCACGGTGAGCCGGTATCCGGCGAAACGCGGATCGGCCGCCAGCAGCCGTTCCAGCGCCACGAAACGCGGCATCAGGAATGACAGTTCGGCCGGCCGGCTGCCCGGAAGCAGCGCGATGCGGAGTCCCTCCATCGGACGGAAGTCCCATTGCGCGATGCTGTCGGAAAGAGGGTTTCCGAAATAGCGGGGAGCGATCCCGTGTGCACGGAACCATTCCAGTTCGAAGGGGAAGATGCAATAGAGCGCATCCACATCCCTCCGGAGCCGTCTTACGCGGCCGGCCCGGTGGGCCCACACTTTCGGGGCGATATAATAAAAGACCTTGAATCCGTGCCGGTGGGCGAAACGTGCCATCCGGAGGTTGAAACCCGGATAATCGACCAGGATTACCGCGTCGGGCTTCCAGGCGAGCAGGTCTTTCCGGCAGGAAGCCAGGTCTCCGAATACGGTTCCCAACCTGGATAGCACCTCGACGACACCCATTACGGACGTTCCGCGGAAAGTGCGGAATTCGCAGGCGGGATCACAGGCACGCAGCCCGCGCATCAGATTCGATGCATGCAGGTCGCCAGACGCCTCACCGACTATGAAATAATATCTCATTCCTCACCGAAGTTCCACAAACGCCGCAGCCGTTCCATCTCATCGTAGTCCGTCGTATCGATCCGGTGCGGAACGATGGAAATGAAACCGCTGTCCACCAGGTGATGGTCCGCATCCGGTGCGCCGACCGGTTCCTCGTCCTCGAATTCGCCCACCATCCAGAAATAATGCCGTCCCCGAAGGTTGACGCGATGGTCGAACTCCTTCACCCAGCGTCCCGCTCCCTGACGGGCCATCCGGATACCCCGTATCTGATCTTTGGGGATGGCCGGGAAGTTCACGTTCAGGTAGATGTTCTTGCGCATGCCGTCCTCCAGCACCTTTTCCAGAATCTGACGGCCGTAGAAAAGGACGCCTTCGAAATCCGGATCTTCCGCGTGCGTATTGATGGAAAAACCAACGGAGGGAATTCCGTAAAGCGCACCTTCCACCGTCGCGCCGAGCGTTCCGCTGTAAATGGAAGCCGCCGAGGCGTTGGAACCGTGATTGATGCCCGAGACCAGCAAGTCGGGCAGCCTTCCTTCGTGGATGTAAAGATTGATGCCCAGCTTCGCGCAGTCGGCCGGCGTTCCTGAAAAAGTATAAAGACGCAGCGAACCCAGCGATTCCGTGGCCGGTTCCTGGACGGGCCGTTCGATGAACATCGGCTTGTCGAGCGTCAGGGAAACGGATTTGCCCGATTGCGGTTCATAAGGCGCTACCACGGTCACGTTGCCGTATTCCCGCAGCATACGGGCCAGGACATTGATTCCCCGGGCCCTGAAACCGTCGTCGTTGGTCACCAGTATTTCGCGCATTCCTCGGTTCTCACTCATTTTTTCCTGTTTAAATGACAAAGATACGAAAATAACAAAAAAAATATTAGTACATTTGCACTCTTGAACCAGATAACAATCTAACACAATAACGCACAATGAAAAAGATTAAAGTAGGTATCAACGGCTTCGGACGTATCGGCCGTTTGGTTTTCAGAGCAGCCCAGAAGCGGGATGACATCGTGGTGGTCGGCATCAACGACCTGATTGACGTGGAATATATGGCTTATATGCTCCGCTACGACACGATGCACGGCCAGTTCGACGGCACTATCGAGGTCCGCAACGGCAACCTCGTCGTCAACGGCAACGAAATCCGCGTGACCGCGGAGAAGGATCCCGCCAACCTCAAATGGAATGAGGTGGGTGCTGAATACGTGGTCGAATCGACCGGTCTGTTCCTCACCAAGGAGAAGGCCGAGGCCCACATCAAGGCCGGTGCCAAGCGCGTCGTGATGAGCGCTCCTTCGAAGGATGACACCCCGATGTTCGTCTACGGTGTGAACCACAAGACCTACGCAGGCCAGGCCATCATCTCCAACGCCTCCTGCACCACCCACTGCCTCGCTCCGCTGACCAAGGTCCTCAACGACAAGTTCGGCGTAGTCAACGGCCTGATGACCACCGTGCACTCCACCACCGCCACCCAGAAGACCGTCGACGGTCCTTCCGCAAAAGACTGGCGCGGCGGCCGTGCAGCTGCCGGCAACATCATCCCGTCCACCACGGGTGCCGCCAAGGCCGTGGGCAAGGTGATCCCCGAACTCAACGGCAAGCTCACCGGCATTTCGATGCGCGTCCCGACCCTCGACGTCTCCGTCGTCGACCTGACCGTCAACCTTGCCAAGCCCGCCACCAAGGAGGACATCTGCAAGGCCATGAAGGAAGCTTCCGAAGGCGAACTCAAGGGCATCCTCGGCTACACCGAAGACGCCGTGGTCTCGAGCGACTTCCTGGGCGACTCCCGCACCTCGATCTTCGACGCCAACGCCGGCGTGTACCTGACTGACACCTTCGTCAAGGTGATTTCCTGGTACGACAACGAGTGGGGTTATTCCTGCAAACTCCTCGAAATGATCGCCTACACGGCCAGCAAATAGTTTCGGGAAGTAAAAATGCTGAAGCGCGGCACTGAAATGCCGCGCTTTTTTTATATCTTTGTCAAAACCTAATTTGACATCTTATGAAAAAATTTCTCCTTCCGATCCTTATCCTGGCGCTGGCTGTATCCTGCAGCCCGAAGACGGCACCGGCCGGCGGCACAAAAGCAGTCGCCGGGAGCGTGAGAACCCACGACATCGTAATCCTCTACGACAACGACGTGCACTGCTCCGTGGACGGATACGCCAAGATGGCCGCACTCAAAACCGAGAAAGAAGCCGCGACGCCATACGTCACGGTCGTTTCTGCCGGTGACTACGTGCAGGGCGGAAGTATGGGCGCTGCCTCGAAAGGCGGCTATATCGTAACGATCATGAATGCCGTGGGCTACGACCTGGTCACGCTGGGCAACCACGAATTCGACTATGCGATCCCGCGGCTGAAAGAGATCGGCCAGGAACTCAAGTCCACCATCCTATGTTGCAACCTCATCGACCTGAAAGCCGGTAAACGGATGTTCAAGCCCTATGAAATCGTCGATTACGGCGGCACGAAGGTGGCCTTCATCGGAGGCGCCACACCCTACAGCTTCAACTCCTCCACCCCGGCCTATTTCCAGGATGAAAAGGGCAATTACATTTATTCCCTGAGCGCCGACACCTATTACGATACATTCCAGAACTTCATCAACGACGCCCGCAATCAGGGCGCGGACTACGTGGTGGCGCTCACCCACCTGGGCGACGACGAGGCATACGACCCCATCAATTCGCAGGAACTGGGCCGCCGGACGGAAGGCCTCGACGTGATCCTGGACGGCCACTCCCACAGCCTCGTCCCGAAGCGCATCCTGACCAACAAGGCCGGGAAACCCGTATTGTATTCCCAGACGGGAGCGCATTTCGACAACATCGGCGTAATGACGATCCATCCTGACGGAACAATTTCCCTGAATCTGGTCGCGACGAAAGACTATCCGAAAGAAGATGCGCGCGTACGCAGCATCATCGACAGCCTGAAGACCGAGTATGCGGCGCTGGGCGCCCGCCGGATCGGAGAGAACGAGGTGAAGCTTCCGGCCAAGAATGCCGATGGCGACTGGCTGGTACGCTCCGGAGAGACCTCGCTGGGCGACCTCTGTGCCGACGCTTTCCGCGTCTGCCTGGGTACCGACATCGCGATGCTGGGCGGCGGCTCGATCCGCAAGGACCTTCCGGCCGGCGACATCCGTTACGACGATGTATTCAACGTTTTCCCGTTCGGCAATGTCTGCGCGATTGCCAGTCTTACCGGACAGCAGATCCTTGATGCGCTGGAGTTCGGCGTAGCGGCCTATCCCACCGATTTCGGCGGATTCCCGCACGTGTCCGGCATGACTTACGAATTCGATCCTTCGGTCGAGAGTCCGGTCGTCTATGACATCAACAAGGCTTTCGTCCGGATCGACGCCGGCGAACGCCGCGTCCGCAACGTCAAGGTATTCAATCCGGAGACGGGTCTCTATGAGCCCCTTGACCCCACGAAGACGTATACGGTCGGCGGTTCGAATTATATGCTCCACGATGCCGGAGACGGCTACGAGATGCTCAAGGGCCTTGGGCGCGACACGGGCATCCCCGACGTGGACGTACTGGAGAAATACATCGTCGAACACCTCAACGGCCGTATCTCCGCAGCCACCTACGGCGAGTCCCAGAACCGCGTTATCCGGCGGTAAAGGACCTTTTTGTTTGCATTGCGCTCTGGGTGTTGCTCCGGGAACGTCTCGCTCCGCTCGACCCCTCCCATGCTACGCATGGGCCCCTCCCTCTTACAGTGCCGAGGGTGGCATGTTTCCCGGAGCAATCACCCACCCGCGCAAACATGCAAACAAAAAATGTCCGATCAAGTCGGGCATGACGAGGATTATTCTTGCATATCACAAGCTGTTATTTCAGCAGTTCGGGACGGAGGGCCCGGGTACGGGCGAGAGCCTGGTCATCCTGCCAGGCACTGATTTTTTTCGGGTCGCCGGAGAGGAGGACATCGGGGACTTTCCAGCCGTTGAACTCGGCGGGACGGGTATAGACGGGCGGCGCAAGAAGTCCGTCCTGGAAGGAGTCGGACAGTGCGCTCGTTTCGTCGCCCAGCGCGCCGGGAAGGAGACGCACGACCGCATCGGTGATGATGGCCGCAGGCAGTTCTCCGCCGCTGAGCACATAATCCCCCACCGTGATCTCCCGCGTGACCAAATGCTCGCGGATGCGATGGTCCACCCCCTTGTAATGGCCGCAGAGAATCATCAGGTTCTCCTTGCAGGAGAGCTCATTGGCGACCTGCTGCGTCAACGGTTCCCCGTCGGGTGAAGTAAAAATGATCTCGTCGTAATGGCGCTCCGCCTTGAGCTTCTCCATCAGCGTGAAAACCGGCTCGATCATCATCACCATCCCGGCGTCACCGCCGAAACTGTAATCGTCCACCTGACGGTAACGGCCCTTGCCGTACTCGCGGAGATTGTGCACGTGGATTTCGACGAGCCCCTTGTCGCGGGCGCGCTTTACGATGGAATAGCCGAGCGGACTTTCGAGGAGCTCGGGAACGACGGTCAGGATATCGATTCTCATAAGCAATGCAAATTTAGCGATTATTTGTAAAAAAAGACTATATTTGCAGGTTACCTAAAAACATTGAAACAATGAGTGAAGATCTTAACCCGGTTGTCCCCGTCGACGAAAACGTCGAGGAGCAGCCCGTAGAAATCCAGGAAGAAGTTGTCGAAACCCCGGCAGCCGAACCCGAATCCGAAAAGGAGACCGCTAAAAACGATTTTTCAAACAAAGGCCTGAAGGAGATTGTCGATACCTTCAAGGAGCTGATCGAAGGCGAGAACATGCAGCAGCTCTACAAGAACGCCGAAGCGCTGAAAGCGGCGTTCTACAAGAACCTGCGCAAGGAGAAGATCGCCTCGGGACTGCTGCAGCCCGCCGGGGAGACCCCGGAAGCCGCGGAAACCGAAGAGACCGTCTCCTACAATCCTTTCGCCGAAATCGAGCGGGGATTCAAGGATCTTTACGGAGAATATAAAGCCAAGCGTGCCGTCTATACCCAGGAACTCGAAAAACAGAAAGAAGAGAACTACCAGGCCAAACTGGCGGTCATCGACGACCTCAAGAACCTGGTCGAGGCCAGCGAAGACCTGAAAGAAACCTTCCCCAAGTTCCGCGAGATCCAGAACCGCTGGAGGGCGATCGGCCCCGTGCCGCAGGCCCGCGTGAAAGACCTCTACGACACCTACCAGCACTATGTGGAGCTGTTCTACGACTATGTGAAGATCAACAAGGAATTCCGCGACCTCGATTTCAAGAAAAACCTCGAAGCCAAGGAAAAACTCTGCGAGAGGGCTGAAGCGCTCTCCGACGAGGAAGATGCCGTGGGCGCATTCCGGACGCTCCAGAAACTTCACGAGCAGTGGAAGGAACTCGGTCCTGTAAGCAAGGAATTCCGCGACTCCATCTGGGAACGCTTCCGCGCCGCCACCGCCGTCATCAACAAGAAGCACCAGGCTTACTTCGAGAGCCAGAAAGGCAATCAGAAAGAGAACTTCGAAGCCAAGAGCGCCCTTTGCGAGAAGGTGGAAGCAATCGCCGCCACGGATATCAAGGACTCGACCGACTGGAACAAACTCACCAAGGAGATCGAGAACATCCAGAAGGAATGGAAGAAGATCGGCTTCGCCTCCAAGAAAGAGAACCAGAAGGTCTATGACCGCTTCCGCGCCGCCTGCGACGAATTCTTCAGCAAGAAACGCGACTACTATTCCGCATTCAAGAACCAGATGCAGGACAACCTCGCCCGCAAGATCGAACTCTGCGAGAAAGCCGAGGCCTTGAAGGAATCGACCGAATGGAAGAAGACTACCGAGGAGATCATCGAACTCCAGAAAGTCTGGAAAGAGATCGGCCCTGTGTCCCGCAAGAAATCGGAGCAGATCTGGAAACGTTTCCGCGCCGCCTGCGACGAGTTCTTCAGCAACCGCGACAAGCACTTCGGCAGCCAGGACAACGAACAGGTGGAGAACCTCAACAAGAAGCGCAGCCTGATCGAAGAGATCCGCGAATACGCCATCGAAGACCGCGACGAGGCACGCGAGGCGCTGCGTGAATTCCAGGATCGCTGGAACGCCATCGGCTTCGTCCCGTTCAAGGAAAAGGCCCGCATCCAGGACGCCTTCCGAAAAGTGATGAACGAGAAGTTCGCGGAATTCCGCGACGGCGGCAGCCGCTACGTGGCCAAGGCCGAGCGTGCCGTCCGCTCCGAGCGCGACCGTCTTGTCCAGAAGTTCATGAAGAAGGAACAGGAAATCGCCACCTGGGAAAACAACATGGGCTTCTTCTCCCAGTCGAAGAACGCCGAGGCTCTGCTGGAAGAACTGAACAAGAAGATCGACATCGCCCGGGAAGAACTCGCCAAACTCGAGGAAGAGATCAAGGAATTCGACCGGCAGCACGAGCAGGCCTAACCCCAGCGGTACGATATGAACGATAAGAGAAGCAGCATCGTCGGCTTTGCCCTGATCGGCATCATTATACTGGCGTTCAGCTGGTACAATACCAAACAATTCGAGAAACGGCAGAAAGAGGCATTCGCGCGCGACTCGCTGGCCGCAGCAGCCGCCATCCAGAATGGAGCCGTTGCCGACTCCGCCGCCACAGCGGCGGACGTTGCGCCCGAATTGGAACAGCCTGAGGAAGAGCCCCAGTACCAGGAAGACTTCCTCGAAGCCGCCAGCAAGGCAGAGACCGCCTACTATACGCTTGAAAACGAAAAAGTCCGGATACGGATCTCCTCTAAAGGCGCCCAGCCCTACGAAGTGCTGGTCAAGGATTATTACACCTACGACAGCAGCGACCTGTTCCTGGTGCGCCCCGACAAGAGCCTGTTCGACCTGGAGCTCAACACCAATCAGTGGCTCAACTCAAGCGACCTGAACTTCAGTCCGGTCGAGAGCACCGACAGCACGCTCACCCTGCGTCTCCAGTTCCGTGAAGGTGCCTGGATCGACGCAGTATGGTCGCTGGCGGCCGAGAGCTATATGGCCGACTACCGGCTCCACTTTGTCGGTATGGACCAGGTGCTCGACCAGCGCACCGGACAGATGGCCCTCAAGTGGGTGCTCGACGTACCCCGGCTTGAAAAGGGTTACCAGAACGAACGGAACTACTCGGGCGTCGCCTATCAGTATCTGTCCAACCGCGAGGTCAAATCGCTGGGCAAGCGTCGGGAATCCTCGGAAGAGACTTTCAACTCGACCCTGCGCTGGATAGGATTCCAGCAGCAATTCTTCTCGGCGATCCTTGTCTCCGAAAACGGCTTCCCGGCCGGCAAGCTGGTCAACAGTTTCTACCCGGAGGACAACGCCGACAAGAGTCTGATGCAGTCCGGCGCCCAGATGACGGTCGCCCTCGACACGCGCAGTGCCGATTTCACCCTCCCCTTCCGCTTCTACTTCGGACCGAACCACTTCTATACCCTCCGCGGTTATGACGAAGGCTTCGAGAAGATCATCCCGCTGGGCGGAAAGGTCATCGGCACCATCAGCCGTTATATCATCATCCCGACCTTCAACTGGCTGAGCCGCTTCATCCGCAGCTACGGCCTGATTATCCTGCTTCTGACCATTATGATCAAGCTCGTGATCTCACCGCTCACCTGGAAGTCTTATTCTTCCAGCGCGAAGATGCGCGTCCTCAAGCCGGAAATCGACAAGATCAACGAAAAGTATCCCCGCCAGGAAGACGCGATGAAGAAACAGCAGGCCACGATGGATCTCTACAAGCGGGCTGGCGTGAGCATGTGGGGCGGCTGTCTCCCGATCCTGCTCCAGTTCCCGATCCTGTGGGCCATGTTCCGTTTCTTCCCGGCATCCATCGAGTTGCGCCAGCAGGGCTTCCTGTGGTGCCACGACCTGAGCGCCTACGACTCGATCCTCGATTTCGGTTTCAAGATTCCGCTCTACGGTGACCACATGTCGCTCTTCGCCCTGCTGATGGGTATCTCGATGTGGGGCTATTCGAAGATGACGATGGCCCAGCAGCCGAGCACGCAGACGATGCCGGGCATGGAGTTCATGCAGGTCTGGCTCATGCCGATCATGATGGTGTTCATCTGCAACAATCTCTCGGCCGGTCTGAGCTACTACTACCTGCTCTCGAACATCATCACCATCGGACAGAACTGGGCCATCCGGAAATGGTTCGTCGATGAAGACAAGATCTACGAGAACCTGAAGAAAAAAGCCAACTCCAAGGAGCCTGTCAAGAAATCGAAGTTCCAGCAGCGCCTCGACGCGGCCTACAAGGCCCAGCAGGAACAGATGCGCCAGCAGAACAAGAAGAGATAATGTCGATCGCATCCGCCATCCAGCAACTGAAACAGGAGCTGCCATCAACCGTCAAGTTGGTGGCAGTTTCCAAATTCAAACCCGCAGAGGCCATCCTTGAGGCCTACGCCGCCGGCCAGCGCGCCTTCGGCGAAAACCGTCCGCAGGAACTCGCCGCCAAGGCAGCGGTGCTGCCCCCCGATATCGAATGGCATTTCATCGGGCATCTGCAGACCAACAAGGTCAAACTGGTCATCCCCTGGGCGACGATGATCCATTCCGTCGATTCAGAGAGGCTGCTTGCCGAGATCGACAAGGCAGCCCGTGCTGCCGGCAAAATCATGGACTGCCTGCTGGAGGTCCACATCGCACAGGAAGTCACCAAGCAGGGCTTCTCGCCCGAAGAGGCTCTTGCCCTGGCCGGGCGCATCGGCGATTATCCCGGCATCCGCCTGCGTGGCGTAATGGGCATGGCTACTTTTACCGACGACACGGAAGAGGTACGGCAGGAGTTCAGGACACTGAAGGAAGTCTCCCGGAAATTATCTTTCCTCCCCTGCTGCGACCAGGTCTCGATGGGAATGTCGGAAGACTGGCGGATTGCCGTTGAAGAGGGCACGACTATTGTTAGAATCGGAACGTCTATATTTGGAAAAAGAGAATCTACACGATGAAACGAATCCTACTGATCGGTCTGGCAATCCTCGCCGCCGCATCCTGCAAAAAAGTCACGCCGGAAGAACGCGTCGTGGCCGTAGCGGAATATTTCACCCAACTGGAAGATACCTATACCAGCCAGATTGCCGGCTATGAAGGGGCAAAACGGATCGATTATCTGACGCTTGTCCTGAACAAAGACCTGAAAATGGAAGATATCTGGACCCTGGACTCTGAGACCGGAAGTTCCTTGCTGGCGACCTTCGAGGGACGCGACAAGGAAGCGAAAGACAAGCCCATTGTCTCGATGATCGCTGCGCCGGTCGACGACCCGACGGCCTGCGGTGCAGTCCTCGACATACTCAAAGCGTTCAAGAAACTGAAAATCGCCCACAAGAGCGAGATACGCGTTTTATTCTACGATGCGCAGCAGGACAGCACCGGCCGCCCGGCAGGTCTCGCCCTTCTGGAACAGGACCTCAATGAATCGGACGAGCTCATCAGTTTCGCCATCGCACTGTCCACGCGCGATACGCTGCCGGAGCGTACGTTCGCCATCGACGACCAGCGCCGATTCCGGGAAAAGGTCCGCGAAATCCTTCCGCCTTATTTTACACCGCTGGGATCCTACAATTTCGTCGACGGGACCTTCCCGAATCCGGAGTGGCCTTTCAAAATGGGCGTTTACCGCTACTGCATCGTCCCGGACCACCTGCCGCAAGATGAAGCGGCGGTCACCGTATTCACGATGCTGCTCAATTAGCTAGAACGGATAGCCGATACCGAAGTGGAAGGCATAGTCACCTAAGAACCAGTCGTTTATACCAAGCCACTCATCCCTGGCCGGATCGTGGATCCGTACACCCAGGTCAAAGCGGACCAGCACCAGACCGAAATCGAGCCGTGCGCCGAAGCCGCCTGAAACGGCCGTACTCTTCATCAGGTTCGAGAAAGAAAAAAGACTGCGCGGATCCCGGGATTCCCCGTCCAGGGCATCCGCGCGGATGTTCCATACGTTACCGGCATCGACGAAGACCGCACCCTGCAGTTTCCAGAACATCGGGAACCGGAACTCCACGTTCGCTTCCAGATGCATGTCGCCCGTCTGGTTAGCAATGGCGAAACTCGTGTCACGGGGCGCCATGCCCGGGCCCACCGCACGGGCCCGCCAACCGCGCAAGCTGTTTGCACCACCGGCGTAGAACAACTTCTCGAACGGCAGCGCCAGGGAGTTGCCATAAGCGAAACCGGCGCCGGCCAGGGCGCGCATCGCGAGCGCATACTTGTCGGCCTCGCCCAGCCGGAGGGTTTCCACGGCCTGGATCTCACCGCGGACATACTGCGAGAACGGCACTCCGAAGATCGAACGGTCGCGGCCCTCTCCGCTGCGGGGATGAAGCGCTCTCCCGATGAACGATGCCATGTTTCCGGAAAAGTCGAACTGGAAACGGGTATAGAAATACGACACCTTGGGATTGACCGTCGAATTGGTCGTAAAATAGAACATTCCGCCGCCGCCCAGGTCGAGGTGACTGCGGAAAGCGTTTTTCAGATAAGGGTCGTTGATGGACGCATAGAAATCACTGTCGATGCGCGATGCCTTCACCGCACTCAACTGGAAGGGATAAATCTGATAGTAGAAACGCTTCGACACGTTCCAGCTGAAACCATAGGTCCCCGTCAGGATATTCCGGTTATATTCGGGCCGGTTCTGGTAGTTGTACGAGAAATTGATATCCATCTGGGGCAGGTTGATGTAGGGCATCTTCCACACGAAAGAAGGATACCAGGGGATGCTCAGGCCGGTCGAAACGGAGAACTCGTTGGAGCGCACCGGCTCGTGCAGCATGAACTGGAAGTTGCCGCGGAATCCCAGCGAAAACACCTCGCCGCCGCCGAAGAGATTCTTATGGCTGTACGAGAGGGACGGCGTCACGCCGAACAGGCCGACCGAGTTGAACGAACCTTCCAGATTGACCTTGACGGCCTGCAGCCGGGCCTGCGAAAGCATGATGCTGCAGTCCACGGCCGTCGAGTCGAACTGCGACTCCCGAAGGAGCATATTGACGCTGCTGAAGAGCGGAATGCTGGCAAAACGGTCGTAGGTCTGGTTGATCCGATCCTCGCTGTATGGCTCGCCGGGCTGCAACTGGTTGAGATTGTGCAGGAATTTCTGACGGACCCGCATCCCGGGCTGCGGCATCAGGGCCACGTTCCCGATCTTGTATTTCCGGTGCGGACGGGCGTTCTCCTCACTTTCGTTGCGGGTGTAGTCTTCGATCCGGACAATCAGGTCGGCCGTATCGCGGATTGTCGTCGTGTCGGCGTAAAAGAAGAAATAGTTCTTGGAGAAGCCCCAGTATCCTCTGTTCCGGAACAGCCGCGAAAGACGTTCGCTTTCCGCTTCGAGAGATTCCTGTGACAACCAGTCGCCGCAGTTGACCGTAAAGTTGGCGGAATCGGCCGCCAGGAGACTTGCCAGTGCAGTGTCGCGCACCTGATAGTCGATCGTCCGGATCGGGAAGCGCTTGCCCAGGGTTACATTGTAACGGACTTTGGCCAGTTTCTTCTTGACCGTTGCTTCCGGGCTGACCTCGGAATTGTAATAACCCTCATATTCCAGGTGATTGAGGATACTGTTCACGGAATCGTCGATCAGCGATTCGTCGAAAACCACGGGTGCCTGTCCGAGCTTCTGGCAGAAACGGTCCCAACCGCCGTTTTTCCCGTTCTGCCAGTTATAGACATACAGGAACGGTGTAACCTGACCCAGGATTTCGCTGTTCGCCTTCTGCTTGACATAAGGCATCAGGGAAGAGGCGTTGTATTTCGGATCGTTGGTCACCACGACTTTGTTCTCTGCCAGGCGCGCTTCGTCTTCCGCCAGAACACGGGTCGTAGAACAACCGGCCAGCAGCCAGATGCCGGCCAGCAGTCCCAGTCCCGTAAGAAGTCCGAAGTGTTTCACAGGCAACAAATATACGAAAATTACAGTTGTCTTCTCCGGAACTCGCTACAGGCGATTGCAGTGGCCACGGCCACGTTGAGCGACTCACCTGTCCGCGCATCCGGAGGGAACGGCGGGATGAAGAGTTTCCGGGTCACCGTCGCGGCGACCTCCGGCGAGATGCCATTCGCTTCGGACCCCATCACGAGAATACCGCCTACAGGCAGCGACGCCGCGTAGATATCGTCTCCCCCAAGGAAAGTTCCGAAAACAGGCAGATGCCCGGTCAGGCCGGACAGGACGCGGGCCAGCTCACAATAGTGTACCCGCACCCGGAAAACGGCCCCCATCGTAGCCTGTACGACCTTCGGATTATAGAGTTCGACCGTATCTTCCGAGGCCAGTATCTGGCGGATGCCGAACCAGTCGGCGATACGGACGATCGTACCCAGATTCCCGGGGTCGCGCACGCCGTCGAGAGCCAGGACCAGTTCGCCCGGCGAAATGACCGGCGGAACGGGCTTCGGCTGACGGACCACGGCCAGGGCCGGCGAAGGATGCGTCAGCTGGCTGATGCGTCCCATCGTCTCTTCCCCGATGTCCTCCGTCCGATAAAGATGCACGATCTCAAAGCCCGAGCGCAGCGCCTCCTCCACCAGTTTCTCCCCTTCCACCACGAACAAACCCCGCTCATCGCGGAACTTCTTCTGTCCCAGCGCCCGGATATCTTTGATTTCAGCCTTGGTCATCGGTTTTTATACATATCGTCGTAATACTTCTGATAGTCGCCGCTGGTCACATTGTCCATCCACGCCTGGTTTTCAAGATACCAGCGGACGGTCTTCTCGATGCCTTCCTCGAACTGGAGGCTCGGCTCCCACCCCAGTTCGCGCTGGAGTTTCGTACTGTCGATGGCATAGCGCAAATCATGGCCGGCCCGGTCGGTGACATAGGTGATCAGGTGGTCGCTCGTCCCCTCGGGATTGCCAAGCAGCCGGTCCACGGTCCGGATCAGCACTTTGATCAGATCGATATTCTTCCATTCGTTGAAACCGCCGATGTTATAGGTCTCGGCGATGCGGCCTTCGTGGAAAATCAGGTCGATGGCCCTGGCGTGATCTTCCACGTAGAGCCAGTCGCGCACGTTCTCTCCCTTCCCGTAGACCGGAAGCGGCTTTCCGTGACGGATATTGTTGATGAAAAGCGGGATAAGCTTCTCCGGGAACTGATACGGGCCGTAGTTGTTGGAACAGTTTGTCACCACGGTAGGCATTCCGTAGGTATCGTGATAAGCGCGCACGAAATGGTCGGACGAGGCCTTGGCAGCACTATAGGGACTGTGCGGCTGGTATTTGAGGTCTTCGGTGAAAAAGCGCGTGCCGTAGGCAAGGTGATGCGTGCCCGACGAGGCCTTTGTGGTGAAAGGCGGCTCCACGCCGTCCGGATCGGTAACCTCCAGCGCACCGTACACCTCGTCGGTCGAGATGTGATAGAAACGGCACGGTCCGTCGGACTCTCCATCCTCGCTGGTCATCACGAAGCCCATTGGCTGCCAGTAGCGGCGGGCAGCCTCCAGAAGGGTCAGTGTGCCCATGACGTTCGTCTTGGCGAATGTGAACGGATCTTTGATGGAACGGTCGACGTGGCTTTCGGCGGCGAGATGGATGATTCCGTCCACCTTCTCTTCCTGGATCAGCTGCAGGACACCCTCGAAATCACAGATATCCATCTTGACGAAGCGATAGTTCGGCTTGTCCTCGACATCCTTGAGATTGGCCAGGTTGCCGGCATACGTGAGCTTGTCGAGATTGATGATCCGGTATTCCGGATATTTGTTTACGAAATGACGGACCACGTGGTTCCCGATGAAACCCGCGCCGCCGGTGATAAGGATGGTGCGCTGCATATTATGTTATTTCAGTTTATCTAACAAAGTTAAGAAAAAAAAAGATCATTTCTGAATATTATAGCTACGAAGAAAAAAGGGAGGTTATGACTTATTATCCTTTTGTTGCGCGTAATGGGCAAAAGCCGATCCGGGCATTGACTCGTGTATATTTTTTATTAAATTTGCATAAAACATAAAATCCCTTTTTTCCTTTATTTTAAATCCATTTATTTTCTTTTTCTACAATCAGGAGTCCCCGGACTCTTGCCCTTTTGTCACCTGTTTCTTAACCTATCATTGAAAAGACATGCCACACAGATTAAAATTTCTTTTTCTCCTGGCAGCGCTGGCCCTGTCTGCCGCAGCATTTGCGCAGCAGAGTTACACCGTCAGGGGAAGGGTCTCCGACAGGAACGGGGAACCGCTGCCCGGCACCTATGTGACCGTGAAGGGTGACCTGTACAACGGAGTCATGTCAGATGCCGAAGGCAACTACGCCATCACCGTCCGCAGCGCAGACGCTGTACTCGAATTCTCACTTCTCGGAATGCGCACGCTCCAGGAGCCCCTCAACGGAAGGGCACGGCTGGACGTAACGCTCACTGAAGACTACACGCAACTGGACCAGAGCGTCATCATCGGCTACGGGGCCGTCAAGAAGAAAGACATCGCCGGGTCCATCCAGAACCTTACCGCCACTGAACTCCAGAAAGTCAACACCCCCGATTTTGAGCGGGCGATGCAGGGCCGCATTTCCGGCGTGCAGATCGTCTCTTCCTCAGGTATCCCGGGCAGTTCCTTCTCCATCCTCGTCCGCGGACGCGGATCCATCAGCGCCGACACCGAACCTCTGTACATTGTCGACGGCGTCCAGATGGTCAACGGATCCAAAGCCACCGGCGTGCTGACCAATGCCAACTCCATGGGTGGCCTGAACCCCGATGACATCGAATCGATCACCGTCCTAAAAGACGGCGCCTCGGCCTCCATCTATGGTGCCCAGGCAGCCAATGGTGTCGTAATCATCACCACCAAGCGCGGCCAGGACGGCCGCACCCGCGTATCGTTCAAGGCCACGGCCGGCGTGCAGCAGCTCGCCCGCCGCGTAGAAATCATGAACGCCCGCCAGTGGGCCTCCTTCGTGCTCGAAGAATACAAGAACTACGACGCCGTGTACGGAACGACCTATGAGCAGGAATACCGCGACCTCTTCACCAGCTTCGGTTGGGGCGAGGACGGACTCGAAGCCCCCAACACCGACTGGTACGACGAGATTTTCCGCCGGGCGGTCGTCCAGAACTACGAACTCAACCTCTCGGGCGGCACGTCCAAGACACGGTTCTACATTTCGGCCAACTATTCCGACAACCAGGGTATCATCAAGTATACCGGAGCCAAGCGTACCGGCGCCCGCATCAACCTGTCGCACGACATCGCGCCCTGGCTGACGCTCAACTCCAACAACAACTTCAGCCTGAACAAATACGACCAGGCCAGCACGACGGCCGCGGCGAACCCTTCCCGTACGGCCATGTTCCTGCTCCCGGGCATTTCGCCCCGCGATAAGGACGGCAACTACGTGATGGACCTTCCCTACGGCTACTACCAGTACAACGTGCCGCAGCAGCTGATGCTCAACGAATACACCGGTAAGATCGCCACGCTCCTCTCCTCCAACGACCTGACCTTCAAGATCCTCCCCGGCCTTGAATTCAAGAGCAGCTACAATTTCCAGTTCTCGTACACCAACGAGCATCAGTACAGCGACCCCCGCACCCGGCAAGGTTACCGGTACGGCGGCGTCGTGACTGCCTACGCTTTCGATACGAACACCTTCCAGACCGAGCAGGTGCTTACTTTCAACCGGGAATTCGGCATCCACGCCTTGAACGCGGTGGCCGGTTTCTCCTACAACAACTACCAGCGCCACAACATCGGTGCGAGTGCACAGGGCGTTTCCAACCCCGACCTCAAGCTCCTGAGCAGCGCCTCCACGCCGCAGACCACGAGCGAGTCGTACGTCCAGTGGAAGATGGCCGGTTTCTTCACCCGTATCGGCTACACCCTCAATAACAAATACATCTTCTCGGGCACACTCCGCTATGACGGCTCTTCCCGGTTCGGCGAGAACAACAAGTGGGGCCTCTTCCCTTCCGTTTCCGCCGCCTGGCGCATCAAGCAGGAGCCGTTCCTCCAGAACGTGAAGTGGATCAGCGACCTCAAACTCAGGGCCAGTTACGGCGTGACGGGCAATGCCAGCATCGGCAACTATGTCTCCAATCGCCTCTACTCCGGCGGCTACGCCTATAACGGTGAGGCGGGCATCATGGCCAGCTCCATCGGCAACCCGAGACTTTCCTGGGAGAAGCGTCACTCCAAGAACATCGGCATCACGGCCGGTTTCTTCAACGACCGGATCGGCATCGATGTCGACCTTTACCGTGACGACACCAAGGATCTCCTCTACTACCGCAGGATCCCTACGACGACCGGCTTTTCCAGCATCCCTTCCAACATGGGCGGCGTGCGCAACGAAGGCGTTGACCTGCAGATCAACACGGTGAATTTCGACACGTCCGGATTCCGCTGGGAAACGGCTTTCAACTTCTCGTATACCAAAAACTATATCACCGAGCTGCAGGACGGCCTCGATGAAATCGGAAGCTACAAAGTGGGACAGCCCATCACCGCCGAGCGCATTTACAAATGGGCGGGCGTGAACGCTTCCAACGGCTACCCTATGTACTACGACAAAGACGGTTACATCACCTACAATCCGACACTCGATGACCGCTACTGGAACAAGGGTCGTGATCCCAAGTTCTACGGCGGTCTGATGAACACCCTCAGCTGGAAAGGCTTCACCCTCTCGGTGTTCCTCCAGTTCCAGACCGGCGCCCAGAAATACTGGAGCGACAAAACCGTCCTCATCGGCCAGGCCGCTGACAACAACCTGCTCGCCGTCCTCTACACGGACAGCTGGAAGAAACCGGGCGACGTGACCTGGGTTCCCAGGCCCTTCTATTCGGGCACTTATCCCGGCGGTCCGATGAATTACGACAACAACTCCGATCCGGGCATGAGCCTCATCTATGAATCCACCGATTTCCTGAAGCTCAAGAACGTCACCTTCAGCTACGACTTCCCCGCCACAATGCTCAAGAAGATCCGGCTGAGCGGCCTTCAGATTTTTGTCGATGCGTACAACATCTACACCCTCACGAACTACGGCGGCTACGATCCTGAGTCTATCGGAAACGACCGGGGTCTCTACCCGCAGTCCAAGAGCGTCAGCGCAGGCTTAAAGCTTAACTTCTAAAGACACACGACCATGAAGAAACATATCTATACCCTTGCTGCATGTCTGACGGCGGTACTGTTTGCCGCCTCCTGCAACAGTCTGCTCGATATCAACACGAAGCATGCGCTCGACGAAAGCAAGATCCGGACGGAAGAAGGTTGCGAAGGCCTCGTCGTGGGCGTCTACGACCTGATGCAGAGTCCGACCTATACGGCCCGTGATCTCACCTGCCTGCCCGACGTGATGGGTGACAACCTGCAGCCCACCCCGGGCGCCAGCCGGTACAACAGGCAGTACAATTTCATCCCGCGCTACCATATGGACATCTGGGGTTCGGCCTATGAACTGATCGAATCGCTCAACGAAGCCCTGGAAATCCTCAGTACGCTCCCGACGACCGACAAGGCAAAGGCCATCCGCGGCGAAGCCCTGTTCCTGAGAGCATACAACTACTTCTATCTTGCCTCCATCTACGGCCGGATGCCGGGTCACGAAGTGCAGAACTTCAATCTCTGCGTCCCGCTCATCACAAAGCCTTTCTTCAACGATTCGGACAACCTGGCCGAGAGTTCGATGGTGGCCCGAGACAATGTGGAGACCGTCTGGAAAGCCATCTCCGACGACTTGAACGAAGCCTACGAATGCCTGGCCAACACCAAGCCCACGGGATCGGTCTACCGGGTTTCGGCCATGACCGTGAAAGCGTTCCAGTCGAGAGTGTATCTCTATAAGGGTGAATGGCGCGACGCGATCGACGCTGCCGATTTCGTCATCAAGAACTCCGGCGTCGACATCTATGCCGGCACCTACACCGACATCTTCTCCAAGGGGCGGGAATCCCTCTGGCAGCTCCATTTCACCGAAACGGAAAGCTTAGCTTCCTCATCGCTGCATTCGATGTACGGCACTGTCGACAACGGCAACCGCGATGCGGAAGGCTACGGCGACGGCAAGGGAGCCGGTGACGCCCAGCTTTCCGTGACGCCCGATTTCATGGCTTTGATCGATATGGACAATGACACCCGTGCCGGCGCCCTGCGCAAAGTGCACTTCAACGGGCAGAACCTGTGGTGGTCCACCAAGTTCAACAGCTGGGGCGGACAGTTCGGTCTCGACGACATTCCGATCATCCGGATTTCGGAGATCTACCTCAACCGGGCCGAGGCTTATGCCCACCTGAACGATATAAGCAAAGCACGCGCCGACGTCAACCTCCTCCGCAACAAACGCGGACTGGCCGACACCGACGTCCCCGACTCCGGCATCCTGGAGGAAGTTCTTCTCCAGCGCCGCATCGAGCTCGCCTTCGAGGGACACCGATTCTTCGACCTCAAGCGTCTCGGCAAAGACATCGTCCGGCCTGCCGGCATGCCCACCATCTCCTACGACGACTATCGTGTGGTGGCCTGCATCGGAACTTCCGAACTGGACGTGAACACTCTCCTCGTGAACAACCCGGGCTATTAACAGACAAGTACCATGAAACACAAGATAATCTTACTTTTCGCAGCCGCGCTGGCAGTCATTTCGGCCTGCCAGGAACAGGACTGGACCTATCAGGGAGAACAGTTCTTTGAATTCAGCCCCTACGAAAACGGACAGAGTTTCAGCGGAGGCCTGTTCTCCAAAGAAAACGCCGTCGTGGGCGAAGACGCCATCTGCGTGCAGCTCATCGCGCATTCCACGGCCGCCGTGACCGTCAAATACCGCATTGCCGAACAGATCTTCTACCTGCGGAATGAAAGCGCCTACGTGACCGCCGTTCCAGCAGGAACAGACCCGGCCACCGTGGACACGCTACGGACCGAAGCCGTGTACGGAGAGGAGTACGAAATCCTCTCATCCGGCTTCGACCCGAATTCCATGACGGGTTCCATCGTCATTCCGGCCGGCGAGTATTTCGGACGGATCAACCTCGACATGAAAGTCAAGGCGGGCGCCTCTTTCTATATGGTTCTGGAGGACTCTCAGGACTGCCGGGCCAACAAACCGACGTCCATTCTCCGGTATACGCTTGCGCCCGACAAGGTCTTCTACTTTGAAGAGTCCTTCCTGCAGAGCATCCCGTCGACCTGGCAGATCATCGACAAGGACGGCGACGGTTATTGCTGGGAGTTCTACAAGCGCGGTGCCTGCTCCGACTCCTACCTCAGTGCAGCGGGCGCCCTCAGCCCCGAGAACTATCTGATCTCGCCCAAGATCGCGATTGGAAAACGGGCACAGGTCGTGCTCGAATTCACCCTCGAGACAGGCTCCAAGAGCTATTCCGAGGAAAGCTACCGGGTAATCGCCTCCGAATCGCCCATCACGATCGACAACTGCCGCGATGCAGACATCGTGCAGGACTGGAAGACGCTCGACAGTTCCTACTACGACGGCGTGACCGATCAGGTCGACCTCTCGGCCTATGCCGGCAAGGAGGTTTACATCGGCATCGTCCACGGCAACTGCACCGACCAGAAGTTCCTCTGGCTCTATAACCTGGTCATCTATGGAATGTAAACTCGACGCACGTCTGCAACAGATATTCCTGGAGCTGACGGACATTGACGCCGTTTCATCCCAGGAACTGCCTGTGGCGGAGTACATCCGGGATTTTGTCGGCAGACTGGGCCTCGAGGCCCATATGGACGACGCCGCGAAACTTTCGGGCGGCAACGCCGGCAATGTCATCGTGCCCATCCTGGGTGGCGGGGAATTCTTCCTCGCCGCCCATATGGACACGCCACGCTCAACCGCCGGGCTGAAGCACCGTTTCCTGGCCGACCGCATCACCTCCGACGGCACCACCCCGCTCGGCGTGGATGACCGGGGCGGCGTCTCCGAAATCCTGTATGCCGTCGAAAAGGCGGCGAAAGCCGGCACGCTGCAACCCGCCACGTTGCTGTTCTCCGTGTGCGAGGAAACCACCATGGCCGGATCACTCTCCTACAAGCCTGCGCCCGGCATCCGCTACGGTTTCGTCTTCGATTCCTTTATGCGCCCCGGGAATTTCGTCCAGGCCACCTGCGGCATGATCCAGTTCACGTTCCACGTGAAGGGCAAGAGTGCCCACGCCGGCATCGCGCCCGAAAACGGAGTCAACGCCATCCGCATCGCGGGCGAGGCCATTTCCCGCTTCCCTTTCGGGTGGCGCGGGAATATGGCGAACGCGAACATCGGCGTCGTCTGCGGCGGAACCGGCACCAACGTGGTCTGCGATGACATCTTCCTCAAAGGCGAAATCCGCAGCGCCACCCGCGAAGAAGGCGAAGCCTGCCTCAGCGGCATCCTTGCCGACTTTCGGCAGACCTGCGAGAAGTACGGCGGCTCCCTCGAAGCAGACTGGGAATGGGACTTCCGTCCCTACGAGATCCTCGAAGACGACATTCCCTACAAGCGCTTTGCCAAGGCCGCCGCGGCCTGCGGGCTCGAAGCCATCCCCCAGCCCACTATGGGCGGAAGCGACGCCAATACCTACAACCACACGGGGCTTAAGGCCATCAACCTGGGCGTCGGGGCCCAGAACCCGCACGGCAACGACGAATTCATCTTGTACGAAGACCTTCAGAAGGCCTCCGACATCGCCTATTACCTACTTACCGAAAAATTATGAAAACACTGAACCTTTTCCTCCTTTTCGCGCTCGGGGTTCTGCTCTCCGGCTGCACCAACAGTTATGCCTATATGCCCGAGGAAGTCGACGGGCAGGGAACCCTCGTCATCCAGGGCGGCGGCGACCGTCACCCAGACATCGTGAAGGCCATCATCGACAATTCGGGCGGCAAGGATTCCAAGATCCTCGTGGTCCCGTTCGCCAGCGCCTATGCCGATGAAGTCGGACCGGAGCAGGCGAAGGAATTCACCGACGCCGGCTGCCCTTCAGCCTCCTATATCCTCTGCGCCAAAGAAGACCTCGACAAACCCGAAAATATGGAAAAACTCCGGGGCGTAACCGGCATCTTCTTCTCCGGCGGCGACCAGAACCGCCTCGTCGCCTATCTGGAAGGCACCAATTTCCTTGAAGCGATCCGTCGTCTCTATGCTGCAGGCGCCGTGGTTGCGGGCACCAGCGCCGGCGCGGCCGTGATGAGCGACATCATGCTGACGGGCAACGCCACCGCGGGCAACTCCGACGACTTCAACTACTTCAAGGCAGGTGCGGTGGAAACGTCCAAGGGCTTCGGCTTCCTCAAGAGCATCATCATTGACCAGCATTTCGTCGCCCGCAAGCGGCAGGTGCGTCTGATGAACGTGCTCCTGGACAACCCCGGCTATCGCGGAATCGGCATCGACGAGGCCACGGCCATCGTCGTCAAGCCCGACAACACGATGACCGTCGTGGGAGCCAGCAAAGTCCTGATGTACGAACCGGTCGGCCAGAATTCCTACAAGCTGACGGTCCTTTCGGCCGGAGAAAGCCGCAAACTCTAGCTTATATGAACGCACAAAGACGCAAAAAGGGCAAGGTCAAAATCCCGCACACCTTCGTCATCATCTGCTCGATGATCCTGTTGTGCGGGGTGATGACCTGGTTCGTTCCGGCCGGGCAGTTCGACCACCAGCAGGTGGTCGTCAACGGCTCCTCCCGGGACATCATCGTCCCCGGGTCCTATCACCACGTCGAGCAGGCACCCCAGACCTGGCAGATTTTCGGGGCATTCCTGAAAGGATTCCAGATGCAGGCGGCCATCATCGCGTTCGTGCTGATCATCGGCGGGGCTTTTCAGATCATGAACAGCAGCAAGGCCATCGACTTCGGCATCATGACCTTCCTGCGCAAGTCGAAACAGTGGGAGTCGAAGGGGCTGGTGCGCAAAATCGGTGTCGGGCCCATCGTCATTACTGTCACCATGATCATCTTCAGCCTCTTCGGGGCGATCTTCGGGATGAGCGAGGAGACGCTGGCGTTCGTCATCATCTTCGTGCCGCTGGCCATCTCGATGGGTTACGACTCCATCACGGGTTTGCTGATGGTCTACGTGTCCGCCCACATCGGCCTTTCCGGAGCCATCTTCAATCCTTTCACTATCGGCATCGCGCAAGGCCTTTCGGGCATCCCGCTCTTTTCGGGGTTCGAGTACCGGGCGTTCATCTGGATGATCCTGACCATCCTGATCATCGCTTTCGCGCTCTTCTACGCGGCCAAGGTCAAGAAGAACCCGAAGGCATCGCCGATGTACGAGTTGGACGCCTTCTGGCGCAACCGCACCGAAGAGGCCGCGGAGGCCCATTTCGACTATGAGACGCCTCGGGCGGCCTGGATCACCTTCGCGCTGGTGAACATCGTGCTCATCCTATTCTCCGTCTTCTATCCTATGACGACGATGACGGTGGGCGAATCGAGTTTCACCTTCCCCTGGGTGCCGGTGCTGACTGTGCTGCATGCGCTGTTCGGCTTTTTCCTGCTCCGGAAATCGTGTCTTTACTATGTGCTCGAGATTCTCCTGTTCACCATCCTTTTCCTGGTGGTCGGCGTGCTTGGCCACGGCTGGTATGTGATGGAGATTTCCGCCCTGTTCCTGGCGATGGGCATCATTTCGGGCTTTGCGATGGGCGCGAATGCGAGCAAGGTCGCGCTGGAATTCATCGCCGGCGCCAAGGACATCATCACGGCGGCGATCATCGTCGGCCTGGCCGGCGGCATTATCGTCGTCCTGCAGGACGGCCACATCATGGACACGATTCTCTACGCCCTCGCGGGCACGATGGAAGGAAGCGGCAAGGGTATGACGGCTTCGCTGATGTACCTCATCCAGACCTGCCTGAACCTCTTCATTCCGTCCGGCACCGCCAAGGCAGCGCTGACGATGCCTATCATGGCGCCGTTTTCCGACATCGTGGAACTGTCCCGCCAGACCACGGTACTGGCCTATCAGTTGGGCGACGGCTTCACGAATATGATTACCCCTACTTCGGCCGTCCTTATGGGCGCCCTCGGCATTGCGAAGGTCCCTTATGACATCTGGTTCAAGTGGTGGTGGAAGATCCTCCTCTGCTTCATGCTCCTCGGCCTGGCGTTCCTGCTGGTGACGGTTATGGTGCCGTTGAATGGGTTTTAGGGTAAGTGTGAGATTGTGTGAGGGATTGTGCTCGGGATTGTGCTCGGCATCAAAGATGCCTGCGCATTCCCCTGCGCCTGCGGCGGGGCGGTGCATAGATAGAAGCGAAGGAGGCCTGGACGCATTGGCGTTCAGGCGCTTTCATATAGCAGCCCCGGCACTCGGAAAGCGAGTTTTCCGGATGCCGGGGCTGCTATATGAAAAGCCGGCCTTTTGGGCCGGCTTCCTTCGCTTTATCTTGCGGAGAGATCGGGATTCGAACCCGAGATACGCTTTTGGCGTATACACGCTTTCCAGGCGTGCCTCTTAAGCCACTCGAGCATCTCTCCTTTTTTTCGGGACTGCAAATATAGAAATATTTCACGATTGTTTTAAAAAATATTTATCTTTGTGCCATAAAACCACTTCAAAAAAGACTACTGAAATGAAAAAGGTATTATTTGCATTGGTTCTTGTGGGAGGTATTTTCGCCCTGTCGAGCTGCTCGAAAGAGTGCAAGTGCACGGTCAAAGTGAACGACAAAGTCGTCATGGAAAATACGCTCGAATTGGATGAAGGTGAAAAATGCTCGTCCTACAATTCGTACACGAGCCTGTTCGGCGTCAGCGGGGAAGTCCACTGCTCACCTGTTCTTTTCTAATTCATTGAATTGAAAAAAAGCAACCTCCTCATTTATGTATTCCGGGCTCTGCTCGGAATACTTTTTTTGTGCTCGGCCACGGCGAAACTGATCGGTATCGACGCGTTCGAATTGTATCTGTTCGGCTTCGGATGGTTTCCGCTGGGGACGGCCTATCTGCTGGCCCGGCTGGTGATTGCCGCCGAGTATACGCTCGGCATATTGCTTATCGCCAATTTCTGGCCAAAACTGGCTTTCTGGGGCAGCCTCGCAATGCTCGGCGGCTTCTCAATCTTCCTGGCAGCGCTTTTGCTGGCCGGGAATCACGACAACTGCCACTGCTTCGGTGAATGGGTGGACCTGAATCCGGCCCAGTCGCTGGCCAAGAATGCGGGAATGCTCGCGCTTCTGCTACTGAGCGCAGGCGTGCAGCCTTTCCGGGTACGTCACAAAGGGTTGTGGCTCACGCTGGCCGCGCTGGTCCCTCTGGCTACGGTGCTGATCGTTTCCCCGCCCGACAACTGGCGGTACGATTCGTATGTCCGGCACGATCTGATCAACGAACAGGCTTTCCGGGAGGCGCTGGATTCGGGCATCCTTCCGGCGTCGGTGACCGAAGGCGAGCACGTGGTCTGTTTCTATAGCCTTAAATGCAACTTCTGCAGGATGTCGGCGCAGAAACTGGTGCCGCTGCGGGAACGCGGTGATTTCTCCCAGGCGCCCGTCATCGTCATCTTCGGACGGGGCCAGGACACCGACACCCGGGCGTTCTTTGCCGAAACAGGGCTGGAACCCGCCGAAATCCACTTCATCGAGCCCGACGACTTTCTCCGCATAACAAACGGAGGCTTCCCCGTGATCCTGGTGATGGACGGGAAAAAAGTCGCCGGAAAATATAATTACAGAAATCTTCACTAGGCGACGCAACATTCCGCCCCGTTTCTGCATCTATGTCATGTATGAAACGGAAAATCACGTATATCCCTCTTCTGCTGGCGCTCCTGCTGACTGCCGGATGCGGGAATATCGTATTGATGGACGACGATGGTCTCCAGGCCCTGCGAAAAGCGAAGATCTCATCCAAAATCATCTCCATTGAAGGAAAAGTAACGGATGAGGAAGGGACTCCGCTGGAAGGGATTTCCGTGATTGTCATCGGACGTTTCCTGCGCGACTCGCAGACTTATTACGGGCAGAATTATCAGGAACTCGACACGCTTTCCACCGATGTGAACGGCAGTTACCGGATGATGGAACGAATGGTTTCTCCTGCCTTCACCGATCTGCAGCTCAATGCATTCGACAGCAACGGCCGCTATAAGGATGCCAGTATCTTCGTCCGGGACATCCAGGCCGGCGCCGTCGCCCCCACCATTACGCTTCTGAAGAAATAAAACAGGTACCGGGCAACATACGTCCGTCAGGAACGTATTGCGTTTTTTATTATTTCGGTGTATCTTTGCAGGATGTATCGAAATCATTAACGGACCATGATCACAAAAAAGCAGGTTGAAGCCTTCGGATCGATCGAGACCCCCTTCTACTTTTACGATATGGATCTCCTGCGCCAGACGCTGGACCTCTATACGGAACAAATCGGCAAATACGGCTACAATGCGCATTATGCGATGAAAGCCAACGCCAACGACCGGATTCTTGAGACCATCAAAGGCTACGGCCTCGGAGCCGACTGCGTGAGCGGGAACGAAGTCAAACTTGCCGTAAAGGCGGGTTTCGATCCGGGAAAGATCGTGTATGCCGGCGTAGGCAAATCCGACAAGGAAATCAGGGCCGCCCTGCGGGCCGGCATCTTCAGCTTCAACTGCGAGAGCGTGCCGGAAATCCGGATCATCAACGACCTGGCCGGCGCAATGGGCCGCAAGGCGCGGATTTCGATCCGCGTGAATCCCGATATCGACGCGCACACCCACAAGTATATCAGCACGGGCCTGAAAGAGAATAAATTCGGCATCAGTCCCTGGGCGTTCCAGGATGTGAAAGACCTGCTGTCGCAGTGCCCGCATGTCGAACTGATCGGTCTCCATTTCCACATCGGTTCCCAGATTACCGAGATGCCGGTCTTCGCACTGATGTGCCGCCGCATCGAAGAACTGCAGCAGTGGTTCATCGAGCACGACGTGCCCATTGCGAACCTCAACCTGGGCGGCGGACTGGGCATCAACTACCAGGATCCGGCGGGAGACCCCGTGGCGCATTTCGAGGAATATTTCGACATCATCCACCGCAACCTCGTGGTCCGTCCGGGCCAGCAGGTGCATTTCGAGCCGGGCCGCGCGCTTGTAGGCCAGTGCGGACACCTCATCAGCCGCGTACTGTATGTCAAGGTCGGCCGCGAGAAAAAGTTCGCCATCCTCGACGCAGGAATGAACGACCTCATCCGGCCCGCACTCTACCAGGCCTGGCACGATATCGTGAACCTGAGTTCCACGGGACGGAAACTCCGTTACGACGTGGTTGGCCCGGTCTGCGAATCGAGCGACTGCTGGGGAATGAAACGGCTCGTGAACACCTGCCGCCGAGGCGACCTGATGGACATCCGTTCGGCCGGTGCCTACGGCCAGGTGATGGCGATGCGTTATAACCAAAGGGATCTGGCGAAAGCCGTGTATTCCGACGATTTGAAGTAGTACACTATGTTTGAGAATTTAACCGACAGGCTGGAAAAATCGTTCCGGCTCATCAAAGGACAAGGCAGGATTACGGAGGTCAACATCTCCGAAACGATGAAGGATGTGCGCAAGGCTCTCCTCGATGCCGACGTCAGCTATAAGATTGCCAAGACTTTCTGTGACGAAGTCAAGCAGAAGGCGCTCGGTCAGGACGTGCTGAAAGCCGTCCGGCCGGAGCAGATGATGATCAAAATCGTCCACGACGAACTCGCGGAACTGATGGGAAGCGAGCACAGCGAGATCAACGTCAAGGGAAATCCCGGCATCGTGCTGGTGGCCGGCCTCAACGGTTCCGGTAAGACGACCTTCTGCGGCAAGCTGGCCCTCAACCTCAAGAGCAAGCGCGGAATGAAGGTGCTGGTCGCCGCGTGCGACACCTTCCGCCCCGCCGCCATCGAGCAGCTGAAGACCCTCTGCGCGCAGATCCAGGTGGAGTGCTACTCCGAAGACGGCGTGAAAGACCCTATCGCCATCGCGCAGAACGCCATCCGGAAAGCCAAGTCGGAAGGCTATTCCGTGGTGGTGATCGATACCGCCGGCCGCCTGGCGGTAGACCAGGAGCTGATGGACGAGATTTCCGCACTCCACAAGGCCGTCAACCCTACGGAGACGCTCTTCGTCGTCGATGCGATGACCGGTCAGGACGCCGTCGAGACGGCGAAGACCTTCAACGATTATCTCGATTTCGACGGCGTGGTCCTCACCAAGATGGACGGTGACACCCGCGGCGGTGCGGCCCTCTCGATCAAGGCCGTGGTGGGCAAACCCATCAAGTTCGTCTCCTCGGGCGAGAAGATGGAAGCCCTCGACATCTTCTATCCGAAACGTATCGCCGACCGTATCCTCGGCATGGGCGACGTGGTCACCCTCGTGGAGAAGGCGCAGGAACAGTTCGACGAGGAAGAGGCTCGCAAACTCCACAAGAAAATCGCCCGCGACCAGTTCACGCTCCAGGATTTCTACGACCAGATCCAGCAGATCAAGAAGATGGGCAACATCAAGGACCTGGCTTCGATGATTCCCGGCGTGGGCAAGGCCCTGCGCGATGTGGACATCGACAACAGTTCGTTCAAACAGACCGAAGCCATCATCCTCTCGATGACCCCCTACGAGAAGGAGAATCCGACGATGATCAACGGCAGCCGCCGGAAGCGCATCGCTGCCGGCAGCGGCACCACACTGGCCGAAGTCAACCGCCTTCTCAAGCAGTTCGAGACCACCCGCAAGACGATGAAATCGATGACCGCCCAGAACCCGATGGCCGCGCGGTTGATGAAGAAAAAGAAACGGAGATAGCGTCGTCGAGAGTGCCGATGGTTGCGGGGGATGGCCCCTTCACGGAGTTTTTGCGGGAAGGTCTGCGCGACCGGCCGTAGCGGATGTGAAGGGGCCTTCCCCCGCAACAAACAGATTGGCGATGCCGGTGGGCAGTTCCCCCCTATTGCAACTGATCATTCCGATAGGAATAGTTGCTGCGCAGTCGTTCGAAGTTTTCAGGATGGCTGCGCAGCGCCGCATCATCGGCGAAAATGTCGTAGGGTATCTGAGGCAGTTCGACATCCCGGACGAAGAAATTGCGCAATTGGGGTACGTCGAAGAAATCGCCGACGGCGCGGACGACCGCCTGGGTACCGTTGATTTTCCCCTGGATGGAATAGCCGGCGATGTGCGGCGTGGCGATGTCGGCGGCGGCGAGCAGGTCGCGGTTGATAGCAGGCTCGTTTTTCCAGACATCCAGGACGAGCCGGCCGAGCCGCGGCCGGGCGGCCAGCAGGGCCGCTTCATCCACCACTTCCCCGCGGGAGGCGTTGATGAAAGAGGCTCCAGGTTTCATCGAAGCGAAGAAAGCCTCGTCCGCGAAATCGCGGTTTTCCCGCCAGAGCGGAATGTGCACCGTCACGATATCGGACTGCGCCAGCAGGTCGGTCAGCGGCGTAAAGCCCTCCGGCCCTTCCGCAGCCTCGCGCGGCGGATCGTTCAGCAGCACCCGCATCCCGACCGCACGGGCCCGGGCAGCCACTTTCGTTCCGACGTGCCCTGCCCCGATCACGCCCAGCGTGGCACCGGGACGGTCGAGGGCCAGTGCACGAAGTGCGGTGGAGACATACTGGGCCACCGCAGCTGAATTGCAGCCGGGAGCACTCGCAACGGCAATGCCGCTGACGGCGCAATAATCCGTATCGATATGGTCTGTCCCGATAGTCGCCGTGGCGACCAATTTTACCGAAGAACCTTCCAGCAGGAAGGAGTTACAGCGTGTGCGTGTCCGGACGACGAGCGCGGCGGCGCGGCTGACATCTTCCGGTCCGATTTCACGCCCGGGAAGATACCGGACATCGAACCAGTTTTCCAGCACGCCCGCCAGGAAGGGAATGTCGCGGTCCGCGATGATGAGTCCGTGCTTCATTTACGTCAATTTCAACTGTTTGACCACTTCATCCTGTAGCGCTGCATTAAGTTGCTGCCGCAAGAATTCCACCTGCGTAAGCAAATGCGCCCGGACCACCGAAGAGCGGATCCGGCACGTCAGGACACCGTCGCGGAAAGTATGTCGCGAAGTATAGTCGCCCAGACGGACCTGTCCGAGGGTCATAGCGTCCCAGACGGCACAGATGCGCGTCTGCTGCAGGCCCTCCTCCAGATTGGACTCCTGTACATAATCGGCGAGCACGGCGCCGATGCTGCGGGTGGCTTCGCGTTTCATTCGGCCGTGATTCTACCGTTATCCACGAGGAAGTTCCGGCACGGCGCATCCATGCGCTGCGACACGTGGTCGAGCCGGACCTTGTTGCTGTCGGTCAGGAAGATCTGGCCGAAATCGAGCGTGGATACCAGAGCCAGCAGGTCTTCCACGCGCTGCATGTCGAGTTTGTCGAAGACATCGTCGAGCAGCAGGATAGGAGTCTGTCCGTATATCTCTTTCACAAAACGGAACTGCGCGAGTTTCATCGCCAGCAGGAAGCTTTTCTGCTGCCCCTGGGAGCCGCAGCGGCGCAGCGGATGGCCGTCCAGACGGAAAAGCAGGTCATCGCGCTGGATGCCGGCTGTAGTATAGCGGAGCACACGCTCTTTTTCCGCCTCTCGTGCGAAAAGCGCCTCCAGCGTCGTATCGTCCAGGTCGGAGCGATACGCCAGGTCGGCGTCTTCCCGCCCCTGCGAAAGGCGCCGGTAGAATTCCCGGATCAAGGGACGGAGCCGGTCGCACAGGTCGCGGCGTGCCTGGTGCACATAGGCGGCGTGCGGAGCCATCCGTTCCGAAAAGGTTTCGAGCAGTAGCTCCTGGGGCCGGTCGTCCTTAAGCAGGCGGTTGCGCTGCAGCAGCAGCTGATTATAGGCCTGGATATGGGAAAGATACTCGCGGTCGATCTGGGAGAGGATGAAATTCAGGTATTTGCGGCGTTCCTCGCCCGAATCGTTGATCAGGCCGGCGTCGAGCGGCGACACCATCACAATGGGCAACAGGCCGATATGTTCCGAAAAGCGGCCGTAGGTCTTGGCTCCCCGCTTGAATATTTTTTCCCCGCCGCGGCGTACCGATGCGGCGATCTTCTCTTCCGTTCCGCCGTCCATCCGGTAGAAACCGCAGAGCGTCGTCTCGTCGGCCCCATGTGCATAGACGTACTGGTCGGAAGAAGAGAAGTAACTCTTGGTCATCGACAGATAATAGATGGCGTCCAGCAGGTTGGTCTTGCCCGCGCCGTTGCTGCCATGGATGCAGTTGACCTTCGGTGAGAACTCGACTTCCGCTTCCGGAATGTTCTTGAAATCGTGGAGGATGATCCTGTGCAAAAACATGTTAAAATCTTATGCCACAAATGTACGAAATAATCTTGGGGATTCCCATTTTTGTTGTAAATTTGCGGATTGTGCTAAAAAGCGCAAAAACGCCCCCGGAGGCCATTCCGGGCGGGGTTTAACGGAAATAAAAAACAAAAAAATACAAAAAAACAATGGCAAAAAACAATCAAAAGGAAACGCAGCAGGAGCAGGTCGCCACGACCGTCAACGGCGTTGAGGAGTTTTTCAAAAAGAATCAGAAATGGATTGAATGGGCATTGATCGCCCTTCTGTTGGTCATCATCGCCATTTTCGCGATAAACCGCTGGGTCATCACCCCGGCCAAGGTTGAGGCGCAGGGCCAGATGTTCCCGGCCGAGCAGGCTTTCCGCGGCGGCGATTTCGAGACCGCCCTCAACGGCGACGGCAACGCCCTCGGATTCAACAGCATTATCGACAACTACGGCAAACGTGCCGGCAAAGCCGTTTACCTGTACGCCGGTCTCTGCAACCTTCAGCTCGGAAACAACGAGGAGGCCCTCGAACAGCTCAAGAAATACAAAGGCAAGGACAAGATCATGCAGGCCCGCGCCCTTTGTGCAATGGGTGACGCCTACTCCAATATGAAAGACTATGCCAACGCGCTGGCATCCTATAAGAAAGCCGCCTCGCTGGGCGACAACGAACTGACGGCCGGCTATCTCCTGAAGGCCGGTCTCGTCTCCGAGGAAATGGGCGACAACGACGGTGCCCTTAAATTCTACAAGGAAATCGAAACCAAGTATCCCCAGACCCTGGAAGGATACGACATCCAGAAATACATCTCCCGTATCGAAAACAAATAACGGAAAGACCTATGGGAAGAGCCTTTGAATTCCGCAAGGAAAGGAAGTTCAAACGTTGGGGCCATATGGCCAAGACGTTTACCAAGATCGGCAAGGAAATCACCATCGCCGTCAAGAACGGCGGCCCTGACGTGACGGGCAACCCGCGCCTGCGCGCCCTCCTGCAGACGGCCCGCAGCGAAAACATGCCGAAAGAAAACATCGAGCGCGCCATCAAGAAGGCCACCGACAAGGACCAGGCCGATTATAAGGAAGTGGTGTACGAGGGTTACGGCCCGCACGGCGTGGCTATCCTTGTAGAGACCGCCACCGACAATACCAACCGTACCGTGGCCAATGTCCGCAGCTATTTCAACAAATTCGGCGGCAGCCTCGGCACCTCCGGCAGCGTAGCCTTTATGTTCGACCACAAATGCGTGTTCAAGATCAAGAACAGCCCGGACATCGACATCGAGGAACTCGAGCTCGAACTCATCGACTTCGGCGCCGACGAGGTGTTCGTCGACGAATTCGAGAACAAGGACGGTGACACCGAAGAAGTGATCAACATCTACGGCGAATACACCGCCTTCAACAACATCCAGAAATACATCGAGGACAAGGGCTACGAACTTGTATCGGCCGGCTTCGACCGCTTCCCCAACGGCGAGATGAAACATCTCTCCGCCGAAGACCGCGTCGATCTCGACAAACTGCTCGAGAAACTCGAGGAGGACGACGACGTACAGAACGTCTTCCACAACCTGGCAGAAGAATAATCCTTTAAATCCGATTTATATTATGAACCTTACTCACATCGAACACCTGGGCATCGCCGTCAAGAGCCTTGAGGAAGCGATCCCCTATTATGAGAATGTACTCGGTCTGAAATGCTACGCCGTCGAGGAGGTAGCCGACCAGAAAGTGAAGACCGCTTTCTTCAAGATCGGCCAGACCAAACTCGAACTTCTCGAGCCTACCTGCCCCGAGAGCACCATCGCCGGTTTCATCGAGAAACGCGGCGAAGGTATCCATCACCTCGCATTCGCGACCGACGATGTGGCTGCCTGCCTCGCAGAAGCTGAAGAGAAAGGCGTCCGCCTGATCGACAAGGCCCCGCGTCCGGGCGCCGAGCAGATGATGATCGCCTTCATCCACCCCAAGTCCACCAAGGGTGTGCTCACCGAATTCTGCATGAAGAAACAGGAAGAAGAGAAATAATTAATATACTAAACTATGAGCCAACAGCTTGAGAAAGTAAAAGAGCTTATCGAACTGAGAGAGAAAGCTCGTATGGGCGGCGGCCAGAAAGGTATCGACAGCCAGCACGCCAAAGGCAAATACACTGCGCGTGAACGCATCAACATGCTTCTCGACGAAGGCAGCTTCGAGGAATTCGACATGTTCATGACCCACCGCTGCTACAACTTCGGCATGGAGAAGAAGACCTATCTGGGCGACGGTGTCGTAACCGGTTATGGCACGATCGCCGGACGTCTGGTCTATGTCTTCGCACAGGATTTCACCGTCATCGGCGGTTCCCTGTCCGAAACCCTTGCCCAGAAGATCTGCAAGGTGATGGATATGGCTATGAAGAACGGTGCCCCGTGCATCGGCCTCAATGACTCGGGCGGTGCCCGTATCCAGGAAGGCGTGAACGCCCTGGCCGGCTATTCCGAAATCTTCGAGCGCAACATCCTCGCCTCGGGCGTGGTTCCGCAGATCTCCGCGATCCTCGGTCCCTGCGCCGGCGGCGCCGTGTACTCCCCGGCCCTGACCGACTTCATCATCATGTCGGAAGGCACCTCTTATATGTTCCTCACCGGTCCGGCCGTCGTCAAGCAGGTACTTGGTGAGAACGTCACGCAGGAAGAACTTGGCGGCGCCGCCGTGCATGCCACCAAGAGCGGTGTGGCCCAGTTCAAGGCCGCTACCGAGGAAGATGCCATCGCCACCATCCGCGACCTGCTGAGCTATCTCCCGCAGAACAACATGGAAGAACCGCCGTATGTTCCGACCGAGGACCCGATCGACCGCAAGGAAGACTCCCTCAACGAGATCATCCCCGACAGCCCGAACGCCCCGTACGATATGTACGAAGTCATCGGCGCCATCGTGGACGACGGCAAGTTCCTCGAGGTCCACAAGGACTACGCGAAGAACCTGATCGTGGGTTTCGCCCGCTTCGGCGGCACGGCCGTCGGCATCGTGGCCAACCAGCCCAAGTATCTGGCCGGCGTGCTCGATATCAACTCTTCGCGCAAGGGCGCCCGTTTCGTCCGCTTCTGCGACGCCTTCAACATCCCCGTCGTGACGCTCGTCGACGTGCCGGGCTTCCTCCCGGGCACGCAGCAGGAATACGGCGGCATCATCGTCCACGGTGCGAAACTTCTCTACGCCTATGGCGAAGCCACCATTCCGAAGGTGACCATTACCCTCCGCAAGTCCTACGGCGGATCGCACATCGTGATGAGCTGCAAGCAGCTGCGCGGTGACATCAACTACGCCTGGCCGACCGCCAACATCGCGGTGATGGGTGCCGAAGGCGCCGTGGCCGTGCTCTACGCCAAGGAAATCAAGGCCGAAGAAGATCCCCAGAAGAAGCAGGAGATCGCCGAGGCCCGCAAGAAGGAGTACAACGACCTCTTCTGCAACCCGTACAATGCTGCGAAGTACGGTTACATCGACGATGTGATCGAACCGCGCAACACCCGTTTCCGCATCATCCGCGCCCTCGAGCAGCTCTCCACCAAGAAGCTCTCGAACCCGGCCAAGAAACACGACAACCTGCCTCTGTAATCAAACCCGCAACGTATGAAACATCTCAAACTGTTTTTGGCGATTGCCGGTTTGACCCTGTGCCTGACGGCGGGAGCCCAGAGCCAGGACGCCATGCGCCTGAACGAGTACCTGGTCATCAATACCGATGACTTCCAGGACGACTTCGGACAGCAGAACGCCTGGATCGAGCTCTTCAACTCGTCCTACGGCACGGTGGACATCGCAGGATGCTTCCTCTCCGACGATCCCGCCAATCTGAAGAAATACGCCATCCCCGGCGGCGACTTGATGACCAAGGTCAAGCCCCGTCAGCACATTCTTTTCTGGGCGGACAACCAGCCTTACCGCGGTACGTTCCACGTCTCCTTCGACCTGGCGAACGCCAAGGAGATCATCTTTACCAAAGGTGACGGCAAGACCATCATCGACCGCATCCCCGTCCGTCACGACCTGGGCGAAAACGTCGCCTTCGGTCGCCTGGAAGACGGCATCGGATCCACCGATGGCAGCGGCGCCGGCTGGGCTGTGATGGACCGCACCTCGCCGAGCACCAACAACACCCTCGTCGACAAGGCCGCGAAGCCCGACCGTATGAAGGAAATCGATCCTTACGGCTGGATTCTCGCCCTGACCGCCATGTCGGTGGTGTTCCTGGCACTGATCCTCCTCTACTTCATCTTCAAGGCCATTGGCAACGCCAACATCAAGGCCGGCAAGAAGCGCTCCGCCGCCTCCTCCGGTACCGACGTGAAGGAATCCGCCTACGGTGAAGTCCCCGGTGAAGTCTACGCCGCCATCGCGACGGCCATGCACCTGTATCAGCAGGACGATGAGAATCACGACGAAGAGAGCTTCGTAGTGACGCTCCATCACACCGACCGGACCTATTCGCCGTGGAGCTCCAAGATCTACACGCTCCGCCAGACGCCGCAAGTCAACAAAAGAAGATAACCTCCTAACCCAGAAAAGACAATGAAAGAATATAAAA
>JAFRRF010000046.1 GCA_017428245.1 Bacteroidales bacterium
CAGTTCAGTGTTCGGCGCCGATACCATTATGAAATAAGGAGAAAGCGATGCGCGACCTCTTCATCGAAATCTGGGAGTCCATCCGGCGCAACAAGGTGCGCACCTGCCTGACGGGTCTGGCCGTGGCGTGGGGCATCTTCATGCTGATCGTACTGCTGGGCGCCGGCAACGGCCTGCTCAACGCGTTCATGGGCGATTCCGACGATTTCGCTGTCAATACGATGAACGTGTTTCCCGGCGTTACTTCCAAACCGTACGACGGCCTGAAGCAGGGCCGCCGCATCCGGATGACCGAACAGGATATGGAGATGCTGCGGCAGCCCGCTTTCGCCGATCACGTGGACAAGGTATCCACGCAGGCGACGCAGAGTGGCTACACGATGACCTATGGCCGCCGCTACTTCCGGAACATCGTACTGACCGGCTGTATGCCGGATGTCGAAAAGGTGGACCGGATCCAGATGCACGCCGGCCGTTTCATCAACGAAAAGGATATGGACACCCGACGAAAGGTGGCCGTCATCACGCATCTCCACGCCAAGAACTTCCTTTCCGGCAGTACGGATTACGACCGGTTGCTGGGCAAGCGGATCAAAGTGGGCAATCTGTCCTTCGTCATCGTCGGCATCCGCCATGGCGCCGAGAATGAGGACGACCGCGCCGTATACATTCCCTATTCCACCTACAAGCACCTGTTCAGCCTGGGCAACCGGATCGACGAACTCAACATTTCGTTCCACGATCTGGAGACCGAAGCCGAAGCCCAGGCCTTCGAAGACGAGATCCGCGCCTCGCTGAACGCGGCGCACCGGGTCGCGCCCGACGACAAACGGGCCTTCTGGATCTGGAACCGCTTCACGCAGAGCATTCAGATGGCGAAAGGCCGCTCGCTGCTGATTACAGCCCTTTGGATCATCGGCCTGTTCACGCTGGTTAGCGGCATCGTGGGCGTGAGCAACATTATGCTGATCACCGTGAAGGAACGGACCCACGAGTTCGGCATCCGCAAGGCCCTGGGCGCCCGCCCGGGCAGCATCCTGAAACTGATCGTCACCGAAAGCGTGCTGATCACGGCCTTCTTTGGCTACATCGGGATGCTGTTGGGCATGATTGCCTGTCAGATCCTGGATATGACGGTCGGACAGTCGAAGGTGGAGATCTTCGGCGAGAGTTTCAAGATGCTCGAAAATCCGACGGTCGGCCTGAGCACGGCCATCGGAGCCACCGTCGTCCTGATCATCGCCGGCACCGTGGCCGGCATCTTCCCGGCCATGAAGGCCGCAAAAGTCAAACCCATCGAAGCGTTGAGGGCCGAGTAAAATGAGACACCGTCTGGACATAGATACGTTCCGCGAGATCGGCGATTCGCTCTTCCGCAACAAACGGCGGACGTTCCTCACCGGCTTCGGCATCTTCTGGGGCCTGTTCATGCTCCTGTTCCTGGTGGGCGGCGGCCAGGGCCTCAAGCAGATGCTTTCGATGAATTTCGAGGGCTTCGCCACCAACACGATGGTGATGATCTCTTCCAATACTTCGAAGCCTTACAAGGGAATGAAGGAAGGCCGTTACTGGAGTATGAACGCCCGGGACGTGCAGCGCCTCAAGGCCCTGGTGCCTGAACTCGACGTCGTGGCTCCGATTGTGAGCATGTGGAACCAGACCGCTTATTATCAGGGAAACACCGCCGCGCCCAACGTGAAAGGCGTTGCCGGCGACTATCATAAGATCGAAACGCCGATCCTCAAGTACGGCCGCACCATCAGCGACGCGGACGTGGAGCAGGTCCGCAAGGTCTGCGTGCTGGGCAAGCGCATCTACAACGACCTCTTCCCGCAGGGCGGCAATCCGTGCGGCGAATTCATCCAGGTAGGCTCCATCTTCCTGCAGGTGATCGGTGTGGACGTATCTTCCGGCAATATGAGCATCAATGGCCAGTCGTCCGATGCCGTGCTGGTCCCTTACTCGCTGGCGGCGCAGCTCTATCATCGCGGCCAGAACGTCGACCTGATCTGCATGTCGGGCAAGCCGGGCGTGAAGATGAGCTCGCTGGAGGACCGGGTTCGGAGCATTATGGCCCGCGAACACCAGTTCGACCCGACCGACAACCTGGCGATGCCGCTCATCAATACCGAACAGATCTTCGGCATCATCGACCGGCTCTTCCGGGGCGTGAACTTCCTGATCTGGCTGGTGGGCATCGGCACGCTGCTGGCCGGCGCAGTGGGCGTGAGCAATATTATGATGGTAACGGTGCGCGAGCGGACCGTGGAGATCGGCATCCGCCGGGCCATCGGCGCCGTGCCGCGCGACATTCTCTCGCAGATCATCTGGGAGAGCGTGGCGCTGACCCTGGCCGCCGGAAGTGCGGGCATCGTGTTCTCGGTGCTGATCCTCAACGTAGTGGAGGCCCTGACCAAGCACCAGGCCGTGTTCCAGATCAGTTTCTGGACGGCCATCGTTTCAGCACTACTGCTGAGCGTGCTGGGTGTGCTGGCCGGCCTGGCGCCCGCCCTGCGCGCGATGCGGATCAAACCGGTCGATGCTATGAGAGATGAGTAATGAGATTCCCGGTCAGGCCGGGAATGACGAAAAAAGAAATAATAAACGATAATATGAAACGCATTTTCAAGTACATTCTGGTCGCGCTGATCGCGATTGTGTTCCTCGGAACCTTTATCTTCCTGTTCTGGAATTCCAAACCGAAGGAACTGCAGTATCAGGAGGTCACCGTGGCGCGCGCCGACATCCAGCGGAGCGCCGTGGTCACGGGCAAGATCGTGCCGCGCAACGAGGTGAACATCAAGCCGCAGATCAACGGCATCATCGCCGAACTCTACAAGGAGGCGGGCCAGCCGGTGCAGCAGAACGAGGTGATCGCCAAGCTGAAGGTCATTCCCGATATGAACTCGCTGAGCTCCGCCCAGAGCCGCGTACGCCTGGCCGAGATCAATTTCAAGCAGGCGACGACAAACCTGGAACGCGAGAAGGCCCTCTACGACAAGAATCTGGTGAGCGCCGAGGAGTACGATCAGGTGCAGCAGCAGTACAATCAGGCCAAAGAAGAAAAAGCAGCCGCCCAAGACGCCCTGGAAGTGATCCGCGACGGCGTGTCGAAGGCCAACGCCAAGTCGAGCTCCACGCTGGTGCGCTCCACCGTGACCGGCCTGATCCTCGACATTCCCGTGAAGGTGGGCAACTCCGTGATCCAGGCCAACACGATGAACGACGGTACGACCGTGGCCACCGTGGCCGACATGAACGACCTGATCTTCGACGGCCAGATCGACGAGACCGAGGTCGGCGCCCTGTCCGAGGGCATGCCCGTGGTCATCACCATCGGCGCCCTGCAGGACTACTCCTTCGACGCCACCCTCGAGTATATCTCGCCGAAAGCCGTGGAGAACAACGGTACCAATCAGTTCGAAATCAAGGCGGCCGTTCGGACGGAACCGGGCAAGACCATCCGTTCGGGATACAGCGCCAATGCCGAAATCGTGCTGCAGCGCGCCGAACAGGTGCTCTCCGTCTCGGAAAGCGCGCTGGAGTTCTCCGGCGACTCGACCTTCGTGTGGCTGAAAGGCGCTGACGGCGGATACAGCCGCACGCACGTGGTCACCGGTATCAGCGACGGCCTCAACATCGAGATCAGGGAAGGTCTCAAGGAAGGTGACATCGTCCGCGGCAACCAGATCATCGAGGAGAAGTAATATGAAAAAAGTATATACCCTTTTGTTGACGACTTTCGTCTTGTCCGGCCTGTCCTTCGTCATGCCCGGCCTGACCGGGCATCTCGCCGCTGCCCAGGAAAAAGCCTGGACCTTGCAGGAGTGCATCGGATACGCACTCGACCACAATCTTACCGTGCAACAAGGCGCCCTGCAGGTGCAGCAGCGCGAGATCGACCTGAACACGGCCCGCAGCAGCCGTCTGCCGGGTGTGGCGGGCAGCGCGTCGCAGAACTTTTCGTTCGGCCGCGGCCTGACGGAAAACAATACTTACGCGAACACGAACACCACCAACACTTCGTTCTCCGTGGGTGCCGATATGACGCTGTTCAACGGCCTGCGCACCTATAATAATATCCTGCTCGGCAAATTGAATCTCGAAGCGGCCACGGCCGACCTGGAAAAGGCGAAAGACGATATCCGCGTGGCGGTGGCCCAGGCCTTTGTGCAGATACTCTACAACCGGGAGATCGCCGAGGTGGCGGCCCGCCAGGTGGAGATCGACTCCCTGCAAGTGGTGCGCCTGGAAGCGCTGCTGGAAAACGGTAAATCGACGGCAGCCGACGTGGCGGCGCAGAAAGCCTCGCTCGCACAGGGCCGCCTGACGGCTGTGCAGGCGGAAAACAACCTGCAGCTTGCCCGGCTCGACCTTGCCCAGCTGCTCGAACTTCCCTCGCCTGAGGGATTCGATGTGGCCCTGCCTTCCGATGACGCCCTGGCGCTCCCGCTTCCCGCAGGTCCGGAGATTATCTACGAAGAAGCGGTCGGCATCAAGCCTTCTGTGCGGGCCGAGGAGACGCGCCTGGCTTCCGCCGCACGCAATATCGATCTGGCCCGGGGCGGCTATCTGCCCTCCCTCTCGCTGAGCGGCGGGCTGGGTACGAACTATTATACCAGTTCCGGCTATGCCGGCAAGGGTTTCTTCGACCAGTTGAGCAACAACTTCAGCCAATATGTGGGTCTCTCGCTCAACGTGCCGATCTTCTCGCGCCTGTCCACACGCAACCAGGTGCGCAGTGCCCGCGTGAATTACGAAGCCCAGCAGTTGCAGCTCGAAACCGTAAAGAAACAGCTTTTCAAGGAGATCCAGCAGGCCTGGTACAACGCCCTTTCGGCCCGGACCAAGTTCGAAAGCAGCACACAGGCCGCTTCTGCCGCGACCGAGAGCTTCGCCCTCGCCACGGCGAAATACGAGAACGGAAAGGCCTCGATCACCGAATTCAACGAAGCGAAAAACCAATATCTCAAAGCCCGCTCCGACCTGGCGCAGGCCCGTTATGAATACCTTTACCAAACCCGTTTGCTCGACTTCTATCGGGGCCGGGAACTGACATTATGAAAAAGACACTCAACATCGCCATCGGCGGCAAGAGCTTCATCATCGATGAAGATGCGCACGAACGCCTCAAGAACTATCTCGACACCTTTCGCTCGCGTCTCACGGACGAGCAGGGCAGCGAGGTGATGAACGACATCGAAGCCCGCATCGCGGAGCTTCTGCTCTCGAATCTCGGTTCCGGCCAGCAATCCGTGAGCCTGGCCCTGGTGAACCAGATCACTGCACAACTGGGTATGCCCGACGGCAAACCCGAATTTGAAACTGAAAACGACAATCAAAACGAGGAGGAAAAAGCAATGAACAACCCTGTCAAAAAACTGTATCTGGACGTGGAAGACCGCAAGCTCGGCGGCGTGTGCAGCGGCCTGGCTGCCTATTTCGATATCGATGTGACCCTGATCCGCATCCTTTTCCTGGCCGCCTTTTTCTGCGGCGGCTTCGGCTTCTGGCTTTACATCATCATCTGGATCGTGGCGCCCAAGGCGCTGACGCCGGCACAGAAGTGCGAACTTCGCGGCTGGGAGACCAGCGCTGAGAACCTGGCCAAATTCACTGACAGCAGCAAAAAATAAGACCATGGACATCAATTCCGAAAACGTACGTTCCCAGATGCGGAAAGGCTTGCTGGAATACTGCATCCTGAGCATCCTGGACAAGAAGGAATCCTACGCTTCGGCCATCCTGTCCGACCTCAAGGCGTCGGGGATGCTCGTGGTGGAGGGGACCCTCTATCCGCTGCTCATCCGCCTCAAGAACCAGGGGTCGCTGACCTACCGCTGGGAAGAATCTCCGCAGGGACCTCCCCGCAAATACTACTGCATTACCGAGGATGGCCACAACCTGCTCACTGAAATGGACCTTTCGTGGAACGAACTGGTCGAAACCATCAAAACCCTGAAGTCATGACCGAAGTTGAGAAAGTAAGCATCGGCGGCTACGCCTTCACCCTGGAAGCGGAGGCCTACGCTATGGTCAAGCAGTATCTTGACGAATTGAATCAGTTCTATTCGCAGCGCGAAGGCGGTGCGGAAGTGATGGAAGGCTTCGAGGAACGGATGGCGGAACTCCTCTATGAAAAATGTGCCGACGACGGCGTGGCCACGGAAGCCGAAGTACGCGAGATCATCGCCGTTCTCGGCAAACCCTCGGCCATCGAAGCCGAAGACGGCCCGGAGCCGAAACGGACGGCGAATCCGGAGCAGGCCGACAAGCCCAGGGAGAAGAAGCGCCTGTTCCGCGATCCGACCAACAAGATGATCGGCGGCGTGTGCAGCGGCCTGGCAGCGTACTTCAAGTGCGACGTAGTCCTGATCCGCCTCATCTTCATCGGCCTGTTCGTCGCGTCCTCCATCGTCGGCTGCCATATCGGACACGACGGTGGCTGGACCGTCAATCTGCCGATGGTAGTCCTTTACTTTATTCTCTGGATCGCGATGCCGGAAGCCAAGACCGTGCAGCAGCGCTGGCAGATGGGCGTCACCAATCCGCCGGCCGCTTCGACGGCGACACGGCGCAGTGAACCCATCGGCTCCGGTCTCGGCCGCGTTCTGCGCTTGGTCATCGGCATGCTGCTGCTGCTGATCGCCGTTGTCGGCCTGACATCCGGTGTGGCCGCCCTTTTCGGACATACGCTCTTCGGCTGGAACTTGACGGACAGCGGCCTCTTCGACGGTTCGTGGAGAGACGCCATAACCGAGCATGCTCCGCAGATGCTGCCGGTCGTTTCGTCGGTTTTCTTCCGGATTACCCTGCTGCTGACCTGCTTCCTGCCTTTCGTGGGGATGCTCTACGGCGGCATTATGATGCTCTTCGATCTTCGCTCGCCTTCGTGGCGTCCCGGCGTGATGATTTTCCTCCTGTGGATCATCTCCCTGACAGCCCTGACGGTCCTGACTCTGATGGGGCTGTTCAACGCGGGCATGCTGGATTGATCCTTGCTGATCGAAAAAAAAGCCGGTTCCTGTGATCAGGAACCGGCTTTTGGTTTCAGGTCTCTCTCGGAGCTTAATTCTCCGGCTCAGCCATAGGGGTCACCGGGATTTCCGGGGTGCCTTCCACGGGAACCGTCTGCTCGATCTGGTTCTTGATGTTGGAATGGCGCGAACTGCGCTGCGGGATGACGAAGGTGGCCACGACGCAAAGGACGATGATCGTGGCGGCCAGGGTCCAGGTGGCTTTCTCGAGGAAGTCGGCCGTCTGGCGGACGCCGAAGGTCTGGTTGCCCGTCGCGAAGTTGGCTGCCAGTCCGCCGCCCTTGGAGTTCTGCAGAAGGACGACGATGGTCAGGAGAATACTCGCAATCACGATGATGATGGAGAGAGTGATGTATGCTGCTTGCATGGTCTATTTTTGTTTTTTATTCTTTACTTTTTCGATAAGAGTCGCAAAATAAGCACTTTTTTCTGGAAATAACAAAATTAGTTTTTCGTAAATCTCTATGGATCGCTGATAAAGCTCCTGCTGGGCGTAGATTTGCGCAAGGGTCTCGCTGACCATCGTCTTGTCGCGGTCCACCTCTTCGGCTACGACGGGGGCATAGTCCACACTGCCGGCCCGGGCGCCGAAAACCGGCGTGGTGACCGAAAAGCCTTCCTGTTCCAGCCGGTCGAAGTCTTCCTGGCCGAAATAGTCGCCCCCCACGACATAATAACGGGGCCGTGCGGGCTGCTCCGTCGCGGGATCCTCTTTTTCCTCCTCCTGACGGACCTTGCCCGTGAGCAGGCGCAGGACCTGGTCGCGCGAAAGGAAAAACACAGCATCGCGCCCGACGGCACGCCGAAGTGCCGCTTCGTCGCCGCCCTGCCGGGCGATGGCTTCGCGCCGGGCAACGGTGAACCACGGATAATCTTCCAGCAGCTGTTGCAGTTCGGAAGAGGAAAGCTGGCTGATCTCTACCATTGCGCTACGGTCGCATTGAAAATGTCATCCACGATCTTTTCGACGATGGTCTCGCACAACTGTCCTTCGACCATGTCGAGGGAGTTGTTGGAGTCGTAGTCTTCATAGCCGGCGAAGGACTTGCCGTCGATATTGTCTTCCGGGTGCAGGACGTTGGTGAAGACGACCTTGCAGGTGACGGTGAGGCGGTTCATCGCAGCCACCTCGTTGGCCGTGACGGCCGTGGCGCGCACCTCATACGATTCGACGGTGACCGTCAGGTTGAGATCGCCCGCATCGGACACCTGTTCCAGTTTGGTGAGTTTGCGGAATTTGTCGTTGAGCGACTCGGTGAGCATATTCGCCAGGGCCGGGTTGACTTTGACGGCTTTGTTGACCACGGGCTCGATGCAGATGGTCTTGACGTCGGCCTGGATGGACGTGCCGCTGAAGGAATAGATGCCGCAGCCGTCCGTCAGCAGCAGGGCGGACAGCAGGACGAAGCACAGACGCAGGATGCCGGATCGGTTCATCGGATGTCGAGTTCTTTGATTTTACGGTACAGGGTGCGTTCGGAGATGCCGAGTTCCTCGGCAGCGGGTTTGCGGCGGCCGCCGTGGCGCTCCAGCGCCTTGCGGATGAGCTCGGCACTGACGTCCTGGATGGAGACGGGTTCCTGCGTGTCGGCGCTGGAATGCACGTCTTCCGGACTGATGAGCAGATGCGGGTTTGCGGCCGGGACCTCTTCTTCGGGCATTCCGTCGAGGCGGGCCTTGATCTCGTCGATATCGCGGCGCATCTGGTAGAGTACCTTGAAGATGATGTCGCGGTCGCTCAGGTAGTCGGCGCCGGCGTCTCCCGTACGGACGGGCAGCGTCGAGGAGCCTTCGGAAGGCAGATAACGGGCCAGTACCTCGGCCGAAACCAGGCGGTTGGACTCCAGGACGGAGAGACGGCCCACTACGCTCTGGAGCTGGCGTACGTTGCCGGGCCAGCGGTAGGAACGCAGCAGTTCCTGCGCTTCGGGCGTCAGGCGGACGGCCGGCACCATGTTCTGGTCGGCGAAATCGAGCGCGAATTTCTTGAAGAGGAGATGGATATCGCCTTTCCGTTCGCGGAGCGGCGGCATCGTGATGGGTACGGTGCAGAGACGGTAATAGAGATCTTCGCGGAACTTGCCGTCGCGGATGGCGTTCAGCAGGTTGACGTTGGTGGCGGCGACCACGCGCACGTTGGTCTTCTGGACCTTGGCGGAGCCTACCTTGATGAACTCGCCGGTCTGAAGCACGCGGAGCAGGCGGACCTGGGTGGAAAGCGGCAGTTCCGCGACTTCGTCGAGGAAGAGGGTGCCGCCGTCGGCTTCTTCGAAGTAACCCTTGCGGGTCTCGATGGCCCCGGTGAAGGAACCCTTCTCGTGGCCGAACAGTTCGGAGTCGATGGTGCCTTCGGGGATGCCGCCGCAGTTGAGGGCGAGATAGACGTTATGTTTGCGGGCGCTGTACTGGTGGATGATCTGCGGGATGACTTCCTTGCCCGTACCGCTCTCGCCCGTGACCAGCACGGAGAGATTGGTCGGGGCGACCTGCCAGGCGATTTCGAGGGCCCGGTCGAGTTCTGGGTCATTGCCGATGATGCCAAAGCGCTGTTTGATCTGATTCAAATCCATATTTGCAAAGTTACGAAAAAAAGCCTATATTTGTATGATATTCCCCGGATAGGGGCCTTCAAGTCAAATACACAAACACAAATAAAAACGTTTTTATGAAAAAATTAATTTCCAACATCCTGCTTGTCGCAGTGTTCTGCTTCTCGCTGGCTTCCTGCAACCAGGTCCAGAAGATGATCGACGCTGCCGACTCGATCGTGATCAATTGCGATCCGGAAGTCCTCGAGTCCGTCGCCGGCAACATCGACGCGACCGTTTCCGTGACCTTCCCGCCGGAGTACTTCCTCCCGAAGGCTACGCTCGAAGTCACCCCGGTCATCCTTTACATCGGCGGTGAAGCCGTCGGCAAGCCGTTTACCTATCAGGGTGAAAAAATCACCGACAACTTCAAGACCGTCACCAAGGACGGCGCCACCATTACCGAGAAAGTACACTTCGATTTCGTGCCGGGTATGGAGAAGTCCGAACTTGTCGGCCGCGCGAAGGTATATTACAAAGGTAACGAGTACGAGTATCCCGCCGACATCAAGATCGCCGATGGTGTAAACACGACCTATATGCTGGCCGACACCGATGGAAGCTATCACTATATGGCCGATGGTTATCAGGAAGTGATCCCCGAAACGGCAGAAGCCCAGATCATGTACCTGATCAACAGCTCCGACGTCCGTAATTCCGAACTCAAGAGCGCCGACGTGAAAGACTTCCAGGAGGCCCTCAAGGCCCTCGCCGAGGACAGCCGTCGCGAGGTGAAGGGCACCGAGATCGTGGCCTACGCTTCTCCGGACGGCCCCGAAGCCCTCAACAACAAGCTTGCCGCCAACCGCGAGAAGACCGCTGCCAAGGCTTTCGAGAAGATCACTAAGAAACTCGAACCCGGTGAGGTCTCTTCCCGTACGATCGGTGAGGACTGGGAAGGTTTCCAGGAACTGGTGAACAACTCCAACATCGAGGACAAGGAACTCATCCTCCGCGTCCTGTCGATGTACAGCGACCCGAACGTCCGCGAGCGTGAGATCAAGAACATGTCGAACGTCTATTCTTCGCTGAAGACCAACATCCTGCCGCAGCTGCGCCGCGCCCGCTTCATCACCAACGTGGAGTACACCAACTACACCGCTGACGAACTGGCCGACCTGGTCGAGAACAACATCGACGTGCTCGACGAGCCCGCGCTCCTGCGCGCCGCCGCCAACGCGAAGAACATCGACTCCAAGATCGCCATCTACAAGCAGGCCGCCAAGAAGTATGGCTCCGACAAGGCCTGGTACAACCTCGGCGTAGCCTGCCTCGACAAGGGCGACAACAAGGCTGCCAAGGACGCTTTCGACAAGATGGAGAAGAAGGAAGGCAACTGCTACGACAACGTGATGGGTGTCCTCGCGATGCGTGACGGCAAGCTCGACGAAGCCGCCAAGTGGTTCTCGAAGGTCACCTGCAAGCACGGCAAGATCAACCAGGGCGCCCTCGACATCCTCAACGGCAAGTACAACGACGCTGCCGCGAAGCTCGCCGGTACCGGTGACGATAACGAAGCCCTCGCCTACATCCTGACGAACCAGCTCGACAAGGCCGCTGCCGCCATCAAGTGCAACTGCCCGAAGGCCAACTACAAGAAGGCCATCATCGCCGCCCGCAAGGGTGACGTGAACGCCTACAACGCCGCGATGGAAATCGTGAACAAGAACGAGAAGCTCGCCGAGCGCGCCGCCAAGGATGTTGAGTTCCTGAAATTCAGGTAACAAAAACATTTTTGTTACAAAAGTGGTCAGTTGGAGTATCAACTGACCACTTTTTTGTTTACCTTTGTAAACCCGACAACACATCACATCACACCCCGTTGGGAACATAACTATGGAATATACTGACCTTTACATCATCAAAAGGGACGGTAAACGCGCCCCTTTCTCAATCGAGAAGATCAAGAACGCCATCCGGAAGGCTTTCCTGGCCTCCGGCAGTTTCGCAACCGAGGAAATCCTGACCAACATCCTCAGCCGCGTCCACATTTCCAACGGAATGCACGTGGAGGACATCCAGAACCAGGTGGAGGTCTCGCTGATGAGCGAGCGCTACTTCGCCGTGGCCAAGTCCTTCATGCTCTACCGCCAGCATCACACCGAAGATCGTGAGGTGCGCGACCGCCTCAACTTCCTGATCGATTACTGCTCGGCCTCGAACCCTGCCACCGGCAGCAAGTACGACGCCAATGCAAACGTCGAGAAGAAGAACATCGCCACGCTGATCGGCGAGCTGCCCAAGGCCAGTTTCATCCGGCTCAACCGCCGCCTGCTCACCGACCGCATCCGCGAGATGTACGGCAAGGAACTGTCGGACCGTTACCTTGACCTGCTGAACAAACACTTCATCTACAAGAACGACGAGACCAGCCTGGCCAACTACTGCGCCAGCATCACGATGTACCCCTGGCTCCTGCAGGGCACCCTTCCCGTGGGCGGCAACTCCACGCCGGCCAAGAACCTCAAGAGCTTCTGCGGCGGTTTCGTGAACCTGGTGTTCATCGTCTCCAGCATGCTGAGCGGTGCCTGCGCCACGCCGGAGTTCCTGATGTACATGAACTACTTCATCGAGCAGGAATACGGCGACGACTACTACCTCCGTGCCGACGAGGTGGTGGACCTCTCCAAGAAGCAGCGTACCATCGACAAGATCATCACCGACTGCTTCGAGCAGATCGTATATTCCATCAACCAGCCTACCGGTGCGCGCAACTTCCAGTCCGTGTTCTGGAACATCTCGTACTACGACCGTTTCTACTTCGAGAGCATTTTCGGCGACTTCATCTTCCCCGACGGGAGCCGGCCGCACTGGGATTCGCTCAACTGGCTCCAGAAACGCTTCATGACCTGGTTCAACGCCGAGCGCACGAAGACCATCCTCACCTTCCCGGTCGAGACGATGGCCCTGCTGACCGAGAACGGCGATGTCCGCGACAAGGAATACGGAGACTGGACCGCGAAGATGTACAGCGAAGGACACAGCTTCTTCACCTATATGAGCGACAATGCCGATTCCCTGGCCTCCTGCTGCCGCCTGCGCAACGAGATCCAGGACAACGGCTTCAGCTATACCCTCGGTGCCGGCGGCGTGAGCACCGGCAGCAAGAGCGTGCTGACCATCAACCTGAACCGCTGCGTACAGTATGCCTTCAAGAAGGGAATCCCTTATCTGGAATATCTGGAAGATGTGGTGGATCTGATGCATAAGGTCCAGCTCGCCTACAACGAGAACCTGCGCGACCTGATGAACAAGGGAATGCTTCCGCTCTTCGACGCCGGCTTCATCAACATCGGCCGCCAGTACCTGACCATCGGCGTGAACGGCTTGGTGGAGGCCGCCGAGTTCCTGGGTATCCGCATCACCGACAACCCCGACTACGTGGCCTTCGTGCAGGGCGTCCTCGGAATGATCGAGCGGCTCAACAAGAAGTACCGCACCAAGGACGTGATGTTCAACTGCGAGATGATCCCGGCCGAGAACGTGGGTGTCAAACACGCGAAATGGGACCGCGAAGACGGCTACATCGTGCCGCGTGACTGCTACAACAGCTACTTCTATGTCGTAGAAGACGAGAATCTGAACATTCTCGACAAGTTCCGGCTCCACGGCAGCAAGTACATCGAGCACCTGACGGGCGGCAGCGCCCTGCATATGAATCTCGAGGAGCACTTGAGCCAGAGCCAGTACCGCCAGTTGCTGCGCGTGGCGGCCAAGGAAGGGTGCAACTATTTCACCTTCAACATTCCGAATACCATCTGCAACACCTGCGGCCACATCGACAAGCGCTATCTGCACGAGTGCCCGAAGTGCGGCAGCCACGACGTGGACTACGCCACCCGCATCATCGGCTATATGAAACGTGTGAGCAGCTTCTCGCAACCGCGTCAGCAGGAGGCCGCACGGCGTTTCTATTACAACGCCAACCGTCCGGGAGCCGCAAAGTTAGAAGCGGTTCCGGAGCCTGTGGAGCAGGATGCTTAAGTATTACAACTACGACATCGTTTTTCAGGAGATACCCGATGAGGTGACGCTGGCCGTCAATCTCACCGGGTGTCCCGTTCATTGTCCCGGCTGTCACAGTCCGCATTTGTGGGAGGATATCGGGGAACCGCTCGACGAAGCGACGCTTCGTGCGATGTACGCGGATTATCCCGGTGAGGTGACCTGTATCTGCCTGATGGGCGGTGACGCGGACCCGGCTGCCGTGGAGCGTCTATGCGCTTTTATCCGGCAGGAGATGGGCCTGCGCAGCGCCTGGTGGTCAGGCCGGGACGAACTTCCGGAAGGCATCGGTCTCAGTCATTTCGACTATGTGAAGACGGGTCCGTATGTCGCTGCGCTCGGCGGCCTCAAGAATCCGAAGACCAACCAGCGGCTTTATCGGGTGGAAACGCCGCCTGACGGACTGCCCTCGCTGCGGGACATCACCTCCATTTTCTGGCGTCATCTATAGGAATCAGCCGGCGGGATTCGGGATCGAAGCGGATGGCTTCGGTTCCGAAGAAGCCGGCGAGGGAACCGTCTTCGATGAGGGTTTCCGGCGTACCGCAGATCAAGGGGGCGGCGGGGCGAAGGCCCGCCGCCTCTTCTTCTGTACAGGCCGGTTGCAACCAGAGCCGGTCGGCCAGCTGGAGGGCGGTGTCGAGGTCGTGGGTCGACAGGAGGACAGCCTTGTTCTGGGTGTGGGCCAGATGCCGGAGGGTCGCCATCGTCTCGATCCGGCTGGTCACGTCGAGAAAAGCCGTGGGCTCATCGAGGAGGATGATGGGGCACTCCTGGGCCAGCACTTTGGCGATGAAGGCTTTCTGGCGTTCTCCGTCGCTGAGTTCCGCCACGGATTTCTCCGCTTTTCCGGCAATGCCGACGGTGTCCATCGCTTCCCGCACGATGGCGTGGTCCTTTTCGCCGAGCGTGCCGAAAAAGCCCGTATGCGGGTATCGGCCCAGCGAGACCAGGTCATAGACACTGATGCCCCCGGCCTGCGTGCGCTCCGTCAGCACGACGCCGACGCGGGCCGAAAGTTCACCGGCGCGATAGTCCGCGAGCGGACGGCCTTCGATCAGGATCTCGCCGCCAAGGGGCCGTTGCAGTCCGCAGAGCGTACGGAGCAAAGTGGATTTTCCGGCACCGTTGCGGCCGAGCAGCGCCGTGACTTCGCCCCGCAGGAGCGTCAGGTCCAGGCTCGGATGCACCACCGTACGGCGGCGGCCCTTCCGGCCGGGATAGCCGATGCTTAAAGAATGGGCTTCGATGGCGATGCGGGAATCCATATCAGTTGAAATAGTGCAGGTTTTTTCGGTTGACGATGACATAGATGATGACCGGTGCACCGACGATGGGCGTGATGGCACTGAGCGGAAGCACGCTGTTGCTTCCCGGGGTGACGGTCAGGATGCTGCACAGCATCGCGATGCAACTGCCCGACAGCAATGTCACCGGCAGCAGGTGGCGGTGGTTCGAACTGCCCAGGAGCAGCCGTGCGATGTGGGGAACCGCCAGACCGATGAAGGAGATCGGCCCGCAGAATGCCGTAACCACGGCGGTCAGTACGCCGGTGCAGACCAGGATCAGAATCCGGGACCGGCGTACGTTGATGCCCAGGTTCGTGGCATAGGCGTCGCCAAGAAGCAGGGCGTTGAGCGGCTTGAGCAGCAGGAACGATCCCAGCAGGCCCGCCAGCGTGCAGACCGCAAGCCACGGAAGCTTCGAAAGCGAGACCCCGCTGAAATCGCCCATTCCCCACATCACATACTGGTGCACCTTGTCGGCCGACGCGTGATAGTTGAGGATGGAGATGACGGACGACGCCAGATAGCCGACCATAATGCCGATGATCAACAGCATCACATTGCTCGACACCTTCCGCGAGAAGCCCAGGATGATGAGCAGCACTACCGCGGCACCGACGAGCGCCGCCACGATGGTGGTCAGGTAGCTTGCCGCACCCAGATAGATCATCGCGATGGCTACGCCGAGGTTGGCGCCGTCGCTGATGCCCAGGATGGATGGTCCCGCCAGCGGATTCTTGAAGAGGGTCTGGAGCATCAGGCCGCTGACGGCGAGCGAGCCGCCGGAAAGCAGCGCCGTCACCGCCTGCGGCAGGCGTGACTCCAGCACGATGTGCCGCCACGCCTCCCGTCCCCCGTAAGAGCCGGAGAGAATCCGCAGTACGTCGCCGAGCGGAATCCGCACCGCTCCGTACACCAGGGAGAAGAAAAACAGGACGATGAGCGCCGCACCCATCGTCACGTAGACCCAGATATGATTGTTCCTATTCATCCAGCGGGAAATAGTACCGCTGCACGTGGTCCGGCAGCAGTTCGGGATGATAGATGGCGATGAGGTCTTCCAGCACCCGGTCGGGGTGGAGGGTAATGTCGTCGTAGTAGGTGGAGGTGATGGTGTTGCAGGCGAAGACCCGTCGTTCCTTCCAGGGACGGAAGTTGGCATAAGGCTCATACTCCTGTTTCAGGAGGGCGTAGGTCATCGGTGCTTTCGTGTCATATTTCAGGAACCAGAAGTCGGCGTCTCCGGCCTGGTCGTATACCGATTCGAAAGTAAGATGGACGCTCCTGGGACCGGGGAATCCGCGGAAGACATAGTCCGCTCCCGCATCGGCATGCATCACACCGATGTAACTGCCGCCCGAAGGGACGGCCCAGGAGTTGCCGTAGCGTCGCTCCAGCAGGACGGTGGGCCGGTGTGCCACTCCGGCGGCCAGTTCTTTCAGTTCCAGGTAGCGCTGTTCCGTGCGGGCGAACACCTCGCCGGCTTCCTCCCGGCACCCCAGCAGGAGGCCGTAGAAAAGAACCCATTCCGTGCGGCCAAGCGGGTGATTTTCCATATAATCGGCGGCCTCTACGATCGGGATGCCGAGTTTCTCGGCCGAGCCGTAGCCGCTGTTCTCGAAAGGCGAGGCGATGATCATTTCGGTACCGATGTCGATGATCTTCTCCACGTTGGGAGAGGTGGACATGCCCAGATCGGCGATACGTCCTTCCCCGATGCGGCGCAGCACCTCGGGCGAAGTGATGTATTGCGGTTCGCAGATGCCGGCCACCTGGTCAAGCGCCCCGAGTTCCTCGGCGATGGCGGTGTGGACAGAGGTGTAGATGACGGCTTTTTCCACGGGGACACGGACGACGGTACCGTCGGCCGGGAGCCGGGCGGGAAGCGGTTTGTCGCGGTCAACCAGCACATAGTGCTGCCGCTGCCGCAGCGTATCCCAGGGATCGCGGATCCGTACGGAAACGTAGTCGTCGTAATAGGCGATGTGGAGGTTGCGCGCGTAGCGGATCGTATCGGTGGCGCGGACTGTGCTCTCGGCAACGGTTTTTCCGCGGCCGCAGGCGCCCAGGCAAAGCAGGACGGCGGCGAGCAGCAGAATCGTGCGGAAGGTCTTCATCGCAGGAGCGGAGTATGGGTAAAGACGATGCGCGAGGGGATGTCGCCCGTGTTGGCGCTCCATTTCAACCTCCCTTCCGGCGAGTAGCAATAAACCTTGCCGGGCGTGATATAGTCGCGGGCGTCGGTCACGAAGATTTCGTGGGTGTTGGGGTTGACGGCGATGCCGTAAGGGTTCTGGAACTGCATATCGGTGCCGTCGGTGATGAAGTGGCGTGTCAGTACCTGCCGTGTCTTCACGTCCACGATAGCATAGTTGACGTCGCTGGTCTGGGTGAAATAGTTCCAGGCGTTGCTATAGACGTAAAGCGAGTCCCCGCAGAGGGTCATATCGGAGCAGGCGAGCAAATCCAGCTGCTCCATGACGAAATCTGCTTCCGTGTTGATGACGAAGACCATCGGCTGTATGTCATAGTAGTCGCCGCGGCTGGAGACCCAGAGGTAGCCGTAGGCGTCGAGTTCCAGCCGGTGAAGGTTGGGGGCCACATCGATTGTCTTGATCTCCTTGAAAGAGGTCAGGTCGATCACGGAGACCGTATGGTCGTAGTCGGGCACGCGGTATCCTCCGGAATTGGCCACATAAAGTTTGTTGCCGACGATGACCATTTCTTCCGGCTGATAGCCGACTGTGCAGGAGTCCACGACCTGTAGCGTGGTGGTGTCAACCTTGGCCACGTAGCCACGGCGGGAATTGGGATCGATCTCCACGGGACCGGCATAGGAACTCACATAGGCATACTGGTCTTTGAAGGTGATGTAGCGGCAGTTCGGGATGGACACGCTGCCGATGTGCCGGGCGGTCGCCACATCCATCACTTCCACGAGATTGGAGCAGTTGACCACGGCGTAGAGCCGTGCCCCGTAGATCTGCAGGTCGTTGCCCACGTCACCCAGTTCCTGTACTACGCCGGGGTTGCGTTCGGCATAGATATTCTTGACATAGATGCCGGTGGCGTAGTCGTAATAGTCGAGCGTGCATTTGTTGCTGCCCATATTGCCTTCGTTGAGCAGGAAGAAGCCGGTTATTTCGCCTGCTTCTCCGGAGCCTACGCCGGTTTGCGTCGAGGGAAGGGTTTCTTCGGGTTCCCGGCAGGCGGCCAGGGCAAGGAGCATCGTAAGGATTGTCAGAGTACGTTTCATAATATCCACGACAAAATTAATCGAAAATTGGTTCCGGGCATCGGATAACACTGGACAACTTCGTACTGTTGGTTGAAAATGTTGTTGACCTCGAGGGTTCCTTTCAGCTCGTGGCTGCCGAGGGCGAAACTGCGGCTGAGCGACAGGTCGCTGGTGTACCAGGGTTGGGCATGGTTCTCCGGAATATTGGCCACCGCCTCATAGCGTTCGCCCGTGTAGATGAAACTGTAGTTCAGATGCCAGCGCCCGTAGTCGAAGCCCGCCACAAACGAGCCGCTGTGCCAGGGGATATAGGGAATCTGTCCGCCGTACCAGGGGCTCTGGGGGTCGGTGAAATCCTGCGCCTTCTGGAAAGTGTAGGTCGCGCGCAGGTCGGCGCTCGCGGGGCCCAGGGCGAGCGAAGTGCCGACAGCTGCATCGATGCCCCGGATGCCGACCAGGCCGAGATTGACCATCGTCCACTGGAACTGGTTGGAGGCCGGTGTTGCGATGATTTTGTTCTCCACCCGGTTGTAATAGGCGTCGAGCGTGACGTTGAGCTTCCGGAACACCCCCCGGATCCACTGCTTGTCCCAGGTCAGGCCGGCGTTGTATTGCGTAGTGAACTCCGGTTTCAGGTATTTGTTGCCGATGAAGGTATAGTACAGGTCGTTGAGCGTGGGCATCCGGAAGATACGCTTGTAGAAGGCCCGGAACGTCAGGTTCTTGTTGTCGAACGGGATGAGCTGCAGCACGGCCGTCGGCGTCCATTCGTGGCGGCGCTCCGCAGCGGCGCCGGCTTCCCGGGCGTTGTCGTCGACGAAGGTGTGGAGCAGGCTGCCCTGGAGTTTCAGATGGGTCCAGCGGAAGGAGGTGGACAGGGTCGTCAGCAGCGTGTGCCGCGACGGGTATACGAAGTTCACCAGGTCGGCGTCGAGCGTGTTGAACTGCCAGTCGCCCGCCAGGTCGACGTCCCACCAGGAGAAGATGTCCCACGACTGGGCCAGTGACAGATAGGCTTCCTGTTGCCGGTAATGATTGTCCACGTACATCGTCGAGACGTCGAGGCGCGGGTCGGACAGATAGTGGAGATAATCGTAGGCGTATTTGAAGCTGGCGTTGAGGTGCCAGTCGCCCCACTCCTTGTACAGGGAGCCCTGGGTGAAGAAGTCGGTGTCCCACTGTCGGTCTTCGTGGCGGAACTTGCCCGGCTCCTGGCGCACGAAGGCGCCGGGATAGCCGCGTTCCGAATCATAGAAGTAGAGTTTCACCCGCCAGTTTCCGTCGGGAATGCGGCCGAAAAAGCCCTGTTCCACGCGCAGCGCCCGCACGTCGCCGTTCTGGCGCACGGCGGTGGTATCGTAGCCGTTGAGCTTGCTGTAAGTGAACTTGTACCGTCCCGTGGTGTAGAGATACTCGGCGCTGAGGGAACTCGAAACGTTCTCTCCCAGTTTCTGTTCCCAGAGGACCGAGGGATTGACGGTGCCGAACGAACCGCCGGCCAGGGTGGCCTTGAGATTCGTCCGTTTCCTGCCGCTGAACACGGGCGTCCGGCTTTGGAGATAAACCGCACTGGCCGAGGCATAATCCTTTGCCGACTGCACCGCCGTTCCCTTCTGGCCGTTGTAGAGCGTCACAGATTCCAGGTTCTCCAGGGAATACTTGCCCAGGTCGATCTGGCCGTTCTGGGCGTTGCCCAGCTGGATGCCGTCGTAGAACACGCCGACGTGCTGGGTACCCATGCTCCGGACATTGATCGTCTTCAGTCCGCCGATGCCGCCATAATCCTTGATCTGCACGCCGGAGAAATAACGGATGGCGTCGGCCACGGAAAGCGCATTGAGCCGTTCCAGCCGTTCGCCCTGCAGCGTCTGGGCCGGGATGATCTTGTCGGGCGGACGGAAGGCAGTCACCACTGATTCGATGAGCACTTCCGTCGAGTCGGGCGGAGGCGTCAACGCAAGCATCAGCAGCAGCGTCAGGATCATTTTACCAGATTGAAATCGATGACATCCATCACTTCCGTGGACAGTTCACCCAGCCAGCCGCTTTTGGCGTTGAGGCCGGTCTGAACTTTCACGAAGTCGATGTATTGCAGGTTGGCCGCTTGTCCGTCGTAGGTCACGGCGTCGGAAATCCGGAAATGGTTGCAGCCGGCGGTGAGGCCGGTGGCCCGTTCAGGAATCATATCGACCGGGCTGAAGTTGTCGGCGTAGCCCCAGCCGTAATCGGGGTTGATCCAGTAGGTTCCGGTGCCGGACTGGTCGTAGTTGCGGGCTTCGAGCCGGGTGCCGCGCAGGGTATAGCTGTCTTCCTGCACCCAGAGCGGATAGTAGTAGTCCTGCCGGTGATAGGCGGCCAGATAGTCGATCTTGCCGCTGCCTCCGAGGTTGTCGGTCCATTGCACCTTCGAGGCCGGGGCTTCCGGCCGGTAATAGGTCACGGCATAGTCCTGCACGGTGCAGTCGAGTCCGTATTCTGCGCCTTTGAGCTCGTACCAGGTATCGTTGGGAAGACCGTCGCCGTTCTCGTCCTGCATCACCCACACGATGCCGGGTTCCGAGTAGTTGCTGTATATGCTGTTCTTGACGGCGAAATTGTAGTCGCCGTCGCTCTCGATGCTGTGGTCGAAGCCCACCACGAGCGAGCCGCCGAATCCGCCGAGCGAGACATAGTCTCCGTTGCCGAGACGGTTGAAGGCATACACGCAGGCTTCTTCCATCGTGAGCGCGGTGTAGTTCTCGTTGACGTACTGTCCGGGAGCAGGCAGGAAACTGTGGACTTTGGCGACACGGGGGGAACTGGCGGAATTGGCCGGCCGCCGGTACGTTCCCTCAGGCGGACAGACGATGACGGTCAGTGTCGTGTCGGCGCTCAGTTCGCCGTCGCTCATCCGGAAACCGATCCGGTAACTGCCCTGCGAACGGGCCTCGAAGCGATAGAGCGCCTGCTCGCCCTCCTGGAGCGTCGTTCCGTCTAATGACCAGGTAAACGTGTAGTGTTTCGTGGTGTCGAGATCGAGCGGGATCAGGCGGATGGCGCGCCCTTCGGAGACGTGGTATTCCGTCTGTTCGAAGACGCAGCGCAAGCGTTCAACCGGCGGTGTGGGAATCGTGTCGGGCGGCGTCGGAGGCACGGGCTCTGCCTTCCAGACTTCGATGCGGATTTCCAGGAAGGCGGTTCCGAACTCAGTGGTGGCTTCTACGGTGACGTAGAAGACGCCGACCCGTTTTGGCGTGAAGGTAAAAATCTGTCCGAGTGCCAATATGGTACCGTCGCTGACCCAGCGGATGCGGGCGGAAGGGGTCAGGTTTTCAAAACCCGGAGAGAGCGTGAGGCTCTCTCCGAGTTCGACTTGCCGGATATTCCCGCCCTCAAGGGTGATGACGGGAGGCAGCCCTTCCTCCGGTTCCGGCTCCGGGGGACATCCGGTCGCCAGCAGGAGCGACCCGATCATCAGGAGGATGAGGGAAGGGCGTTTCATCCGTCTTTAGTCGGGATAGTAACGGACGGAGATGTCGTCGATGGCGAAATAGGCCGGGGTGTTGAGGCCGTAGGTGCCGTACTGTTCTGCGCTGCCCACCAGCGAGAAAGACACCTTGTCCACGGCGCCCAGACCGGAAAGATCCCATTTCGTCCAGTTGTTGACAAAGCCGTATTCTCCCTTGGCAAGGAAGAACTCTTCCGTGCCGGTAACCTCTTCACCGACATAGCCGGTAGCGACAATCTTGAAGAAACCGTCCTTGGCCATCGGCGGATTGTATCCGTCGCCGTTGACCAGCGAGTTCAAGGTGTAGCAGGTGTTGTTGATGTAGGCGGAAAGAATGACGCGGGCCACGCCGTCCTTCATCGTCAGGGTCGGGGCGACGCCCCACGCGCCTCCGTCGTAAGCGACGGCGAAGTTGTCGGAACGGTTGTTGCCGGCGCCCTGGCGTACGGAACCTTCCAGTCCGGGGACGAAGCACTCGAGCTGCCGCTTGAAGTCGGCGCCTTTCAGTTCGCCGCTGCCATAGTTGGAGAGGGCGACGCCACCGCCGGAGAAGCCGCCGCTCCAGGTTTCTGCGTCGTAAGGTTGCACCTCGCCGCACAGGAAGGTGTTCAGGTCATCTTCCCAACGGCATCCTTCGCTATAGAGGAGGGGGCCGCCATATTGGGGAGTGTCGATATGGCTGGACCAGTAGTTCGCCATTTTGATCGGGCCGACATAGTCACCGTCTTCGAAAGTGAGCGTGCGGACCTCGGAGTAACGCGGCAGAATCACGGTGGTTCCGTCGCTGAAGATGAAGGTGTAGGTGTCGGGACCCTTCACGACATTGACGATGGAACCGTCCTGGCCGTCCTGACCGTTCTGGCCATCCTGACCGTTCTGGCCATCCTTGCCGTTGCTGATGGTCACGGAACCGCTCTTTTTGAAATTGATGGTGTAACTGCCGTCGGGATTCTGCGTGACGCCGGTCACGGAATCGTCGTTCTGGAGGTTGTTGACCAGTGTGGTGAGTTGCCCGAGCTGGGTTTTGAGATCTTCGATCGAAGCGCGCAGTTCGCTGTCGTCGTAGCAGCCGGCGGCCAGGCTGCCGGCGACGAAAAGAATCAGGAGAAGTCCGCAGACCTTCCGAAAGCTCAGTTTTAACATAGTTGTAGATATTAAGGACATATATGTGTCAATCAAGGCCCGTTATCCCGCAGGCCGGGTACAACCGCGTGCAGCAGGCAGGTCTTCTGACTCGTTCCGTCCGCGACGCCTTCCCGGGCCCGGAAGCCCAGTGGCAAAGAGTGTCGCGACACCGAAGGAACTCACAGCAGCGGGTACTGTCCAGGATTCACACCTGATTCCCTTTTCCCTATGCAATAACAAAAGTAGCGAATTTTTCCGTATATTTACGGAAATTGGCAATTTTCCTACCATGAAAAACAAGCTCAATCGTATCCTGTCGGCTCTTTCGTTGCTGCTCTTGATGGCGGCGAACTGCAACCCCGAACCGGATCCGACCCCGCCGGCGCCACCGCCGGCACCGCCGAACATTACATTTTCGATTCCTTCCGGCGATACCGTGAAGCCGACGGGTGACGGGAACGCCTCTGCGGAGTTTGCCGCGGGCGGTGGGACGGCCAGTGTGACGTTCACGGCGACGGTGGCCTGGACGGCATCGAGCAGCGCGACCTGGTGTGCGGTATCTCCGGCCTCTGGCGCGCTGGGCAGTGGCACGCTTACGCTGACGATTGCCAAGAACGAGACGTACGACGAGCGGACGGCGACGGTGACGGTCACGGCGGAATCGGTCCGGCGTACAATCACGGTCAAGCAGCTGGCGACCGGTGGGATGATGGTCTCGCCCGGGACGATCGAAGTCCCATATGGTGGCGGAGACTACGAGATCGAAGTACAGCACAACGTTGATTATAAAATAGAGGTAAGTGCCGAGGCGAAATCGTGGATCAGCGTGAAAGGGACGAAAGCCCTGACAACCGACAAAGTGGGAATCGCGGTAAGCCCGAACGATGCTACCACGTCGAGAGGAGGGACGATTACGTTCAAGAGCAGCGCGGGCGAGGCGGTCGTGACGGTGAAACAGCATGAGGCTGTCTACGTAACCGTGGATCCGGAAGTCCTGACGGCTGACAACACGGGCGGCCGGAAGACGGTCTCGGTCCGTTCGAATAGCACCTGGAAGGCGACGAGCAGCGAAAGCTGGTGCAAGGTCTCACCGGCGGAAGGCAATGGCGAAGGTACGCTGACCGTGGAACTTTCCACGAACCCGTCCCAGGAAAAACGCACGGCAACGGTGACCGTCTCGGTCGACGAGAACACCGTGAAGACGGTGGAGGTGACGCAGTATGGCGCCGACTTTTTCAAGATATCGCCTTCGCAGGTGAATGTCGTCGCCGGGGGCGGCACATTCGAAATCGCCGTCGAGGCAAGCAAGAGTTATGAGGTGACGGAAAAGCCCGATTGGGTGAATGAAGTCTCCTCGGCAAATTACAGGCATACGTTCTCTGCTTCGGAGAATCTTTCCCTGGAGGCACGCAGCGGCAGGATCATCTTCGCGGATGCGCGCGGCGTAAGCCTGCCCTGTACGGTGACGCAGGATGGGGCGGCGCCTTACCTGACCATCGTTTCCGATCCGCTTTCATTCGAAATGAGCGGCGGTGTGACGGCCGTCAGCGTGTTGTCGAACGTGAAGTGGACGGTGGAAAGCGACGCGTCGTGGTGCGAAGTCTCGCCGACGGAAGGCGAGGGCGACGGCGCGCTTTGCGTGACGGTGGGAGAGTATAAGGTGGAAGGCCGTCGCAGCGCGACGCTCACGGTCCGCGGCGAAGGCTGCGGGAGCAAGACCTTTTCCGTGGAGCAGGAAGGCATTGTCCCCTTCAATGTGAGTCCTTCGCAGGTGGAAGTCAGTGCGGACGGCGGGACCTTCGAGGTGAAGGTCACCTCGTCGTTCGGCTACCATATCAGCAGCATACCCGACTGGGTGAAGGAAATCTCGAATACGCCCGTCAACAAAATACACAAGTTCGAGGTGGATCCGGCCATTTCGGCGGAGTCGCGTAGCGGCGTGGTGGTGTTCTGCGACGACGTGGGCACCTGCCTGCCGGTGAATGTGCGGCAGGAGGGCAGTCCCGACGCCATCGACTGGTCGAAGGCTTTCTATCACAAGTCGCTCTATATGCGCTTTACCGCAACCTGGTGCGGCTGGTGTCCGATGATGGGCCGTTCGGTCGCCCTGGCGCAGACGAAGTATCCGGGCCGGATCGAACTGGTCAACCTGCACGCGTCTTCCAGCAACCTGGCGTTTTCGGGGACCGAGACGCTTGAACGGCAATACGGCATAGGGGGGTATCCCACTGGAATGATCGACGGAAGAAGGTATATGGGCAATTACAGCAGTGCGGACTATTTCGTACAGCGGGTCGGAGAGATTCTCGACGAAACGGAAACGGCCTATCCTGTTTCCAGCGCTATCGGCTTTGCGTCTTCCTTCTCCGGGCGGACGCTGTCCATCGACCTGAAGCTTTATCTGCGGGAAGCGGCCGACTATAAAGTGACCGTGCTTCTTACGGAGAGCGGCATCGTGGGCTATCAGGCGGACTATGAGCAGGGCGACCACCAGGATTACCACCACGACAACATCGCCCGCATCGCCGTGACCAATGCTGCGGGCGACGCTTTAACGACGACTGCAGACCGGACCCTGAAGAAGATCCACTACAGCACCACGATTCCGTCCGGCTATAACAAGGACAACATGAAAATCCTGGTCATCGTGCAGCGGCATTTCGGATCGCAGCGTATCCTCGCAGACGGGGACTATGGCGGCTACTATGTGGATAATTGCGCTTCAGGAAAGGCCGGTGCGAACCTGAAACCAGCCCTGGGTGGCGAAGCCGGCGGCGGCAATGAGGATTATAATAACGGAAACCCCATAAACTGGTAAGGCCATGAGAAATCTGCGAATCCTTCTCAGTATTGCGGTGCTTGCGCTGTTGGCGTGCGCCTGCCTTCCCGATGTGGAGCTTCCCCTTCAACCGAAGGGAAACCACCTGACGGCGACTATCAGCACCGGACCTGTGACCCGGACGACGCTGGCACCGGAGGTCGACGGCGCGTCCAAGGTGTTGTGGTCGGAGAACGATCGAATCGGTGTCTTCGTGGACGAAGAACCGAATATGTTCCTCTATCAGTTGACGGCAGGAGCTGGGACCGGACGGGCCGTTTTCTCCGGATACGGCACAGGTGACAGCTACATCGCCGTCTATCCGTCGGCTTTCGTTACCGGACTGGGCGTCGAGTCGGTTTCCCTGACGCTTCCGGCAGAACAGACCTGGCACGCTGGAACGGCGTCCCTGGAGAATGCACCGATGGTGGCGGTCTCGAATACGTCGGAACTCTCGTTCCGCAATGTATGCTCCCTGCTGAAGATTTCGATGACGGGCCACCACAGCGTGACAAGCCTGGTGTTCCGCCCGAATGATGGGAGCATCAAGGTCGCCGGCCCGGCGACGGTATCGCTTGCCAATGCCGACGAACCGGTTCTGACCGTCTCGAGCCGGGGTTGCGACAGCCTGGTCCTAAATACGGGCGGCGTAATGCTCAATGACGAAACGCCGACCGATTTCTATCTGGCGCTGCCGCCCCAGACCTATAGGGGCGGTTTCACGGTGCGCGTGAACACCAGCACGGGCTATATGGACAAGACGCTTTCGTCTGATTTCACGATGGAGCGTGCCCGGAAGCACAATGCGAAATCCTTCGCCGTGAAACTCGACGTCGGCGTGGAGCCAAGTGCCTTCCTGGAAGGCCAGGGGACGGAAAAGGATCCTTTCCTGATCGCTTCGCTGGGAGATCTCCTGTATATGCAGGGTGCCGTCAATGCGGATGAGACGATAGGCGAGTCGAAGGTAAAGGCCGCCCAGGCATACTATTGTCTGACCGGAGATATCGATTTGAGTCCGCTTTGCGGCAAACAGATCCAGAAAAACTGGGAGCCGATCGGAAACGAAGGGCATCCTTTTGCCGGTCATTTCGACGGGAACGGCCATGCGATCCGGAATCTTTATATCCACGACGGGAACAAGGATTACGTGGGTTTGTTCGGAAAAGCCGTTCGCGGTACGGAAATCCACGACCTGACGGTCGAAGGCGATGTATATGGACGGAACAATGTCGCGCTTGTCGCCGGACAGGCCGATGCGTATTTCGTAAATGATATATTCTTTACCAGATGTGTGTCCCAGGGACGTGTCGAGGCGTCGGGAAGTTACGCGGCCGGTATTGCGGGAACGGATGCCGGCGCCATTGATTGTGTCAACAGGGCCGATGTTTTCGGCAATTATGGTATCGGCGGAATTCTCGGTGTCTGCTGGTGTGTTTCCGGCTGCGTGAATTACGGGAACATTACGGGATTGGAGTATAATGATTATGCCGGAGGCATCACGGGATATATGATCGGTTCCTATCTGACGGACTGCTGGAATGAGGGAACGGTCAAAGGCAAACGATACGTAGGCGGTGTCTGCGGCTACATCCGACAGAGATCGGTGTTGTATAATTGCTATAACAAGGGTTCTGTCAGCGGAGATCTGTTCGTGGGCGGAGTCTGCGGATGCTGCAGCAACAATTCAGGCGGTGCCGTCATGGACAACTGTTTCAATGTGGGTGAGGTCCGTTTCTCGGAAACGGCGAGTGACCCGCAGTTCATCGGCTCTGTCGCCGGCTACAATGGCGCATACTGGGACTATGAATTTGAATACGGGTATACAAATCCCATGATCCGGAATTGTTACTGGCTTTATGACGAGGGCAAGAATCTCGGTATGCAGACGGGAATCGGAGAAGGGAACGGTGAACAGGAAAACAATTATCCCCTGACAGACGACCAGATGCGTACGACCCTGCTCGGTTTGCTCAACGAACGAGCCTATTACCTGCAGCAAACGACGAAACGGGGTCTCCACGGCTGGTCATACGAAGCCGGCGACTCTGCACCGCATCTCACCGACCTGGAGGTCCAGAAACCGGGTGCGGACAACGCCGTCTTCCGGCTGTCGGAGAATTCGTTCTCTTTCCTGGTGAACGGGGGTTCCTTCACGGTCTCGGTGACCTCGAGTCTCGACTACAGTGTCGGAGCACTGCCGGACTGGATTACGGCAGAACCTGTCCAGACGCAGGAGATGACGCCGCATACCCACCGGCATACGTTCACCGTGGCAAAGAACGACGCAGGGGTGCAGCGCCAGGCGGACATCGTCTTTACAAATGCGGAAGGGAGCACGTTGAACGTTAAGGTAAGCCAGGCGGAGCCTTATCTGCGGGTTTCCCTGACGGAGCTGAGTTTTGCCGATTCGCGCAGTTCGAAGCGGATCGCCGTTGAGTCCAGTCTCGATTGGGTTACGGTTTGCGGATCGGATCCGGACTGGTTCTCGGTATCTCCCCAAAAAGGTTACGGCGACGGAGGCGTGTCCGTCCTGGTGGAAGACAATCCGCGCTCTGCCGCCCGGGCCGGATCATTCGTCATTGCCGCGGCTGATGGCTCCGTCGAATATGTGATCAATGTCGTCCAGTCCGGAAACCAGGGCGGGGCGGTTGGCGACTGGGAGGCGTTGCCCTTCTACCACCAGTCGCTGGCGATGCGCTTTACGGCCACGTGGTGCGGCTGGTGTCCGGTCATGCATACATCCATCACCCGTGCCCAGCAGTTGTATCCCGGCAAGATTCTGCATCTGGCCCTGCACGGTACGGACAGTGAACTTATTTTCTCCCCTACGGGAACCCTGATGTCTCAGTACAGGACCAACGCCTTCCCGACAGGTATCGTGGACGGACGTATCCGGGTTGCCAACGATACGGATAACGACGCGGCGGCGGCCTGTTTCATTGCGGCCAGCAAGGAGACGGAAGAGACCTACGGCACCGTTTCGGGCATGGCCATCCGCTCGGTTTCTGCCGGTCGGACGGTCGAGATCGACATCGATGCCTATTTCAAGGTGGCCGGCGACTACAAAATCACCGTGCTGCTGCTGGAAGACGGCATTGTGTGGTCGCAGGCGGGTGGCAGTGACGAATATGTCCACGATGCCGTGGCCCGGGTCACGGCGACAAACATCAAGGGCGATTCGTTCAGGGTCGATGACGATCTATCGACCCGGGCGTTCCATTATTCCGTCGCGGTTCCGGTCGGTCAGAAGATCGAGAACATGCGCGTGCTGGCCTATATCCAGAAAACCTTTGGCGCGGCGCCACGGATCCAGTCGGACGATTATGGTGATTACTACGTCGACAACTGCGCGACCGTCCCGGTCGGGGAAATGCTGAAACTGGCCCTGGTCGGCGGAGATGGCGGCAGCGGCGGAGGGTCCGGTGGCGGCGGCGAAGAAATCATCCCTGGCAGTGAAATCAAATAGCAGGAGGAACAAGACCATGAAAAGAAACACTTTGATTGCATTCCTGGGCCTTGCCCTTCTGCTGATGTCGGGTTGCCGGCAAACCGAACCCGAACAGCCGGCCGTTGCGGTCCATTATCTGACGGCGACCCTGGAGAATCGCCCCGAAACCAAATCGCAGCTGGGGCTTACGGAAGAAGGCAAATACTACGCATTCTGGTCGAAAAACGATGCACTGGCCGTGTTTGTCGACGGGGTTCCCAATGCCGACAAGTATGTCTTGACGGAAGGAGAAGGTTGTGTAAGGGGTACCTTTGTCGGTACGGTAACGGGCAGCCGCTACGTTGCACTGTATCCGTATGAAGACCGGGTGCCGGGCGGCCTGCAGGGCGATGTGCTGCACCTGATGATCCCGGAAGAACAACAATATGCCCCGGATTCTTTCGGTGAGGGCGCCTTTCCGGTGCTGGCCGTGAGTGAGGGTGACGAACTGTCGTTCAAGAACCTGTGCGCTGCCTTGAAGGTTTCGTTGACGGGCAGCGCGGCGGTGCGTTCCATCCGCTTTGTGGCCCACGATTCCACGATGGTGGTGAGCGGCCCGGCGACGGTGCGGACTGATTATTCGGAGGTGCCGGAACTGGTAATGGCCGAGGGCGGTTCGCCTCGCGTGACGCTGCAGTGCACCAGCGTGCAGCTTTTCGAAGATGAACCGACCGTTTTCTTCCTGGTGATTCCCGCCGGGACATACAAGGGCGGTTTCTCGGTCGAAATCGAGACCTTCTCGGGGTCCTTCACGCGTACCGTCACGTCCGACGTGACTTTCGTCCGCTCGCAGTTCCGCTATATCGCGCCGTTCCGCTGCGAGGCCAACGGAGAGATTGATCCAGAAGACATTCCGTACAACCAAATCTGGTATGTGACCGACAACAACCGGATCATCAACCCGTCGCAGACGGATTTCGGACGGAATATCCTGTCGAATACCTATGCGGATGGGAAAGGTGTGATTGTCTTTGACGGACCGCTCACCAAACTCGAATCTTCGGCGAATGACTTCGGCAGTCGCGTTACGGAGATTTACCTGCCGAATTCGGTGGAAAGGATCGACGGTCCTGTTTTCGCCCTTTCGTCCATTTCTTCTTTCCGGACTCCGGACAATCTCGAAAGTATAACGCAAGGGGCGTTTACCAGATGTGAAAACCTGACCCGCTTTTACGGAAAACACACTTCTCCCGACGAGACGGCCATCATCCTGTCCGGGAAAATGGTTGCCTGCTGCAACAGGGCGGAGGACTATTCGATTCCCGACGGCGTGGTCAAGCTGGCGGAAAGCCTGTTCTCCTCGAACAGTATTATCCGCCATCTTACAATGCCGGAGGGCCTGCGGGAGATTGCAGATAATAGCTTCAGTTACTGCTACAATTTGGAGACAGTCACTTTTCCCGAAAGTATCGAAAAGATCTCAAGGTACGCCTTCTATTGTTGTGGGAATTTGCGCCATTTCGACGGAAAGAATGCGATGCTGCTTTCCGACCGTTGCCTGGTCAGTGCTGGTGGTAATGTGCTTGCCTGTGCGGGTGACGGGATTGAAGACTTTGTCTTCCCGGAAGGGGTAAGGAGTATCGATTTCTTTATGCTTTATCAGGGCGAGGACATCCGGTCGGTGACATTCCCTTCCAGCCTGTCCAGCCTGAATGCGGAATTCAGCCTGGATTGCGAGAATCTGGAATTCTTTTATACGAGCGGTTCCAGTATATACAAAGTGTCCGACGACCATCACTGTATGACCCGGAACGGAGTCCTTGAAGCCATTACCCTGGTCCTTCCTGCGGATTATACCCTGCCCGATGAGGTGGAAGCCCTTTCGGATTATGTCTTTGTCAGGAACAAGACGGTCGAAAGGCTGACCATTCCCGACAAGGTCACGAGGATGGGTTACCGGCAGTTCCGGAATGCGACCCATCTGCGGACCCTGATCCTGTCGGCCAATCTAACGGAAATCGGCTTTGACGCCTTTGAGGAATGTCCGGCGCTGGATACGATTTATCTCCGCTGCCCGCCGCCGAGCTATCAGGAGCGTTATGATGGTGCGTACTTCGGGCACGACGGCCTGGTTATCTATGTTCCCGAGGGGACGGGAGACCTTTATAGGAATGTGAGTCCCTGGTCGAAGTACAGTGCGTATATCCAGGAGTATCATTACGACGACCTGGAGCCGTACCATCCGGATTACTATGTATCGACCGACTACAGTCAGGACGGCGTGGTGACGGCGCTGCAGACGGCCTCGGAGGGCCGGGGCATCGACCTCGTGCTGATGGGTGATGCCTATTCCGACCGCCAGATCGCGGACGGAACATACGCATCGGTGATGAACAAGATGATGGAGGCGTTCTTCTCGGAAGAGCCGTACAAGACGTACCGGAACCTGTTCAACGTCTATGCGGTGAACGTGGTTTCCTCGACGGAAGGCTACGAGCATCCCGGGCAGGCGCTGAGCGGCTATTTCGGCGACGGCACGGAGGTCGGCGGCAACGACGGCCGCTGTATGGAATACGCCCGGGCGGCCATTTCTGACGATCGGATGGACAACGCGCTGATCATCGTGGCGATGAACTCGCCCCGGTACGCCGGCACGTGTTGGATGTATGGCAGTTCCAGTGAAAACGACTACGGCTGCGGTACGTCGGTGGCTTATTTCCCGGTGGGTGAGACCGACGAGGGTCTAGCGCAGCTGGTGCACCACGAAGCGGGCGGCCACGGCTTCGCGAAACTGGCCGACGAATACGCGTACCAGGATATGGGCGCAATTCCGGACGACATCAAGGAAGGGTATCGTTCCGTCTTTGTCCGCGGCTGGTGGAAGAACGCCGACTTCACGGACGATCCCCAGACGGTCAAATGGGCACACTTCCTGGCCGATTCGCGCTATCAGTACGACGGCTTGGGCCTCTTCGAAGGAGCCTTTACCTACTGGACCGGCGCCTGGCGCCCGACGGAGAACAGCATCATGCGCTACAACACGGGCGGCTTCAACGCCCCGAGCCGCGAGGCCATCTGGTACCGCATCCACAAGTTGGCCTACGGCGACGAGTGGACGTACGACTACGAGGACTTCGTGGCCTACGATGCGGTCAACCGCAAGACGAGCGCGGCGGTGTCCGGCGAAACGTACAGTCCGCAGCGGTGGTACGGTCCGACCCACCCGCCGGTGGTTGTCGGCAAGACCTGGCGGGAAGTAATTGAAGGACGATAGGTTAGGAAAATTGTCAGTTTTTTCGTATATTTACGGAAATTGGCAATTTTCCTACCATGAAAAACAAGCTCAATCGTATCCTGTCGGCTCTTTCGTTGCTGCTCTTGATGGCAGCGAACTGCAATCTGGAGCCGGAACCCATGCCGACACCGACACCGCCGGCGCCGACGGCGAGCATTACGCTGTCGATCCCTTCTACGGGACCGGTCTCCCAGACGGCGGACGGCAATGCGGCCGCCACGTTCGAGGCGGGCGGAGGCTCGGTCAGCCTGTCGTTCTCGGCGACAGTGGCATGGACGGCTTCGAGCGGTGCCACCTGGTGCACGGTGTCTCCTGCTTCGGGTGCCGCGGGCAGCGCTTCCGTCACGCTGACGGCAGCAAAGAACGAAACGTTCAACGAACGGACAGCGACAGTGACCCTGCAGGCCGGAACGGCAAAGAAAACGGTGACGGTGAAGCAGCCCGGTCAGACGCCGTATATAACGGTGGAACCGGAGGCGCTGACGTTCGATGACAAAGGCGGGGAATACGGCGTGTCCGTAAAGTCGAATGCGTCGTGGCGGGTTTCCGCCAGTGCCGAGTGGTTTACGGTGACCCCGGCGGAAGGAAGCGGTGACGGATCAGTGACTGTCCGGGCGGTCGAGAATCCGCTCGCCGCCAACCGGAACGGGCAGGTCGTGATCACCACGGCCGATGGTTCCGTCGTGAAAAACATCACGGTGATTCAGACGGGAAAAACCGGTGGTGACAATGAAGAAATCGGTTACGGGGGTAAAATCAGATAACGGGAGGAGCAGACTATGAGACAGAAATTTTACATTCCGCTTTTTATCGTCGGCTTCCTTGCCCTGGTTTCCGCTTGTCAACCCGAAGCTCTCGAACAACCCGTATCCGGATCCTGCATTTTGACGGCACTCACGGAAAACAGCCCCGCAACCAAGACGCAATGGGGCCAGACGGATGACGGCCATTATTATGCGTTCTGGTCGGAAGGCGATTCGCTGGCCGTGTATGTGGACGGAGAATCGACCGCCGACAAATATGTCTTATTGTCGGGAGCGGGGTCCGGAAAGGCCACGTTCTCCGGCTCGAAGTCGGGAAGCCGCTATGTTGCACTCTATCCGTATCGGGATTTGGTTACGGATGGATTGCAAGGCGATGTGCTGAACCTGAACCTGCCTGCCGAACAGACGTATGTTCCGAATTCCTTCGGGGAAGGGGCCTTTCCGATGCTGGCTGTCGGCAAAGGGCCTGAACTGTCGTTCAAAAACCTTTGTGCCATCCTGAAGATTTCCCTGACAGGAGAAGAGTCCGTGCAGGAGATCCGCTTCGTGGCGCACGACACGAGGAGGGCAGTCAGCGGCCCGGCGTCGGTCCGGACGGATTTTGACACAGAGCCGGAACTGGTGATGGCCGAAGGCGGTTCGCCGTGTGTGACGCTGAAATGTGACGGCGTTCAGCTTTCCGAGGACGTGCCGACCGCGTTTTTCCTGGTCATTCCGGCCGGTATATATTTAGACGGTTTTTCCATCGAGGTTGAGACGGCGTCCGGTCTTTTCGCGCGGCACGTAGATTCCGACGTGGATTTCGAACGGTCGAAATTCCGCGACATCGATCCTTTCCGGGTCGAAGCCGGCGGCGAAATCAATTCGGACAGCGTTCCGCTGAACGAAATCTGGTATGCCACTTACAATAATGAACCCATTGAGATCAATCCCGCAGCTTTTGACCGGACCGTGCTTTCGCACACGTATGCGGACGGGAGAGGCGTCATTGTCTTTGACGGTCCGGTGACCCGGGTCGGCAATGAGAACTATGAATGCGTTTTCGGCGAAGGCGTGACGGAACTCCATCTGCCCGACTGCGTGGAATGGATCGGGCCCAATGCTTTCGAAAATAGCTGGATGACGTCTTTCCGGGCACCCGACAAGTTGAAAGCGGTGGGGAGCAACGCTTTCCGCAACAACAGGCTGAACCGCCTGTACGGGAAGTGCGCTACCGCCGACAAGAGAGCGCTGGTCGTGGACGGCGTGATGATCGTCTATGCTTATGGTTCTTTGGAAGAGGATCTGGTCATCCCGGATGGCGCCACATCGATAGCCCCTTATCTTTTCTGGGCTCGACAGGAAATCCGGAACATCATCCTTCCGGACAGTATGCGTTCAGTCGGAGATAGGTGTTTCTTCGCTTGCCGGACTCTGGAGACCGTCACGTTCCCCTCGCAGTTTGAATCTTTGGGTGTCAATGTTTTTGAGAATTGTTTAGTCTTGCGGGAGTTTAAAGGAGACTGCCGATATGTCAGGGACGGACGGATGTTCATCACGCCCGACAACAAATTGGTCGCCTTTGCCGGATACGGGGTGACGGAATGTGTGGTCCCGGAGGGTGTCACGACGATTATGGGGGATATCTTCAAAAACAATAAAACCCTGAAGAGCCTGACCATTCCGTCTTCGGTCGATAATTTTTATACGGACTGGCTATACGGCTGCGACCAGTTGGAAGCCTTCTATGGACCGTGGGCTTCGGAAGACCATCACTGCCTGATTCTGTATGGCAACTATCTGGTCGGTGTCACGCCGTTCCTTCCGGTCGATTACACCTTGCCGGAGGGGATTTCCCACACCTTCTTCCGTGTCTTTGCGGGGAACACGACCACGCAGCGGCTGACGTTGCCGGACGATATGGCCTTCCTGAGTGACGGTGCTTTCGAGGAGATGCAGGAACTGCGCACGATCCAGTTGTCCGCCCGGATGTCGAACCTGGGACGCAATGCTTTTGCCCGTGACCAGAAACTGGATTCGATCCTCTTCCGGTCGTATACCCCGCCGGCTTATGAGGAAGACGAATTCTTCGGTCACGAAGGCTTGACGCTGCTTGTGCCGGAAGGTACGGAAAGAATCTACAAAGAGTCTGCATATTGGTCACAATATGCCTCTTACATCAAAGGGCACCATTATGACGACCTGACTCCGCCTGATTACTATATGTCCGAGGACTACAGCCAGGACGGCGTGGTGACGACACTGCAGACGGCGTCGAAGGGCCGGGGCGTCGACCTTGTCCTGATGGGCGACGCGTTCTCCGACAGGCAGATTGCCGACGGTACGTATGAGTCCGTGATGCGGAAGATGGCGGATGCCTTCTTCTCGGAAGAGCCTTATACGACGTATCGCGATCTGTTCAATGTGTATGCGGTGAACGTGGTTTCCGCTACGGAAGGTTACGAACACGGGGGCCAGACGCTGGGTACCTGGATCGGCGCCATCACCCAGGTCGGAGGTTCGGACATCCGCTGTATGGAATATGCCCGGAATGCCGTGTCCGAAGAACGGATGGAAAACACCCTGATCATCGTTGCGATGAACGCCTCTTCATACGGAGGGACATGCTATATGTATGACCCGGTGTCAACGGACCACGATTATGGCTGCGGCACGTCGGTGGCGTATTTCACTGTCGGGATGAACGACGAAGACCTTGCGCAGCTGGTGCGCCACGAGGCGGGCGGCCACGGTTTTGCGAAACTGGCCGACGAATATGCCTATATGGATTACGGGGCGATTCCGCAATCGGAAATCGGCCAGTATCGCCAGCGGGAACCGTACGGCTGGTGGAAGAACGTCGATTTTACCGGTGACCCGAACCTCATCAAGTGGACCCGCTTCCTTGCCGACACTCGCTACCAATACGACGGAGTGGGTGTCTTCGAGGGGGCCTGCACCTACTGGACGGGCGCCTGGCGTCCTTCAGATGTCAGCATCATGCGTTACAATACGGGCGGCTTCAATGCGCCGTCGCGTGAAGCGATCTGGTATCGTCTGCACAAACTGGCCTATGGTGACGAATGGACGTACGACTACGAAGCGTTTGTGGCGTACGATGCTCTCAACCGCAAGACGAGCGTATCGTCGGGCGCCTGGAGTCCTTCGCGGCAGGCTGCTGCCAAGCCTTCCGCTCTGCCGGTGGTCGTAGGAAAGACCTGGCAGGAGGCTATGGCTGGGAAATAATCGCCGCGGCAAAGGCGTCCCAGGTCTGGGTGCGCTTGACTTCGCGGATGTTTTCAATGAAAGGTTCGGGGCCTGCTGTAAAGAGGCCCCGAATTGTTTCATCGAGGGCCTGCGACGATACGTCGCGGGCCATCAGGCCGATACCCGGCCGTTCAATGCTTTCGGCCAGTCCGCCGACGGGTGTGGCCACGACAGGCACTTCGAAATGCAGGGCGATGGCCGTGATGCCGCTCTGCGTGGCGCTCCGGTAGGGCAGCACGCAGACATCCGCAGCTGAGAAAAAGAGCGGCACCTCGTCGTCGCCGATATAGCGGTTGAATACCTTGATATTTGCGCCCATGCCCGTGGCCGCAATCCGGGACTGGTATTTGTCGAAACTCCCGTAGCATTCGCCGGCGATGACCAGTTGGTAGCCTTCGCCCAGCAGCGGCAGGGCGTCGATCAGCAGGTCGAGCCCTTTGTAGTCGCGGATCAGGCCGAAAAAGAGCAGCGTGCGCAAGTCAGGATCCAGGCCGAGCGCCTGCCGGGCCTCGAATTTATCGCGTTTCTCGCCGAAATGGTCATACACCGGATGCGGGCGCTGCACGACCCGGGCATCCGGACAAAGACTGCGGATGTCGGCCGTCACGGCGTCGCACATCGAAACCAAAGTGTCGTTCTGCCTGAAGAAACGGCGGGCCAATGGCTTGTCGAAGAACTTCGGCTCGTGCGGAATGGCGTTGTGGACCACCGTAACAGTCTTCACGCCGTGCTTGCGCAGGATGCGCGCCACGGGCGTGAGCGATACGGCGAAATAAGACATCCAGTAGCCGAACACCACCAAGTCGGGTTTTTCCCGGAGGATGGCCCGGGCCGCCCGGCACCACGTGAGCGGGTTGGCGCTGTCGAGGATGCGGACGGTCTCCACGGGCACGGCCTTGTCTTCGGGCGTGACGTACTGCGTCTGGCCCGGGAAGAGAAAGTCCGGATACTGCCGTGTGAAATTGAAGGCCTTGACTTCGTGCTGCTTGCTCAATGCCTGATAGAGATGGGCGTTGAACTGCGCGATGCCGCCCCGGTAGGGGTAGAAGGTGGAGAGGAAGGCGATCTTCATACGTTACGGATCCGGTTTGTATTCCAGCAGGTCGCCCGGCTGGCAGTCGAGGGCGCGGCAGATGGCATCGAGCGTCGTGAATCGGACAGCTTTGGCTTTGCCGGTCTTGAGAATCGAAAGGTTAGCTGCAGAAATGCCTATCTTTTGAGCCAGTTCTCCCGAAGACATCTTTCTCCGCGCCAACATTACATCGACGTTGATAATGATGGGCATGACTTACGCTTCCTCCTTGATTTCCTCGGCATCGACCGCTTTTTCAGGCGATTTTCCCTTCAGATAGGACGGCAGTTCCATGCCGGCAAGCTTGAAGAGGTCCTCGAGCGGCGGAACCGACTTCATCAGTCCCGAGATGAAATTGGACGTGGCGGTCTTTCCTTCGCCGCCGTTTCCGGTATCCCATACGGTGACCTTGTCGATATTGATGCCCTTGACGGCTTCGACCTGCGTAGCCACCAGTTCGGGCAGTTTGTCGGTGATCAGCATCGTGATGGCCTGCTGGGCATCGCCTCCGGCCGCAGCTACCAACTGTCCGAAACCGCTCGCCTGCTTGGAAAGGATCTCCAGGGTACCGCGTGCCTGAGCATCCATCTTGGCGAAGATGGCATCGGCCTCACCCTTCGCCTTGCGACGGATCTGTTCGGCTTCGGCTTCAGCTTCGATAATGGCTTTTTCCTTTTCAATCTGTGCGGCCACCACGATATTGGCCTGCTGCGTGGCTTTCTCGCGTTCGGCACGGGCGAGCTCGGCGTCGCGTTCGCTCTTGTAGGCTTCCTCGAGGGCTTTTGCCGCCTGCACCTTTTCGGCTGCTACGGCCAGACGCTCGGCTTCGGCCTGTTTCTCACGACGGGCCGCATCGGACTGGGCGATGGCGATCTTCGAGTTGTTCTCACCCTCCACGGCTTTGGCATTGGCGTCCGCCGTCCGGATACGGGTGTCACGGGTCGTTTCAGCAATCCGGATGTCCTTATCCCTGTCGGCCTCGGCCTTACCGATTTCACCGAAACGGTTCTGCTCGGCTACGCTCTTCTTGGCATCGTTGATGGCCTTGGCGGCCGCTTCCTTACCGAGGGCTTCGATGTAGCCCGATTCGTCGCGGATATCCGTCACGTTGACGTTGATGAGTTTCAGGCCGATCTTGCGGAGTTCAGCTTCCACGTTGGTGGAGACATTGGCCAGGAACTTGTCGCGGTCGGCGTTGATCTCTTCGATGTCCATCGTAGCGATGACCAGACGGAGCTGACCGAAGAGGATATCAGTGGCGATGTTCTGGATCTGCTCGGTGGTCAGGCCCAGCAGACGCTCGGCGGCGTTGGTCATATTCTCGGGCTCGGTGGAGATACCCACGGTGAACCGGCACGGTACGTCGACACGGATATTCTGCTTGGAAAGGGCGTTGGTCAGGTTGCACTCGATCGAGATCGGGGTCAGGTCGAGGAATGCATAGCTCTGGAACACGGGCCAGATGAACGAGGCGCCGCCGTGGATACAACGGGCTGACGAGATGCCGCCTTCCTTGTTCTTTCCGGTTTTACCATAAATGACCAGGATCTTGTCGGAAGGACAGCGCTTGTAGCGCCGCAGGATCGCGGTGAATGTGACGAACACCACCGCCACGAGGATCAGAATCAGATAGAGTTCCATAAGTTGCGATATTTAAACGATTAATGATTCAAGGGGTTCGACGAGAAGGGTGTCGGCATTGATGACTTCGGCCACGCGGATCGGCGTGCCGGTCTTGAGCGCGTCGCCGTCGGTCACGGCATTGTATTCCCTGACGGAATTGTTGATGGTAATCTGCACCTTCCCTTCACCGCCGCGTTCCGCGGGGATGGTCAGATACACCGTTCCGTTGCAGCCGGCGGCCGCCTTGTATACGTTGATATTGCCCGACTGCTGCATGCTGCTGAGCCATTTGAAGAGATACATCACCAAGGCCACCAGGGCCACGCCGATAATGGCGGAAATGACGATCAGCAGGGTAACGGACGTAATCTTATCCTGCAGGAGGATGGCCGACCAACCGAAACCGAGGAAGAAGTTCACGAAGTTGCGGAAAGTGTAAAGGTTGGTGCCGCCCTCTACGGCTGCATCGGCGGCTTCCGAATCGAAGCCGGTGTCGAAATCGGTGTCGATACCGCCGTCACCGCCGTCGGCACCGATAAAGGTCAGAATGCTCTGGATGATGAAGATCAGCGAAGCTGCAAGGGTAACGCCCCACAGGATCTTCATCGCAAGGGAAAGGGAAACCCACCAGGAAGTAATCATATCTGTATCAGTTTAATTTCTGCAAATATAAAAAATAATTATTGAATAACAATAAATATTTAAGAATTTTTTGAAATAATTTGCAAAAAAAAAGATTCCCCGCCAAGCAGGGAATCCTTTATCGGGGCGGTATCGTCCTAGATCTCCACCACCACTGCGTCGGGGGCATTCTTCATCACGGAAGCGATGCCGTTGTTGCGGTTGCGCTCGGAAGCGTACATCTGGCTCTGGCCGATGATCTGGCCGTTGGTAGCCTTCAGGTTGAAGTACGGCTTGCCATTCTTCGCCACGAGTTTCTCGAAACGTTTCTCTTCGACGGCGTTCTTCTTGACGGACTCGACACCGTTGAGGCAAGCGGCTTTGGTGGTGTAGCCTTCGCTGGTGAGGATCACCTCGCCGTTCGAGGCTTTGAGATTGAACTGGAATTCGCCGTTCTTTCTCACGGAAATTTCAAATTTTGCCATAGCGTAATTGATTGATTAAAGTATATATACTCTACAAATATACAAAAAGTTGGAAAACGGACGCAGAATAATCAAAAAAACTTTGCCGGGCGCGGAAAACGTCTTATTTGTGCCCGCGTACGATCATTTCGCCAAGATGGCGCAAGACGAGCCTCTTTCTAGCGCCTTCTGGCTGGGGCGTACTTGCGCCTACCCTCGATTACGGCCCATGGCGCAAAGTAATCGGCCCGGGAAGATCGTCTGGGGCCGATGGGTTTGCGCCAGTTTGGCGGAAGGGGTATTCTTTTGTTTGTCCGGAAATGATTACCTTTGAAAGAAAGAATAACCTAACACAACTCCCAATATGGCTACTGAAAAGAAATCCTGGGTGAAGGACCTGCTGGTCGCCTTCGCTGCCACGACATTGTCCATTATTCTGACCTTCGGCACGACCGGAATCGTCAACCGCGTCAGGCAGAAGCAGGAGCGCAAACTCACGGCGCTGATGGTGATGAGCAGCATCGAGCAGTTTGCACGTGACCTTGAGGAGATAGAGGCATTCACGGCTCAGCAGGACAGTGTCGCTACCTGGCTGCTGAATCTTCCCATTGAAGATGTGGCCAGATTAGGCGACGAACCATTGATCGATACATTTAATGATGTTTTCGAACTGGGCGTCCTCAACCACGACAGAACCGCAGAAATGATTTTCAGCAGCCATATCGACACCTGGAAAAACATGGGGAATTTCAAATTCATCGACAATGTGGGATGGTGTTTCTCCTCCATGAATTCTCTGGAAGAGGATTATAATCAAAGAGTGCTGAAGATTGCGTTTTCGTCAGAAGATATTAAAGTCCATCCGGCCAACTATCCCGGCAACTCAAAGGTAGAGAAGTTTCTGCGCAATGATGAAGTAAGAAGTTGTCTCAAAAATATCCACTATTTGAGAAGAACGCTCCGCTATCAAATTGCCAACATACGTATGGAAAACCGCAACAACATGCGTCTCATCGGCATTTCTGAAAAGGAAGTCATGGCCTTTACGGACAACTTGGGCGCTGCCGATGACTACGAAGATGAGATCTTGAATCCAAATGATTTCGACAGTCCTGCCATCGAGGTTGATTCCCTGAACGCTAAACTTCCCATCGCCTGCCAGATCGACAGCCTGCTGCGGGTAAAATAGTCTATTTGGGCATTTTCGGAATTGGTCCGGGCACAGAAAACGGCTCCCTTTTGGGAGCCTTCCGTACCCGGAGCCGGGGCTTAGGTATCGGTGGCTATCGTGAGTTGTCAATTTCTATTTAAGGTATTGACAGACCGTATGTTAGGTTCTGATTCGGTGGGTTGAAATAACTCTCGGAAATGGTGACCGAAAGTGGCCGAATCTGATGAGAGGTGACCGAAAGTGACCGAAAGAATCTATCAAGCTCTGCTATGTCCAGAGAATAATGATTATTTTTATCAGTCAGATAAATCGGAATTCCCAGTTGAAATCCAAATAAAAGGCAAAATATTTTTGACTTTTTTATTTAGCGCGCTCTAAATCAAGCATTTGCAAAATGGTTGATTTGGAGCGTAACAATAACGAACCATCGGTCTCGTAGAGATCGATGCAAAGGA
>JAFRRF010000047.1 GCA_017428245.1 Bacteroidales bacterium
AACTACTACAAGTCAAATAAGCCAGAAGAAGTGGCCACGATCATTGCAGAACTGACATGCGGATGCAGGACAACTGCAACTTATTGAAACCGTGAAAGAAAAAATAGACTTAAAACTGTAAACAAAAATCAGGACGGGTCACAACCCGGTGATTTCCAATACATTCCAAGAAATCGTGTGCGTTTTTTTACACACACGATTATTAGCAATCGGTTCATTCACAGGGAATTATCCGCCACGACAAAAATCGATTTGCAAAAAGGTCATCCTGATTGTATCTTTGTGGAGACCTGTAATGTGGACGAATGGCTAAGAAGGGACGATATCGGGTATTCAAGGCAGGAGCGCTTCATCATATCTATCAGCGCACCTACGACGGTTTCCTCATTTTTTATTCCGTACGGGATTTTCTGGTATTCTTTACGCTATTGTGCACAATTGCGCGAAAATACCAAATCAAAGTACTGGGCGTATGCCTTATGTATGACCATATTCATGTATTGGTTGCCGCACCTTCAAAAAAGGACCTGTCGGCTTTCGTCCAAGAATACACTTGCCGTTTTTCCCGGCAACGGAATGTCCAGTACCAACGCAAGGGCTCATTTTTTCAGCGCAGATTCGGCAGCGCACCTAAAAGCGGCGAGAAAAAGGCCCGGACGGCCATCGCCTATCTGTACAACAATCCCGTCGAAAAGAAACTGTGCAAAAAAGCCGAAGATTATCAGTGGGACTTCCTGACCTACGCCAATAACAGTCATCCTTTCTCCCAGCCATTGAAACTCAATGGAGCCAGCAGACCGATGAGACGCGCCGTGGCAGAAATCAAATCCCTGCGGGCAACGGATACGCCATTGAACTACGCAACGATTGAACGAATCATTAAAGATCTGTCACCCAGTGAAATCAAGCAATTAACCGACTATACCGTATCAAGTTTCAACTGCATCGATTATCAGGGACTGGAAGAATACTACGAGAATCTCAAAACCATGCTGACCGCCATTCATTCCAATACCGGAAGCGAGTACGATCTCAAAGAAAAGGTGACGCCGGATTCCGACACCATTTTCAAGAAGATGCTTTCCGTTATCAGAAAAATGACATCCTTCCCTGACATGACAGCCGTTCTCTCTCTTCCTGATTCTGAGAAACAACGCCTCGCCTGGATCCTGTCCGCCGAAACCGGCGCCAGCCCGCGGCAGATCGCGAAATTCCTTCACCTCTCCAGCATCTCAGAGCGTTAATCCCGTGGCACTCAACACGGTAATTTTCAAGGCATTTCAAATAATCGTGTGCGCAAATTCACGCACACGATTATTTGGAATATACTGATAGCCTGAAGGTTAGCCGCCACGCCAGACATACGCAGCCCGCGACAGGACAGACCTACGCGGCGGCGCGGGAGCGGATGACCAGGTAGACGCCGGAGAAGACCAGCAGGGTGGCCACGAGTTTCTGCCAGGTGAGGATGTCGAGGCCGGTGATGATGCTGATGACCGTGGCGATGATAGGCTGGAGATAGCTGTACATGCTCACCAGCGTGGGACGGATGCGCTTCTGGCCGTAGGGAATAAGGAAATACGCCACGAAGGTGGCGAAGAAGATCAGGAAGGCGATCTCCCAGATGACGTTGTGCGGAATGGCGGCATAGTCGGCCGAGACCAGCTCGCGGGCGGAGAACGGCAGCGACAGGATCAGCGAGAAGAGGAAGGTCCACTTCATGAAAGTCACCACACTGTAGCGCGAGATGAGTTTGCGGAACGCACCCAGATACAGGGCGAAACTCAGGCTGTTGAGCACCAGCAGGACGAAACCCCAGGGCTCGGTCTTCGACACGGCGCCTTCCGCGTGGACCGAATTGAAAATCAGCAGCAGCACGCCCCCGAAACTCACCGCCACGCCCAGCGCCTTCTTCCAGGTGATGGGTTCCTTCAGGAAAAGGAAGGCGAAGAACATCGTGAAGATTGGCGAGAGCGTATGCATTACCGACGCGTCGATCGTCGCCGAAATCGTGATGGCCTTCAAAAAAGTCAGCTGCGGAACAAACAGCCCCACGAACGAAGCAAGCACGATCAGCCCGATATCTTTCCGGGCAACAGGCTCCTTGGGCATGAACAGCGACAACAGCCAGAACAGCGCCGCCGCCCCGATGGCGCGAAGCGTAAACAGCAGCATCGGCGACAACACGTCGGAATTGGCGATATCCTTGCAGAACACCAGGTTCAACCCGAAAATCGTGTACGCCCCGGCTACCGCGAGATGCCCCAGAAGTTGATCGTGTTTCATCTACATCCGTTCCGGAAGATCGATGCCCAGGATCTTCATCGCGTGGCGAAGGGTGCGGGCGATGACCGAGATCAGACAGAGACGCTGGTCGCGGACGGCGGCATCCTCTTCACGCAGAATCTGCGTGTCGTGATAATACTGGTTGAACTCCTTGGCCAGATCGTAGGCGAAATTCGCCACCAGGGCCGGCGAATGCGCGGCGCCCGCTTCGCAGATCTTGTCGGGATAACCGCTCAGGATCTGGACGATGGACTCCTCCTTCGGCAGCAGCACGGCGCCGGTGACGGCCGGCTTGTAGCCTGCCTCGGCAGCCTTGCGGAGAATCGAACAGATGCGCGCGTGCGTGTACTGCACGAACGGACCGGTATTGCCGTTGAAGTCGATGGATTCCTTCGGATCGAAAAGCATCGTCTTGCGCGGATCGACTTTCAGGATGAAATACTTGAGTGCGCCCAGCGAGAGCATCTTAAACAGTTCGTCCTGCTCCTGTTCCGACATGCCTTCCAGCTTGCCCAGCTCCAGCGAAGTCTCCTTCGCCGTAGCGTACATCCTGTCGAGCAGGTCGTCTGCGTCGACCACCGTGCCTTCGCGCGATTTCATCTTGCCTTCCGGCAGTTCCACCATACCGTAGGACATATGGTAAATGGCATCGGACCAGGCGAAGCCCAGCTTGCCGAGGATGAGTTTCAGCACCTGGAAATGGTAGTTCTGCTCATTGCCCACCACGTAGATCATCTCGTCGAAACGGTATTCGTCGTAACGCTGCTTGGCGGTGCCCAGGTCCTGTGTCATATAGACCGACGTGCCGTCGCGGCGCAGCAGCAACTTCTCATCGAGGCCGTCGCCCGTCAGGTCGCACCAGACCGAGCCGTCGTCGCGGCGGTAGAGCACGCCCTTGGCCAGGCCCTCTTCCACGAGCGCCTTGCCATCCTTGTAGGTCTGGGATTCGTAATAGATGCGGTCGAACGCGATGCCCAGGCGGCGATAGGTCTCGTCGAAGCCTGCATAAACCCAGCCGTTCATCTTCTCCCAGAGCGCGCGGACTTCCGGATCACCCTGCTCCCATTTCACGAGCATCGCCTGTGCCTCGCGAAGGATCGGCGCATTCTTTTCGGCCTCTTCAGGATCCATCCCGCCGTCCACCAGTTCCTTCACTTCGGCCTTGAGCAGGTCGTTGAATTTCACATAGTAGTCGCCCACGAGATGGTCGCCCTTTTTGCCCGAGGTCACGGGCGTCTCGCCGTTGCCGCACTTGAGCCAGGCCAGCATCGACTTGCAGATGTGGATGCCGCGGTCGTTGACCAGATTGACTTTCAGGACGCGGTGGCCGCAGGCGGCGAGCAGCTGGCTCACCGACCAGCCCAGCAGGTTGTTGCGGATGTGGCCAAGATGGAGCGGCTTATTGGTGTTCGGGCTGGAAAATTCCACCATCACGGTCTTGCCCGATGCCGGCAGCTGCCCGAAATCGGGCTGCGCCGCGATTTCCGCCAGATTCGAAGCCCAATAGGCGCCCGCGAGTTTGATATTGAGGAATCCCTTCACCACATTGAACCGGTCCACCTGCGGATCGTTCTCCTGCAGCCAGGCACCGATCTCGTTCGCCGTCGCCTCAGGCGCCTTGCGGCTGGTCTTGAGCAGCGGGAAAACCACGAGGGTCACATCGCCCTCGAACTCCTTGCGCGTCGGCTGCACCTGAATCAGCCCCGCCGCGGGTTCAACTTGATACAACGCCGCCACGCAACGACGCGCGGCATCGGCAATATAATCTAAGGGATTCATCATAATTTATCTTTTTGAAAAAGAATCACTTTCTCTTTCAGGACCGTCTGCACCCACGCAGTCGTAAGTGGGAGGGGCCCAAAGCTGCTTTGGGAGGGATAGGCCCCGGAGGGGCCGTAGTCCTGAAAGAGAAAGTGATTCTTTTCAGTTAAACTCATTTGTTTTTAGTCTTGGCGAAATAGCGGTCCATCTCCCTGCGGGCCTTGGGGGCCAGCATGAAGAGCGTAAACATCGTGGGGAAAGCCATCAAGGCGTAAGCGGCGTCGATCAGACTCACGGCCACGCGAAGCGGAATGATGGCGGCCACTACGAGCATCGCCAGGAAGAAATAGTTGTAATATTTGGCATACCGGGCTCCGAACAGGAAGCCGGTACATTTTTGTCCATAATAGGAATAGGAGAACATCGTGCTGAACGCGAACAGGATCACGATCGCGAAAAGCAGATAATTCCCCACCCCGGGAATGGCCGCCTGAAACGCGTTCAGCGCATAACGAAGCCCTTCCATCGAACCCATGCCGGAACCGGCGGGGACGATGGCGGGATCGAGCGCCGACCCGATCAGAATGGCCAGCGCGGTCAGCGTGCAGACCAGGCCCGAGTCGATCGAAGGACCGATCATCGCCACCAGGCCCTCGCGGACCGGCTCATTGTTCTTCGAGGCGCCGTGCATCATCGAAGCCGTACCTACGCCGGCCTCGTTGACCAGCGCGGCGCGACGCACGCCCGTGAGGGCGATCATCACGATCGACCCGATGCCGCCGCCCAGCGCGCCGCGCGGGGTGAACGCGCCCACGAAAATGTCACGGAAGACACCGGGCACCAACCCGATGTGCCGGATCAGGATGTAGAACACCAGCAGAAAATAGAGCGCCACCATCGTCGGCACCAGCCGCGTCGCGATCTTGGAGATGCGCTTGATGCCCCCGATGACCACGAACGAAACGATGGCCGTGATGATCAGGCCGATGATCAGCCGGAGCGTGACCGTATTCTGCTCAGTCGTAAAGAAAAGCGTAGTGACGCTTTCGGTGAGCTGGTTCGACTGCATCACGCAGAGCGTGCCGATCAGGCCGAAGATGGAGAAAAACACCGCGAGCGGCTTCCAGTTCCGGCCGAGGCCCTGCATGATCATATACATCGGGCCGCCCTGCGTCTCGCCGGCATCGTCCTTTCCCTTGTACATCACCGCAACCGTCCCTTCGAAGAACTTGGTGGCCATGCCCACGACCGCGCTCACCCACATCCAGAAGATGGCACCGGGGCCGCCGATCGACAGGGCCACCGCCACGCCGGCGATGTTGCCCATACCGACCGTGGCGGCGATGGCGCTGGTCAGCGCTTCGAACGAAGAGATCTGGCCTGCGGCCGAATCATCCTTCACCCGGAGAGCCTGGATGGCGCGGCCGTAATAGCGCAGCGGAGCGAATTTCGAGTAGCACAGGAAAAACAACCCGCCGCCGACCAGCAGGAAGAACAGCGGATAACCGCAAATGAAATCACTGAAAGCGGCAATGCCGTTTCCGACCGAAGACCAGAAGGTTTCCATAGCCGGACCGGATTAGCCGAGATAGCCTTTGAGCAGTTTGCTGCGGGCGCTGTGACGCAGGCGGCGGATGGCCTTCTCTTTAATCTGGCGGACACGCTCGCGGGTAAGGCCGAATTTCTCGCCGATTTCCTCGAGGGTCATTTCCTGGCAGCCGATGCCGAAGAAGTATTTCACAATATCGCGTTCGCGCTCCGTCAGCGTGGAAAGGGCGCGCTCGATCTCGGTGTTCAGGCTTTCATTCACCAGCCCCTTGTCGGCATTCGGCGAGTCATTGTTGACCAGCACGTCGAGCAGGCTGTTGTCCTCTCCGTCCACGAACGGCGCATCCACGGAGACGTGGCGGCCCGACACGCGGAGCGTATCGGCGATCTTCTCGCGCGGAATCTCGAGCATATCGGCCAGTTCATCGGGCGACGGCTGGCGTTCATACTGCTGCTCGAACTGCGAGAGCGCCTTGTTGATCTTGTTGAGCGAACCTACCTGGTTGAGCGGCAGGCGCACGATGCGGCTCTGTTCGGCCAGCGCCTGGAGGATGGACTGACGGATCCACCACACGGCGTAGGAGATGAACTTGAAGCCACGGGTTTCATCGAATTTCTCGGCGGCCTTGATGAGGCCGAGATTGCCTTCGTTGATCAGGTCGGGCAGGCTGATGCCCTGGTTCTGGTACTGCTTGGCGACGGAAACGACGAACCGGAGGTTCGCGCGGGTGAGTTTGTCGAGGGCTTCCTGGTCGCCCTTCTTGATCCGCTGGGCGAGTTCCACTTCCTCTTCCACGGTAATCAATTCTTCCCGACCGATTTCCTGCAGGTATTTGTCGAGCGATGCGCTCTCACGGTTGGTGATTGATTTGGTAATCTTTAACTGACGCATATAAAAAAACAAGTGCCGTTTTTGAATCGCGGCACTTACTTATACGAATTTCGAAACAGATTGTTTCAATGCGTTACAGCGAAACGATGATTTCGTGCTGCCGGCCGTCGCGAAGGACGGTGACCACGGCTTTCTCGCCGGGACGAAGACGGCTGACCTGCTCCTGAAGGCCGGCACTGTTGTGGACGGGATTGAGGTTGACTTCCTTGATCACGTCGCCCTGCAGGAGGCCGCCCCGTTCGGCGGGACTGTCTTTCTGAACGTTGGCCACGTACACACCGTCGATGTCGGTCAGGTTGGCCTGGGCGGCCAGTTCCGCGTTGACATCGATGATGCTCACGCCGAGTATGGCCCGCTGGACTTCGCCGAATTCGATGAAGTCGTCGACGACCTTGCTGACGATGTTGACCGGGACGGCGAAGGAGTAGCCGGTGTAGGAACCGGTCCGGGAAATGATCGAGGTGTTGATGCCCACCAGTTCGCCGGCCGCGTTGACGAGCGCGCCGCCGCTGTTGCCGGGGTTCACGGCCGCGTCGGTCTGGATGAACGACTCCACGCGGTACTGGCCGTCATAGTTCGGCATCGAGCGGCCCTTGGCGCTCACGATACCGGCCGTGATGGTGGAACGCAGGTCGTACGGACTGCCGATGGCAAGTACCCACTCGCCGAGCCGCAGGTCGTCGGAGTCTCCCATCGGAATGGCGGGAAGGTCGTCCGCATCGATCTTGATCAGGGCGATATCCGTGGCGGGATCCGTGCCCACAAGTTTCGCCGGATAGACTTTATTGTTCTCGAGGGTCACCTCGATCACGTCGGCACCTGCGATCACGTGGTTGTTGGTCACGATGTAACCGTCAGGACGGATGATTACGCCGGAGCCCAGGCCGACCTGGTCGCGGGGCGTCTGGGGAAAGCCGAAAATCAGGTCGAGCAGCGAGCCGCCCTGCTGGTAATTATTGCGTTGCGTCACTTTCACATAGACCACGGCCTGCACGGCCGATTCGGCGGCGTCGGAGAAATTGGCTACATTCGTCACCTCCACGCGGCGCTGGGGTACTGACTTTTTGTCAGCCGTGCCGGAGACCACGGTGGCCACCTCTTCCTGTTCCTGAATGCGCCGGTTGAGGGTCCAATTGGCCACCAGATAACCGACAAGTCCCGCTATCACAGCAGTTAACAGGATGTTGAGAAGTTTTTTACCCATATTGCTTCAATTTTATTATATTTGTAAGTCTGATTGATGTCTTTTCGACAAGAAAAAGAAATAATAAAAATTATACCAAAATGAAATTCACCGTATCAAGTTCCGAGCTCCTCAGCGGCCTGATGTCCGTCTCCAAGGTCATCGTTCCCAAGCCCACCAACTCCATTCTGGAGAACTTCCTTTTCCAGCTTCAGGGAAATACCCTGACCGTCACCGCATCCGACGGAGAGACCACGCTCAAGACCAACATTCCGATCGCACAGGTCAACCAGGAAGGGTCCACGGCGGTCCCGGCCAAGCTCCTGACCGACTCGCTCAAGGAGTTTCCCGACCAGCCGCTCGCTTTCAGCGTGGACGAAGGCAGTTCCGTGATGGATATCGTATGGGCCAGCGGCGCCTCCAAGATCCCCTGCTTCGATGCAGCCGACTTCCCGGAGCTCCCGGTCATCGGTGATATTTCCGAAAGCGTCATCATCCCGTCGGCCACCTTACTCGACGGCATCAACAACACGATCTACGCCACCGCGGAGGAGGAACTCCGCCCGGTGATGAACGGTATCTTCTTCGACATCGACCCCGAAGTCACCACGCTGGTGGCCTCCGACGCCCACAAGCTCATCTGCTACAGCTTCATGGGCGCCAAACTCTCGCAGAAATCCAACTTCATCCTCCACAAGAAACCGGCCTCCATCCTCAAGAGCATCCTGGCCAAGTTCGACGAAGACATCACCATCCGCTACGACAACAAGAACGCGTACTTCAGCTTCGGCACCAACATCCTGGTCTGCCGCCTGATCGAAGGCAACTATCCCGCCTACCGCAGCGTGATCCCGAAGAACAACAACAATAAACTGGTCATCGGCCGGGCCGACCTGCTGAGCGTAGTCAAGCGTATCGCAGTCTGCTCGAACCAGATCTCCAACCAGATCCGGCTCAAACTCTCCCTCAACGAACTGACCATCTCCGCCCAGGACCTCGGCTTCTCGATGTCCGCCCACGAGACGCTCCCCTGCCAGTATGATGGGCAGGAAATGGAAATCGGCTTCAAGGCACCGTTCCTGCTCGAAATCCTCGGCAATCTCCCGTATCAGAACATCTGTATGGAACTGGCCGATCCGGCCCGCGCCGCGCTCATCGTTTCGGCCGACGACGCCCGTCCGGGACAGGACATCCGCGCCCTGCTGATGCCGGTGATGATCAACGCTTAACCGGGCTGATATGCAACTTGCCCTCAAGAACCCCCTCCTGTTCTTCGATATCGAAAGTACGGGATTGAATGTCGCGTCCGACCGCATCGTCGAGATTTCCATCGTCAAGGTCTCACCCGGCGCTCCGGGCGAACCCAACAAGGTGGATGTCAAGACCCGCCGCATCAATCCGACCATCCCCATCCCGCCCGAGGCGCAGGCCATCCACGGAATCAGCGACGACGACGTGAAAGACTGCCCGACATTCAAGCAGATCGCAAAGTCACTGGCCCGGCTGATGGAAGGATGCGACATCGCCGGTTACAACTCCCTCAAATTCGACATCCCGCTGCTCGCCGAAGAATTCGCACGGGCGAGGAGCGAAGGTGTGAACGTCGATTTCGACTTCCGCAAACGCAAACTGATCGACGTACAGAACATTTTCCACAAGAAGGAGCAGCGCACCCTGAAGGCCGCCTACAAGTTCTACTGCGGGCAGAACCTCGACAACGCCCACTCCGCCGAGGCCGACACGATGGCCACCTACGAAGTCCTGGAAGCCCAGCTCGACCGCTACGGTGCCGACGAGGAAGAACCGCTGCAGAACGACGTGGACTACCTGGCCAAATACTCGTGCCAGAGCCGGTTCGTCGATTTTGCAGGACGTATCGTGCTCAACGACAAGGACGAACCCGTCTTCAATTTCGGCAAGCACAAAGGCAGTCCCGTGAAGGATGTCCTCCGGAGGGAGCCTTCCTATTACAGCTGGATGATGGACGGCGACTTCACACTCGATACCAAACAGCAGCTTACACGGATCAAACTCTCGATGCAATGAACATCCACGTCGTCAGACCCGACGGAAGCTGGTATTCCCGTCCCGACATCACCCTCGTCCGGGACGCCGACCGCTTCTGCCTGCCCGACGACTGCCCTTCGGCGCTGGCCGTACACGGCTGCTGCATCCGCATCGGAAAGGCCGGCAAAGCCGTCGAGACACGTTTTGCCGGGCGCTACGCCGACGGCTGGACGGACGCCGTCCTGTTTTATGGCCGCAGCGCCGATGGCACGGTCACGCCCTACCTGGACCGCGCCACGCAGGTGGACCGCACGTTCCACGGCACGGACACTCTGGATACTGCCAGATTGCAGCGCGCCCTTGATGCGCTGGTACGCATCAGCCGGCATCTTTCCCTCCGCATCGGAGATTTCCTGATCCTTGAAACCGACGCCCCCGCGGAACTGCGGCCGGGCGGATTTTTCGACAATATCGCCATCCTATGAAACAATTCCTTCAAAAATACGGCGCCACCCTGGCCGCCCTGGTCCTGTTCTTCGTCCTGGCATTCGTCTATTGCAAGCCCGTCCTCAGCGGGAAAGTGCTGCAATCGGGCGACGACGTCAACGCCGTGTCGGCCGTCCAGGAAAGCAACCGCTATACGCAGCAGACCGGCGGCCACAGCTGGTGGAACAACTCGATGTTCAGCGGGATGCCCTCCTACCAGATCGGCGGCGGCGAATACCGGGCCGACCGGCTGCTCGCCCCGGTCAAGGACTTCCTGCACAGGGGGCCGGCACATCCCGCCTGGATCCTGATCTTCTATTTCATCTGTTTCTTCCTCCTGATGCGCAGTTTCGGCGTGGACCGGTGGCTGTCGATCGTGGGAGCCATAGCCATCGCCCTCTCGTCGTATTTCATCGTGATCATCGCGGCCGGACACGGCGGGAAGACCATCGCCATTTCCTATATCACGCTCGTGGCCGCCGGCTTCTACTTGATTTTCCGGAAGCGCTACGCTCTGGGAGCGATCCTGGTGATGCTCTTCACGGCCGTCGGTTTCAGCATCCATCCCCAGATGGCCTACTACCTGTTTATGATGATCGGACTCTTCTTCCTGGCGGAACTCTGGATCCATATCCGGGAAAAGCGCTGGAAGGATCTGGGCATCGCCACGGCGGTTTTCATCGCGGCGCTCGGCATCGGTCTGGGAACCGGCAGCGCCAACATCTTCGCCAACCGGGAATTCGCCCGGGAGACGATGCGCGGCGGCCATTCCGACCTCGTCGTGGAAGAGGACGGAGCATCGTCCTCCGGGGACGGCCTCAACCTGGACTACGCTACCCAGTGGAGCTACGGCATCGACGAGTCGCTCTCCTTCCTGATTCCCGGTTTCAAAGGCGGTTCGTCCAACTACCCTCTCGGGGAACGTTCCCACACCTGGCAGGCCATCAAGCAGTTGGGAATGCCCGCCTCAACGGCCCGGAGCTTCTGCGCCAGCGTACCGCTCTACTGGGGTGACCAGCCCTTCACGGCCGGCAACGTCTATATGGGAGCCATCGTATGCTTTTTCTTCCTGCTCGGCTGCCTTGTTGTTCCCGGACCGTACAAATGGGCGCTGCTCGTGGCCACGCTCTTCTCCGTGGCCTTGTCCTGGGGACACAATTTCATGGGCCTGACTGAATTCTTTTTCAAGCACTTCCCGCTTTACAACAAATTCCGGGCGGTCTCTTCCATCCTGATCGTGGCCGAGATCGCGATGCCGCTGCTGGGCTTCCTGGGAATCAAGGCGATGATGGACGGTTCCGTTCCGAAAGAGAAACTGCGCAAGGGACTGTACCTGTCGGCCGGCATCACCGCAGGCATCTGCCTGCTTATGGCCCTGCTGGGGCGCAGCTTCTTCTCGTTCACCAGCCCGAACGACGCGGCCTTCAGCGGCCAGCTTCCGGAAGCCGTGTACAATGCCATCATCGAAGACCGGGCCGCCCTGCTGACAGGCGACGCCTGGCGCAGTTTCGGCCTGATTGCCGCGGCCGCCGTCGTGCTCTGGCTCTTCCTGGAGAAAAAACTGAAAGCGGGCTGGATGACCGCCCTGCTGGGCGTGCTTATCCTGGTTGACCTGTGGCCCGTGGACAAACGCTATTTTAACGACACTTATTTCCAGTCACCGCGCAACACCCAGGCCGTCTTCGAGAAAAAACCCTATGAGGAACAGCTGCTCAAGGACCCCGACCTGAGTTTCCGCGTGATGAACCTGACCACGAACACATTCAGCGAAGCACGCACGTCCTATTATCTCCAGTCCATCGGCGGTTATCACGCCGCCAAACTGCGGCGCTATCAGGACCTGATCGACGAGCACCTGTCCAAGATGCATCTGCCGGTCATCGGGATGCTCAACGCCAAATACATTATCGTCCCCGAAGACGGGCAGGCCGTACCCCAGCAGAACCCCTATGCCCTGGGCAACGCCTGGTTTGTCGAAGAGCTCAAGGTCGTCGACGACGCACGCGCCGAAATAGACGCGCTGGGGGCCATCGACCTGTCCACTACGGCAGTGCTCGACAAATCGTTTGCCGGCTGCGTACAGAACACGCACCCCGGCATCGCTCCGGATGCCACGGCAACCCTCACGGCCTGTTCTCCGAAGAAACTGGAATACGAGACCAGCTCCGCCACTCCGGGTACCGTCGTCTTCTCGGAAATATACTACCCATATGGATGGAAAGCCTCCATTGACGGTGAACCGGCTGACCATTACCGCGTCAACTATCTGCTGCGCGCCCTGAACGTACCGGCCGGAAAGCACAAGGTCACCTTCCTCTTCGATCCCGACAGCGTGCGTAAAGGCGATGCCATTGCCACGGTCTGCATCGTCGTGATGTACCTGTTCATCCTGGCTGCCATCGTCGTGGCGGTCCTGCGCTTCGTCAAAAAAAGGAAAAATGCCCCGGCCGCGCATTAAGTGCTACACCCGGTCGTTCGACCTGCGACTGTACCGCCTCGCCAAAGGCCTTTTCGAAGACCTGAGGGATGCGGAAGGGAATCTCATTCCCTGCGTACGGCTGACCGACCAAAGCGCCGACGGCTATTTCTATACGATGCTGCGCGACTCGGACTGCGACATCGCCGTCAACATCGATGAAGATGCTTTCATCGTCGATCCGCAGGCCGTGCTCGACCTGGTGGACACCCTGCTGGAAGGCGGATACGCCAATATCGGCTGCTCCGACGGGGATCCCGCCACTACGGGACGTGACCCGGTGGTCACAAATCCTTTCTTCAACATTTTCAATCTGCAGCTGATCCGCACGCGTTTCGACCGGAAAGCCCTTGTCCGGAAACCGGAAGACAGGGAACCCTACTACCCGTTCTTCCACTGGCTGGCAGCAACCTTCCCGACGCTCTACCTCCCGGCACGCCGACACGCCGACGGCATCACGACCATCGCCCTCGACCCGCAGGGACGGGTTCTGTGCCTGCACACCTGGTTCTCCCGCTTCTATTCGATGCCGTCATGGATCGTCCGGCGCATCGAGCCGACACAGGGAACGCAGAAGACACGCATCGACGCCGTCATCCGGGAAGCCTATGCCCTGCGCGAAAAGGAAGTTCCCCGTTTCAGCGCAACCGATACACTTGCTTTCGCCGGCAACAAGGTCATCCGCTGGATTATCAAAGTACCCCAGCGGGTTGCCCGCTGGCCCTACAAACTGAAGCGCCGGCTCGCCCGGCGGAAAAACGCCCTGCAATGACCAAGGTCTCCGTCATCATCCCGGTTTACGGCGCCCGCGACACCATCGCGGCGTGCCTCGACACCGTTTTGGAGCAGACGCTCGACGAGATCGAGGCCATCCTTGTGGACGACCACGGGCCGGACGACAGCATCGCCGTTGCCCGGGCACATCTGCAGGACTATTCCGGACCCAAGCGGTTCCGCTTCATCGAAACGTCCGCGAACGCCGGCCCCGGCGCCGCCCGAAACCTGGGGATCGAGGCGGCCGCGGGTGAATTTGTCGCTTTTCTCGACAGCGACGACACGCTCGAGCCGGATTTCTGCCAGGCCCTGTACGAAGCTGCCCGGCAGGCCGATGCCGACCTGGCTTTCGGCCACATCGTCTTCGACACGCCCGACGGCCGTTCCGTCGTCCGGCAAAACCCGCCGGTACGGGACGGGGCTTTCGAAGGAAAGGCCAAACGGGCCTATCTGAGGCGTTTCACCTCATATTTTACGACCTACATCTACCGTCGCAGCCTGCTGCTGGAAAACGGCATTCGTTTCCCCGGTACGCACAGCGCGGAAGACAGTTGCTTTCTGATCTGCGGCCTGCTGTCCGCCCGCCGGATCGCATCCGTCGACAAAGCATTATACCACTACCGGATCTCCCCTGTCTCCGTCAGCCGGAAAAAGGACCGGGGGCGCTGGAAAAACCGGCTCGCAAGTCTCCGGACGATGGCTGCCTTCGCCCGGGAGAAAGGCTTGTACGACCGTTACCGCGGGACAATCCGACTGCTGCTTTTCAAGAAAGGCTGGCTGATGGCCGCCAGGGATTATCTGACAAACAATTTGTTCTGACAATAATATGGGTAAACTGATCAAAGTCGCTTTCGTGGATTTCGAACCGGGCTTCGTCGTCGAACACAGCCTGCTCTACCGGATCCTGCTGCAGAATTACCAGATCGAGCTGAGCAAGGAGCCCGATTACCTCTTTTATTCCCACTACGGGGAACGGCACCTGCGCTACGACTGCATCAAGATTTTCTGCACCCGCGGGAACATCGCACCGGATTTCAATTTCTGCGATTATGCCATCGGCTCCGATTACATCACCCTGGGCGACCGTTATTTCCGCTTCCCTTCCTACTATCTGGACCGGGAGAATTTCGCCCAGATGAACGACAAGACCTACTTTACATCCGACAACATCCGGAGCAAGGGCGGCTTCTGCGGTTTCTGGTACAAAATGGAAGAGGAAACTCCGGAGCGGGATCTCTTTTTCGAGCGTATGTCCGAGTACCGTCCCGTGGATGCCGGCGGTCCCCTGCACAACAATCGCGAAGGAGTTGTCAGCGAACGCCTGCCTTTCCTGGCCGACCATAAGTTCGCCATCGCCTTTGAAGAGTGCAGCCACCCCGGCTATACATCCGACGTGCTGATGCAGGCCTTCGCCGCCCAGACCGTGCCCATCTACTGGGGGAATCCGTTCATCGGCCGCGAGTTCAACACGCAGGCCTTCGTCAACTGCCACGACTTCCGTTCCTGGAGCGAAGTGATCGATGCCGTCAAGCGTATCGACAACAGCGACGAACTTTACCTGAAGATGATGCGGACGCCTGCCCTTTCCGGACCGGAACGCGACATCGACCGGATGGAAGAAAACCTGACCGCCTTCCTGACATCCATCATCGAGCGTCCGCTCGAACGGGCACGGCGCACCAGCCATTCCAAGGCGCGCCTCATCTTTGCCCGGCGTGCCCGTATCAAGGAAATCCTATACCGTATCAGTCCGATGGGACTCTGGGATTCCGTCCAGGATTTTATTGCGAAGCATCGTCGATAGCGCGGCACAATGCTTCGATGTAGCCGCGGCCGTACTGCCGGTCAGGCTCCATATAGTTGCCTTCTCCCCATTCATTCCACGACTTGAGGAATACGATCCGGTGTTCTTCGGTCTTGCCGTCGACCAGTTTGAACGCCCGCTCAGCCAGTTTTCCGAATTCTTCCGGCGTGCTGTCCACATAGATGGAATCTTCCCGGGTCCTGGGCGTGCGGTCCCAGTTGGGAACCAGCGTAGGATAGACTTTATCCCAGCGTTCCAGGTCCAGCAGCATATACTTGTTGATCTCCGCCTGACGGAAACGGAAGGGGCGGCGTATGCCCAGATACTGGGCGAACAGGTCGTGGAAGGCGTTCTGCCACAGACCGCGGGCCCGTATCTGCGCATATTGGTGGTTGTCGGTCGCCACCGCGTCGTAACCCTGTGCCAGGATCCGCTTCACCCGCTTCTCCGCCACGGCTTCCGGATCGGTCTGTCCGTCCATCCGGGTCTTGGCGTAGGAACTCGGATTGGCCGTTCGGACCACGGCCACGAAATGGAAGCCCGGCAGGCCGTAGTCGCTGGCCAGTTCGCGCCACTGCGCCATAAAAGCCGGCGCATCCTTGAACCGGAACGGATCGAAAACGGCGAAAAGCGGTTTGCCGTCCACCCGGATATAGCGGGGATCGCGGAAAGCGGGCAACAAGGTCCGGAAATGCATCTCATTGTCTTCCCGGCCCGGGTAGCGCTGCTCCATCAGGATCTGTGAACCGGCCTTGCGCGAGCGGGCATTGGTCCAGGTGGATGAGGCCCAGGTGTGGTTGGCCCAGCAAAGGCAGAACGGGAAGTCCGGTTTCCCGCTGGAGAGGACCTCGTTGAAAGGCCGCTCCAGCAACTGTTTCCCGTTTCCGAACCAATAGTGATAGTAGCAGAATCCCTCGATGCCGGCCTCCCGGGCCAGTTCCGCCTGCGCTTCGCGCGTTTCGGGAAGGCGCAGGTCGTAGAAACCCAGGTCGGCCGGAATGCGCGGTTGCACGTGGCCGCGGAAGAGCGGCCGCGCGGCCGCCACATTGGTCCACTCCGTGAACCCCGGTCCCCACCATGCATCATTTTCCGGAATCGGATGATATTGGGGAAGATAAAATGCGATGACCCTATGCTTGCCCATTTTGTTTTTCGATTTTTAAGATTCGTGCAGGAACTCCGACAGCCATAAAGCCGGCGGGAACGTCTTTCGTCACGACGGCACCGGCCCCGACAATGGCGCCCCGGCCGATGCGGACACCCGGCAGGATGGAAGCTTTCTCCCCGATCCAGACGTTGTCTTCAATGATGACGGGACCCTTCGAGACAAGCGGACGCTTGTTCGGAGCCACTTCGAGCAACTCCGGATCGGCACCGCCGTGGGCGTTGTCGGTAATCAGGACATACTTCCCGGTCAGGACGTTTTTCCCAAGCTCGACGCGGTCGATTGCCGTGATATGTGACCCGTCACCGATGGAACAGCCGTCGCCGATGACGATCCCGGGGTCGAAGCGCTGGTCCAGATAATGATCCCAGGCCGTGAGCTGGATCTGATTGCCGATCGTCACCCCCTGACCGATACGGATATATTTCTCTCCGACCAGCAGACGGGCCCGCCGGTCGATGATGCTCCCCTTTCCGAACTCACGGAAGCGGGGCGAGACGCAAAGCGTGTAAAGACGGTTCCCGAACCCGCCGGCCTTTTTGCCCAAATAAGCGATAAGTCCCATTTTCATTTTCCAAACAGTTTCTTCACCCGCTTGACTGCAGCCTTCCAGACAAGACCGGGGAGCGAAAGCCAGGCCGTGGCCACCAGTGCCCGGTAGCCGGCTTTCCCATAATACACGGACAGGCTCTTTTTCACGTCCCGGATAATGAACGTGCAGTCCGAAGGCAGGATGACATGCTTCACATAGATCGTCCGCAGGAAAGCGAACAGTTCCTTCTTTACCTGCAGGAATGTGTCTTTCGAGATCCTTCCGTGATAGCGGAGATGGCTCAGGATGTCCGGAAACGTGACGGCGAACGCATGGAACACGTCGTAACCGCCCTTGCCCGTCTCGTCCTGCATACGCTGGCAGACGCCGTTCCAGATCACATAGCGGCTTTCCGGCCGCAAGCCGAACAGGAAGAGCGTATGCGGGAACGTGGCATCCACCGCCTTGTTCCGCATATCCGACAGATCCTCTTTCCAGGCGCAGGTGCCGGCGCTCCAGGTCGTCCGAACGCCCAGCGTACGGACAAAGGCATCCACACTTTCACAAGCGATGAACTCTTCGCCCCGCAGTTCCCCGTTCGAGCAATAGATGACCGGCCGTTCCGTGCCGTACTTCCGGGCGATATCCAGCAGACTGTCCACGCTTCCGGGCAGAAGGATGCTCCGATGGTTCAGCATCTTGCAAAAGATACCCGTACACTTTTCAAACGCATCGAGCTGATTGGTGAATCCGGACGAGCTGGTCTGCCAGTAATGCAGATTGTCTTTCCGGTACTCCCCCACGGCCCGGGCCAGGACGTCACTGGCCGCATTGTCGGTGATGACCACTTCGAACAGGCGCTCGTCCGCCCCCTGGGCGTAAATGCTGTCCAGCAGCGGAAGCACCCATCGGGCCGCCCCGTTGGTCGGGATACAGAGAGAAAGGAGCACGTTGTCCATCATCGTTGCAAGTATTCGTAAAACCTTCGGATCCCATCTTCCAGCCCGACAAGGTCCCGCTTGAAGAAACGGTCCAGCTTCTCCACGGACAGCACCACGGACGAGACATCTTCTTTCCGTCTATCCACATACCGGACAGCCAGCGGACGGCCGGTCGCAGCGCGGACTGTGTCCAGCACTTCATTCACCGTACGTCCCGTCCCCGACCCGATATTGATCACTTCGTCGCTGACATCCGACAGCAGCAGGCGGGAGACGCTGTCCACCAGATCGTCGATATAGATGTAATCACGGACGGCCTGACCGTCGCCCCAGACCGAAAGGGACTCTCCTGAAAGGACTTTTCCAAGCGCCACGGCAATCAGGCCCTGCCGGCCGTCCGGCCGCTGGCCGGGGCCGTAGGGATTCGAGGGCCGCAGGATCAGATACGACAGTCCGTCCGTCCGGTGCTCGAACTGGATGAATTCCTCAACCATACGCTTGGCAATCCCATAATACGACTTCGGCGAAAGGGCGGCGTCTTCCCGGAACCGTTCACCCGGCCGGCCGTCGCCATACACCGTCCCGCCGGAAGAAAAGAATACGAAACGGATGCCCTCCGCAGCACAGAAGCGGATCAGCGAGAAAGTGGGTTCCAGCACCCTTTCCTGTTCCACGCGGAAATCCTCGTAGTTTCCGCCCGGCACCATCGTGGAAACCATATGTACGATGCAGTCCACCTGATTCTCGCGGACAATCCGGCGGATCAGCGATTCGTCGGCAAGGCTGCCCCGCTCCAGGATGACATTCCGCCCGGCGATGCGCGAGACGTCCGCCTCTTCCGGCTCCAACACGACAATCCGCCCGCCGAAGCGGCCGGACAGCCACCCGACAAGGTTCGAGCCCAGGAAACCGGCTCCGCCCAGCAACAACAGGTTATCCATTCCCTTGCGCATTTTCACCGGCCGTCAGTTTCAATTGCATCAGGAAGCGGAAAATGACCCGGTCGGCCGCACGGTTGTTATGCTCGTGCCGGTAGAAGTAGGCAAGGTCCTTTTTCGGATTCTCCTTGAAATAGACGTCCGTCATCTGTCGTTTCATTTCATACACTTCCCATGCCTTCGACCAGTAATGATTGATCTGGATCGTCTTGCGACGATACTCCCGTTCAGATCCGAGCTGCGAGCCTCCCGGACGCGCAGCCTTGACGAAACGGCGGGACGGGTCGACAGGACCGATCCGCCGCCGCAGGGATGTGCCGGCCACGGGGACGAGCACCGAGGTCAGATGGTGTGTCGTGGCATCGAAGCGTGCGATGTCATAGTCGGTGTTGAAAAAGCATTTCCCGACGTGATAGAGCCTGTCCCAGGAAACCGTATACTGTTCGATCACATACCGGGAATAATCGTGGCGGAGCCGGCCGGACGTACCGAACATCTGCCAATACACGACGATGACCGGGAAACGGTCCATCGTCCTGATCCAGTCGTGCAGGTCCGTATGATAACGGGGGACGATGAACTCATCGATGTCGAGGAAACAGGCCCACTGTGTCTGGTCACGGCAGTTCTCGTAGAAATGCCGGTATGCCCCCATCTGGTCCTGGTTGTGCGGCCAATCCGCCAGCGTCACCCAGCCCCGCTCCTGATAGGGCTGCAGGACGTCCCTGAACCCGTCCTCGGAATTGTTGTTATACAGGTAGAAATGGTCCACTCCGACCATATGGTGATATTCGATCCACTCGCGCAGGAACGGTGCCTCGTTCTTAAAAATCGCGCAAAGGGAAATGTCATAGCGTTTCCCGTAGGACGGACGGCGCCACAGGAAAAAGCGCGTGACGCAATTGTCGAAAGCCACGTGGATGCCGTCTTTGACCTGCCGGCGGGACAGATGTTTGAGGAAACTCATTTCTTGATCCGTTGAAGAAAATATTCGACACATTCCTTGAACGTGACCGAAGCGGTAAGCCGCATGAAAACGATATAGATGACGGCCGTCACGGCAATCTTGGCGACCATCCGCCACGCCATGCTGTCGATTCCCCGCGTAAGGAACCAGGCGGCCGCGATGGAAACCAGCGTGACACCCAGGAAGGGCAGCAGGTCGGCCAGCAGGGCCATGAACGAATATCTCACTTCCCTGCGGGCCAGAAGCCACCATACCAGCAGCCAGAGGACATTGATAACCGTCAGGCAGATCACCATCCAGGTGATGCCATACGGATAAGCCAGATAAATCGTAGCCAGCGTAGCGACCATAAGGGCGATGTTCGACCACATAAAGGCACTCGACTTTCCCCGGCTGATAATCAAGCCCGAACAGACATTGATTATCGGGATGAAAGCGCCGCCAACGCACAGGATCTGAAGCAGCGGAATGCTGTCGATCCACTTTTCCCCGCCCACAAGTTCCAGGAACTCCGGCGCGATAAAGGCGAGCCCCAGCATCGCGGGGAAAGCGATGAAGGCGGCGAAACGCATCATTTTCCGCAGTACGCGGAGCTGGCGCGTATCGTCGTCCACGACGGCCACCATCACAGGCTGCACCACGCTGTTGATCATTCCGGACAAGACCGAATTGCCCATCGAACTCCATTTGTTCGCCTGCGTATAATACCCCACCCGGCCGGCCGGATAGTATCGGCCGAGGACGACTGTAATGAAATTCGAGTTGATGACGGACACGACATTGGTCGCAAGCAGTTTTACACCGAAACGCAGCATCTCCCGGGCAGGACGGAAATCAAAACGGAGCTTCGGATGCCAGCCTGAGAACAGCCAGTACCCGAAATTCGTCAGCGCGCTCAGGATCAGTGCCTGGATCACAAGCGTCCAGTACGCGAATCCTTTCCAGGCAAGCGTGACGCCGACCGCACCGGACACGACGACCGCGACGATGTTGACGATGGCCAGTTCCTTTATCTGCAGTTTCTTGGTCAGCAGGGCTTTCTGCGCGGTTCCGAAGCCGGAGAACACGAAGCCCAGGAAGGTCCAACGGGCCACGGCCACCAGTTCGGGCTGATGGAAATACCGGGCGATAAGCGGCGCGCAGAAGAACAGGACCGCATAGCACAGGAGCGCGATCAGCAGATTGCACCAGAAGACGGAATTGTAGTCTTCTTCCCGGATTTCCCGCCGGTTGACCAGTGCCACGAAGAAGCCGCTGTCCTGCAGCATCAGGGCAAGCATACTGAAGAGGGCAAGCATGCCTACCAGGCCATAATCGTCGGGCGACAAGGTCCGCATAAGGTAGATTCCGAAAGCGGCGTTGAGAACCTGTTGCACCAGGTTGCTCATACCGCCCCAGAACAGGCCTTTCGAAGTCTTGTCTTTCAGCGACGAGCTGCCCATCTTCCCAGGGAATCGGTCCTTACATTTCCTTGACCCAGAGTCCGTGCAGGTTGCAGTACTCGTAAACGGCTACGACAGGACTCTTGCAGACGCAGAATTCAGCGACAGCCGGCTTCTCGGGATCGAGCTGCACCAGCTGGCCTCCGTTTTCCGTCTCGACGTAAATGAAGCAGATGTGATGTTCGGGAATCATCGGATGCGGAACGCTGCCGATTTCGACCTTGATCGTGCAGTCGTCCACTTTCGTAACATGCGGAACGTGCTTCTCGTAAGCGCCGTCCGCATCTTTCGGACTGAGTTCTTTCATCGTTTCGCCACAGCATACAGGCGTCACGCCGCCGTCGACCACTTTGACGATTATGTTGCCGCAATGGGGGCATTTGTAGAATTTTACAGCCATAATACCGCTATTTTAAACATTTTCAATCTTCAAATTTAACGTTTTTTATTGAAAAAATTGCTTTTTTGTCGGAGTCGTAAGCCGGAATGCGCCTTACTTTGTATCGGGCGGGAATAATCCCGTCCACAACATAAAAAGGAGGTTATATGAAAAGATTCGTGCAGGCGGGGATAATCTCCGCCGTGCTGGCTGCGATGACAGCCCTTCCGGCATCCTGCACCTGGATGCCCGATTCCGAAGAGCAGGGCGACGCCCGGCTCGCTTTCCACTTCGTCCGGACCAAGGCCGACGCAATGCCGGACACCAACCGCTTCATCCTGAAGGTCCGTTCCGCCGTTTCAGGTGACATTCTCTACGAAGGACTCTACGGCGACCGTCCCGCTACGCTTCAGGTTCCTTCAGGCACCTATACGGTCAGTGCGATGTCCTGCGACTTCCCGGCGCCGGCCTTTGAATCACCGCTCTACGGTGACGAGAAAGAAGTCGTGGCACGCAGCGGCGAGACCCTGGCCGTCGGCTTCCTCTGCACCCTGCGCAACAGCGGCGTGCGCATCGAAGTCTCCGACCGTTTCCGGAGCCGCTATCCCGGGAAACTGCTGCTCAAGCAGCCGGAAGGAAAACTCGACTACGGCTATGCCGAGTCGCGCACGGCCTGGATGTTCCCCGGCGAAGTCAGTTTCTGCTACAACGACGGAAAGGCGGACAACATTCTCTTCCGGCGCACGCTTGGCGCTGGTGAGATCCGTACCCTGTCGCTCGATGCCACGAGCGACGAATCCGGATCCGCCTTCAGCATTGCGGTCGATACCACCGCCACACGCACCTGGGAGCAGGTGGTCGTCGGGGCGGAATCGACGGGCGACGGCCTGACAATGGCCACGGCCTACAGCGTCGCCGAACTGGCAGCGGCCGACTGTGCCGGCGACACGGTCTGGGTATGGGGCTATGTCGTGGGGGCGATCCTGGCGGAAAATACGGTCGACTTCAGTTGCGACACCACTTCCGTGATGAACAACCTGGCCATCGCAGCCTCGGCCACCACCCGGGATCCGGCATCCTGCGCCGGCATCTACCTGAGCAAGGCCGCACACAAGAACGCCCTGAATCTCAAGGACCCGGCCAACCGCGCCACCGTCCTCCACCACAAGATCTACGTCCAGGGCAAAGTCTACAACTACAAGAAATTCCCCGCCCTGACCAATATCTGTCAGTACCAGTTGGAATAAAAAGAGCGATAAATGTTACTTTTTTTTGTAAAAAAAGAGAGATAAATGTTACTTTTGTCATGAAAACCGCCGGAATAGAATGATAACAGAAAGTACTATGAAGATAAAAGCCATAATCGAGAAAGGAAAAGACGGGCTTTACGCCGCCTATTCGGAAGACCATATCGGCAACAGTTTTTTTGGCGGTTTCGGAAATAGCGCCAGCGAAGCGAAAAAAGACTTTATTGATAGTATTCAGGAGGCCATTGCGGAGAATATAGCCGAAGGTCTTGATACTCCGTTATTTAAAGACATCTCCGTCGAGTATCACTACGATCTGCCTTCATTTTTCAATTGCTTTGACTTTATCAATGTGAGGAAATTTGCACGATACGCCGAAGTAAACGAAAGCAAAATGCGCGCATACAAAAGTGGCGCTGCCTACCCTGGCGAAAAAGTGACGGCAAGAATCGTCAAGGCCATCAAAACCATCGGCACCGACCTGAGCTCCGCTTCAATCTAAGCCACAGAAAAGTACCCCTGCTCCAAGCGGGTCTTACGAAAAAAGCGCGAAGCGCGCCGAGCGAAGCTCGAGGGGTGCGGGGATGTGCCCCGCAAGAAAAAAGGAGGTGGCTAAGCCACCTCCTGTCACAAAAAGAGCTTCTGCGATGCAGAAGCTCTTTTTGTGACCCGCTTGGGGCTCGAACCCAAGACCCCAGCATTAAAAGTGCTGTGCTCTACCAACTGAGCTAGCGAGTCTCCCAAAAATGGGACTGCAAAGATATGCAAATATTTACAATTTGCAAAAAAATCGGGCCGACTTTTCAGCCGGCCCGAACGATTGAGGCAACTGCGGACGCCTACGCGCCGAAGTTGTCGTAGAGGATGCTTTCCGGCGCGACGCCGAGGGAATCCAGCAGATTCACGACCGACGAAACCATCATCGGCGGACCGCACATAAAGTACTTGATATCCTCGGGCGCCTCGTGATCCTTGAGATAGGTCTCGTTCATCACGTTGTGCACGAAGCCGGCGGTGTACTTCACACCGGCCGCATCGGCGGCCGGGTCCGGACGGTCGAGGGCCAGGTGGAAATGGAAGTTCGGGAATTCCTTCTCGATCTCCGCGAAATCCTCGAGATAGAAGGCCTCGACCAGGGCGCGGGCACCATAGAAGAAATGGACTTCCTTCTTGGTGCGGAGCGTCTTGAACAAGTGCATGATGTGGCTGCGCAACGGAGCCATGCCGGCGCCGCCGCCCACGAAGACATATTCCTGGCTGTCCGGATCGTCCTTCGGGAGAAGGAACTCGCCGTAAGGACCGCTGATCCACACCTTGTCGCCCGGCTTGCGGGAGAACACGAAAGTGGAGGCGATGCCCGGAGGCACGGGCAGCATCTTGAACACGCCCTTCGGCTGGCTGCGGTCGAACGGCGGCGTAGCGATACGCACGTTGAGCTTGATGACATTCTTCTCCGCAGGATACGAGGCCATCGAGTACGCACGGATGGTCGGCACGGTGTTCTTGTACTTGAGGTCGAAGAAACCGTATTTCTCCCAGTCGCCGCGGTAGATCGGATCCACGTCCATATCGGCGAAAGCCACGTCGTACTCCGGAATGTCGATCTGGATGTACTCACCGCTCTTGAACTCGATGTTCTCGCCTTCAGGCAGACGGACGGTGAACTCCTTGATGAAGGTGGCCACGTTCTTGTTGGAGATGACCTCGCACTCGAGTTTCTTGACGCTGAGGGCGGAGTCGGGCACCTGGATCTTGAGGTTGTCCTTTACCTTGACCTGGCAGCCGAGGCGCCAGTTGTCGGCGATCTGCTTGCGGGTGAAGAAGCCCGTCTCGGTGGGGAGGATGGTTCCTCCGCCCTCGAGCACCTGGCACTTGCACTGGCCGCAGTTGCCCTTTCCGCCGCAGGCGGAGGGGAGGAAGATCTTCTGTTCGGCCAGCGTGTTCAGCAGCGAGCCGCCCTGCGGCACGTCGAGCACCTTTTTGCCGTCGTTGATATCGATCTTGACCGTTCCCGAAGGAGTGAGTTTGATCTTGATGAAAAGGAGCAGGGCCACGAGCAGGAGCGTGACCACGACAATCACGAGAATTGCTGCAAGAATCGTATTCGTCATAACGTGTCCTCCCTTACAGTGAAATGCCCATAAATGTCATAAAGGCCATACCCATCAGGCCCACCACCATGAAGGTGATGCCCAGTCCCTTGAGCGGAGCCGGAACCTTCGAATAAGCCATCTTCTCGCGAATGGCGGCCAGGGCCACGATGGCCAGCCACCAGCCGATGCCCGAACCGAGCGCATAGACGACCGCTTCGCCGCAGCCCTGGAATTCACGCTGCTGCATGAAGAGCGAGCCGCCGAGGATGGCGCAGTTCACGGCGATCAGCGGAAGGAAGATACCCAGCGACGAATAGAGCGCCGGCAGGTATTTCTCCACCACCATCTCGACGATCTGCACGAAAGCGGCGATTACCGCGATGAAGAGGATGAAGCTCAGGAAGCTCAGGTCCACGTCGGCGAAACGCGGTCCCAGCCAGGCCAGGGCGCCGGGCTGAAGGACGAACTTGTTGAGCAGGTAGTTCAGCGGGAGCGTGCACAGGAGCACGAAGATAACAGCAATACCCAAACCATTTGCTGTCTTGACATTTTTGGATACCGCCAGGTATGAGCACATACCCAGGAAGTATGCAAAAATCATATTGTCAACGAAAATTGAC
>JAFRRF010000048.1 GCA_017428245.1 Bacteroidales bacterium
AACTACTACAAGTCAAATAAGCCAGAAGAAGTGGCCACGATCATTGCAGAACTGACATGCGGATGCAGGACAACTGCAACTTATTGAAACCGTGAAAGAAAAAATAGACTTAAAACTGTAAACAAAAATCAGGACGGGTCAAGGATTATTTGTTTTGTGCCCGTGGGGAACCTCTTTATGAAAGTCGAAAAAATGCTAACTTTGTCGCCGAAATGAAAAAAGTGGGGCTATTCATAGACACCTGGTATCCGATGGTGGACGGTGTCATCAAGGTAGTGGACAATTATGCCCGCCGGCTGATGCAGTATTGCGACGTCGTTGTTTTCTGCCCGGAGACCCGGGGCTACAAAAAAGAAGATGATGCGGCTTTTCCTTACGAGGTAGTACGTTGCACGTCGATTCCCTTGATTGGGAATGACTATGATATTCCTACACCTGCCCTCGATCCGGTTTTTGAGGCGCGCATTCTCAGGAGCGGCATCGACCTTGTCCATATCCATTCGCCGTTTACCCTTGGCCTGTCCGGGGTGCTGTATGCGAAACTCCGGCATCTTCCCGTGGTGGCGACGCTCCACAGCCAGTATCGGCAGGATTTTGAGAAACCGTTGAAGATCAAAGGCGCCGTGGATCTGGCGATGGGCGGTGTCATGCAGGTTTTCAATGCGTGCGACGAATGCTGGGCCGTCAATGCCGGCATCAAGAACCTTTATGAGAATGAATACGGCCTCACGGCCCCGTGCAAGGTGCGGCTCAACGCGACCGACCACGTTCCCGTTGCGGATCCTGCCCGGGCGGCTGCCATCGTCAACGAGACCTACGGCATTCCGGCCGACGCCACGGTCTTCCTGTTCGTGGGCCGGATCAATTTCATCAAGAACATCGACTTTACAGTGCGGGCGCTGGCCCGGGCGAAAGAAATGGACTTGAAGCATTTCCGCATGCTCTTTGTCGGCAAGGGGCAGGACGAGGAGAAGCTGGCCGCCCTGGTGCAGGAAGTCGGTCTCCAGGATGAAGTGGTTCTGTGCGGGCTCGTCTCCGACCGGGAGATGCTGCAGAACCTGTATTCCCGCGCAAAACTCTTCCTTTTCCCGTCGCTCTACGACGCCAATTCCCTCGTGCAGATCGAGGCAGCCTGCCAGGGGACACCCACGGTCTTTCTGGAAGGCGCAAAGACCGCCGCCACGGTCACGCCGGGCGTGAACGCCTATGTCTCGCAGCCCGGGGAAGAGAATTATGCGCGGATGATCCTGGACATCCTGTCGGATCCGGCCGGCTACGACCGCGTATCCGCCGCCGCCCGTTCCGACCTGTATCTGAGCTGGGACGACGTCGTCAAAGAAGTCTACGCCGACTACTGCACATTCACAGCGAAATAGGGAGCGCTTTTTTTTCGTACATTTGTCCCCGATGACGGAACGTTTGGACAAAGACGAGAAAAAGATCTCCGGGATGTTCGATTCGATCGCTTCGAAGTACGACCGGATGAACCACGGTATGTCGCTGGGCATCGACCGCCTGTGGCGTCGGCGCTTTGTGCGGCGACTGGCGAAGAAACTTCCGGAGAAGGCAGCCGTGCTCGACCTGGCCTGCGGCACGGGCGACCTTACAAAAGCTTTGTCGGAAAAGGGCTATCAGGTTACCGGTCTGGATATTTCTTCCGAAATGATGGCAATCGGGCGGGAGAAATGCCGCTATCTGTCGCCGAAACCGAATTTCGTCCTCGGATCGGCCGAGCAGATTCCTTTTCCCGACGATACGTTCGATGCCGTGACCATCGCCTTCGGCCTGCGCAACTTCGACCACCGTGCCCGGTGTCTCGCCGAGATTCGCCGCGTGCTCAAGCCCGGTGGCCAGCTGGCCGTCCTGGAGTTCGCCGTCCCCCGGAACCGCCATTGGAACAAAATCTATCTGTTCTATTTCAAGAACATCCTTCCGCTGATCGGCCGCCTTGTCGGCAGCGCCGACGCATACGGCTACCTCGTCGATTCCGTGCTGGCCTTCCCGCGCTACGAAGCCCTCTGCGACGAATTCCGCCGCGCAGGCTTCCTTTTCCCGCGCTACAAACCCTACACCGGCGGCATCGCCTGCGCTTATTTCACTACGCGATAGTTTGTGCTGCGCGTGGGCCTGGTGGAGCGGCAGGTCCTTTTAAGCCAGGCTCAGGCCTGGCTTAAAAAGGTTCTGCCGCGCGTTGGGAGCACGACTGTTATTCCCATTCGATCGTTGCCGGGGGTTTTGAAGAGATGTCGTAGACGACGCGGTTGATGCCGCGGACGCGGCGGATAATCTCGTTGGAAACCTTGGCCAGGAAGTCGTAGGGGAGCGGGTACCAGTCGGCGGTCATGCCGTCGGTGGAGGTGACGGCGCGAAGGGCCGCCGTGTACTCATAGGTGCGTTCATCACCCATCACGCCGACGCTCTTGACCGGGAGGAGAATCGTGCCGGCCTGCCAGATCTTGTCGTATAGCCCGTCGGCCCGCAGGGCGTCGATGTAGATCTTGTCGGCGTCGCGCAGGATTTCGAGTTTCTCAAAAGTCACTTCGCCCAGCACACGGATAGCCAGCGACGGTCCCGGGAACGGGTGCCGGCCGATGAGCGAGGCGGGGATGCCGAGGGCACGGCCCACGCGCCTGACTTCATCCTTGAACAGCATACGGAGCGGTTCCACAATCCGGAGATTCATTTTCTCGGGCAGGCCGCCCACATTGTGATGGCTCTTGATCTTCGCGGCCTGGCCGCCGATGGCGGCAGATTCGATGACGTCGGGATAGATGGTTCCCTGGGCCAGCCAGCGGGCGCCGTCCACCTTCCAGGCTTCTTCCTCGAAGACTTCGATGAATGTCTTTCCGATGGCCTTTCGCTTGGCTTCCGGTTCGCTCAGCCCCGCGAGGGCTGCCAGGAAGCGTTCGCCGGCCTCGACGCCGGTGACGTTGAGGCCCATGCCGCGGTAGGATTCCATCACTTCGGAGAACTCGTTACGGCGCAGCAGGCCGTTGTCGACGAAGATGCAGTGGAGCCGGTCGCCGATGGCCTTGTGGAGCAGCACGGCCGCCACGGTGGAGTCGACACCGCCGCTCAGACCTAGGATCACCGTGTCGCCGCCGATCTTGCGGTGGAGCTCGTCGACGGTGGAGTCGATGAAAGAGGCGGGTGTCCAACTGCCGCTGCAGCCGCAGATGGTCTTCACGAAGTTGGCCAGGATGCGGCTGCCGTATTCCGTGTGATAGACTTCCGGATGGAACTGCACGGCATAGGTCTGCTCACCGAAGATGCGGTAGGCCGCGTTGACCACGCTGGCCGTCGAGGCCAGTACAGTGGAGTTATCGGGCAGGACCGTGATCGTGTCGCCGTGCGACATCCAGACCGGACTCTTCGGCGGAACACCGTCGAAAAGCGGGTCGCGCTGTTTCACCTCGAGTTCCGCCCGGCCGTACTCGCGCGAACCGGCGCTTTCCACCGCCCCGCCGTAGTGGTGGGCGAGATACTGGGCGCCGTAGCAGATGCCCAGCAGGGGCAGGCGTCCCTTGATGCCGCTCAGGTCGACCTGCGGCGCATCGCTCGCCGTAACGGAGCAGGGACTTCCGGAAAGGATCACGCCCTTGACCGTATCGTCGAGCGGCGGGATCTTGTTGAAGGGATGGATTTCGCAATAGACGTTGAGTTCGCGGAGGCGCCGGCCGATGAGCTGGGTCACCTGGGAGCCGAAATCGAGGATGAGAATCTTTTCAACCATGCTACAAAGATAATGTAATGGGCGTGAAAAATATACAATTATTGCGAGATAATTCCTACTTTTGCGGCTTCAGCGGAAAAGAAAACACCTATGCAAGCGATCCGAAACGTAGCCATCATCGCCCACGTGGACCACGGCAAGACCACCCTCGTGGACCGGATGATCTATCAGGCCAAACTGACCCGCCGGGCGGAAGACCTCGGCGAACTGATTCTCGACAACAACGACCTGGAGCGTGAGCGTGGTATCACCATCCTGGCCAAGAACGTGTCGGTCCCCTATAAGGATACGAAGATCAACATCATCGACACGCCCGGCCACGCCGATTTCGGCGGCGAAGTGGAACGCGTGCTCAATATGGCCGACGGCGTGCTGCTGCTGGTCGACGCTTTCGAGGGCACGATGCCGCAGACTCGTTTCGTCTTGCAGAAAGCCATCGAGATGGGCAAGAAACCCATCGTGGTCATCAACAAGGTGGACAAGCAGAACTGCCGCCCCGATGAGGTGAACGAGCAGGTCTTCGACCTGATGTTCTCGCTGGGCGCCACGGAAGACCAGCTCGATTACACGACCATCTTCGGCAGTGCCAAGCAGGGCTGGATGTCGCGTGACTGGCGGAAGCCCACGAACGACATCACGGCGCTGCTCGATGCCATCATCGAGCAGATTCCCGCCCCGGAAGTCCGGGAGGGAACGCCCCAGATGCTGATCTCTTCGCTGGAATACTCGCCTTACGTGGGCCGTATCGCCATCGGCCGCATCACCCGCGGAAGCCTCCGCAGCGGAATGTCGGTGTCGCTGTGCAAGCGCTACGATATCGTGGAGAAGCAGAAGATCAAGGAATTGATGGTGTTCGAGGGACTCGAGAAACGGAAGGTGGACGAGGTTCCCTGCGGTGACATCTGCGCCGTGGTGGGCATCGACGGGTTCGAGATCGGCGACACCATCGCCGACATCGAAAATCCGGAAGCTCTTCCGCCGATCGCCGTCGACGAGCCCACGATGAGCATGGTGTTCACGATCAATGACTCGCCGTTCTTCGGCCGCGAGGGCAAATATGTGACATCGCGCCACATCAAGGAGCGTCTGGACCGCGAACTGGAGAAGAACCTGGCCCTGCGTGTCAAGCCCGGCGTCAACGCCGACTCGTTCGTGGTATATGGCCGCGGTGTGCTGCACCTGTCGATCCTCATCGAGACGATGCGCCGCGAAGGCTTCGAACTGCAGGTCGGCCAGCCGCGCGTCCTCGACAAGACCATCGGAGGCAAGCGCTGCGAGCCGGTCGAGTACCTGACCATCGACGTTCCGGAAGAATTCGTGGGACGCGCCATCGAGATGACCACGCGGCGCAAGGGCGCCCTCATCCGGATGGAAAACCACGACGACCGCACGCATCTCGACTTTGAGATTCCCGCCCGCGGCCTGATGGGCCTGCGCAGCAACCTGCTCACCGCCACCCAGGGCGAAGCCATCGTGGCGCACCGCTTCAAGGATTACGAGCCGTACAAAGGGGAGATCGAGAAGCGGACCAACGGCTCGCTGGTAGCCCACGAGACGGGTCTGTCCGTAGCCTATGCGATGGACAAACTCCAGGACCGCGGCCGCTTTTTCATCGAGCCGGGCGAAGAAGTGTATGCCGGACAGGTCGTCGGCGAGCATTCGCGCGACTTCGACCTGGTCATCAATATCTGCAAGACCAAGAAACTCACCAACGTCCGGGCCGCCGGCACCGATGAAAAAGTGATGCTTCCGCCGCCCGTCCGTTTCAGCCTCGAAGAGGCCCTGGAATACATCCAGGAGGATGAACTGGTGGAAGTTACGCCCAAGTCGATGCGTATGCGGAAGATCATTCTCGACGAGATTGCGCGAAAAAGAGCGGAAAGAAGCTAGTTTTCAAATTATTTTGCTATATTTGCAGCCCCAATTTTTCCGAGATGGACAAGTTGAACCAAGATATCGTAATCCCTATCAAGGGTTTGCCCTACGGGGAGAGTTCATTTCGGTTTGAAATCGGGGAACCGTTCTTTCAAGCATTCGAGAATACCCAGATCAAGGACGCGGACTGCAGCGTGCGCGTGACGGTGATCCGGCATCAGACCCTGCTCGAGGTGGTCTGCGCCGTGACGGGCTTCGTGGTGGTCGAGTGCGACCGCTGCCTGGAAGACCTCACGCTGAAGGTCGACATCGAGCCCCGCCTGACCGTCGGTTTCGGCAGCGTCGACGTGGATGATGACACGGAAAGCGATGAAGACATCGTGGTTGTCGATCACACCCAGCGCGACCTGGACCTCAATCAGTTCGTGTACGACTACGTCTGCCTGAGCCTTCCGCTGGTGAAGGTGCATCCCGAAGGGAAATGCAATCCCGAGATGCTCCGTTACCTGAGCGAGTCCGGCGGAAACGAGTCGTCCGAGTCGGAGACGGTGCGGCCTTTCGAAGGTTTGAAAGATTTGTTGGAAAGTAAAAACAATTAAAAATAAGGAAAAATGGCACATCCGAAACACAAGATCTCGAAGCAGCGTCGAGATAAGAGAAGAACCCACGACAAAGCGCTTGTTCCGCAGCTTTCCACCTGCTCGAACTGCGGCGCTACGGTGATGTATCACCACGTCTGCCCTGAGTGCGGTTACTACCGCGGCCGTCAGATCATCAACAAAACCGTTGCGTAAATTCTGACCGAGACGAAGTTGAAGGATGCCGGGGTCTTTACTCGGCATTTCTTTTATCAGCGCCATCAGGCGCTAGCGGAATAGGCCCTGTAGTTCAACGGATAGAATGGAGGTTTCCTAAACCTTAGATGGCGGTTCGATTCCGCCCGGGGCTACGAAAAAAGAGAAAAGGCACGCCTTTTCTCTTTTTTCGTAGCCTGACAGCAGCGGAACTGCTTCCTTTCAGAGGATTATTTCAATACGGTTATCTTTGACAGCGTCGGTGGCGGGGAAGGTGACGGTCAGGGCGTCGCCGTCCTGGCGGCATTCGCCGGCAGGGGTTCCGTTGAGCAGGACCTTCCGGGGCTGCGACCGGACGCCTTCCAGGACCACATACAGTTGGCGGGTCGCCGAAAGGCCGGTGGCCGCGCCTTCGCGGGCGTGGACCGTCAGGCTGAGTTTTTTACCGGATAGGTTCTTTTCGATCCGGGTGAACGCGCAGTTCGTCGCGTAATCTTTTGACACGCCGTCGTCTTCATACAGCCGGAACGAGGATTTCCCGGCACCCGGGACCACCAGGATGCCCAGGACGTCGGAAGGATCCTGCAGGTTGCGGATTTCCGTTCCGGCGAGCGGGACGATGCTTCCCGCCTTGACATACCAGGGATTCTGGTCGATCGTGTAGCGGAGGGTCTTCTTGCTTCCCCCTTTGTAGAGGGTGTGCGTGGCCATATCGTACCAGTCGCTTCCGGTGGGGAACCATACGGACCGTGACGCTTTGCCGTCGGCCCCGACGGGCTCCGCCACGGCCGTGGCCAGGATCCGGTCGCCGAACAGATACTCTTCATTGCAACTGTAGGCTTCCTCCTGCTCCGGATGGGAGTAGTACAGCGGACGGCAGATGCAGACGCCGGTATCGTAGGCCTCGCGCGCCATCGTGTAGATGTAAGGCGACAGCGTGTAGCGCAGGCGGATGGCGGCCAGCATATAGTCGTAATGGTCGGGATAAGCCCAGATTTTCCTCTCAAGCCGGGCGTTCTGGGTGGAATGCGTCTTGAAGATGGGCGTAAAGACGCCGAACTGGAGCCAGCGGGTGTACATCTCCGGTTCGGTGAGGCGCTCGTGGTCGCGCAACTGCTGATGGCCGCCGATGTCGTGGCCCCAGTAGCCGTAGCCCACATTCGAGGCCGTGGCGGTGAAATAGGGCAGGAACTTGAGGACGCGCCATTCGTCGTAGGTGTCGCCTGAGAAGCCCAGCTGGTAGCGATGGCTGCCCAGGCCACCCCAGCGGTGATAGATGAACGGGCGTTCCGTCCCGTTCTCCTCCTTGTCGCGGAAGAAGGCATAGTTGATCCAGAAGGTGTTGCTCAGGCCGTCCACATATTTCGAGTTGATCCACTGCTGCCAGTCGAGCCACCAGAAATCCACGCCCTGGCGTTCGAGAGGCCGGATGACGCTGTTGAAATAGGCGTCGGCCCAGGCGCGCTGCGACATCCGGTAGGGGACGGATGCGTGGTATCCGGCCTTGCCGACTGGTTCCTTGTTGCCGGCATACAGATAGCCGCCTTCCGGGAAAATGTAATCTTTGGGGCCGTCGTATTCGTCGGTCCGCGACAGATAGTCCCGGACGAAACCTTCGTAGCACTCTTCGTAGGGCCGGATGCCGGAAGCGGGATGGAGATTCAGCGCTGTCTTGAATCCCAGCGCGTGGAGCTCTTTCAGGAAGCCTTCCGGGTCCGGGAACAGGTCACGGTTCCAGGTATAACCCGTCCAGCCGCGGCCCTGGGCGAAGTCGTCGTTCCCAAGCCGTTTCTGCATCTCCTGGTAGGTATAGTGCCAGTCCATGTCCACGATCATCACGTCCATCGGGACGCCGCGCTCGCGCATCTCGCGTCCGAGATCCAGCATCTCGTCGTCGGTGAAAACCCAGTAGCGGCTCCACCAGTAACCCAGGGTGTATCTGGGCGGCAGCGGAATCCGTCCGGCAATCTTGATGAAATCGCCCAGGGCGGCTGTGTAGTCGTGCCCGTAGGCGAAGAGATACCAGTCGATCCGGTCGCCGGAAGGCCGTTCCGCCACCCATCCGTCCGTACCGAAAAGATGCCGTGCGGATTCATCGACGAGCGCCCAGCCGTCGCGCGAGAGGATGCCGTCTTCCAGCGTCTGTTCCCGCAGTGACAGCCGTTCGAAGCCCAGGCATCCGTCGAGGGTGCGGGTCGTGCCCTTGAGGTTGCCGGAAGGGGCCATTCCCGGCTCCCACGTACCCGTGGCAAAGCGGACGCGAAGGTTCTCCGGCGCGAAGCGGCCGCCCTTGTAGGTCAGCGTCACACGGTTGGTCCGGATTGTAAGGATGCCGTCGCGGACGGTTTGGGTAAATTCGGGAACGGGGAGATCGCGGTTGACGATGGCCAGGGAAGCCCGGTCTTCGAATACGCCGTCTTCGGCCCATTCCATGCGGATGAGCCTGTCGGTCAGGATGGTGAAGCGGGCGTTCTGATACACGACGGTAGCGGCGGGCTTTGCCGTCGGATTGTCGTTTTCGGCCATTGCGGCGAAGGGAAGCAGAAGGAGGGCGAGGGCCAGAATCCGTTTCATAGCGAATAGATATTTGGGTTATGGTTCAGCTCCGTGCTGGATGATATTTCAGGATGGTTTCCTGCCACTTGCGGGTGTCGATG
>JAFRRF010000049.1 GCA_017428245.1 Bacteroidales bacterium
CAGGCCGGTGCGTTTGCCGATACGGCACTGCAGCATCCAGAGCTTGCCTTCCTGGATCGTGAATTCGATGTCCTGCATGTCGTTGAAGTGTTTCTCGAGGAGCATGCGGATGTCGTCGAGTTCTTTGTACACTTCCGGCATCGCGTCCTCGAGGGACTTCAGGTGCGCGTTCTGCGGGCTCTTGGTGGCGTTGTTCAGCGGGTTCGGGGTGCGGATACCGGCTACGACATCCTCGCCCTGGGCGTTGATGAGCCACTCGCCATAGAATTTATTGTCACCGTTGGCGGGGTTGCGGGAGAATGCCACGCCCGTAGCGGAAGTGTCGCCCATGTTGCCGAAAACCATCGACTGGACGTTGACGGCCGTTCCCCAGTCATCGGGAATACCCTCGATCTGGCGATACTTGATTGCGCGCTTTCCGTTCCAGGATTTGAACACGCCGCCGATCGAACCCCAAAGCTGGGCTTCGGCGGTATCGGGGAATTCGACGCCGAGGACTTCCTTGATGCGGACCTTGAAACGTTCCGCGAGGTCCTTCAGCTCTTCGGCCGTGATCTCCGTATCGGATTTGTAACCCTTGGCTTCCTTGAGGTCCTCCATCATCTTGTCGAGCTGCTGGCGGATGGCTTTGCCGTCCTCCGGTTCGATACCTTCAGCCTTCTCCATCACGACGTCGGAATACATCATGATGAGACGGCGGTAAGCGTCATACACGAAACGGGGGTTCTGGGTCTTTTCGATCATACCCGGAATGGTGGCGGAGCAAAGGCCGATGTTCAGGATCGTATCCATCATACCCGGCATCGAGCTGCGTGCGCCGGAGCGGCAGCTCACGAGCAACGGATTCTTCGGATCGCCGAACTTCTTGCCCATGATGGCTTCCGTCGCCTTGAGGGCTTCAGCAACATCATTTTTCAACTCAGCGGTATAGCCGCCACCGAGCGCATAATACTCGGTGCAGCACTCCGTCGTGATGGTGAAACCGGCGGGCACGGGAATGCCCAAAGTACACATTTCAGCAAGGTTGGCGCCTTTACCGCCGAGGAGATTCCGCATCTGGCCATTGCCTTCAGCTTCTTTGCCTCCGAATCGATAAACTCTTTTCATAGAATGTTTTTGTTTTGAATTTATTTAAGATTATTTGTCGTTTCAACATTTCATCTTACAAATATAAGAATAATCTGCCAATTTTCCTAAATTTGCATTATGAAACTCTTGCTTATGACTCTGATTGTTGCAAAAGTGGCCTTCTCCGTACCGGAACCGGCCATTGAAGACGTACAGGCCAAATTCGACGAAGCGGGAATCCAGTGGAACGCCATCGACAAGGTCAACTGGCCCGAGTACCCCTACAAACCCGAAGTCGAATTCCGCATCATGCACTCCGATACGGAGATCTACCTCCAGTATCACGTGAAGGAAAACGGCGCCCGCGCCACGTACGACTACGACTATCGTTCGCGGCCCTATACCGACGACTGCGTCGAGTTTTTCATGATCCCTTCGGACCGTGACAACAGCTATTTCAACCTGGAGATGAACTGCATCGGTCACGGCACCTTCGACTACGGCCCGCTCGGCGGTCCGCGTTTCCACTGCGACGACCGCATCCTCAGCCAGATCCGCCGTCACTCCACCCTCGGCTCCGAAGCGTTCGGCATGATCGAAGGCCCGCAGGAATGGACGATTACCATCGCCATTCCCAAGCGACTCTACGCCCAGGCTGACCTCGATCTCACCGAATTCAGCGGACGCACCGTCAAAGCCAACTTCTACAAGTGCGGCGACGACACCGCCGTCACCCACTACCTGAGCTGGAATCCCGTCGGCACGCCGAAGCCCAGTTTCCACCAGCCGGACTTTTTCGGCGACGTTTATTTCGAGTAATTCCTACCGCATCGAGGCAGGGCTGATCAGCTCAGGCCAGAACATGGCGTTGGCGGTCAGCTTGCCCGTGCCGTACCAGATGGCGCGGAAATTCGGGTCGATGGTCAGGCTGATCACCCTTCCGCGTCCCAGTGCAGTCAGCACCGTGACGGGCGTTCCGGCCAGCATCTCCTGAAGCCGGGGCAGCAGGTTGCCCGAGAGCAGCACCGGATCAGAATGGATCAGCGGCGTGCGGAGCCGGTTCGGCAGCGGCTCAAGAATCAGCGTGTTGTTCTTGAAAACCGGCAGCCGGTCCTCCAGGTAGCCCCACCCCATCGGATGAGTGCGGTCGACGCCCGCCTCTACGATCACGCCGTTGATGCTCCGCGCACGCGTAGCGACGGAGAGTTTCCCGTATGGGATGTCCGTATCGAGCGGTGCGGATTTGGTCGCCAGCGCATCGAGCCCCAGGCGGCGGAGGAAATTGACGCCCTGCTCCAGCGTAACCAGCGTCCCGCCGCGTTCCATCCAGGAGCGGATCTTCGCGATGTTCGAAGCGCTCATCGAACTGTGGCCAGAAGTCACGAAAAGCACATTGTAGCGGTCGAGGTTCACGCCGCCCATTCCGTCGGAAGGCAGGATGCTCAGCGGCATCTTGTAATGCTGGTCCATCAGATGCCACAAGCCGCCGACAGCTACCGAGGCAGCTTCCGGACCGCCGATCACCGCGACGCGCGGGAGACGCACCGGTGCAAGCGTCCCGCTGCCCACATTATGGCCCGCGGTGTAGCCGCTCGCCAGCGCGTGGACATCCACGCCGTCTTCCTTCGCAATCCGTTCCATCAGGGCGTGAATCTCATCCTGGGGCACCGACTGATAAGCAGGGCCAAGCGGAATGACGACGGTACCCGGGGCGTAGGCTTTTCCATCCGCCTGGAAACCGTCCTGGGCGACCTTGGCGAAGACGCCGGCGGAAAGAAGGCGATAGAGCGCACGGGGCGCGTAGAATCCGGTCCACTCAAAAGCATAGGCATAGGAAGCGCGGTCGAAGGATCCGGCCGGCTGTGACTCGGAATAGTGGAACTTCTCCCCCTTCGTGGCGGCATCCACCTTCACGCAAGGCAGATTGAACGACATCGGCAGCGTCCAGCCGGTAATATCGTAGGACAGGCTGTCCGCATACTGCTCCCGGACCTCGAAGATGATCTCGACCATCCGGTGACGGGCCTGCCGCACCGGCACCACGAACGCGGAATCCGGCACGAACGTACGCCCGCCCGCCGTCAGCTTCCTTCCCAGGCGGTAAATGTCGACGCCGTTGCGGGAGACGAGTTCCGCCATGCGGTACGCCGACACGGCATCGCCGGAAGTGCCGAACACATAGTATCCTGAGCCCTCCTTGGAAGTGGTCCGATAAAAGCGCTTCTGGTATTCCAGCAACTCTTCCCGCATATCGGTCGCACCCTGCAGGGTGGCCAGTTCCGTCGTGAGCTGATTGTGGATGGTCATCGGGAACGACAACATCCCGTTGGCCGTCTGGCGCAGGAATCCGCGGGAACTCTGCTCCTCCCAAAGCAGGGCGATGCCGCCATAGAAATCCAGATATTCTCGGCCGCGGCCCGGGAAATAGTCGTCGAAAATCTCGCCGGAGAAATACATCAGCCCCTGCCGGTCGAAGGCGGGCACATAGTAGTCGCGGGCCAGGCGGCGGATGAATTCCCGGCAATCCTCGGTGATCAGCGGATGCCAGCGCGTCGGCTCACCGGGCGAGAAATGGTAATTGGCATCCGAGCCCTGCTCGTGCGCACACGTATATACATTCGGTTTCCACTCGTGCATGGCGACGGCGCGGGAGCGCGATTCGGGCTGTGTCTGATTGATCCAGTCACGGTTCAGGTCGAACCAGTAGTGGTTCGAGCGGCCGCCCGGCCATGTCTCCGTGTGCTCGAGCTCCTGGCTGTCGGGGTTCGCAACGGCGCTGCGGTGCGAATTCACCCACTCCGTGAAACGGCCGATCCCGTCGGGGTTGATCATCGGGTCGATCAGCACGATATTGTTCTCCAGAACCTTCTGCGTATACGGAGTCCTTGCCGCGGCCAGATGATAGGCCAGCAGCAGCGAAGCATTGAATCCGCTCGTTTCGTTGCCGTGGATACTGTTGCCGAACCAGTTGAACACCGGCCCGCTGGTCTTTCCGTCTGCCGACGGGTCGCTCAGCAAGTCGTGTTCGGCTTTAATGCGGTCTATATCGCGGATGTTCTCCTCCGTTGAAATGATCAGCAGATAGAGCGGCCGGCGTTCGTGCGTCCATCCGTACTGTCGCAACAGCACGCGGTCAGAAGCCGCGGCCAGCGCCTTCACATAGGCCGCCCCCTGTTCCGGCGTAATCTGGAATTCCCCGACTTCGAAGCCCAGCACGGACGAAGGCGTCGGGACATGCTTATCATAATTACAAGTATCCGGGAGGAAATAACTCAGGTCCACAGGATCCTGGGCAGCCGTGCCCCACGCGAGGGTCAGGCACAGGAAAAGGCCGAATAGTTTGCGCATTTTGGATAGATTTTGGGTTTTAGTCTTTTCTTTTTGTAAAAATATGAAGAAAAAATAAAAAAAAGTTGCACGGGAGAAAATAATTCGTACATTTGCAGTCCCAAAAACGAAGCAACCTCTTGCGAAAGTGATCAGAAGAAATCCAGCAACGTTGCACTAAAGAAAAAAGAACATGGATTTGATGAAAGTTGCCTGCGACGCGCTGGCACAGGAAAAAAGAAACTTCCCCGAGTTCAAGGCCGGTGACACCGTGACCGTTGCCTACAAGATCAAAGAGGTCTCCGCAAAGGGTGAAGCAAAGGAACGTATCCAGAAATTCCGCGGCATCGTGCTCCAGAAACGCGGCGCCGGTATTTCCAAGACGTTCACCGTACGCAAGATGTCGAACGGAATCGGAGTAGAGCGTATTTTCCCCTTTGACTCCCCTTTCATCGACTCGATTGAAGTGAACAAGGTCGGTAAAGTCCGTCGCGCACGGATCTATTACCTCCGCGGCCTCACCGGCAAGAAGGCCCGCATTAAGGAGAAAAAACGCGGCGCCTCCGCGAAAGTAGAGGTCCCCGTCACCGAGTAGCCAACCCCTACTCAACCTGGCTCCCTAGCTCAACTGAATAGAGCATCTGACTACGGATCAGAAGGTTATGGGTTTGAATCCCGTGGGAGTCACACGAAAACCCCGTCAGAACGCACTCTGACGGGTTTTTTAGTGTTTTTGCACAACATTTGCACAACAGAATTATCGGCAATCCCCTTCCCAGGGCGCTGTAGGGCTCATTTGCGGGTGCAATCTTGTACCACGGGTTGTGCAACAATATGGGCAACTTCAAACCCGATGTTGTGCAAGTTTCGGGCTTGCGTTGTGCAATTCTGGTTTCGGATGCGCAGATCCAACCTCGATGTTGTGCAAGTAGCTTGATTGTTCTCCGTTACTATAGTTAAACATTTTCGGCACAAATATTTGTTTTGTGCCGATTTTGTTTTACTTTTGTGCCGAATCTTGTTTTCACCCCATGCAGGTAAGTGACAGTATACTCAGTTTTGCGACGATGCATCGCGGCCCTTTCAAGAAGAAGGAACTGGCGGAACATCTTCGTGCCTGCGGCGATATGAACGATGCGAGCCTGACCACGCTCCTCTCACGGCTTGTGGCGGAGGGTCTTCTGGCCAAAACCGGCTGGGGCGAGTATGCACTACCCCAGGACGGCAAGTACAAATGGGTCTTGCTGCCGCAGCCGGATTCTTCCGAACTGGCCCGCGACTTGAAGAAACGTTATCCGTTGGCTGATTTCTGTGTCTGGGATGCGGGATGCGTCGTGCCCTTTATGCTTCATGTACCCAATGTCAAGATGACTATCGTCGATGTGGAGCGGTTCCTGTTGCAAACCTTTTTCGATGCTTTGCGTGAGATGCGTCCGAACACGGCGGTTCTTCTCCATCCCACCAAAGAGGATTACTATAGGTACGGATCGGGACGGGACTGCATCGTCGTCAATCCTCTCTTCACGGAGTCTCCGCTGGAGACGATTGACGGAATCGTCGTCCCTGCCGCCGAAAAAGTACTGGTGGACATTGCCGTCAATCCGGAATTCGACTACCTGCAAGGTTCTGAAGTGTTCACCATCTATGAGAATGTCCTTCGGGACTGCCTCCTTTCTCTACCAAAACTTAAGCGCTACGCCCGCCGTCGCAGGAGCATTGACCAGATCCAGATCATTCTTAACAACATAGACCTCCCCAGCCATGATTAACCCTGAAAGCCGCACCACGGAGTGGATTGAAACGCTGCGAAAGCAATATCCGAACATCAAGGACGCCTCTCTCCTGGAGAAATCGGTCCGCGCCTTCTCCCTGCTGGAATCCTTGAAACGCTCCGGCTGCCCCTTCACATTTAAAGGTGGTACGGCCCTGATGCTGCACCTGAACAGTTCCCGTCGACTCTCGATTGACGTGGATATCGTATGCAAGCCAGGTGTAGACATCCGGGAGTTTCTGGGGAAGAGCGCGCAGGAATACGGGTTTACTGAGGCCAAGGAAGTCGAGCGCCATTCACGCAATAATGTACCCAAGTCGCACGCGGAGTACAAATACGAAGTCTCCTACCCCTCGGGGCATCCCAGCGACAAGATTCTGCTCGACGTGTTGTACGAGGACATTGCCTACAATCGTCTGGTGGATCTTCCCATCGGCGGGCCGCTGCTCAAGACTGAAGGAGAACCGGTGATGGTACAATGCCCCAGCATGGACGACATGCTCGGCGACAAGCTTACGGCTTTTGCGCCGCACACCACTGGAGTCCCGTTCTTCAAGCACGAGAAACCCTTCTCAATGGAAATCATGAAGCAGCTTTTCGATGTGAGTTCGATCCTCGACCGCGTCGATGACTTGTCCACCACCCGGAAAACGTTCAAGGAACTTGTTCCCATCGAACTGGGCTATCGGGGCTTGGACGGACTATCGGCAGACGATGTCTTGGATGATGCTTATAATACGGCGATGAATATCTGCCTCCACGGCGGTCTCTCGCGAGAAGAATATGAATACCTGACGGATGGTGCCCGTCGCGTGGATGGATTTATTATCGCTGAAAAGTACTCGATGGAAAAAGCGGTTCGCGATGCAGCCAAAGCCGCGTACCTTACCCGACTCATCCGCAGCGGGGTCGATGCGGTCCAGCATTATAGCCCCGAAATGGACGAGGCGTTGTTTGCAGAAACAATTCAGGAACCGGCACTCAACAAGCTGAACCGCATCAAGAAAATCAGCTTGGAAGCCTTCCATTACTGCAAGCAGATGGAGCTGCTGGAGCGGTAAAACAACAGTCTTTTCCCGCATCCGACTGCATTGGAATTGCGTTAAATAGTATCTGTAGATAATTCATATAAATTGTTGTAAAATAGTTTTTTACAACAAATTTCTTTTTATATATTTGTAGAGGAATCTGAGTGCTGCTACCAACTTTGACAACAAGTAAAGTAGCATACGATGATTGCCTCTCCTTCCATTGCCTTCAATGACTTTTCTGGCAGCGCCAATGATGTGACGGCGCGTCAAACGAAAGGACGCACGGTGTTGACTGTGAAGCCCCGTCCCACCGGTGCACCCTCTCCTTCGCAGATAGTCTCAAGAAATACGCTGTCACGGATCTCCCGGGCTTACAAGCAGCTCTCCGATTCCCAACAACATGCTTGGGAGATCCTGGCAGATCATCTCCGGAGTAAGACCGTTCTGGGCTACTCCATTAAGCTGACTGCTCACAATGCTTTCGTCCGGCTCAACTGCAATCGGGCTCTTGCTGGCGAGGATATCCTGTGGGATGCACCGGCGACGAAGTCCATCCCTCTCGTCAGCTTCGCTGCTTTCTACGTAAACAGCGAAGAAGTCACGGTCGAAGAAATCCATCAGCCGGATGACAACTACAAACTCGTGGTGAAGATGACGGGAGCCATGAGCACCGGAGTGGCCAACGGCTGGAGCAAAACCGTCGTGATCAGTTCTGCCGAGGATGCCGACTGGGGCGATCTCGACCTGACAGATGCTTTCGCTGAAATCAAGGGCGTTGCACCCGAGGACGGTATGAAGTACTTCGTCGAAATGTACTGGCTCGACTCGGCAACAGGTTTCACAGGCCCTGTACGTAGGATCTCGGGCGCTGCAGGATCTGCATCTCTCGATGGCGACGGATCTTCGGGTACTCGCCGCCAGGTCAAGATCAAGTTGTATGACCAGTCTTACGGCTACTACCCGACCTACATGAAGGATATTGACTTCGAGCTGACTCCTGGCTCGCTGCTGGGCTCCCTGAAGGGACGATTCGTGGCCGAGGATTCGATGGCGGGATGGCCGGCGAAACTCGACCCTTCCGTCAAAAACGCAGTACCGCCATTCGAGTGCTACGTGCTTGGCCGCGAGGTGGACCTTTGGAACAGCTTCAGCCATTGCCGGATTGGCGTATTGGAGTCTTACTCGCAGGTGGCCGGTGGCTATTCATCGGTACCTGAGAAGTATGAATTCTTCATTAGCCGGTCCAATGTGACGAAGGTTAAGAGCTTTGATATCTTCGACGTAGCACCTGTCAAATTCAGACAATAAACAACGGAGGATTATACGATGATCACAGCAACAGGAAATAATTTCGGAGCGTATACAATTCAATTGAAGGACTATCAAAGTGACAAGATGGTCATTTTGAACGGACGTGTGGTGCTTGACCCTACGAACGAAGACTACATCGCTGCAAAACAGCTGGAAATCTACGTCCCTGACCTCTCGATCCCCAAAAGCACGACGACAGCGGTGTTCCAGCAAGGAATGTCTTGGTCTAGGCCGATGGTCACTGCGCTCAAGAGCTGGATCAAGAACAAGAACACGATTGTGATCGAAAAGCCTATCGTCCTGAGGAGTGCTTCGGCCGAACCTGAGTTGGACTTCTTCTGCGCTTACGTTCCGAAGGGTGTAAGGTTCAGCCCAGAAGGCATGACGCCTACTCCGCTGACGCTCGAGAATGCCTCGCTGGCCAATATGAGTATCGTGTACCAGCATTGCTTCATCACGGATCACTGGGTATTTCTGGCGATTCAGATCAGGGGAACGAAGACAGAAACCGAAGGTGATGAGTTCTCGTTCCGGCTGAACGGACTTCCGAATGATATATCGGCGGATGTTCCGTTCTTCTTCAACGCTTACTCCTATTCGGAAGACGGCAGCTACGAAGTCCCGGTTCACATAACCGGAAATCAGCTTACCTGTTTCGGCGTTACCGGCACCAACTGGAGCCAGGGCGGCGTGATGGAAACCCGGTTGTTCCTGGTCAGATAACAACGGAGGACACGACAATGGCAGCAAATGAACTCACCAGACTCCAGGGCGCTCTCGCAATAGCCAGCTTTTCGGCTGGGGTGGCCATCGCCTGCGTGTGTTTGTTCCTGGTGCATCCTCAAGGTGAAATCTCGAATTCTGCCATCAGTATCGTCTCTGAACTGCTCGTACTTGCCGGGGCGATTCTCGGGGTGAAGACAAGCTTTGATGTCAAGTTCAACAAATTTGAAGCGGAGCTCAGGCACAAGGCCGACATACCTGCTGACCAATAGCCGTGTAGAAGCGAATATAAACGTTTAAAAACGTGTAAAACGGATAACCAAACTATGAAATACTCCTTCCATCTCTTCTCTCTCCTCCTGCTCCTCGCAGTTGCTTCTGCCTGCGGTGCTGCTCGACCTCTCGCCAATACGGCCGACAGCACCCGGGTGGAGGTTCGGTATGAAACGCTGACGGTACACGATACGGCCTACGTGGAGCTGCCGGTAATCGTCGAGAAGATCCAGACGCTGGATACGATTTCGACGCTCGAGAACGATTATGCCAGGAGCGAAGCGACGGTGACGGCCGGCATCCTCTCCCACTCGCTGGAGACGAAGCCCGCCCAGTTGCCGGTGCCTGTGGAGAAAGAGATCGTCTATCGCGACAGCATCGTATTCCGGGACTGCGTGGTCACGGAGGTCAAGGAAGTGGAGCGGCAGCTTACCTTCTGGCAACAGTTCAAGATGAAGGCCGGTGTGGCCGCCATGATTCTGACTATTCTCTATGGACTCTATCTGCTCCTGAGACTATACCTGAAAAAGAAATAGAACCAACAAACAACTATTATTCACCAACTTAAACTCAAACAACCATGAAGTACGTTCCCTCCATCGCCTTCGACGAAATGTCGGGCTCCGCAAAGGGTGTCACCGCTGCCAAGACGCGCGGTCGCAAGTACATCCGCAATCGTGGCTACGGCGGCGCTGCCCGCACGAGCTATCAGGCCTCGGTGAAGTCTGTGTTCAAGCAGCTCAGCCAGGCCTGGCAGAACCTCACCAACGAGCAGATGCTTGCCTGGCATGCAGCTGCGAACTCTGCACAGGGCCGCTCGGTCCTTGGCACCAAGTCCAAGATCTCCGGCTCCAACCTCTTCAGCCGCCTGAACTTCTGGGTCGTGACAGCTGGCGGCAGCGTGATGACCACGCCTCCGGCTCTCACCGGCGTCGCTGCTCCGGCAGCCGCAACTGTCGCCCTCAGCGCCAGTGCGATGACCTTCACCCTGGACAGCATTCCTGACTCGGTGACGAACCTCAAGCTCGTGATCCTGGCATCCGAGCCCCAGAGCAACGGCGTGAACCGAGCCTACAGCAAGGCCGCTGCCTTCACCAGCCTGCAGACCCCCGTGGCCACGGCCATCAACATCAAGACCGACTACGACAAGAAGAACGGAACCCCGACCGTCGGCAACCCGAAGGTCTTCTTCCGCTACTTCTACATCAACACCACCACCGGTGAGAAGTCGGCCGACATGTACGCCAGCGCAAAGCTCTCGGCGTAAGCCAAACCTGAACCCTCTCTACGCAAGGCGCCCCGGCCATTAGGTCGGGGCGCTCTGTTTAATTATTGATGGACAACTACTTTCGAGTAAACGTAATATCTCTCTCCCAATCATCAAACATGGTTC
>JAFRRF010000004.1 GCA_017428245.1 Bacteroidales bacterium
GAACTGTCCGCTCATCCGAAATGGCTCGTAGGATTCAGCGACATCACGACCCTTCACGGCCTGCTGACCCGTGCCGGCGTGATGAGCATACAAGGTACGATGAGTTCTTTCCTGGCCAAAGGCGGCCAGGATTCGACCAGCACGCTGATGCGCGATCTGCTTTTGGGCAATGTGCCGCTCTACGAAGTCCCGGCGCATCCCCAGAATATCGAGGGATGGGCACGCGGCGTCCTGGTGGGCGGCAATCTCTGCACCTTTACCCCCAATCTGGGGACGAATGCTGACGCAACGGCCGGCAGCGACTTGATTCTCTTCATCGAAGAGGTCGAAGAGTCGATGCACAACATCGACCGGCAGTTTACGATCCTTATGATGAACGGAGTCCTGGACCGTTGCAAGGGCGTCATTCTCGGCGAGTTCACCGATTGCGGCAAGGAGTTTTCCGACGAAAGCGTGGAAGCTATGCTGCATAAATACCTGGAGGCCTATCATATCCCCGTCCTCTGCGGCTTTCCCGCCGGACACGGCGACGTGAACCTGCCGCTCGTGATGGGCGCACCTGTCACTATGGAAGTTCGCAGTGACGGCGCCTCGCTGCGCTTCGACATCGACGGGGCACAGCACACTGTACCTGCCGTAAGCATCGCAGCTTCCGCCTCCCCGCTCTCCGAGCGCCTTCTCCTGTCCGGCAAACGAGCTCTGTAATCTGTTGGACGGGACTGTTTTTTTCGTATCTTTGCACCCGAATCATCAAAACATCACACGTATGAATCTCCGTGACATCAAGAAGGATATCGAATTCCTGGTCGGCGACTTCGTGGAAGATTGCCTGCTGTTCGCCATGTTGCACCCTGAAAAAGATATCAATCAGGTGGAAGGCCTGATCAACGAGGCGAGCGACCTCGCCGACACCCTGTTCGACAAGGTCAACCACCCGGCTCCCGACGTGAAGCCTCGTACGTATTACAACCGTATCGGCGCCGAACTCCTGACCAGCCTCGACGGTCTTTGCGAGAAACTGAGCGCACTTGCAAAATAATTGCAAAAGAAAAAGTTGCAGAGTAAAAAAATATCCTTACCTTTGCAGCCCTTAATCAATTTTTTGCAATATGTCAGAGTATTTGAACGCAGACAAGAAGCAAGAGATTTTCGGCAAATACGGGAAGTCTAATGTTGACACCGGCTCGCCTGAGAGTCAGGTTGCTTTGTTTTCCTACCGTATCGCTCATCTGACCGAGCACCTCAAGGCCAACAAGAAGGACCACAACACCCAGCGTGCCCTTCTCCGCCTCGTGGGTAAGCGCCGTCAGCTCCTCGACTACCTGAAAGAGAAGGATATTGAGAGATACCGTGAGATCGTGAAGGCCCTCGGCCTCCGTAAATAATCTCCTGGGAACGAATCAAGGCCGCCGTTTCAGCGGCCTTTTTTGTATGAAGACACACTAAGGTTAAAATATGAACGTTATCAAGAAAATCATCGAATTGTCCGACGGTCGGACAATTGAAATCGAGACCGGCAAGCTTGCCAAGCAGGCCGACGGCTCGGCGGTCGTGAAAATGGGGGGCACGATGCTCCTGGCGACCGTAACTGCTGCCAAAGAAGTCAAGGAAGGAACGGATTTCCTTCCGCTCCAGGTTGATTACCGGGAGAAATACTACGCCGCGGGCCGCTTCCCCGGCGGATTCCTCAAGAGAGAGAGCCGTCCCGACGACTACGAGATCCTGATCTCCCGTCTGGTTGACCGCCCCATCCGTCCGCTCTGGCCCGAGGATTTCCATCTGGAAGTTTTCGTCAATGTCATGCTGATCTCAGCGGAAAAAGATATCCAGCCCGACGCCCTGGCCGGCCTCGCCGCATCGGCCGCCCTGGCTACGACCGACCTGCCCTTCCAGGGCCCGATCTCCGAAGTGCGCGTCTGCCGCATCGACGGCCAGTTCGTCATCAACCCGACCTTCAAGGAAATGGAACGCGCCGACCTCGAACTGATGGTCGCCGCCACCGAAGAGAACATTATGATGGTCGAGGGTGAGATGAAGGAAGTCACCGAGCACGATATGCTCGAGGCCATCAAGTTCGCCCACGAAGAAATCAAGAAGCACTGCCGCGTGCAGAAGGAACTGATGCACGAACTCGGCACCGACGTGAACAAGCGCGACTATCCGCACGACGTCGAGGACGAAGACCTGCGCAAGGCCGTCCGCGAAGCCTGCTACGCCCGCTGCTACGAGACCGCCAAGTCCGCCCTGCCCAAACAGGAGCGTGCCGATGCGTTCGACGCCATCAAGAACGACTTCCTGGCCACGATCCCCGAAGAGGAACTCGAGGAGAAGACCCCGATCGTGGAACGCTACTACCACGACGTGGAGAAGGAAGCCATGCGTAACCTCATCCTCGACGAGGGCCGCCGCCTCGACGGCCGCGCCACCGACGAGGTGCGCCCCATCTGGTGCGAAGTGGACTACCTCCCCTGCGCCCACGGCTCCGCCATCTTCACCCGCGGCGAAACCCAGTCGCTCGCGAGCGTGACCCTCGGTACCAAACTCGATATGAAAGAGCAGGACGAAGTCCTCATCCAGGACGACCAGCAGTTCGTGCTCCACTATAACTTCCCGCCGTTCGCTACCGGTGAGGCCAAACCGCAGCGCGCCACGGGCCGCCGCGAAATCGGCCACGGCAACCTGGCCATGCGCGCCCTCAAGGCCGTCATGCCGTTTGCTCCCGAAAACCCGTACGCAGTCCGCGTGGTCTCCGACATCCTCGAATCGAACGGTTCGTCGTCGATGGCCTCGGTCTGCGGCGGCTGCCTCGCCCTGATGGACGCCGGCGTGAAGATCAAGAAGCCGGTGGCCGGTGTGGCCATGGGCCTGATCACCGACGCCGAGCGCCCGAACGACCGCTACGCCATCCTGACCGACATCCTCGGTGACGAGGACCACCTCGGAGATATGGACTTCAAGGTCACCGGCACCGCCGACGGCATCACCGCCACCCAGATGGACATCAAGGTCGACGGCCTGAGCTACGACGTGCTGGAGAAAGCCCTCGAACAGGCCCGCCGCGGCCGTATGCACATCATGGGCGAAATGCTCAAGGTGATCCCCGAACCGCGTGCCGACTACAAGCCGTTCGTGCCGCGCATCGTCCAGCTCCGCATCGCTGCCGAATTCATCGGCGCCGTCATCGGCAAGGGCGGTGAGACCATCCAGAAGATCCAGAAGGAAACCGGTACCGTCATCAACATCGATGAAGAGCCCATCCCGGGCACCAACCTCACCGAAGGTGTGGTGGACATCGCTTCCGACAACGCCGACAATATGCAGAAAGCCCTCGACTGGATCAAGGGTATCTGCGCGGTCCCCGAGGTCGGCAAGGTGTACCACGGCAAAGTCGTCTCGATCCTCGAGTTCGGCGCTTTCATCGAGATCATGCCGGGCAAGGAAGGCCTGCTGCACGTCTCCGAGATTGCCTGGACCAAGACCGAGAAGGTCGAGGACGTCCTGGCCGTCGGCGACGAGGTGGATGTCAAACTCCTCGAATACGACCCGAAGGCCGGCAAGATGCGCCTCTCGATGCGTGCCCTGACCGAGAAGCCGGAAGGCTATGTGGAGCCCAAGCCCCGCACGGGCGGCCCGCGCCGCGAAGGCGGCAACGGTCCTCGCCGCGACGGCAAGGACGGTGGTAACCGTGGACCCCGCCGCGACGGCGGCCGTGGCCCGCGCCGTGAAGGCAACAAATAAAAGATGCCGCACGTGATCCGTCTCCTGCTCGCAATGTCCCTGTTTTCTTTTCTGGGATGCGGTCGTCCTGCGCCCGCATCCCTGCAGTCCATCTACTTCAGCGCTACGCACGGCTACCACGCCCATAGCAACATCGGCTACCGGGCCGAAAGGCTGGAGAACGGCAACACCCTCGTCACCGTGTTGGTGGGCAATGACCGCGACCGCATATTTGAAGCGGAAGGGTCGGTCATGGATTCCCTCGAAGCGGTGGTCCGCAAATACCGGATGGATCGTTTCACGGGACACTACGAACCGAAGTTTGAGATCCTGGACGGGGATTCCTGGTCGATGGAAATCTGCTACACGGACGGATCTTCGAACTCCTGCGGCGGTTACATGGCCTACCCTCCCAAAGGCGCTGAGGGAATCTTCAAAACCGAAGGCATCCTCTCCCGCTGGCTCTATCAGGAGCCGGCGGAAGAGGTCGCCCTCGTTTCTTTCCGCTACGAATACTGCGACGCCGAAGGCTCCGAAGCCTATGCCTTTCAACTGAAAGACACCGTCTGCACTGCGTTTATGCAGCCTTACGGTCAGGCGAAAGGGCAGACCTTCGAAGGGATCGACCCGGAGCTTGCCAAAAGAATCGCCAACGATATCCGCTGGAACCATATGGGTTCCTATATCGGTGAAAACCGGGCGGAAGAAGACAAGACCCGTCCCCGCTGGATCCTGACGGCCGAATACGAAAACGGTCAGAAGATCGAAGCGATGGATTATCTCGACCGTGAATCGAAAGACTCTTGGCGGCACGACGTTCCGTCGATTTCGGAAATAGGCTTCCGCTCTTCGGTTCAGCAGTCTTTCAGCGTAATGATCCCGAGTCTCCCGTGAAAAAACTTTTTGTCCTGATGTCCCTGCTTTCCCTGCTCGGGTGCCGGCCCAGTCCGTCGACACTCGATTCTTTTTATTATTCCGCCACGCACGGTTTCCGGGGGTTCACCAACCGGGGCTACCGCGCCGAACGTCTCGACGATGGCAAGACGCGCATCACCGTGGAACTGGGCGACGACCGCGACCGCGTGTTCCTTGCCGAAGCTTCCGTGATGGATTCACTCGAAGCGCTCGTCCAGACCTACCGGATGGACCGGTACAAAGAACGCTACAAGCCGATGTTCGACATCAAAGACGGCGACACCTGGGACCTCTCGCTGAAGTATTCCGACGGAAAGAGCGTCCGAAGCGGTGGCTATGAAGCCCTGCCCGCCAACGGCCGGGAGGCTTTCCAGCAGATCGAAGCATTCTTTTCCCCCTGGCTCAACCACGCACCGGCCGAAGATGCTGCCCTCGTTTCATTCCGTTACGAACTGCACAACGAGGAAGGTACCGAAATATTCAGTTTCCGGGAAGAAAGAAACGCCGTCTATTTCCGCAACCTTGGCAGTCAGGAAGGTTACAATTACTATTGCGGCGACCCGGAAGTGCTGACAAAGCTCGACAAGGATCTGCGTGAGATCCACGCCTGCTCCTATTGCGGCGAAAAGCTTTCGGAAGAAGACAAGTCCCGCCCGCGCTGGATTGCAATCCTCACCTATTCCGACGGCCGGATGTACGAACTGATGGACTACCTCGACCGCGACAGCGACGACTACAGGCATCGTCCTCCGACCAACACCGAGCGGGGAATCCGCCAGTCGGCCGAACGTCATTTCGCCGCGGAAATCGAACGCATCGGCACTCTCCCGCCCGAACAGCTCGGCGAATACAGCCGTACCACCTACAAGGCCGACGGCTCGCCCAGCCGCACGATCCGCTACGCCGGCGACGGCACCGTCCTCGGCGGCCGCGACTACGACAATCCGACCGTGGATTTCTAAATGGCCGATGAAAAAACAGCCTCCCGTCCATGCGGGAGGCTGTTTTTATGGATGGCCGAACCGGAGATACCGTTTACCAGCGGTTGAGCGGCATGCCGTTCATCATCATCTTCACCTGGCGGCGGGTTTCCTCGATCACCTGCTCGTTCTCGACGTCGCAGAGCACCTTGTCGATCAGATCGACGATGACCGGCATATCCTTCTCCACGAGACCGCGGGAAGTGACGGCCGGCGTACCGACGCGCAGACCGGAGGTCTGGAAAGCGCTGCGGCTGTCGAACGGCACCATATTCTTGTTGACGGTGATGCCGGCACGGACGAGGGCCTTCTCGGCCACCTTACCGGTGAGGTCGGGGAACTTGGTGCGGAGGTCGATCAGCATCAGGTGGTTGTCGGTGCCGCCGGAGACGATGTAGTAGCCCTTCTTGACGAAGGCTTCGGCGAGCGCCTTGGCGTTCTTCTGGACCTGGATCTGGTAGTCGCGGAACTCAGGCTGCAGGGCCTCGTAGAAGGCCACGGCCTTGGCGGCGATGCAGTGCTCCAGCGGACCGCCCTGGATGCCCGGGAAGACGGCGGAGTTGATCATGGCGCTCATCTTCTTGATTTCGCCCTTCGGGGTGGTGATGCCCCACGGGTTGTCGAAGTCCTTGCCGATGAGGATGACGCCGCCGCGCGGACCACGGAGGGTCTTGTGCGTGGTGGAGGTCACGATGTGCGCGTATTTCACCGGGTTCTTGAGCAGACCGGCGGCGATCAGGCCTGCCGGGTGAGCCATGTCCACCATAAAGATGGCGCCCACTTCATCGGCGATGGCACGCATCCGTTCCCAGTCCCATTCACGGGAATAGGCGGAAGCGCCGCCGATGATGAGCTTCGGCTTGTACTCGCGCGCCTTGCGCTCCATGTCGTCGTAGTCCACCAGGCCCGTCTCTTTGTTGAGCTGGTAGCCGATGGCGTGGTACATCTTGCCCGACATGTTGACCGGGGAGCCGTGCGTCAGGTGACCGCCGTGCGCCAGGTCGAGTCCCATGAAGGTGTCGCCCGGCTGGAGGCAGGTGAAGAACACCGCCATATTGGCCTGGGCGCCCGAGTGAGGCTGGACGTTGGCATACTCGGCGTCGAAGAGTTTGCACAGGCGGTCGATGGCCAGTTGTTCGATCTGGTCGACCACCTCGCAGCCGCCGTAGTAGCGTGCCCGGGGATAACCCTCTGCGTATTTATTGGTGCACACGCTGCCGAGTGCCTCGAGTACCTGCTTGCTCACAAAGTTTTCGGATGCGATCAGTTCGAGCCCTTCGCTCTGCCGCTCTTCCTCCTTGCGGATCAGGTCGGAAATTTGTACGTCTTGTTTCATATGGTTGGTATCTTGTTACAATTATTCCCAATAAGGAAAGTATCTACAAAGATAAAACAAATTCCTATATTTGCCGCTGCAATCTTGACAAAAAAATGTTCCGAAAACTAAAAAACGACGAACTCGGACGGATTTCCGTGGAACAGTACAAAGAGGCCGGGAAGACGCCGTTCGCTCTGGTGCTCGACAATGTGCGCAGCCAGCACAACATCGGTTCGGCCTTCCGTACCTGCGACGCCTTCCGGATCGGGAAGATCTGCCTGTGCGGCATCTCGGCCACACCGCCCACCCCGGAGATCCACAAAGCGGCCCTGGGCGCAGAGTTCAGTGTCGATTGGGAGCATTTCGATACGGCGCTGGAAGCCGTGTCGGCGCTGCGGGAAGAGGGATACACGATCGTGAGCGTGGAGCAGGCGGAAGGTGCGACACAACTGCAGGACTTCCACCCGGATCCGGACAAGCGCTACGCCCTGGTATTCGGCAATGAGGTACGCGGCGTGACGCAGGAAGTCGTCGATGCTTCCGACAACTGCCTGGAGATTCCGCAATTCGGCACGAAACACTCCCTCAACGTGTCGGTTTCCATCGGAATCGTGCTTTGGCAGATTATTTTGAACAGATTATAAAAAAATTACTATATTTGCAGTCCCAATTCGGGACCTCGGGAAGTGGCGCAGTTGGCTAGCGCGCTGCGTTCGGGACGCAGAGGTCGGGTGTTCGAGTCACCTCTTCCCGACAAAAAAGCTCTTCAGCAATGCTGGAGAGCTTTTTTTCTTACGGGTTCATCAGATCTTTGTTGACGAATCGGATGATGTTGTAGATCGATTCGATGGCGGCGTCGGCGGGGCCGTCGGGATCGAGGAGCTTGGCTTTGTTGAGATGATTGATGGCTTCGCCCCAGAGCTGCTGGCGCCGGTACAGATTGCCCAGCATATACCAGCCTTGGGGATTGTCAGGCTCGCGCTTGACGAAGTCACGCAGAGACTGATGCGCTTCTTCGAGCTCACCCGCCCGAAGAAGCGCCTCAATGTCTGACAGGTTCTGTGGCCTGCGGTTCATCTTATACCAAACCCGAGAAGCCCATGAAAGCAAGGGCCATGATACCGGCGGTCAGCAGGGCGATGGGAACGCCCTTGAAGCCCTTGGGCACATTGCTCAGCTCGAGCTGTTCGCGGATACCGGCGAAAAGGATCAGGGCCAGGCCGTAGCCGATGGCCGTGGCGATGGCGAAGAGCAGGGATTCGCCCAGGCCCAGCATGCGGGCGCCTTCGGCGAAACCGAAATTGTATTCGTTGGTCACCACCTGGATGGCGACGCCCAGCACCACGCAGTTGGTGGTGATCAGCGGCAGGAAGATACCCAGCGCCTGGTAGAGCGAGGGGCTGATCTTCTTGATGATGATCTCGACCATCTGCACAAGCGAGGCAATCACCAAGATGAAACTCACGGTCTGCAGGAACACGAGGTTGAAAGGAACCAGAACGTATTTCTGCAGCAGGAAGGTCACCAGCGTGGCAATGGCCATCACGAAGGTCACGGCGGCGGTCATGCCGACGGCCGTATTCACCTTCTTCGAAACGCCCAGGAACGGACATACGCCCAGGAACTGGCTCAGGACGACATTGTTGACAAATATCGCAGAGATGAAAATAAGGAGAATCTTCATAGTGGTTATGCCTTATTGGTGATCTTTCTGAAAACGACCATGAGATAAGCCAGGACGATGAACGCGCCCGGCGCCAGGACGAAGGCCAGCATACCGTCGCCCGAGAGGAATTTCCATCCGAAAGCCGAACCGCTGCCCAGGATCTCGCGCACAAGACCGATGGCGGTCAGCGCGATGGTGAAGCCCAGGCCGATGCCCACGCCGTCGAGGGCGGAATCGCCCACGCCGTTCTTGTTGGCGAAGGCCTCGGCGCGGCCGAGGATGATACAGTTGACCACGATCAGCGGCAGGAAGATGCCCAGTGCATCGTAGAGCACCGGCACATAGGCCTGCAGCAGGAGCTGCACGATGGTCACGAACGAAGCGATCACCACGATGTAGCACGGGATGCGTACCTTGTCGGGGATGAAGCGGGCGACGGCCGAAATCGTGATGTTGGAAAGGATCAGCACGATCATCGTGGCCAGGCCCATGCCCATACCGTTGATGGCCGAAGTGGTGGTGCCCAGCGTAGGGCACATACCCAGGACGAGCACGAACGTCGGGTTGTTCTTGACGATACCGTCAACGATCAGTTGCCATTTGTTATTCTTGCCCATTGTCTTCGGTATTTGCAGGTTCAACAACAGTCATACAGTTGGTGCGGAACACTTCGTAAGCCTGTCCGACGGCCTTGAGGAAGGCCCGGGAGGTGATGGTCGAAGCCGTGATGGCGTCGATCTCGCCACCGTCTTTGCTGACGGTCAGGTTGTTGCGTTCCGGATGTTTGCCCTTGACCTGTTCGCGGGGAGCGACGGACTCGTCCACGAGCTTGGCGCCCAGGCCCGGCGTCTCGGAGTGCGAGACCACCGACGTGTTATAGATCGTGCCGTCGGGCGTGAAGCCCACCATCACGGTCAGCGGGCCGCCGAAGCCGCCGGCACTTACCTTGATGGCGTAGCCCACCGTTTCACCGCCCTGCGTGGCGGTGTAGATCTCACCGCCCTCGACGGGGCGCACGTTCTCGGAAGGGACATTGTCGAAAGCAGGGGTCACCGCGGCGATGGCCTCGTTGACCTTTTGCAGCTGGGAAGCCTCGATCGGGGCTTTCGTCACCGCGTAGACGGTCCCGAGCAGCGCCGAGCACACCAGGCAGATGATGCTCAGTGCCAGGACCATATTGCCGAATGTAGATTTAGCAGCCATTATTTCTTGACCTCCCCAAACCGGCGCGGTTTGCAATATTTGTTAAGCAAAGGAACGGCACAGTTCATAATCAGGATGGCGAACGATACGCCTTCCGGGTACGAACCGAAGTAGCGGACGAACACCGTGATCAGACCGATGCCGATACCGAAGATGATCTGACCCTTGGTCGTCATCGGCGAGGTCACGTAGTCGGTAGCCATAAAGATGGAACCCAGCAGCAGACCGCCCGTGAAGATGTTGAACACCGGGTTGGTGAACTTCTCGGGATTGGCGAGCCAGAAGATGCCTGACACGACGAGCACCGTGCACAGGATCGTCACCGGGATGGTGGCCTTGATCACCCGGCGGCAGAGCAGGTAGATGAAGCCCAAAATCAGCGCGACGGCCGAAAGCTCACCTGCAGAACCGCCCGCGTTGAAGAAGAACTGCTGGCTGAACGTCAGGTTGTCGGCCGTGATCTGCGAAAGCGTCATTCCGTTCTTGAGACCTTCCTTGACGGCACCCAGCGGCGTTGCGCCGGAGAAGGCGTCCACGACACCGAACATCGAGCCGGCGTCATCCCAGGATGTCATGATCACCGGGAAGGAAACCAGCAGGAAAACGCGGCCCACCAGGGCAGGGTTGAAAATGTTCTGGCCGAGACCGCCGAAAGACATCTTCGCGATACCGATGGCGACCACCGCACCGATGACGGCGATCCACCACGGGGCGTTCGGCGGAAGGTTGAGCGCCAGCAGACAGCCCGTGACGGCGGCGGAAAGGTCGCAGACCGTAACGGGAACCTTGAGCAGATATTTCTGGATCAGGAATTCCAGCAGGACACAAGCCACGACGCTGACGCAGATCAGTGCGAGCACCGACCAGCCGCTTGCCAGGATCGACACCAGCATCGCCGGAGTCAGGGCGATGAGCACGTCGCGCATGATCGACTGCGTGCTCTCCGGGCTGTGCGTGTGGGGAGAAGGAGATACGATAAGTTTATTCATCAGTCGTCTATTTTTTAGGTCTGCTACGCAGTATCTTCATAACTTCCGCCTTGCTGATGCGGATCATATCGAGCAGCGGAATGCCGGCCGGGCAGGTGAAGCTGCAGCAGCCGCATTCGATGCAGTCGAAGACACGCTCTTTTTCAAGCTCGTCGTACATTCCGCCAGCCCGGCTGAGCTTGTTGAGCAGCCAGGGCTCCAGGCCCATCGGGCAGGCCGATGCGCACTTGGAACAGCGGATACAGTTGGATTCCGGCCGGCGGCGGGTTTCCTCGTCGGTCAGCAGCAGGATGGCGCCGTTGGCCTTGACCGTAGCGGCATCCAGGTTGGCGATGGCACGTCCCATCATCGGACCGCCGCTGATGATCTTGGCGGCCTTCTCGGGAACGCCGCCGGCCACTTCCAGGATCTTCGACATCGGCGTACCGATGCGGACCTTGTAGTTGTGCTGCACGGGCAGGCATTTTCCGGTGACGGTGATGACATTGTCGATCAGCGGTTTGTTCTTCTGGACGGCTTCATAGACGGCCAGCGCGGTACCTACGTTCTGGACCACGGCACCGGTATCGATCGGCAGGGCGCCGGACGGGACCTGGCGGCGGATGACCGCATCGATGAGCTGTTTCTCACCGCCCTGCGGATAGCGTTTCTTCAGGGTCACGATCTCGAACTGCGGGAAAGCCTTGGCCGCTTCGGTCATCGAAGCGATGGCTGCCGGCTTGTTCTCTTCGATGCCCACATAGCCGCGGGTCACGCCGAGCGCCTTCATCATAATGGCGCCGCCGATAAGGATCTCCTGCGGGCGTTCGCGCATGATGCGGTCGTCGGAAGTCAGGAAAGGCTCGCATTCCGTTCCGTTGAGGATTACGCATTCCGCTTTCTTGTCTTTCGGCGGAGCGAGTTTCACGTGCGTGGGGAAGGAAGCGCCGCCCAGGCCGACCACGCCGGCCTTCTTGACCTTGTCGAGGATTTCCTCGGGGGTATAGGGAATCTCCTTGACGATCGTGTCGCTGGTATCGATGTCTTCCAGCCACTCGTCGCCTTCGACGGTGATTTCCACGTGCGGAACCAGGTTGCCTGCGATGTCTGCGCGCGGGCCGACCGACTTGACCGTTCCCGAAACCGGGGAGTGGACGTAACCGGAGATGAATCCCGACGGCTCGGCAATCACCTGTCCCACCTTCACCTTGTCGCCGACCGCCACCACGGGGGTAGCCGGAGCGCCGAGGTGCTGCGCCATGGAGACGAACGCGGTCTCGACAGCGGGGAAGATCTCGATCGCGGCTTCCGCGGAGATCTTATTGTCGTGCGGATGGACGCCGCCGATTCTAAACGTTTTCTTCATGGGGCTTTTCTTCAATTTTGGGTTTCGGAGGGAAATTCACTTCGTGGATGGCGCCGGTCGGGCAGACCTCGACGCACTTGCGGCACATCTTGCACTTGGTGAAATCGATGTAGGCCACGTTGTTCTCGACCGTGATGGCGTCGAACGGACAGGTCTTCGCGCATTTGCCGCAGCCGATGCAGCCCGCGCCGCAGGCCTTGCGGGTAACGGCGCCTTTGTCTTTATTGATGCAGGAGACGAAGACACGGCGGTTCTTGAAACCTTTGTTGCGGAGCTCGATAATGCCTTTCGGACAAGCCTTGACACAGGCGCCGCAAGCCGTACAGTTGTCTTCGTTCACGACCGCGATGCCTTTCACGGGATCGACGTGGATGGCATCGAATCGGCAGGCGGCCTCGCAGTCCCCCTTGCCAAGGCAGCCATACTTGCAGCCGGTGTCACCGGCATACAGGGTGGCCATCACCTTGCAGGAAGCGTAGCCGTCATACTCATTGGTCCGGGCACGGCTGGCCAGGGTGCCGCCGCAGCGTACCACCGCCACCATCGGGGCTTTCTCTTCCACCGCACGACCCAGCGCCTCGGCGATCTTGGTCATCACGGGGTTGCCGCCCACGGGGCAAAAGAACCCTTCCATACTCGGAGCCTTCACGACGTTTTCCGCGAACGCGTGGCAGCCGGCTTGTCCGCAGCCGCCGCAATTCGCTCCCGGCAGAATCGACTCCACGGTTCCGATCCGCGGATCTTCCTCCACCTTGAACTTCTGCGCTACGAAGTAGAGCACGACCGCGAAAAGCAGGCCGAGCGCCACCAGGCAGGCAACTGTAATAAGAATAGTTCCAGTCATTTAGGTTGTTTTTCGATTGAAAAAATGAATATTTTGGAAATTTTGTTCCGGAACAGATAAAGGCCCAGGTAATACAAGGCCACCACGCCCAGCGAGCCGAGCCCCATCAGGAGTTCGCCCGCACCGCAGAGCGAAAAAACGAGGATCGAAGCCATCAGGACGATGAGCGGCACCACATAGCTGAGCCAGATGGCCTGCGAACCCATCGCGGAGCTCATCACGACGTTGACCGTTTCGCCCACCTGGTAATCCTCCGTCAGCGTGGTGATATCCTGAGCGACTTCCACCACCTTGACAGCCTGGTCGGAGGCACCGCACACACCTTTGGCGTGACAGGCGGCGCAGGCCGACTTGTTTACGATCTCCACCGAAATGTAATCCTTGTCGACGGCGATCACTTTTCCTTCGTGCTCAATGCGTTCCTTGGCCATTGCGTCAGTCGGTCTTGCTGGTAAAAGGATATTTGTTGCCGCTGACTTCGGCCAGACGGCCCTGAATGGAGCCTACCCGCAGGTTGGCAGAGAAAAAGACCGGAAGCCGGTTCCCGTCGTCGGTCAGCCAGAACCAGAGTTTCTCGCCGCCGGTGAAATCGTCGTCCGTATCACCAAGGGTAACGGGGGTATTTCCCTCCCCTCTCTCTCCGCTGCGGACCTTGAGGGAGATTCCCATCTTGACCGTATTCCAGGTCTTTCCGTTCACCTTCTTCTTCTCCCGGCCCGCATAGCGCACCGTGACGTGATAGACGGTACGGTCCATCGCCACGATTTCCTGGATCTTCGCCCCTTTCTCGAGACGGTTGAAATCGGCGGCCCGGCAGAAATAAATCATATTGAAAATATCGCGGATCGTTCCGTCCTCGCGCAATACCGTGTCACGATGCGGACGGTTGTGCTTGTCGATGACGGCGTGAACCGACGAAAGGTCGCTTCCCCAGGTGTAGTTGCACTTCGCCCAGTAGTTCCCTTCTTTTACGTCACGCATTGCCGTGCGGGGCTTCAGTCCCGGCGCCAGCTCAAAGGTCGCTTCGTAACGGTCGCGCATCTTGTAGAACGAATCCCACAGGCGGAAGGTCTTGATGAAGGCCGTCACGTGCAGGTCAGTTTTCTCCTGCACGCTCGTAATCTTCAGGGAGGCCAGGTCGGCGTTGATGCCGTATTTATAATGGATGGTATAGCTGACTTCCTCTCCGCCGGCGAACGGAAGTTCCTGGGCCCGGACCGGAATCAGGGTGAAAGCCAGGAAGGCCGACAGGATCAGACAAATCTTTCTCATATATCTAAATCGAATTCCGTGCTCGGCGTATGCGTGTAATCGGGACCGAGTTTGGACTGGACGTGTTTATAGACGGCGCCGTCGTCATACCCGGTGCCGTATGAACGGTCGTTGTAGTCCACGAATTTGACTTCCGACGAAAGGAAGCGCATCTTCACGTCGCAGACTTCGCCGTTACGGTGCTTGGCGATGATCAGGTCGGTTTCGCCGGGAGCCCCCCCCTCTTCCTGCGTACCCACGAACTCGGGACGATGGATGAACATCACGATGTCGGCATCCTGCTCGATGGCGCCCGACTCACGAAGGTCGCTCAGCTGCGGCCGCTTGTTGCCGCCGCGCGTCTCGACCGAGCGGTTCAGCTGGGAAAGGGCGATGATCGGCACGCCGAGTTCCTTGGCGATGGCCTTGAGCGAGCGTGAAATCGCCGCGACTTCCTGCTCTCGCATACCCTTGAGCTCGGGCGGACCCGTCATCAGCTGCAGGTAGTCGATGATGATGAGTTTCACGTGCTGTTTGTTGACCAGACGGCGGGCCTTGGAACGGAACTCGTAGATCGACAGCGACGGCGTGTCGTCGATCCACAGAGGAGAACGCGACAGGTTGTTCAGGCCGCTCTCGAGCTGTCTCCATTCGTCCTGCGTCATTTTCTTCGCACCGCGGAGTTTCTCGGAAGGAAGGCCTGTCTCGCTGATCATAATACGGGTCACCAGTTGGGTGTCGGGCATCTCGAGTGAGAAGAACGCCACGGGGATGTGGTGGTCAACTACCATATTGCGGGCCATCGTCAGCACGAAGGCAGTCTTACCCACGGACGGACGGGCAGCCAGGATGATCAGGTCGCCGGTCTGCCAGCCGAAGGTCACCCGGTCGATGCCGGTGTAGCCCGACGGGACACCGCTCAGGCCGTCCTCACGCTGCTGGTTGGTCTGGATCTGTTCCATCGCGCGGTTGATGACCGACTGGATGGGCTTGGTCTCGCTGTGCACGTTGCGCTGGGCGAGGGTGAAGACTTTTTCTTCGGCGGTGTCGATCAGGTCGTCGACCGGAAGGGAGTCGTCGAAGGCCGCTTTCTGCACTTCGTAGGAAATGGAGATGAGTTCCCGCTGGAGGAACTTCTGCAGCAGCACCTTGGTGTGATATTCCACGTGGGCGGCTGCGCCGATCTTGGTGGAAAGCTGGCTCAGGTAGGCCACTCCGCCCACATTCTCGAGTTCGCCCCGCTTGGACAGTTCGTCCGAGACCGAGAAGATGTCGACCGGGTCGTTGCGCTGAGAGAGGGTGGTGATCGCCTCGAAAATCTTTTTGTGGACGTCTTTATAGAAACACTCCGCCTCCAGCTGGTCGAGTACGTCGGGAACGACGTCCGGCTCCAGCAGCAGGGCACCGAGGACCGCCTCCTCGATATCGATGGCCTGAGGGGGTTTGCGACCGCCGAAATCCTCGGCGATCGCATTCAGATTCACGCGCGGCTGACGCTTTTCGTTCTTGGCCATCGCCCGGGAAGCTTAGTCCTCCTTCTCGAATGCAGAACTGACCAGGATACGGCCGCAATACTCGCAGACGATGATCTTCTTGCTCTCTTCGATATCCAGACGGCGCTGGGGCGGGATCTTGTTGAAGCAGCCGCCACAGGCATCGCGGTTGACCGTCACCACAGCCAGTTTGTTGTGGGCGTTGGCGCGTACCTTGGTATAGGCCACCATCATACGTTCATCGATCTGGGAGACGAGTTCCTCGCGGTCCTTGAGCAGGGCTTCCTCTTCCTTGGCCGTCTCTTCGACGATGGTGTCAAGTTCCTTCTTCTTCTCGACAAGGTCGGACTCCCGGTGCGCGAGCGTCTGCTGTGCCTCTTCGATGACCTGCTTCTTCTCGGAGATCAGGGCTTCGTTCTCACGGATCTTCTTGGCGGCGACCTGCTGCTCCAGATCCTGATACTCGATCTCCTTGCTGATGGACTCGTATTCGCGGTTGTTCTTCACGTTGTCGCGCTGGGCGTCATACTTGGCGACCAGATGCTTGCTCTCTTCGATGACGTGCTTGTGCTCGGCATTGACCTTCTCAATGTCCTTGATCTCCGCCTTCGCATTGCCGATGCGGGTCTGGAGACCGGCAATCTCGTCTTCCAGATCCTGCACCTCGAGCGGCAGTTCGCCGCGGAGGAGGTAGATCTTGTCGATCTTGGTATCGGTCTGCTGGATGCGATACAACGTGTGGAGTTTCTGCTCCATCGCGATCGAATCGGTGTCGGCCATATTCTTCTGCAGGGAGACGAAGGTCTCCCGCTGGTCGATCGGAGTGACGATCTTGTTTACCTTCTTTTTCGTAGCCATAAATGCTTAGATATAGTATATCGGGTTATTGTTTTTTTGCTTTGCCGTGTAAACCGCAAATGTAGGCAATTTTTTTTGAAGAACCGAAACGAACTTCTCCACAATCTCCACCTCGCTTTCGTAGTGGCCGATATCGACGATCATCCGGCCCTCCGGCACGAAGAAACGGTGGTACGACACGTCGCCCGTGACGAATGCGTCGGCTCCTGCACGGAAAGCCGCTTCCGCGAAGGATGCGCCTGAGCCGCAGCTCGTGGCCACGCGGAAAACTTCTGCGACGGGTGCGGAACAACGGAGCGTACGAAGGCCGAAACGTTCCTTGACATACGTGCAGAACGCCCGTCCCGTCATCGGTTCGGGCAGCAGTCCGATCTGCGAGAGACCGCTCTCGTCGAGCGGTTCGGGTTCGACCAGCCCCAGCCGTCCGGCCATCAGGGCGTTGACGCCGCCCTCCGCCTTGTCGGCGTTCGTATGGGCTGCATAGACCGCGATACCGTGACGGACCGCGGCGCAGACCGCCGCCCCGACTGGATCGTCCGGGTCGATGCGCTTCAGGCCTCCGAAGATCAGCGGATGGTGCGTCACGATCATGTCGGCACCCCGTTCCACGGCCTCGGCAACGAGCCCGGCCGTGCAGTCGAATCCCACCAGGACTGCGTGCACTTCCGCTTCCGGCGAACCGATGCACAGGCCGGCATTGTCCCAGGGTTCCTGTGTCCCGAGCGGCGCAAACTCTTCGATGGCGGCCGCGATATCCTTCGCCTTCATCTCAGATGCTCTCGTAGATTTCCGCCAGAGACGAACGGATGTTGTACAATTTCTCGACGATCTGGCGCTTGTGGTCCAGGCCGTCGCGGTTTTCTTCCAGTTTGCGGGCTACGCCGTCGAGCGTCAGGCCCTCGGTCCGGGCTAGATAATGGATCAACCGGATGTTCTCCAGGTCTTCGGGGTGAAACAGGCGGTTCCCTTTGGCGTTCCGTTCGGGCTTGATGTAGCGGGGAAAGGTATCCGACCAGAAACGGATCGTGGATACCTCCTCGCCCAGCATCCGGGCCACTTCGCCGATTTTGTAATATAATTTTTCTGCCATAATTCAATCCAGGGACTGTCCCGTCGTCAGGGCGACGATCATCATGTCGCGGTAGGTCGCGGGATCCAGTTCCGCAAAAAAGTAATTGACCGGATCCTGCGGACGGCCGTCGCGCAGGACCTCATAATGCAGGCAAGGGGCGAAGCACGAGCCGCTCTGGCCCACGCGCCCCAGCCGGGCGCCCTGCCGGACGGTCTGCCCTACGCCGACGTCGATCCGGTCGAGGTGCGAATAGACCGTCTGGTACCCGCCCTTGTGCTCGACGACAACCTCGTTGCCGCGTCCTTTCTCACTGCGTTCCACCCGGGCCACCCGGCCGTCGGCGCTGCAGCGCACCGGCGTCCCGATGGGGGCTACGATATCCAGGCCGGTGTGTTCCCGCACGGTCTTGTAGAACGGGTTGACCTTCCGGCCCACCGATGCGCCGGTCTGCAAGGGCGAGAAACCGGCGACCGGGACGAGCGAGGGAATGCCCGTCGGCACGATCTCGCCGCGCTGCAGCACCGTATCGACTTCCGCCAGCCAGGCGGTCACCTGCCGGGCGACGGATTCGGCACGCTTGGTGACGGCATAGGTATCCCAGACCAGGTCTTCCTCCAGCATCGATTCCAGGTCGCCCGCCCCGGAGAGCAACGTGTCGCGTTCTTCGGTGATATAGTTGGGCGGATCGGCGCTGAACAGGTCGCGGTAGATCTCGCGGTCGCGGACCTGCAGATTGCCTACCACGTCGTCGAGGTGGTCGAGGCGGTCGGACAGTCCGGTATATTCTTCCGCCAGCATACGGTTTTCCCGTTCGAGGTCCTTCTCACGGTCGGTACTGAAGGCCAGGGCGAACACGCCATAGAAAAGCAAGGCCACCAGCAGACTGGCCACGCCATATTTCAAGGAGGCCAGCAGGATGTCGCGCAGGCCGGGCCGCTTCGGTACGAAGGATTCCGTCTTTTTATCGTAAACGTATTTAACCATTGCGCACCGTCTTAGCGTATTCTTCGGGAGAAATGTCCGGATTGAGGAAGTTCCAGGGATTGACCTGGACGCCGCGGTAGAGCACCTCGTAATGCAGGTGCGGGCCTGTCGACAGACCGCTGCTGCCGAGCTTGCCGATCTTGTCACCGCGAATGACGATCTGCCCCGCGATCACCTTGATTTCCTGAAGATGGGCATATCGCGTCTTGTAGCCGAAACCGTGGTCGATCACGATCACGTTGCCGTAGCCCGAAAAGTTGACCTCCGTGCTCTCCACCACCCCGTCGCCCGTGGCATAGACGTCCTGGCCCGCAGGTCCGGCCAGGTCGACGCCCTCGTGAAAGACAATCTCCTGGCGGATGGGGTGGAAACGTGCGCCGAAGGGACTGGTAAGCTGCACCGTCTTGGGATTGACAGGATAGATCGACGGGATGCAGGAGGCCATGTCTCCGGCCCGTGCGGAATAGATCTTCACATCGTCGAACGAACGCGACTGGACGTAGGCCATCCGGGTAAGCTGGTCCACCCGTCGGGCGGCAAGCGTCATCAGGAACTGATGGTCGAGGCCAAGATACGTCTCGTACCGGTCTTCTCCGCCGAGCGGGGCTTCGCGCACATCGTTCCCAAGCTCTTCCATACCGAACACAGGGCGGTAGATCAGGTTGTCGCGACGGGAAAGGTCAAGCAAGGCCGCATACTGGTCTTCCGTCCGGTTCGAGAGCAGCATAAGCTGCTCGGTCAGCACGCGGTTGCGGCGCGTCATCCATCTTTCCTTCGGCGTGGCAAGGTGCCAGACCCGGGAGGAAAGAAAGAAAAAGAGCAGGAAGCAGGCCAGCCCGGCAAGCAAAACCGCGCCCGTTCTGTAGAGCGCCGCCCGGGTGGATCTGCGGTCTATCTCGTAAGATTTCGTCTGTTCGTTGAAGATATATTTTTTCTCGCCAACCATCAGCGTGGATCCGGACACATATCTTTGCAAAATTACGGAAAAATACCCGGAAAAACACTATTTTTGTGCCAAATTACTAGAATTACGCATCTATGACAGTCAAGGAAATCAGGAAGACCTTTACGGATTTCTTCGCTTCAAAAGGGCACGTGATCGTGCCTTCCGCCCCGATGGTGGTCAAGAACGACCCCACGCTGATGTTCACCAACGCCGGAATGAACCAGTTCAAGGACATTTTCCTGGGCAACGCCCCGGCAAAGGCGACACGGGTGGCAGACAGTCAGAAATGCCTGCGTGTCAGCGGAAAGCACAACGACCTGGAAGAGGTCGGCCACGATACATACCACCACACGATGTTCGAGATGCTCGGCAACTGGAGCTTCGGCGATTATTTCAAGAAAGAGGCGATCGCCTGGGCCTGGGAACTGCTGACCGAAGTGTACAAGCTTCCAAAGGACCGGCTCTACGCCACGGTCTTCGAAGGCTACGCCCCCGACGGCCTGTCGGCCGACACCGAAGCCCGTGACTACTGGCTCCAATATCTCCCGGCCGACCGCGTGCTGGAGGGCAACAAGCACGACAATTTCTGGGAAATGGGCGACACCGGTCCCTGCGGCCCTTGCAGCGAGATCCACATCGACCTGCGCGACGACGCCGAACGGGCCGCCGTTCCCGGCGCGCAGATGGTCAACCAGGGCCATCACCTGGTCATCGAGATCTGGAACCTGGTGTTCATGCAGTTCAACCGCAAGGCCAACGGCTCGCTGGAACCGCTGCCGGCCAGGCACGTCGACACCGGAATGGGGCTCGAGCGCCTGTGCATGGCCATCCAGGGCAAGAAAAGCAACTACGACACCGATGTCTTCACCGGTATGATCGACGCCATCTCGCGTCTGAGCGGCGTGGCCTACGACCCGGACGGCCAGGTGGGCGTGGCGATGCGCGTGATCGCCGACCACATCCGCGCCATCAGCTTCTCCATCACCGACGGACAGCTGCCCAGCAACGTGAAGGCCGGTTATGTCATCCGCCGCATCCTGCGCCGGGCCGTGCGTTATGGTTATACCTTCCTCGGCCTGAAGGAACCTTTCCTGTGCCGGCTCGTGCCGCAGCTGATCGCCGACATGGGCGAGGCTTACCCCGAACTCGTGGCGCAGGAGCAGCTCGTCACACGGGTCATCCGCGAAGAGGAGGAAGCTTTCCTCCGCACGCTCGACAAAGGCATCCGCCTGATGGACAACATTATGGAGAAGAGTCGCGAAAGCAAGGTCATCGCCGGCGTCGATGCCTTCACGCTCTATGACACCTACGGATTCCCGATCGACCTGACCGAACTGATCGCCGCCGAGAACGGATTCACCGTCGATATGGAAGGCTTCGGCGTGGAACTGGGCAAGCAGAAGGAACGCGCCCGCAACGCCACGGCCGTGGAAAACGGGGACTGGGTGGAGCTGCAGCCGTTCACCGAGTGTGAATTCCTGGGCTACGACGTCCTGGAAGCGGAAGCACGGCTGATGAAATACCGTACCGTCAAGGCCAAGAACAAGGAATTCATCCAGCTGGTATTCGACCGCACCCCGTTCTACGGGGAGATGGGCGGCGAAATCGGTGACACCGGCAGCATCACCACGCCCGACGGCGGGACGGTCCGCATCCTCAACACCATCAAAGAGAACAACCTGACGATCCACCTGGCAGAGCGCATCCCCGAGCAGACCGACGGCATCTTCCTGCTCACGGTCGACTCCGCACGCCGGCAGAAGATCGCCAACAACCACACCTGCACCCACCTGCTGCACCAGGCGCTCCGCGAGATCCTGGGCCCGCACGTGGAACAGAAAGGCTCGTTCGTCGGCGACCAGTACTTCCGCTTCGACTTTTCGCATTTCGAGAAGCTGGGCGACGACAACATCGACCGCGTGGAACGCCGCGTCAACGCTCTGATCCGCAAGAACTATCCGCTTTGTGAAAAACGCGACGCCACGATGGAAGAGGCCCGCGCCGAGGGTGCGATGGCCCTCTTCGGCGAAAAATACGGCGACCGCGTCCGCGTAGTCCGCTTCGGCGACAGCGTGGAACTGTGCGGCGGCTGCCACACCAGCGCCACCGGCACTATCGGCTTCTTCAAGATCACGTCCGAATCGGCCGTGGCGGCCGGCATCCGGCGCATTGAAGCCGTCACGGGCCTTGAAGCCGAGATGGCGGTCGATGTGATGGAGAACGCCCTTCGCGCCGCAAAGGCCTTCTTCAACAACGTCCCCGACCTGACCGGCGCCATCCACAAAATGATTGAGGAGAACGCGGACTACAAGAAGAAGATGGAGGAAATCGTCCGTGAACGCACCGTCCTGCTCAAGCGCGACCTGTTGAGCCGCGCCCGCGAGACCGGCGGACGGCGTCTGGTGGTCATCGACAACAGCGTCGATCCGCAGATGCTCCGCAACGCGGCGTTCATGCTCCAGAACGAAACGCAGAACCTGGTCATCGCCGCCGCTTACGAGGCCGGCGGCAAGCCGCAGCTGCTGCTGATGTACTCCGCCGATCTGGTGCAAGCCGGCAAGAACGCCCAGGCCGACATCAAGGAGGCCGCCAAGTGTATTCAGGGCGGCGGCGGCGGACAGCCGGGCCTGGCCACGGCCGGTGGCAAGAATCTTGCGGGACTCAAAGACGCTCTCGAGAAGCTGATCGCCTCCGCGACCACCCTGTAACGGATGAAGAAACTCGACCTTTACCTGATCAAGAAATTCGTAGGCCCCTTCATTGTGGTCTTCGTCATCGTGGTGTTTGCCCTGTCCCTGCAGTTCATCTGGCAATACATCAACGAACTGGTCGGCAAGGGCCTGAGCTTCGGCGTAATCATGGAGTTTATGGGATGGGCGGCCTGTACGCTCTTCCCCAACGAGATTCCACTGGCCACCCTGCTCGCTTCGATCATGACGCTCGGCGGGCTGGGCGAACGCAACGAACTGCTGGCGATGAAAGCGGCCGGCGTTTCGCTGATGCGGATCCTCACTCCGCTGATGATCATCTCCGTAGGCATCACCATCGCGGCTTTCTTCACGGCCGACCGCCTGGTACCCTACGCCTACAACAAAGTCTATACGCTCCGGGCCGACATTTTGCGCACGCGCGATGAGATCAAGATTCCGACCGGCATCTTTTACGACGGCATCGAAGGCTACATCCTCCGCGTGGACGAGCGCAACGAGGAGACGGATATGATGTACGGCCTGATCATCTACGACCATACCGCCAACAACGGCAACAACAATATGACCGTGGCCGACAGCGGCCGGATCGAAATCACGCCCGACAAACGGAACCTCATCTTCAACCTTTACAACGGCTGCTCGTACAACGAGAGCAATTCGATGACCTTCCGCGACACGACGCTCGAACTCAGCCGGCTCCGCTTCGACGAACAGCAACTTATCATCGCGCTCGACAACTACCAGTTCCAGCGCTCCGAGAGCGACAACTTCAGCGACGAACTCAAAGCGCTCGGCATCAAACGCCTGCGCAACGACCGCGATTCCATCGGCCATCAGCTCGACTCCCTGGCCCAGCGTCAGTTGCCGCGGTTTATGAGTACGATGGGGCTCAATTACCTCTACCAGCTCGACACGATCCGCAAGAGCAGCGATTTCATCGGGGATTTCCCGACCGACAGTCTGCGCAACACCTTCACGCCCGAACAGGAAAAGCGGGCACGGCGCGCTGCCATGAGCAAAGTGGAAATGGGACGGGAGCAACTCAACAACTTCAGCCGGGAAACCATCCACGACGCCACGATGATCCGGCGCATCGACATCGAGTCGTTCATCAAGTTCACCCTATCGCTCTCCTGCCTGCTGTTCTTCTTCGTGGGAGCGCCGCTGGGCGCCATCATCCGCAAGGGCGGCCTCGGTACGCCGGTCATCATCTCGATCTTCTTCTATCTGATCTATTATATCATCGACATCATCGGGCGCAACCTGTCCAAGAGCGGTGCGCTGGCCCCCTGGCAGGGCACGCTGATCTCCACGGCAGTCCTGCTGCCCATCAGCATCCTGCTCACCCGCAAGTCCACACAGGACTCCTCGCTGTTCAATCCGGAAACTTACAAGGAATTCTTCCGGCGCATCGGCAAATGGATTTCCAAACGGTTCCACCGCTTCTTCAATCTCTTCCGCAAGGGCGGCGGACGCATCCGCATCGTCTATATGGGTACGCCCGATTTCGCCGTGGCGCCGCTTGAGAAGATTCTGCAGGCCGGCTACGAAGTGGCCGCCGTGGTCACCGCCGTCGACAAGCCGTCCGGGCGCGGCCTGACGATGAACGAAAGTGCCGTCAAAAAGTATGCGGTTGCACACGACATCCCCGTCCTGCAGCCGGAAAAGCTCAAGGACCCCGCATTCCTCGAACAGCTCGCCGCCCTGAAGGCCAACCTGTTCGTAGTGGTGGCCTTCCGTATGCTGCCCAAGGAGGTCTGGCAGATGCCTTCCCTGGGCACGTTCAACCTCCACGCCTCGTTGCTGCCGCAGTACCGCGGCGCGGCTCCGATCAACTGGGCCATCATCGGCGGCGAGAAATTCACGGGCGTGACCACCTTCTTCCTCGACGAACAGATCGACACAGGCAAGATCATCTTCCAGGAGTCCTGCCCCATCGAAGAATACGAAGACGCCGGCGACCTCCACGACAAACTGATGGTCCTGGGTGCCGACCTGGTGCTCAAGACCGTCGACGCCATCGAAAACCACCGCGTCAAGCCTTACGAACAGACCCAGGACTTCCGCCGGGCCCTTCGTCTCGCCCCGAAACTCACCCGCGACAACTGCCACATCGACTGGACCCGCAGCGCCCGCGACATCAGCCTGCTCATCCGCGGTCTGAGCCCCTACCCGTCCGCCTGGACCACCCTGGTCAAGGAAGACGGCACGTCCCTGGGCGTCAAGCTCTACGAAAGCTATGTCGTACGGACCGAAGATGACGGAACGCCCGCCGGCACCATCACCACCGACCATAAGACCTGGCTGGAGGTCCGATGCGGCAAGGATGCCCTGCGCATCCAGAACCTCCAGTTGTCCGGCAAGAAGCGGATGGATATCGCCCCGTTCCTCCTGGGCTTCCGCGAACCGGAAAAGTATCGGTTCGAATAAGCAGCCTACGGATTATTCTGTTGATCCTGCGCCCCCTTTCAACGAGCAACCCGTGGCGGATAGATCTCTGGCAATCAGCTGACTACCAAAAATCGGTTGCGCATTTTGACGCAACCGATTTTTATTAACCCGCTAATACTCAGCGATTTTAGTGCCACCTCAAATTCTCCAGACCGGCCCGGCGCAGGCCGGAGTCGGCAAAACGTTTTTCGAATTCCTGCTCCGGCATCGACGACCAGTCGGTGTCGGACATTTTTTCCAGTTCGGCGCGATGCGTCTCGAACTCCGGAAGGGGCGTGAGAGGTTTGTCCCAGGGGCAGACGCGCATGCATTCTTCGCAGCCGAAGCGCCAGCCGCGGCGGCTTTCCAAGGTGGAGAAGGTTTCGGGGAGCGGGTCTTTCGATTCGATGGTGAGGTACGACAGGCATTTGGCGGCGTCGATTTCGAAAGGGGCGCGGAGCGCGCCCGACGGGCAGGCGCGGAGGCAGGCGCCGCAGGCGCCGCACTCCGTGGCGGCCAGCGGGGCGTGCGGAGCGAAACGGTCGGCGGGAATGTTGCAGACGATCACGCCGATAATCGTCCGCAGGCCGTATTCCGGAGAGATGAAGAAGTTGTTCTGCCCGATGAAGCCCAGACCTGCTTCCACAGCCCAATAGCGTTCCAGCACCGGAGCGCTGTCCACGAACGGCCGTCCCTCGAAAGCCGGAAACTGCGCTTTCAGATCCCGCATCACGGCAAACAACCGGTCTTTGACAATCTTATGATAGTCCACACCTTGTGCGAAACCAGCGATGCCGCCGCCGGCCGGACCGTAAGGCGCCAGGAAACAAAGGACGCTTTCCGCTCCCGGAACCAGCAGCGCCGGATCGAATCGTTTGTCCAGGTTCCGGGCAAGATACTCCATTCCGGCGTTTCTGCCTTCTTCGAGATAGCGGCCGAAAACCTCCCGGCGGGCTTCATCGACTTTTTCCACTTTCGCTGCTCCGAAATCGAGGAAACCGTATGCGCGTATGTCGATTTTTATTAAATTTGTGGACAAATCGAAAGTAAAACGTATAAAATAGTATGAAAAGGATTCTTGTTGTCGGAGCTGGCGGACAAATCGGTACGGAACTCGTTCCCTATCTCCAGCATATCTATGGCGAAGATAATGTAATTGCCGCAGATTTGAAAGACGAACTCGTCGAAAAGTTGGGCCAGAACGCCATTGCCGAGAAACTCGACGCCCTCGATGCCAAGGGCTTCAACGAGATTGTCGAGAAATACAAGGTCGACGCGATCTACAATCTGGTGGCCCTGCTCAGCGCCAAGGGTGAACATATGCCCGGCGTGGCCTGGCATCTGAACATCACGGCCCTGATCAACGCCCTGAACATCGCCCAGGCGCACCACTGCTCCATCTTCACCCCGAGCTCCATCGGCGCCTTCGGCCCCAACACGCCGCACGACAACACCCCGCAGGATACCATCATGCGTCCGAATACCATCTACGGTATCTGCAAGGTCACGGGTGAGCTGTTGGGCGACTACCACTGGCAGCGCTTCGGCGTGGATGCCCGCAGCGTCCGCTTCCCGGGCATCATCTCCAACGGCGCCCTCCCCGGCGGCGGCACCACCGACTATGCCGTGGAAGTCTTCTACGAGATCCTCAAACCGGGTCACCACTACACCTGCGAAGTGCCCGAAGACAGCTATATGGATATGATGTACATGCCCGACGCCCTGCGCGCCGCCGTGGAAGTCATGGAGGCCGATCCGGCCAAACTCGTGCACCGCAACAGTTTCAACATCGCCGCGATGAGTTTCTGCCCGCGCGAACTGTTCGAAGTCATCAAGAAACGCATCCCCGACGCCACCTTCGACTACAACGTCGATCCGGTGAAGGCCGCCATCGCCGACTCCTGGCCCAACAAGATGGACGACACCTGCGCCCGCGAAGAGTGGGGCTGGAAACCCGAATGGGACATCGACGCGATGGTCGACGATATGCTAAAGGTGATCGGCGAAAAACAGAAGAACGCCTGAAGGGTGTGAGAGCGTCAGCGTGAAGGAAGATGACAGTGCCTCGTTGAGCGTCGCCTTCCAGAGCGTGTCGAAACGGACTTGATCGGTCGGGTATTTCAACCCGGCCGATTTTATTGTGAGCGTATTGTCGAAGGCGAAGATTGAAATCTGCTGCCCGGGAACGGACGGCAGCGTGGCCGTGTCGAAGATGGTCTCGAAACGGCCGTAATCGGTAAGCATCGTCACGGGGCACGACGCCTCGCGGGCATAGTCGAGCAGCAAAGAGATGTTGCCCAGCGTATGGTCTTCCCGCTTGCCCGTCGCTCCCAGAATCGTAATGCGCGACGGCGACAGCGTCAGCGCCAGGTGGAAAGCTTTGGTCAGGTCGTTGTCGTCCTGTTCGCTGATCTGTGTAATCCGGTCGGCGAAACGCTCCCGGAAAGCAGGCGACAGCGAATCGAGATCGCCGACGATCCGGTCGGGCGCAAGCCCGTGGGCCACCAGCGCCTCCGCCGCCGAATCGCAGCAAATGCGCAAGTCGGCCCCGCGAAGCGCCGCCATCGGCGCCTCCGCCCGCGGGAAGTCGCCCGCCGCAAGGATTACGATACGCTTGTTTTTCATCAAATCAAAGATACAGCTTCCCGGTGAAAAAAAAAACTATTTGAACTGGAAGAACGCTGTAGGTATAGAAGGAATCAAGTCGGATGGGATTATGGATATCGTGATGGCTGAAAGGATAGCGACGACCACGATGACGCAGACGGCCAGGCGGACAGTCCGCAAGTCCCTGCGGGATACTTCGAGTACGAGGCGGATGCAGTCCTCTTTCTGCCGCTCCGGATTCATAGCTGCCGGGATAGGCATCGCATTAATCTGGCGAACGACATCTTTCATGAAGGGTCCGCTATTCTTGACCTCCGGTCTGTGCCGTAGCATGAACTGCTTTATGTCTTTATCTCTCGCCATTTTGTTCAAGTATTTTCTTCAGGTGTCTTCGGGCTCTGTGCAAATGTGAACGAACGGTCACCGACGCCATTCCAAGTATCTCGGCGATCTCTTTCGTGGAATAGTCTTCGATGTAGAATAGAAGGACCGTTGCCTTCTCAGAAGATGTCAATCCATTGATCGCATGATATAGTTCATCATAGTCTTTCCCGGAATCATCATCTGCCGGAATGCGGTTCTCCCTCTCGGTTATGGATTCGGTATCAAGGATTCTTTTGCCGATATGGTCGCAGAAGCATCCATATCCGATACGGAACAGCCATGTGCTGAAAGATGAGCGCCCTTGGAATGTATCATAATGGAGGTAGGCTTTCAGAAGTGTTTCCTGGGCGATGTCGTCGGCGTTGAAAACGTCTCCATGACACATACCGAGCAGGAACCTTCTTAAAGGCTCCTGCAGGGTGTAGATCTCGGCTATGAACTGATCTCTGGTCATCGGCGGTTACGCCGTCTTGTCCATCTTCTTCTTTTGATTGAAATAGGATACCAGGTAAGCAATCCCGACACCGAGCAAGATGGCTGCCACAACCAGTACAAGGGTCACTATCAGCGTAATAGGCACCATGTCGTCCATATTGAAAGTCGACCCATTGGCATGCGTGGCATAGACACCTCGCAGATACGAGTAGAAAACAAAGGTGGCGACGGTGATGACCACTCCGGCAAAACTGAAGATGATTCCGCAACGGAAACTGTTCTGAAGACGCTGCTCCTCTGTGATCGGATTCGTCAGGGACTTGGCGAGCATCTCGGGATCGACGATATTACCATTCTCAATCTCCTTGAGGAGGATCTCCTTTTTTGTTTTGAGAAGGTTGCGCTTGTGAAGGTAGTAGAACATGATGGGCAGCAGGATGACTGCCGCAGGAATCAGTTTGGAAAGAAACTGGAATAAATCGTGCATGGGTAATTGACTTTAAATGTTTCAACACCTGTTAGACCGGATGCGAAGCAAAAAAGTTGCACCCTTGTCAAAAATAATAAAAAACCTTCACAGAAGCTTTATAAGGGATTTCGCTTTCCGCCAAACAGGCGCAAAGGCCCCTGCCCGGGAAAGGTGTTGGAGGCCGATTTTTGCAGAAATCCTTGCGCCTGGGGCCGTAATCGGGCTGTGGCGCAAGAAGAATGGCCCCACAGCGCGTGTGAGGCCGATTTCTTTGCGCCTGTTTGGCAGAAAGCCGGGCAGCGGCATAGAAGGCGCCAGAATAAAAGGGGCGGCTACGGCAGGTTTACGAAGTAATCCCGCAGATCCTTCCAGCGGTAGTAGGGACCCTTGTAAGGCTTGAGCGCCGGGATGGTGGTCTCCCGCTCGTTGCGGAGGATTTTGACCAGGACATCGCCTTTCTTGTCGCGGTAGAAGATCATCTGGAGATTGGAGCCCATCGGCATCTGCTCGAAGCTGTACCAGCCGCTTTCCGCGGCCTGCGTCATGGAAACCGTCTTTTCGTAGCCTTTCAGCCGAAGATAACTCAGCAGCGGCAGCAGGCCGGAATCGTGACCGAAGCGCAGGTCGGCGGCCACGTCGTTGCCGGCAACGGCGGCATCGGCCTTCTTCACGAAGTCGGCGAGAATCTTGCGGCCGGTCTCGTTGAAACGGCATTTGTTCTCCAGCGTATTGGCCATCGAGTCGAAATGCGAGAGGTTCTCGCAATACCACAGGTTGTACAGCTCTTCTTCCGTGAAGAACCGATGGATGGACGGCAGGTCATAGTCGTCGGCCAGGCACTGGTTGATGCCGCCGGCATAGAAGACATAATAGATGAACTGGCGCACACTGTACTTGCCCAGATGCTGGGCCGCTTCCCACGGATCCGTAAACCAGGCGTTCATCGCCCGGGTCGGATCGAAACGGGCGTTGAGCACCGAGTCGAAAATGGCGCTGTGCGAACGGTTGCGCGGCGCCGAAGTGCCCGGCGAGATATGTTTCATGAATCGTTCGCCGGCATACACGTCGAAGCGCAGCTGCGGCGCATCGGCCTTGAGCACCATCGTGAAATTGGCCAGACTCTGGATGCAGCGCTGCACATAACTGGATTCGGCAATCACGCGGTCGCGGTCGGGCTGGCTGAAAACGGCCGGAACGCGCTCGTACAAACGTTGCGCAATGGCCTGATGTTCGCGGCCGCCCCGCAGCGTCAGATAACCGGCCTGGTCCTCGTGGCTTTGCTCCAGCGCCTTGAGGGCCTCGTGCAGGGCGACTCCTTCGGCGGAAAGGACACCCAGCGAATCCAGGCCGTCGAACAGGTGCGATACCCGGGTCACCGAGTTCATAGACGTGAGATACCGGCTGCCGTGGCGGCCGTAATGGCTCACGTAAAAGGGCTCATACCCTTTCGGGGCCGGCGTATCCACAAGCTCCGACGGAGCCTCATAGCTATGATGGACTCCGCCGTAGCGTTCCGGATTTTCCTGCAGCCGCACACGGGCATCCTGCCCCCAGACGGGAGAGAAAGAGAGGGCGACAGCCGCAAGAAGGAGAATCAGTTTCTTCATCCCTATTTCGCGGGGTTGTGCTTATACTTGAACAACGCGGCGAAGAGGAAGGCCAGGACCAGGGCGAAGCCTGCGAAGACATACCAGGCGGATGTCCAGCCGCTCATCAGTTCGGTGCCGGCCTTGCCCGTCGTATAGTGGTTGACCACCGCCTGGGCACAGAGCGAACCGATCGTGGCGCCGAGGCCGTTGGTCATCATCATAAAGACGCCCTGCGCGCTGGAACGGATGCTCTCATCGGTATTCTGGTCGACGAAAAGCGAGCCGCTGATGTTGAAGAAGTCGAAAGCCACGCCATAGACGACCATCGAGAGGATGAAGAGCACCAGGCCCCATCCGGTGGGATTGCCGGCGCCCAGGAACGCGAAGCGCAGGAACCAGGCGAAGAAAGAGATAAGCATCACCTTCTTGATGCCGAAGCGTTTCAGGCAGAACGGAATCAGCAGGATGCAAAGCGTCTCGGAAACCTGGGAGATCGACGAGAGGAACACATTGTTCTTCACGGCGAAAGCATCGGCGTATTCGGGCAGCTGGCCGAAGGCGTCGAGATACGGTGTCGCAAAGCCATTGGTCACCTGGAGGCACATGCCCAGCAGGAACGAGAAGATGAAAAATACGCACATCTTGGCGTCCTTGAACAGCGTGAAGGCGCGCAGACCGAAAGCGTCGACCAGCGACGAGGATTTCTTCTCACGGTTGACCGGGCAATTGGGCAGGGTGAATGCATAGACGGCCAGGATGATGCCCCAGGCGGCGGAAACGAACAGTTGGTTGTGGTCGTTCTTGAAGCCCGTGAAATTGACGATCCACATCGAAAGGATGAAACCGATGGTACCGAACACGCGGATCGGCGGGAAATCCTTCACCGTATCCATACCGGCCTTGGTCAAAGCATTGTAGGAGACCGAGTTGCCCAAGGCGATGGTCGGCATGAAGAATGCGACGGCCAGGGCGTACCAGGGGAAAATCTGTCCGAAGGTGACGGCGTTTCCGTATTTCAGACCCATCCAGCCGGCGACCGCCATAAAGACGGCGGAGAGAAAATGGCAGATGCCCAACAGTTTCTGAGCCGGAATCCAACGGTCGGCCACGATACCCATCAGGGTCGGCATAAACAGGGAGATGACACCCTGGATGGCGAAGAACTGGCCGATCTTGGCTCCCATTCCCACGCGGCCGAGGTAGATGCCCAATGAACAAAGGTAGGCACCCCAGACCGCGAAGATCAGGAAGTTCATCACGATCAGTCTGAATTTGAGATTCGATTTGGGATTCATAGGGTAAGGTAAGATTGAATATTATTTCGGAGCAAGTTTGTAAAGGACAGCCGCCACAATCGCAAAAACGATGTTGGGCACCCACATCGCCAAGGCCGGCGACATCATTCCGGTCTGGACGAACATCTGGCTGAAGCGCATGAACAGGATATAGGAGAAACTCAGGGCCAGTCCGATGCCGATGTTCAAGCCCAGTCCCCCGCGCTTCTTGCGCGAGGAGAGCGATACGGCGATGACCGTCAGCACGAAGGCGGAGAAGGGCATTGCGATACGGCTGTTCTTCTCAATGAGCGAGCGCTGGACCAGTGCGTCGCCGCGCAGTTTCTGGACCTTGATCAATTCGTTCAGGTCCCTGTCGGAGAGCGATTCCACGATGTTCTTGCGCCGGTAGAAGTCTTCGATGGTCAGGTTGATCACCGTGTCGATCTGCTTGCCGGTGCGCACGACTTCCGATTCGCCGTAGAAGTCGCGGATATAGTAGTTCTTGAGCCGCCAGCCGTTGAAGGTGGAATCCCAGGCCGCCGATTCGGCCGAAAGCTTCGACTGGATTTTCCCGTCCTCGATGCGTTCGAGGGTGAAGCGGTAGGCGGTGTTGGCCCAGCGGCTGAACTGCTCCACATACACGAATTCACCCTGCGAGAGCTGGTAGTGGATGTTGCGCATATTGTCGGCTGCGATCTGCTGGGTCTTGATATATTTGTTCTCAAAGGCGAGCCGGTGCTCGTTGGCAGGCGGAATCACATAGAGGCCCAGGACCAGCGACAGGATGGCGATCACGCCGGCCGAGAACATATAGGGGGCCATCAGCCGGCGAAAACTGACGCCGCCCGAGAGGATGGCCACGATCTCACTGTTCTGGGCCAGCTTCGAAGTGAAGAAAATGGCCGAGATGAACACGAACAGCGGGCTGAAACTGTTGACGATCCAGGGGATGAAACCGGCATAATACTCGAACACGATTTCCTTGAGCGGAACATCCTTGTCCACGAACTTGGAGATCTTCTCGCTTAGGTCGAAGACCACCACGATCAGCACGGCGATCAGGATCGTGAACAGGAAGGTTCCCAGGAACTTCCTGACGATATAACGGTCGAGTATCTTGACGTGCGGTTTCTTCATCTTCAGAGTTTGGTATCGAGCTTGGCCGTCATCGCCGCTTTCCAGATCCCGAAGTCTCCGGCGGCGATGTGTTCGCGCGCCTGGGCGACCAGGTTGAGGTAGAAGGCCAGGTTGTGCTGGCTGGCAATCTGGGCAGCAAGCATTTCGCCGGCTACGAACAAGTGCCGCAGATAGGCTTTGGTGTAGCGGTGGTCCACAAAAGATGTTCCATTCGGGTCGAGCGGAGAGAAGTCGTCGGCCCATTTCCGGTTGCGGATGTGGATGACGCCTTCGCTGGTGAAGAGCATCGCATTGCGGCCGTTGCGGGTGGGCATCACGCAGTCGAACATATCGACGCCGCGCGCAATGCCTTCCAACAGGTTGGACGGCGTGCCCACGCCCATCAGGTAGCGGGGTTTGTCCTGGGGCAGTGCGGGATGCAGGAGTTCGAGCATCTCGTACATCTTTTCGGTGGGCTCTCCCACGGCCAGTCCGCCGATGGCGTAGCCTTCGCGGTCGAGCGCGACGGCGTGTTCGGCCGCTTTCAGGCGGAGGTCCGGATAGACACAGCCCTGGACAATGGGGAAAAAGGCCTGCCGGTAGCCGTAGAGGGGCTCGGTCTCGTCGAAATGGCGGACACAGCGGTCCAGCCAACGCTGGGTGAGACCCAGTGACTTGGCCGCGTATTTATAGTCGGCGTCACCCGGGCAGCATTCGTCGAGGGCCATCACGATATCGGCCCCGATGATGCGCTGGGTGTCCACATTGTTTTCGGGAGTGAAGATGTGGCGCGAACCGTCGATATGCGACTGGAAGATGCAGCCTTCTTCGGTCAGCTTGCGGCTCTGGGCGAGCGAGAACACCTGGAAGCCGCCGCTGTCGGTCAGTATGGGACGGTCCCAGGAGGTGAACTTGTGCAGGCCGCCGGCCTGGCGGAGAATGTCGAGACCGGGACGCAGATACAAGTGATAGGTATTGCCCAGGATGATCTGGGCTTGAATGTCATCGACCAGGTCCCGGTGATAAACGCCCTTCACGCTGCCGACCGTTCCCACCGGCATGAAGATGGGCGTCTCGATGATGCCGTGGTCGGTCTCGATCCGGCCGCAGCGGGCGCAGGTGGCAGTATCTTTCTGGAGGACCTCGAATTTCATTTCCGTACTAAAACAAGCAAAGATAGGCAAAATTGGTATATTTTTCGTTAACTTTAACTGGCAAAACCGAGTTTACGATGAAACGATTGCTTTGGACGGTCGCGTTGCTGACCGCTTTTGTCTTTACTATGGATGCACAGAACAATTATTCCCGGCTCTGGTCGAAAGTCCAGAAGGCGGAAAAGGAGGGCAAGCCGCAGACCGCGGCCGGGTATCTCCGCGAACTGGAGGCGCAGACTATCAAGGCCGGCGACGAACTCGAACAACTTGTCGTATCGGAAAACCTCTATGAGGACCTGCGCAAATACAACTGGAAAGAAGCCAACGCGTACTATCCGACCTACTCGGCCCTGTCCCGGCGCGTGCTGACCGACAGTCTGGACAGGTATCTGGTCAAGTACAAGGACCATCCGCGCGTGATGATGCTTCTCTACAAGCAACTGCGCAACCACAAGGATGCCGCCGACCGCAAATGGAAGCCCGCCGCCACGGGTGCCGATTACCTGGCTGTCCGCAAGGAGGCGCAGGAGCTGCTGAAACACAAATACGTGGGAACTTACAAAAGCGGAATCCAGAGCCTGATCGACGGAATGGACGCCGCGTCGTTCTCCTCGGAAAGCAAGGGGACGATGGCGCCCTGCGACAGCGTGACCTACAGACTCTCCGCGCGCAACGTCAGCCGGGCGGAGGTCAAAGTGTTCCGCATGCTCGACAACAAGCTGTTCGGCGAAGGATACGGCGATTCTTCCGAAGCGACGCTGCGCAAAAATGCCACGCTGGTCTCCACGCAGACCATCGACGGTTTCAACTGTGAATACAATATTTCCGAAGAACAAAAGGTGGTTGTCGCCTTCCCGCAGCCGGGCGTCTATGTCGTGCGCTTCGCCGCCGTGGAGGGCCGGGAAGGCCGTCCTGTCAAAGACGAAGTAAGCTACGACCAGGTTTTCGTGAGCAACGTGGCCGGCGCTTGGCGGCAGCGAAACGGCAAAGTCGAGGTCTATGCCGCCGACCTGACGACCGGCAAGCCTTACGAGAAGGGCGAAATCAGCGTCTTCAAGAATCTCTATAAGAACGTCACCTCCGCAATCCTGCTGCTGAAGCGCCACGTATCCGACAACTTCAAGGGCCCCGGTTTCCAGACCGTGAACGTGGGCAAGGCGCTGACCGACCGGGAAAACGACTACCTGCTGCGCGTGGAAGCCGACCGCGACATCTACGCTCCGCTGATGGGCGGCCTGTATGACATGCCCTATTACCGGCGCGATTCCAAGGAGTTCAGCTACGAGCAGTCGCGGATCTTCACCGACCGCGCACTCTACAAGCCGACGGATACCATCCATTTCAAACTGCTTTGCTACAAGGCCGGTGAAACTACGGGTACGGTCATTCCCGACAAGACGGTCAAGCTGACACTCCGTCACCAGTCCGACAGCAAACCTGTCGATTCCGTCCGGGTCGTGACGAACGAATTCGGTTCGGCAGCCGGCGCGTTCACGCTCCCCGAGGGAAGCAAGAACGGCATTTACTACATCGAGGCGGAATACCTGAGCACGGCGCGCATCCGCGTGGAAGAATACAAGCGGCCCAATTTCACCGTGTCGCTGCAACCCATCGAAGAGGCGCTCTGCTATGGCGACGTAATCCGCCAGGGCGGACAATTGCGCAGTTACGCGGGCTTCCCGGTGGCAGGCGGCGAAGTCTGGTACCGCGTTTCGCGCACTTCGCACTGCCGTACGCACGGGAACTATCTGGGCCAGAGCGTCGTACTCGAGGGTACCGTGCTGGCCGACGGCGACGGTCACTTCGACATCACCTTCCCGGCGGAACGTCCCGACAACAAGGATCACGGAGAAGACCTGCTGCATTCCGACTACCAGATCTCCGTCCGTGCTACTGATCCGCAGGGTGAAACGCACGAAACTTCGATCCGCGTGCCCGTGGCCGACATTCCCGTCGACCTGAACATCGTGCTTCCCGACAACGAAAACTTCGAGGGAAGGCTCATCGTGGACAAGGACAATGTCAAATCCGTGACGATATCGGGTTCCACGCTGAACGGAACCCCCTACGCCATCGAAACGGAGTGGACCGTGACCGGCGCGGACGGCAGTATCGTCGCACAAGGCAAGGGAAAGACCAACGAGCCCGTCGCCTTCGACTTCGGGAAACTGCCTTCGGGCGACTATACGGTGAAAGCACGTGCGGAATTCCGCGGCCGGGAGATCAAGACCGAGCGCAAGGTCGTGGTGCTGAGCACCGACGACAAGACGCTGCCCTTCAAGTCCACCTACTTCTATTATCCGGTCAAGACCGAAGGCGCCATCGAATTCGTGCTCGGCACCTCGGAAGACGACCTCTGGCTGGAGATGGAACTCTTCGACAACGATACGCAGCTCTACTGCGAGCACGTTCACCTGCAGAAGGAAATGCGCAAGTTCAGGCTTCCCTACAAGGATTCGTACCGCAGCGCGGTCAAGCTATCGGTCTTCGGCTTCCGGAACGGCCGGGAACTCGACTATACCTACCAGTTCACCCGTCCGGGCGACGTGCGGCTCGACGTTGCGATCGAAACCTTCCGCGACAAGACCACGCCCGGCAGCGGGGAAACGATGACGGTCCGTGCGCCGGCCGGCAGCGAACTGCTGGTATCGATCTACGATGTGACCACCGACCGCTACGGCCCCAACTCCTTCTCGTTCTATCCGCTACAGGAATACGCCTACGTCACCCGGCCGGACATCTCCAGTTCGATCAACCCGCACCGGGTGTATGCCATGAACCGGATGATGGCCAAGGGCGCCGTGATGGACGAAATGGTGTTGATGGAGGATGAGTCCCCGGCGATGATGCGGGCCGGCGCGGCGGAAACCGCGGATATGGATGCGGGCGAGAAGGAGGCGGAAGAGACGCCCGAGTTCGAAGGCCGCACCAACTTCAGCGAACTGATCGCCTTCTATCCGCAGCTTCAGGCCGACCCGTCGGGACGGACGGAAATCCGCTACACGGCCGGTGACCTGCTGTCCACCTTCAAGATCCTGGTGATGGCCCACGACAAACGCCTGTTCGCAGGCGATGCCGCTGCGGAATTCGTAGTGCAGAAAGAACTGATGGTCATTCCCAACGTACCGCTCTTCGTCACGGAAGGCGACCGCCTGGTCCTCAAAGCCAAACTGGTGAACATGAGCAGCCGGGAACTCAAGGGAACGGCCTACATCGAACTCTCCGACGCGAACGGGAAGAAACTCAAGATGAAAGGACTCGAGAGCCAGAAACGGGCCCTTCTCGCCGGTGCACAGGACGAGGTGTCCTGGACGGTCACGGCACCCGGCGGCACGGACAAACTCACGGCCAGGATCTGGTTCGTCACGCCGACTTCCACGGACGGTGAGCAGCACGAAATCTCGGTGGTGCCGGGAGAGATCACCCTGACCGAGGCGGCGTCCTTCATCCTCGGAGGCAAGCACGACCACAAGTACTATGAGAAGCAGCTCCGCAAACAGTTCGGAGCCGCCAATCCGAAGATCGAATATGCCGAATACTCCACGCTCGACGCCGTGAAGGAATCGTTGCCCAAGGCGCAGAAACCGGCCAGCGACAACGCCATCGCCTGGATGAACCAGCTCTACATCAACCAGATGCGGAATCTGGTCCTGCAAGACGATCCGGCCGACTACGAGGCCTTCCGGCAGCAGGCCGTTTCAAAGCTGAAGACCTTCCAGTCCGGCGACGGCGGCATCCAGTGGTTCCAGGGGATGCAGTCCAACACCTTGCTGACCCTGTATGTCCTCGAGAAACTGGGGCAGCTGCGCAGCGTGGGCGCCCTGGCACCCGACAACGGGGAAATGGACTTCATCCGCAAGGCGCTCGCTTATGTCGATACGCGCATCACCGTCCAGGGCAGTTACAAGGTCTTCCGTCCATTCAGCCTGATCCGTGACTTCGCGATCCGCAGCCTCTGGTTCGACGTTCCGATGAGCCAGTCGGCCCAGGCCGTTTACAAGCGTTTCATCGACGGAACCGGTGACGGCTGGCAGGACATTTCGATCCTCGAGAAGTCGCAGCTGTGCAATATGATGCTGCGCGCCGGCAAGACCGCCTACGACGACAAACGTTTTGCAAGCCGGATCAAACTCCTGCGCGAAAGCCTCAAGGACTATGCGGTGGAGAATCCGACCGTGGGCTGCTACTTCCCCAACGCCGTGATGCCGTTCCGCGGGATGATGAACAACGAAATCTACGCCCACGCCCAGCTGATCGAGACCTTCGGCGCCCTGGGCGAGAAGAAAGTGGTCGACGGCATCGCCCAGTGGCTGCTGCTTCAGAAACACAATCAGGCCTGGGAGAACACCGTGGCGACGACCGATGCGGTCCACGCCCTGATTTCCAGCAAGGCCAAAGACCTGAAACTGGGGGCCGTGTATTACACTTACACCACGAAACTCGACCGCGTGAAGGCCTCGGCCAATGAAATCACCGTCACGCGGACCTTCGTAAGGGCCGATACCGGCGCACCTCTTTCCGACGGCGAGGCGATCCACGTCGGCGACGAAATCATCGCCACCTATGCCATCCACAATACCGAAAACCGCAGTTTCGTGCAGATGCGCGCGATGCGGCCGGCCTGCTTCTATCCGGAGGACGAACGTTCGTACTTCTCCTGGTACGGTTTCTACCGCGAAGTAAAACCTTCCGAGACGAACTTCTACTGGGAACTGCTTCCCGAAGAACACACCACGGTCCAGGAGCGTTTCTACGTACAGCAGGAAGGCACGTTCAACAGCGGCCTGGTCGAGATCGAATGTCTCTATGCCAAGGAATACCGCGGGCACACGGATGCGGTGACACTCACTTCGAAATAAAAAAACGGTGGTCGATCTGACCACCGTTTTTTTTGAATCTGCTTTCCGCTTGTCTTAGTTGTTCCCGGATTTGCGGGGGGCAACCACTTTACGCGGAGCGGGAGCGGTTTTCGTGACGTTCTCGTTCGCAGACTTCGGGCTGTTCGCCTTGCGGGACTTGCCGTCCTCGGGCGTACCGGATTTCTTGCCGCTGCGACGGGTCGACGTCTTCTTGACTTCCTTCTCGGGAGCCGCGACAGCGTCGGTGAAGTCTACCAGCTGGATGATAGCCATATCGGCGGCGTCACCCACACGGAAGCCCGTACGGACGATGCGGGTATATCCACCCGGACGGTCCGCGATCTTCGGAGCGACCACGCGGAAGAGCTCGCTGACGGCCTCTTTCTGCTTGAGGTAGCTGAAAACGACACGACGTGAATGTGTAGTATCTTCTTTCGATTTGGTGATGAGCGGTTCAACATACATCCGCAGCGCCTTGGCCTTGGCCACGGTGGTCTCGATCTGCTTGCTCAGAATCAGCGAAGAGGCCATATTGGCCAGCATCGCCTTGCGATGACCGCTCTGACGTCCCAAATGATTAATTGCCCTGTTGTGCCTCATAATCTTCTATTTGTGTTTCGGTTTCTGTTTGGTTTTCGGTTTCGCCGGCGGCCTCGTCTTCTTTGATCTTCTTCGGCTTGGGTTCAATACCGTATTTGGTGATGTCCATGCCGAAGCCCAGCTTCACCTTTTCGATCAGCGTTTCGATTTCATTCATCGACTTCTTGCCGAAGTTGCGGAATTTCATCAGTTCGCCGCGCTGGTGGCACACGAGGTCTGCGAACGTATCGATATCGGCCGCTTTCAGGCAGTTGAGTGCCCGGACGGAGAGTTCCATATCGGAAAGCTTGGTCAGCAGCAGATGACGCATGCGCAGGGCCTCTTCATCGAGTTCCTTGCTGTCGACTTCCACCGGCGTCTCCGGCGTGATCTTCTCGTCGGAGAAGAGCATGAAGTGATAGATCAGGATCTTGGCTGCTTCCTTGAGCGCTTCCTTCGGATGGATGGAACCGTCCGTGGTGATCTCGAGGTTCAGCTTCTCGTAGTCGGTCTTCTGTTCGACACGCCAGGGTTCGACCGTGTACTTCACGTTCTTGATCGGCGTGAAGATCGAGTCGATGGCGATGGTGTCGACGGGCGCGAGTTCCACCTTGTTTTCGTCGGCAGGGACGTAACCGCGTCCCTTGCCGATCCGCAGATCCATGACCAGCTTCACGTTCGGCTCCATCGAGCAGATGTGAAGATCCGGATTGAGGACCTTGAAGGAGGAGAGGTTCTTGGAGATGTCTTCAGCGGTGAATTCCGTCTTGCCGCTCACCGTGATGGTCGCCGACTCACTTTCTTCTTCCTCGATCATGCGCTTGAAGCGGACCTGCTTCAGGTTGAGCACGATGTCGATGACGCTTTCGATGACGCCGGGGATGGTGTCGAACTCGTGGGCGACACCGTCGATGCGGATCGAAGTGATGGCGAAGCCCTCCAGCGACGAGAGCAGAATGCGGCGCAGCGCGTTGCCGATGGTGATTCCGTATCCCGGCTCAAGCGGCCGGAATTCGAAACGACCAAAGGTGTCGGTTGCGTCGAGCATGATCACCTTGTCCGGTTTCTGGAATGCTAAAATGGCCATTTCTGTGGATTTTTTACTTGGAGTACAACTCGACGATCAACTGTTCGTTGATGGTTTCAGGAATCTCACTCCGCTCAGGCAGACTGGCGAACTTGCCGGCGCATTTGGCTGCATCCCACTCGAGCCAGGGGTACTTGCCTGCAGAGGCGTTGAGGCTGTCCTGGATCACTTCCAGGCTCTTGGAACGCTCGCGGACACCCACGATGCTGCCGGTCTTGACGAGGGTCGACGGAATGTTGCAGACCGCGCCATCGACGACGATGTGGCAGTGGGTGACCAGCTGGCGGGCGGCGGCGCGGGAAGGCGCGATGCCCATACGGTAGACCAGGTTGTCCAGACGGGACTCGAGCAGCATCAGCAGGTTCTCACCCGTGCGGCCCTTCATGCGGTTGGCCTTCTCGTAGGTCTTGCGGAACTGACGTTCCAGCACGCCGTAGGTGTATTTCACCTTCTGCTTCTCGGCGAGCTGCACACCGTACTCGGAAGTCTTCTTGCGCTTCTTGGCCAGGCCGTGCTGTCCCGGAGGATAGTTCTTCTTCTCGAAATATTTGTCAGGGCCGTAGATCGGTTCACCGAACTTACGGGCTATCTTGGTTTTCGGACCAGTGTATCTTGCCATAATCTCAATGCTTTAAAAGTTAGACTCTACGGCGGCCCTTCGGGCGGCAACCATTGTGCGGAAGCGGCGTGACGTCGATGATCTCGGTGACCTCGATGCCGGCTCCGTGCAGTGTACGGATGGCGGACTCACGACCGGCACCCGGGCCCTTGACATACGCTTTGATTTTGCGCAGACCAAGGTCGTAGGCGACCTTCGCGCAATCCTGGGCAGCGACCTGGGCGGCATACGGCGTGTTCTTCTTGGAACCGCGGAAGCCCATCTTACCGGC
>JAFRRF010000050.1 GCA_017428245.1 Bacteroidales bacterium
GACGGGCATCGCCTGCCTGATCGGCATTCCGTTGGCGGTCTGGGCCGCCCGCGTCTATCTGGAGCGTTTCGCCTACCGGATCGAAAACTACGGCTGGGTATTCGCCGTCGCGGCACTCGTCGCCCTGGCCATCGCCTTCGGCACTGTCCTTTGGCAGACGATGAAGGCTGCGCGGACGAATCCGGCGACTGAACTGAAGAAAGAGTAAAAGATGCCCGAGCAGGTCGGGCATTACGATACGGATTAGGAAAAATGATTTTCGGATTCCCAGTGGAGCAACCATTCCTTGCGGTCGAGGCCGGCGGCGTAGCCGGTCAGGCTGCCGTCGGCGCCGATGACGCGATGGCAGGGCACGATGATCGCGATCGGGTTGTGGCCCACGGCGCCGCCGACCGCCTGGGCGGACATCCGGTCGCGGCCTCGGTCGGCGGCCAGCCGGGCGGCAATCTCGCCGTATGTCATCGTGGCTCCGTAAGGGATCTCCTGAAGAATCTCCCAGACCGCCAGCCGGAAAGGTGTCCCCCGCGGGGCCAGTGGCGGCGTAAAATCGGGCATATATCCCCCGAAATAGCATTCGAGCCAGCGACAGGTCTCGTCAAACACCGGAAGCCAGCGCACAGGCGCATCTCCGGCAGAGGCCGGGGCAGGGGCGAACCGCTGCCTTTCGAACCAAAGCCCGGTGAGCGCCTTTCCGTCGCCCGCCATCCACATTCTCCCCAATGGGGAATCATAGTGCCAAAATGAATTCATCTCTGCAAAGTTAAAAAAGATAATAAAATGAACAGTTACCTGAAGTTTTTGAGCTGCAACAAGCTCTATACCGCCATTGAGGCGGTGGGACTGGCCGTGAGCCTGGCGTTTGTGATCCTGATCGGATCGTATGCGTGGCAGCAGTGGTCCGTGACGAGGGAGCATCCGGAGCGGGAGCATATCTACAACTTCGGAATGCCCGATTTCCCGGGATTGACCTACGGGTTCACCGATGCCGTGATGCAGCAGGTGCCGGAGGCGCAGCTGGCGGTGCGGTATGCCAACAATATGCTGCTGCGGACGCAGATCGGGGAGGAGAAGTTTGATTGCGATGCGGCGGCGGCAGTAGGGAGCGATTTCTTCAAGATGTTCCCGTACTACCGCTTTCTGGAAGGCGGCCCGGACGCGTTTGACGACATTTCGAATGTCGTGGTTTCCGAGAGCTTCGCCCGGGCGCACGATCTGAAAGTCGGGCAGATGATCCTCGTCAATGAGACGGAGCACACGGTGGCGGGCATCCTGCAGGATTTCCAGGGTACGCTGTTCAAGAACGCGGATATCTGGGGCAGCGAGAAGGATCCCAGGATCAACGGCAATGCGCTCTCCGCCCCTTACGATCATTTCGGCTCCTCCTACGTGTTCGTGAAGTTTGCGCCGGGTACCGATCCGGCTGTCATTTACGACAAGGTGGAGCAGGTCTGCCGGAAAATTTATAGTGACATCTACGGGAGTGGTTTCTTCGAGAAACTCGACATGACGCGGCTCGACGAAATGTTTTTCAAGAAGTTCGAATTCACACCCTTCTGCCACGGCGATACGGATACCCTGCGGCTGCTGGCCATCGTCGGCCTGCTGCTGCTCTTTTCGGCCATCTTCAATTACATCAATCTTTCCTTCGCCCTCACGGGCAAGCGGGCCCGGGAGATGGCGATGCGGCGCTTGCTCGGCGCGGAGAAGCGTGCCGTCATCGGGAAATACATCGCCGAATCCATTCTGTTTACCGCCGTGTGCTTTGCCCTCGGCCTGCTGCTGGCCTATGCCTTTGCGCCGGCCATCAACAGCCTGCTGAACAATCCCGACGTTCCCATCCGCGTGCATCTGACCCCGGGCTATCTGCTGGTCTATGCACTGCTGATCGGGGTGGTAGGTCCCCTCGCCGGCCTGCTCCCGGCCCTGCTGGCCGGGCACTACAAGCCCGTCGACATCGTGCGCGGCACTTTCCGCCGCTCCACCAAAATGACCTTCAGCAAGATATTCATCGTGCTGCAGAATGCCCTGGCCGTGTTCCTGATCGCGATGGCGCTGATTATGGAGGCGCAGTACCGCACCTCGCTCCACCGCCCGCTGCACGCGAATATCCAGAACATGGTTCTGGTGCGGGCTTTGGCGCAGTCCGGGACGGATGCCCTCGAGTCGTCGCTGGCCGCCCTGCCGTGCGTCCGGCAAATGGGACGCGCCAACGCAGTTCCGCTCAGCAGTTCGCAGGGGCAGTATTCCACAGCCCGGGACGGCCGCGACATCCTGTATCGCTATTATCGGGTCGATTCCGCGGCTTTCCGGATGCTGGGATTCGAAGTGCAGAAAGACTATCATACGCCGCTGACCGGCGGCGTCTGGTTCGGCGAGACAGCCTTCGCCGCGACCGGACTGACGGACGATGACTTGTCCATCGATATGCTCTCCCAGCGTACGGGCGGCGACTGCGACCACGTGGCCGGCATCATCGCGGATTTCCCCGTGGAAGCCGACAATATGGGCGCCGTCGATCCCGTGATCGTGGCGGTCAGGCCCGCGGAAGAACTGCAGGGATACCTGATGGAAATCTCCGGCGATCCGGCGGAAGCCCGGCTCGCTATCCAGGAGACGCTGGACAACTGGAAGCAGACGACGCAAGTCTATTATTCGGATATGACGTTCGTGGAAGACAGCCTCCGCGAAGGCTTGCGGCCGGTCCGCAACAACATGCGCCTGCTGGAGGTCTTTATGATCCTGGCGGTCATCATCTCGCTCCTCGGCCTCGTGGCGATGAGTACCTATTACGCCGGTGAACGGGCCTCTACCATTGCCGTCCGGAAAGTCTTCGGCGGTACCGTGGAGACGGAACTCCGCCGCGGCGTGCGCGACTATATGATCATGGTGGCCGTCGCCTGCGCCATCGGCATCCCCCTCGCCGTCTGGGCCGCCGGCCAATACCTTCAGCAATTCACCGTCCGCCTCAAGAACTACGCCTGGATCTTCATCCTCGCCGTCATCATCGCCGTCGCCATCGCCTTCCTCTCCGTCCTCTGGCAAACCCTCAAATCCGCCCGAACCAACCCTGCCGTCACGTTGAAGAAAGAATGAGCAGACTTTATTCCGTCACTTTCCAGCGTACGCGCCAGCGGCCGTTTTCGTAGTCGTGGCTCAAAATCTTGAACGTCCCGATTTCGGCTGTGTTCCGTACGTGGGAGCCGATACAGGCGCAGGCGTCAAAGTCGCCTACGCGGACGATGCGCAACGTTTCGGACGCATCATCCGGCAATTTGCTCAGATCGACGATTGCGGCAGCTTCCTCGTGCGACATAAAAGAGATGGTTACGTCCAGATGCCTGCCGATGACTTCGTTGACGGTCTGCTCGATTTGTGCGACCTGTTCGTCCGTAGGGCAGGCGGGAAGATAGTAGTCGCATTTCGATTTCTTTCGTTCGATATGGGCATTGCGTGAGCGTGGGCAACCGAAGAGTTTTGCCATCGTTCCGTTGAGAATGTGTTCTGCCGTGTGCATCGGAGGATATTCCTCCTTGTTGTGGGCGTTCAAGACAGGTTCTTCCATTGTATGTGTTTTTTGATTTATCCGATAATCCATCTCCCGACTTTGGGAATCTTCTGGACGAAGACACAGCACAGGGCCGTGGCGATGAAAGAGAGAAGTGCGGTCGACAGAATCTGCACGGGCGTGGTCCAGGCACCCAGTACGCCTTCCGCTCCGATACCGAGCGCTGTACGCAGCCAGGCGGAAATGCTTCCCAGCAGGAGCATATGGCAAAGATACATTCCGTAGCTGGCCTTCGAGACGGGGAGAACGATTCTTTCAAAGAAGCGTCCGCCCGTGCGGATCTTCCGGAAGACAAGTATCCATCCGACAGACATCAGCGCCACGCCCAGCGTGTCGTTGAGCCAGGGGCCTTCCCAGAGGGCGGCAAGTCCGACGGGGCCTTCCACGGGAAAGACACCGCCCGCATCGGCATTGACGCGGCGGAGAAAACCGGCCGCGCAAAGTGCGAATCCCGCCAGGAAAACGGGCAGGGCTATGGCCAGCGTCCTGCGCCAGGAAAGTTCTCCGACGAAGCGGCGGAAGTACAGGCCCAGCAGCAGATAACCGATGAAACCGCTCAAATAATAGAATACACCGTAGGCATTCCAGCTCGCTTCGCCCCAGAGCGGATATTTGGCGGCATTCGGGATTCCCGAAGGACCGTAGATGACGGGCGCAGGACCGCCTGCCCACTGCCGGATGAGCGGAATCAGCGTCGTAAAGAGACAAAGGCCCAGATAAAACTGCAATTCCCGCTTCCCGACCTTTTCCGCCCATGGTGAGAGCATCGGCATCAGCAGATAGACTCCAAGCAGCATATATACGAACCAAAGGTGTCCTGCCGCATAGTTGAAATTCAGTAAAAGATCCTTAAAATTCTGAACGGGCTCGCCCCATACAAGCGCATAGACCACCGTCCAGAAGAGGAAAGGGATCAGGATGCGGCCTGCCCGCCGGCGGAAGAACTCTCCGGTAGAATAGTGCAGGGGAAACTGCAGATAGCTCGAAGCAAAGACGAACAGTGCAACGCAGGCGCGGGGCAGCACATTGAGCACTGACACCCAGAGCGCATCAGTCCGGGTGAGGATGAGGGAACCTTCTCCGCCAAGGTAGAACGGTTCGCTGCTGTGTGTCATCATCACAAGGAAGCAGGCCGTTACACGCAGCCAGTCAATCCAGATTTCCCGTGGCTTGTCCATAAGTGTGCCTGTATGAAGATTGGTTTACAAAGATAAAAAGAAAAAGCATTACCTTTGTTTTGGAATGCAAAAGGATCGTCAGACGGTATGATTGCGTTGATCACGGGCGGGAGCTCCGGGATGGGGCTGGAGTACGCGAGGCAACTGGCCGGGCGGGGCTACGACTTGTTGCTGGTGAGCAACCGGGACGTGGAGCTCAAGGCCGCGTCGGCGCAGCTGCGTGAGCAGTATTCCGTGGCCGTGACGCCGCATTTCCAGGACCTGGCCGAGCCCGACGCGGCCGACCGGCTCTTCGCCTGGTGTACGGAAGAAGCCGGCATTCTGCCAGACGTGGTGGTCAACAATGCCGGGATGTTCTTTTTCAAGGAACTCGACGGCGACGACCTGGACCGTGTGCAGGCTATGATGAACCTGCATATGACGACGGTCACGCGCACCTGTCTGCTGTTCGGCGAAGCGATGAAAAAGCGGAGGAGCGGGTATCTTCTCATCATGTCGTCCATGGCGGCCCGGCTTCCCGTTCCGGGCATTACCATCTATTCGGCGACGAAAGCCTATCTCCGGAGTTTCGGGCGCTCGCTTTCCTACGAATTGAAGCCCTACGGCGTGGGTGTGACGACCGTCTGTCCGGCCGCTGTCGCCACGCCGTTGTACCGCCTGAGCGAAAAGTGGCTCAAGCTCGGCGTCCGCGTCGGCCTGATCCGCACGCCGCGCTGGCTGGTGGCCCGTGCGCTGCGGGCGATGTTCCATCGCCGCCGCGTCATCAGCCCGGGCTTTATGAATTGTTATCTTCCCTTCCTGATCGCCCTGCTTCCGGGGCCCGTGGTCGCTGCCTTATGGAAAAAACTCAAATAGTGGTCGCACTGCTGCTCTGTAGTCTGTTCCCAGCCCGCGCACAGCGGGTCGAACCGGTGCCGTTCGGTGATTTTGAACACTGGACGGTCCGTCACATCCGCGAATCGTCGATTGTCGGCGGCGAGGTCAAGACGCTGTATGTAGTGGGACCGGACGCCACGATCGAGAAGAATGCGCCCTATGATTATGCGAAAACCATTTGGGCCTCGTCCAACGCCTATGCCCGCGTGTCGGGCGTGACCAAGACGAGCGTGACGATGGAGCCCGACAAGGGCCCGACAGGGACCTGTGCGCGGCTTACCACGCGTTTCGCCTCCTGCAAGGTGGCGGGCCTGGTCGAGATCAACGTGCTGGCCACGGGTGCGCTCTATTGGGGCAAGATGCTGGAACCGATTCCCAGCGTCAAGAATCCCTATTCGTATATGGACTGGGGCATCCCCTTTACGAAGCGGCCGTCCGCGCTGGTGATTGACTGCAAGGCTGAGATGCCCCCCACGGGAATGCTGACCCGGGGAACGACCTTCCGGCAACAGGAATTCCCGGGCGAAGATCCCTGTCAGATCCTGTTGCTCCTGCAGTATCGTTGGGAAGACGACGAAGGGAACGTCCACGCCAAACGCGTCGGCACGGCCGTGCGCCGGATCGCTAAAAGTACGTCTGGATGGGTGACTGGATTCCGTGTCCCCGTGGTCTATGGCGATGCGTCAAAGCAGGCTGGGTATCAGCCCTATATGGGACTTCTGCAAGGAAAGCAGGCGCTCTATGCCCTCAACAGCCGCGGGCAACGGAAACCGATTCTGGAGGAGGGCTGGGCCGAGGCCGGTTCGCCGGTCACGCACGCCGTCCTGCAGATCACGGCAGGCAGTTGCGGCGCTTTCGTGGGTGCCCTCGGCAATACGCTCTGGGTCGACAATGTCCGGATGGAATATGCTCAATAAGTAAACAGGTCTGATGATTTCCGCTCACGCATTCAATATTTTCCTCATCGTCATGGCCCTGGTGGCCGTGGTGGTTTTCGTGTCGCTGTATTTTGTCGATGCGGGTTACGGCAAGTTCTACAAATCCAACTGGGGCCCTTCGCTCGACAATCATTGGGGCTGGTTCCTGATGGAGGTGCCGGTGTTCATCGTGATGCTGGTGCTCTGGATGCTTTCGGACCGTCGGGGCGACGTTATCCGCCTGGTGTTCCTGCTGCTGTTCGAGTTGCACTATTTCCACCGCTCGTTCATCTTCCCGAGGCAATTGCGCGGACATAACCGGATGCCCTGGACCATCGTGCTGATGGGCGCGCTGTTCAATACGTTGAACGCTCTGATGCAGGGCGGCTGGATCTTCTTCATCTCGCCGGACGACTATTATCCGCAAGGCTGGCTGACCAGTCTCCCGTTCCTGGCCGGAACAGCGCTGTTTATTGCCGGAATGTATGTCAACATCCAGTCCGACAGCATCATCCGCAATCTGCGAAAGCCTGGCGATACGGCGCATTATCTGCCCAAAGGCGGCATGTTCCGCTACGTTACCAGCGCCAATTATTTCGGCGAGTTTATGGAGTGGGTGGGATTTGCCATCCTCACCTGGTCGTGGGCCGGGGCGGTATTCGCGCTCTGGACCTTTGCCAATCTCGCTCCGCGTGCGGCGCGTATCTACGATCTTTACAGTCAGGAATTCCCCGGTGAACTGGATACGCAGAAAGTCAAACGGATCCTGCCTTTCATCTACTGATATGGCTCAGCAGTTTATCGATTCTCCTATTTTTACGCCGGTGACCATCGGCCCGGTGACGTTGCGCAACCGGGTGATCCGCTCGGCTGCTTTTGAGAATATGGCGTATGGCAACAGCCCGTCTCAGGACCTGTACGACTACCACGTGGCCGTGGCGCGGGGCGGGGTGGGGATGACCACGCTGGCCTACGCCTCAGTGAACCGCAGCGGCCTCTCGTTCGACGGCCAGCTCTGGATGCGTCCGGAAATCGTGCCGGGGCTCAAGCGGATTACCGATGCGGTGCACGAAGCCGGCGCCAAGTGCTCCATCCAGCTCGGCCATTGCGGCAATATGACACACCGCGCCACCTGCGGCTGCATGCCGGTGGGGGCTTCCAGCGGATTCAATCTTTATTCGCCGACTTTCGTGCGCGGGCTGAAGGTGACGGAAATCGACGAACTGGTGGAAGATTTCGGCCGCGCCGTGAACCTGGCGCGGGAAGCTGGTTTCGACTGCGTCGAAATCCACGCGGGGCACGGCTATCTCATCAGCCAGTTCCTGTCGCCCTATACCAATCATCGCCGCGATGAATACGGCGGCTCGCTCGACAACCGGATGCGGCTGATGCGCCGCGTGATCACGCGGGTGCTGGAAGCCGCCGGCGACGACCTGGGTGTGGTGGTAAAGATGAATATGCACGACGGTTTCCGCCGCGGCATGCAGGAGGCCGAGTGCCTCGAAGTGGCGCGCGAACTGGAACGATTGGGCGTCCACGCCATCGTGCTTTCGGCCGGCTTCGTGAGCAAGGCGCCGATGGAAGTGATGCGCGGGGCGATGCCCCTCCGCACGCTCGCGCATTATATGGACCTGCGGAAATTCTGGTGGCTGAAGGCGCTGGTCCGCGTATTCGGCCGCGTGATGATTCCGACGGTTCCGTACAAGGAAGCTTATTTTCTGGAGGACGCGCTGAAATTCCGCGCGGCGGTGAAATTGCCGCTGATCTATGTGGGCGGTATGGTGTCGCGGCAGAAGATGGAAGAAGTCCTGGCGGCCGGTTTCCAGGGCCTGCAGATGGCCCGCGCGCTGGTCCGCGATACCGATTTCGTGAACAAGCTCCATCGCGGTGAAGTCGACCGGAGCGAATGCCGCCATTCGAATTATTGTATCGGCCGTATGTATACGCTGGAGATGAAATGCAACCACTGCATGGCCGAACTGCCCGCGAAACTGCGGCGTGAGGTGGAACAGGCGGAAAAACGGTGGCAATGAACGGCCGGGTCATCGTAACGGGCGCCACGGGCAGTATGGGCGCTGCGGCCGTGGAAGCGCTGGCCGCACAGGGCCACGCCGTCCTGATGGCCTGTCGCAACCTCGACAAGGCTCAGGCTGTGCGGAACGGCATTCTCCAGCGCGTCCCGCAGGCCGACATCATTATCCGCCAGCTCGATTTGGCATCCATGGCCTCCGTCCGTCTGTTTGTCGACAGCCTCGGCAACGAACCGGTCGAGGCGCTGTTCAACAATGCCGGCGTAATCTCCAAAGCCTACTTCAAGACTTTAGATGGGTTCGAGAATACATTCTCGGTCAATTACTTCGCCCCTCGGCTCCTCACGCAGCTCCTGCTGCCGAAACTGCCGCCGGACGCCCGTATCGTCAATATGATTTCGCTCACTTGCCGCTATGCCAGACTCGACGAAGCGAAGCTGCAGCCGACGAAACGGGAGTTCCGCCAGCTGAAGACCTATGCTCTGGCCAAACGGGCGATGATCTCATTCTCGATGGAACTGGCCCGGCGCAATCCTTCGCTGCGAATCAATCTGGCCGATCCGGGCATCGTCGCGTCCGATATGATCGATCTCGGCCATTGGTACGACCCGCTGGCCGACTTGCTTTTCAAGCCGTTCTGCCGGAAGCCGAAGGCCGGCGTGCAGCCGGCCTTGCGCGCCCTCGCAGCGGCGGAGGGCAATCGGTATTATGTCGGAAAGGGGAGTCGGGAGATTCCCGAACGGTTCCGGGATCCGGAACTGGACGCCCGCATCTGGACGGCGACGGAAGCGCTTATCGGCGTTTGAGATTCGCGATATTCAGCACCAGATAATAGACCAGGATCAGGAAGATGCAGAGGCTGACGGTCACGTACCACGGTCCTCTGCGCTCCCGGATGAGGCAGGCAGCCACCAGAATGATGCTGCCCGCGATGAAGGCCTTGAGCTGGCCGGTCATTTTCTTGAGCGAGAACATCGGCGTCTCGCAGACCAGAAGGAATGAAAAGACGGCGGTCAGGACGGGGATGAACCACACCGTTCCCATCAGGATATGCAGGAAACCGTCGGTATAGAAGGAATAGACGGCCAGCGGGATGAGCAGCAGGGCGCAGCCGGAGGTAGCCAGGCCCAGGAAGCTCGTGCTCTGCCGTGTGTCTATATTGAATTTGGCCAGGCGCAGCGCGGAGGCGGCGGTCAGCAGGAACGGGAACCAGCGCAGCAGCGGGATGCCGGGCTGCGCGATGCTGTACCAGGAGAAGAGGCACACGGACGGGCAGAGGCCGAAACTTACCAGGTCGGCCAGCGAGTCCAGCTCCTTGCCGATGTCGGAATACGCCTTGAGCCTGCGGGCGGAAAAGCCGTCGGAAAAGTCGAACAGCTCCGACAGCATCAGGCAGACCAGGACTGCGGAAAAGTTGCCGCGGACCGCAAAAACAACCCCTGCGCAACCTGCGAGCAGGTTGCACAGGGTGAGGGTGTTCGGAATGTGTTTACGCACTTGCATCAAAGACCCAGCTTCTTGCGGATATCCTTGGGAATGGCGTCTTTGTGGACCATGAAGCTGATGGTGCGCATCTCGATGTAAGCTTTCGACATATAGAGGTAGCCCTTCATCTCGGGATTGCGGCCTTCGCCCCAGGAGTTCTTGGTCTTGTAGAACTTGTTGCCGTTCTGGTCCTTGTAGAGGCCGGTAAGGTGCATCAGGTGGTCGTCGACGGTCCGGAAGGTCTCGAAGTCCTTCTGACGGATTTCCTGCGTCACGACGCGGTCGGGATAGACCTTCTCGAGTTTGACGGCTTCCTGGAAGTCCTTCGGCTCGGGGCAGATGGCGATGCCGCGGTTGTGATTGAACTCACCGGCGGTCAGGTCGCCGTCCCAGGCCACGGTGTAGCCGTTCTCGAGGGCGTTGTCGATGATGCGCATCATGTCTTCGAGGGGAACGTTCCACAGGAGGGCGTGGTCCCAGTTGTCGGGGATCTCGAGGGGCACCTGCTGGTAGAACGGATGGTGGCTGAAGCTCGTCAGTTCGATGTAATCGCTCATATCGTCGAAGCCGAGCATCTTGGCGAAACTCTGCGGGGTATAGGTCTTGCCGTTGTACTCGAAGGTCTCGGGAACTTCGCCCAGATAAATGTCGAAGAGGCTCTTGATGAGCTTCTGGTATTCGGGGCTGAGGTTCTTCCGTTCGACCGACACGTCGGCAATACCTTTCAGGTAGGCGGAGAGTTCACCGTGGTTGTGGCCCGGAGAGTCGTAATTGATGCCGTGATAGGCGCTCTCGGGCACGATGCCGTATTTTTCGATGGCCTGGGTGGCCATATGGGCGATGGAACCCGGGTTGATGTTGCCGTTTCCGCGGCGGAGGTAGTTGTCGAAGATGCGGTCGTTGTAATTGTTGCGCACCACGAACATTTCGGAGAGGTCGTATTCGCCCTTGCCCTGGCGGAGGAGTTCCGCTTCAAGGAAGGAGACCGTGGCGAAGCACCAGCAGGTGCCCGTGCGGGCCTGGTCCTTGACCGGGGTGGCGGGGATGTCCTTGACAGGCGTAAACTTGTAGATGGTCTGCGTCTGTGCGAAGGCGGCGGTGCACAGGACCGCGGCCAGCGTGAGGATAAGGATGCGTTTCATTTATTTGATGCCGAGTTTCTTCTTGATATCCTTGGGGATGGCGTCCTTGTGGACCATGAAGTCCATGGTCTTGTAGCGGACGTAAGCTTCAGAGACGTACCAGAAGCCTTTGTATTTGCCGGTCTCGCCCCAGGAGTTCTTCACCATATAGAACTTGTTGCCGTTCTGGTCCTTGGCGATGCCGTAGATCTGCATGCCGTGGTCGTCGGTGGTGTTTTTCTCTTCGTAGCCCTGCTGGCGGAGTTCAGGGGTGATGGCCAGTTCCGGAACCGGTTTGTCGAAGTTCGGGCGGGCGCCGGGAGCGGTGATGCCTAGCCAGTGGGCCTGGTCGGAACCGGCTTCTTCAGCCTGCTTCTTGATGGCGTCCATATCGGGGACGAGCGCGATGCCGTTGCGGGTGAAGCCCTGCTCGCTCACGTCGGAAGCCCAGGCCACGGTATAGCCGTTCTCGACGGCATAGTCGATGATGGTCATCATATCTTCGAGCGGAATGTTGTAGGCCTGCTCCCAGCGCCAGTTGTCGGCTACTTCCACGGGGTGTTTCTCATAGTAGGAGAGGTGCGTCCAGGAGGTGAAGTCGAGGTAGTCGTCGAGGTTGACGTTGAGCGATTCGAAATAACTCTTCGGGGTGTATTCCTTGCCCTTGTAGTTGAAGGTCTCGGGAATGGGGCCGAGGTAGGCGGCCAGAATGCCCTGTAGGCCCGGATACCAGGCCGTGGAGAGCTTGCGGTTGGGGTTCTTCAGGATGCCGTCCATATAACCCTTGAGGCCTGCGATGAGTTCGCCGTGCATATGGCGGTCGGTGCCGTAGTTCAGGCCGGGCATCACTTCGTTGGGCACGATGCCGTAGTCGCGGAGCACGTAGATCAGGTCGCCGAAGGAACTTCCCTGGGCGAAGTTCAGGGCGCCGTCCACGCGGATGTACTTCTTGGCCTTGTCGGCATAGGCGTGGGAGACGACGAACATCTCGGAAAGGTCGGGATAGTCGGCTTCCTTGAGCTTGTTGATGCGGATGGCCTCGGACTCGATGAAGGAGAGCGAGGAGAAGCACCAGCAGGTACCGGTGCTTGCCTGGTTTTTGACGGAGGTCACGGGATTCTCTTTCACGACGGTGAATTTGAAGCCCCCGTCATTGTTTTGTGCAAAGGCCGAGATGCTGATGAGCATAACGGCAAAAAGAATGAGGAGTTTTTTCATGCTTTATACGGTTTGTAGTGATTATCATTCATCTCACAAATTTAATCAAACGTTTCGAGAATTCCAATACTGACAAATTGTCACTTTTTGGGGGATTGGTCGTGTTTTTGAAAAGAATCGGGATGAAGAATTGAAAAAAAAGGAGGTTTGATATATGAACAAGGAAAATCTGGAATTGCTTGGCAAGTATGCCATCAATTTGAACGAACGGGCGCGAAGCGGCAAACTCGACCCGGTCATCGGCCGGGACGACGAGATCCGCAGGGTCCTGCAGATCCTTTCGCGCCGGACCAAGAACAATCCGATCCTGGTCGGTGAACCGGGCGTCGGCAAGACGGCCATCTCCGAAGGGATCGCGCAGCGGATCGTGGGCGGCGACGTTCCCGAGAACCTGAAGAGCAAGGAAATCTATTCCCTGGATATGGGTGCGCTGATCGCCGGTGCGAAGTACCAGGGCGAATTTGAAGAGCGTCTGAAGGGCGTGGTCAAGGCGGTCACGGAAAGCGACGGACAGATCATCCTCTTCATCGACGAGATCCACACTCTGGTGGGCGCCGGCCGGACGAGCGGCGCCATGGATGCGGCCAATATCCTGAAGCCGGCGCTGGCGCGCGGCGAACTGCGTGCCATCGGCTCCACGACGCTCGACGAGTACCAGAAGTATTTCGAGACCGACAAGGCGCTGGAACGCCGGTTCCAGATGGTGATGGTCGACGAGCCCTCCGTGGCCGAGTCCATCTCCATCCTGCGTGGCCTGAAAGAGAAATACGAGAATCACCACAAGGTGCGGATCGAAGACGACGCCATCATCGCGGCCGTCGAGCTGTCGCACCGCTATATCACCAACCGGTTCCTGCCTGACAAGGCCATCGACCTGGTAGACGAAGCTGCCTCGAAACTGCGGCTGGAACTGAACTCCGTGCCGGAATGCATCGACGAACTCGACCGCAAGATCAAGCAGTTGCAGATCGAACGCGAGGCAATCAAGCGGGAAGGGGAGTCTCCGAAACTCAAGACCATCGAAGAGGAACTCGCCAATACGCGCATCGAACGCCGGAAACTGGGTGAACAGTGGGACAATGAGAAAGGTCTCCTGAAGGCCCTGCAGGAAAACCGCCAGGCCATCGAGGATTACCGGATCGAGGCCGACGCGGCCGAGCGCCGCGGCGATTACGGCCGGGTGGCCGAGCTCCGCTACGGTAAGATGGCCGATGCGCAGAAGCAGATCGAAGAACTCGAGAAGAAGAAAGCCGAGAATCCCAATCCGATCATGAATGAGGCGGTGACCGATGCGGACATCGCGGAGGTCGTGGCCAAGTGGACCGGCATCCCGGTCAACAAGATGCTCCAGAGCGAACGCGAGAAGCTCCTGCACATCGAAGAGGTGCTCCACAAACGGGTCATCGGCCAGGACGAAGCCATCGAGGCCGTGTCGAACGCCGTACGGCGCAGCCGGGCGGGCCTGCAGAACGAGAAGCGGCCGATCGGCAGCTTCATGTTCCTGGGCACGACGGGCGTCGGCAAGACCGAACTGGCCAAGGCGCTGGCCGAGTATCTGTTCAACGACGAGAATATGATGACGCGTATCGATATGAGCGAATACCAGGAGAGGCACACCGTCAGCCGGCTGGTCGGCGCGCCTCCGGGATACGTCGGTTACGACGAAGGCGGCCAGCTTACGGAGGCCGTCCGGCGTAAACCCTATTCGGTGATTCTGCTCGACGAGATCGAGAAGGCGCAC
>JAFRRF010000051.1 GCA_017428245.1 Bacteroidales bacterium
GATCATCATCGGCGAAGGCGTGTATGAGTTCGGCGTGGAAGGCGGTGACCTGTCGATCGACGTGCAGAGCAACTTCGGTATCAGCGTTGAGGTGCCGGACACCTGTTCGTGGATCAAGGTTGTCGGGACGAAGGGCATGACGACGAAGAATTTCAACTTCACAATCGAAGAGAACGATACGTACGCGGACCGTTCCGGCGTCATCCTGTTCCACAACGAATCACTGGGCATCACGGAGAAGGTTGTTGTCCGGCAGCGGCAGAAGGATGCCATCGTCGTTTCCAACAAGTATTTCGAAGTTCCTGGGGAAGGCGGGCAGGTGGAAGTCCGGATTGACCACAATATTGATTATCGTCTGTATTTCGAGGATTCTTGGATCAGGCAGGTCGATACCAAGGGACTGACGACGGATGTTCTCTTGTTTGACATAAAAGCGAATGACGGTCTGTATGCCCGCGAAGGACGGGTCCAGATCAAGAGTGCCCGGCAGACCGATACGCTGGTGTTCCATCAGGATCACCCGGCGTATTTTGTCCGCGTCCTGTCGCCGGAATCCAGGGAGCTGGATACGGATGGTGGTCAATTGGTCCTTGAGCTGGAGCATAATCCTTACGGATTCCGCTATACCCAACTGGTGCCGTTGAATCCTGAAGAAAGCGGCGAAAGATTTGTTTTCATGATCCCGCAGACCCATTCGGACAGTCCGACCCGGACGACAGCGACCGTCGGCTATACGGCCAATAAACTTCGCGAAACCAGGTATGCTTCCCTGGTGCTTTTCAACTTTAATGATACGCAGGTGGATACGCTGAGGTTTTTCCAGCCGCCAGTCCCAATTCTCACGTCTGACTCCCTCGTCTTTATCCCGTCGGCGGCTTCGGACTTTTCCTTCCGGGTGGCCGGAACCAGCACCAGCCAGTACAGCATCGAAAAGAATGCGTCCTGGTTGAAGATGGACCACGTGGAAACGAAAGACGGTGAGTTGGAGTATCACTGGAAGGCGAATGCCAATCCGAATGCCGCCATGCGTATGGCGAAAATCAGTATCTATCCGACAAAGGGCGGATGGCCGGATGTGCTCCAGATCTGCCAGGAAGGGGGTGGCCTCTCTTTCTCGGTCACGTATTCCTCGCGGAAGGTCATCGCACCGGCCCTTTATGGAACGTTCCGGGAATACAGCACCATCTGGTGGGGCGACGGAAGACGCCAGACCTTTACGGACGGTGCCACCCATACCTATTCCGGATCGGGAAAACATACGATTACCGTTGAAACGAACCGGATGAAGTTCATCGACTGGGCGGAAGTCTCTTCTTTCGAGGACGGGATGCACATCGATTTCTCCAATATCGCAGGAAGAAAGAATTAGAACCGGATAAAATGAGTGGAATATGAAAAAGACGATGTTTTGTTTCTTGTTGGTTCTGTCCGGTTTTTGGATGGCCGAAGCCACTGTCGTCACTCCGGAGAAGGCCCGGAAGGCGGCTGAATCGTTCTTTGCCTCACAGCCGCAGACCAAAGCCGGCCCGGTGTCCCTGTCTCTGGCCTGGCGGCTTCCGGACGAAAAGTCGAACGCCGGAGATTTGATCTATGCCTTCGACAATCTGACGACAGGCGGTTTCGTCATCGTCTCCGGCGAGGACGCCGTCTCTCCGGTGCTGGGCTTTTCGACCACCGGACGCTTCCCTTCGCTCGACATGCCCGAAGGGATGCAGTATTTTATGGAGTTTTATGGTGAAACGATCCGCTATGCCCGGGAAAAGGGTTGGTCCCTTCCTGCGGCTGCGGCGCTTTTTGATCCTTCGCAACGGGTGAAATTGGAGACAGCGCAATGGCATCAGTTGACGCCTTTCAACAAAGATTGTCCGATTGTGAATGGAAGTCGGCCGCCGGTGGGCTGTGTAGCCACGGCTATCGGCATCATCATGAACTATCACCGCTGGCCTGAACATGGAACGGGAGAACTCCCTTCCTATTCTTATACTGATTCGTATGGAACGCACCTGATCGACGGTTGTACGCTGGGGCATCCGTATGATTGGGACGCAATGAACGCCGCAAATCCCGATTACGACCAGATTGCGCGATTGCTTCACGAAGTCGGGGTAATGGTGGAAATGCTCTATAGTGGTAAGGGATCTGGATCGACTTCGAGCCGTGTAACCCGTCTGTCCCAGTATTTCGGCTACGACAAAGATATCCGGCGACACAATCGGATGAACCATTATACGGATGCCCGATGGGAGGCGCTCATCCGGGAGGAGATTGATGCGAACCGTCCGGTTCTGTTTGATGGCTACAATGAAAAGGACGGTGGACACTCGATGGTCATCGACGGGTATTGCGGCCGGTATTTCTCCATCAATCTTGGCTGGAATAACAGATACTCGGGGGGGGACGGTTACTCCAATCCGGAAGGTGCCGGCATCTGGTTCCTGATGACGCCGGTAGAGGGACATGAAAAAGACAGGCCGCCGTATTATTTCAATCAGGGTATTTACTGCAATATCAAACCCGACGCTGGAGGGCAGGTAGCCGAGTATGGGCCGTATTACAGCGGTCGGACGTCGTTGCCGTACGACTTTTCCCTGGGGAAGTCGTTTACGGTCCGTAAGTCCGTCCTTTCGAAACAACCTGGAGAATGCTGCATTGTCCTGACCGATGCGACCGGGAAGATCAAGAAACTGTTATCCGGCATGTATGCCGTCGGAGGGAGTGATGATCCTATTTTCGGGTGGAGCTCGGTAGATTTCGATTGTACGCTCAATCAGAAACCCCAGGCAGGCGACCGCCTTGAGCTTGCTTTGTATGTCAATGGGAAACGGGTGTCGGTGGAGCATAACCGTGCGGCGGAATTCTGGTTCAGGAATGCGCCCCCTTCGGAAGACCTGAAGGTCGGCTATGTAACGGGTAATATTGCGAATCCCCAGAACGAGTTCCTGACGCAGGCAATCCGCGACGGGAAGTCGTGGAATGTCCGGGAAGAATGGCACGATTTCTTTTATTTCTGTTGCTTCAAAGACCTGGTCTGGCAGATGATTTCCAAGAAAGACGGATCCGTTATCTGGGATTCCGGCGAGCTTTACGATTCCGATGAACACGTCGGAGAGAAGCCCCGCTTCGTCTCCCTCCTGCGGGAAGATGTCTTCTACAACTTCATCCGCATCCCTCCGGGCGATTATGTTCTCCGTCTGAAGAATCCCCTCACCGGCGAAAACCTCTCGATCGATTTGACGATCTGAGATTCTTCTTCCAGAGTTATTTTTTGCCGAGAATGGTTGACACCTGTTCGCGGTTGAGTCCCATTGTCCGGGCCAACTGCGATGGGGTTGTCTTCATCGTCCTTTTCAGGTAGGGGAGCAGGCGGGTCTTTCGTTCCAGCGACAAGTCAGCTAGATCCGTTTGATACCATCGTTGGCTGATGTCGTTGACGCTTTTGTAAAACTCGCTGTCGACCTGCATCTTTCTGGGACTTTCAATGAGTTTTTGTCGCATTTCCGCCGGATTCTGTCCGCCCAGCGTCTTCAGGAAGAAAGCCTGATCGTTTTCGAAGGCTTGTTCCAGATATTCGTGGTCGCAAAAACTGGCCGGTATCAACCGGCCGTCGACATCCAGCCGCCAGGAAACATTGGATAAAGGGTCTCCAGTGTGCAACAATGACCTCTTTTCTCGTTTTGTAAGTGTTGACACCTGGCGGCCGGCCATCCCCCTTTTCGTTTCGCTACAGAAGAATGCCTGATAGGCAGACCATGGATACTCATTGACATTACACCCGTTGTCCAGCGCATTGCGGAGAATATAGGCCAGGGCGTTGCGGACATACCAGTCGGTATCGAGGGAAATGGCTTTGACATCCACCTTCTGAAGCCGACCCGATTCGCCATATCGCTGGCTGAACCACATAGAATAGACGCGTTTGACTTCCTGGCCGAAAGCATGTGCGTCGGCCTGGTTTGCGGCCAGGACGGCGGCGTGGCAGTGATTGGAAACCACGGCGTAGACGACGATGATTACATTCTTTCGCCAGGCACAGATACAGAGCATTTTAATCAGAGCATCGTAATCATCGTCATCGCGGCAGAGTATGACCTTTTCCAGGCCTTCCATACTGATATGGAAAGGCTGGACGTTCCGGAAACTACCATCAGGCAATTTCCGGTGAACAACTCTCCTCATGCCTCAATTCTTAATGGGTGACGGTTTCGTGCCGGGGCCGAACACCATCATTTTACCGCCTCTTTTTTCGAATTCACGTTGGGTTTCCAGAAAAGACCTGGCCATTACGGCAGATTCTTCATCGTAATGGCGGATCATCTGTTTTCTGTTTACGCTGACGGAAAGGTCTGCGATGGCCATGGCACGGATCATTGCCAGGACAGCCTGTTCATTGCCGCCCCAAAGCCGTGTCATCATGGCGAAAGCCGTCCGGGAGATAATGTCGGGAATGACACTGGGGTTTTTGACTGGATTGAAATCCGTATTGAAACGGATGTCGATGTCTCCATACTGGAGTACTTCAAGGATCTTTTTCATAACAGCACATATCTATCGTTTCCACAAATATACGATGGCGAGACCCCCCTTGTCAAGTATTTCCGTGAGTTTTTTCGCCTGTTTTGGGCAAGGTCTCTTTTGGGCCCCGGGACCTTGCCCGCGAATAATGGCCTAAATGTATGTCTGGCCGATAAACGATGGGCAAGGTCTCAACTATGAAATGAGACCTTGCCCAAAAGTGCCGGGGACCTTGCCCAAAAAGGCAGCAGGGGCGGGATTATTCTTCCTCCCAGGCGGCGGCGATGTCGGTTTTCCAGTGCCAGCCACGGGATTGGTAGAGGTCGGTCATGTGGCGGAGACGGGGAAGGTAGGCGCCGAGGTCGTGCCATTTCGGATCGGCCCATTGGAGTTCGCTCAGGGTGGAGAGACGGGGGAGCAGGCGCCATTCCAGGGAGTCGGTGGAAGCGACGCGTTCGGTCCAGAGGCAGGCTTCGGCGCCGAGGATATGCTGCCGCTGCTCCTGGGTCAGCCCTTCGGGCACGACAGCCATGTCGTAAACCCGGCAAATGCTCTCACGGCCGGTCAGCCGAAGGGCTTCGGCGTTGCTGAAATACAGGTGGCCGACCGGGCAGACGATGGCATCGTAGCCTTCCCGTGCGGCGATTTCCGACGAGGCGGGCCGCATCCATCCGGCGATGACCGTATTTTTCGAGGGTTCGCCGACGAGGTGGTCGCCCCAGTCGCAGAGTACGTCATTCCAGCAGATCATCCTTCGGCCGTGTTCCGCCAGGAAAGCCTCAATCTGTGAAGTGAACCACGACTGCAGCAATTCTTCCTTCGTCTTCTTTCCGCTGGCGACCAGGCCCAGCTCGCGGATCTTCCGCTGGCAGTCGGGACACGCGGCCCAACGGACTTTCGGACATTCGTCGCCGCCCAGGTGGATGTACTCCGAGGGGAAGATGTCCATGACTTCGGTCAATACGTCCTTGACGAAGGTCATCGTCGCATCTTTTCCGACGCAGAGCACGTCGTCGAGCACGCCGTAGCGGGTGGCCACTTCATAGGGCCCGCCGGTGCAGCCTAGTTCGGGGTAGGCGGCCAGGGCCGCCTGGGTATGGCCGGGCAGGTCGATTTCCGGAATGACGGTAATGCCGCGTTCGGCTGCATAGCGGACGATTTCCCGGGCTTCCTCCTGCGTGTAGAAACCGCTGACCGGCACGCCGTCGAGTTCGTCGGTCTGCGGATTCCGGGTGCCCGGCCTGTAGGAACCGACCTCCGTCAACTTCGGGTATTTCTTGATTTCCAGCCGCCAGCCCTGGTCTTCGGTCAGGTGCCAGTGAAAGTAGTTGAGGTTGTGCAGGGCCAGGATGTCAATCAACTGCTTGATGTACTCCGCCGGGAAGAAATGCCGGCCGCAGTCGAGCATAAAGGCCCGGTAGGGAAATTCGGGATAGTCGAAGACGGTCGCGGCCGGGAGAGCGAGGCGGCAGGCTTCGGGATTCTCGGGAATCGGTAAGGCTTTGATGAGCGTCTGGATGCCGTGAAGGACGCCGGGCGCCCCGCCGCCCAAAATGGAAACAGCTGCCGGCTCCACGCCCAGGCAATAACTGTCAGGTCCCTGGAAGTCTTTCAGTCCGTCACCTATTGTCGGGTCGATGCCCAGGAAAATATACTGCTCGCGGGGCACGCGCGTACTGGTCCGAATCCGGCAGCCCGTGGCTTGTTCCAGTTGGGCGGCCAGCAGACCGGCGGCTGTATGGAGGATTTCATCTCCTTCCGGATAATAGACGACCGTGCGGGAAGAGATGACGAACGGCGCCTCTCCATCCCCGACAAAAACCATTCGCGGCAGCGGGCTCACCAGCGAGAAATCGCCGACCCGCACTTCCGGCCGTCCGCAGGCGGAAAACAAGACCAGCGCCGCCGACAGGACGACGCTGGACAAAAAGTGCCGAAAGTTCATGGCACTCATTTCTTTTCGGTCGGCTTGACGTAGCGCTCGCCGGTCTGTGCTTTGACGGCATCGATGAAGGCCGGGGCATAGGCCGGCGGCGTGGCGCGGCCGCGGACGAAGACCCCGTTTTCGCTGGGCATCATGCTCTGGTCGTTGTGCTTGACGATCAGGAAGCGGGCCAGTTTGTCCCAGCGTTTCATCATCCTGTCGGTATAGGCATCGGTCTTGCCGGTCAGGTAGGCGGCTCGTTCGCCGGGCGTCATCTTGACAGCCTGCGTCTCCACTTCTTTCTGATCTTCGGCGTAATAGTCTTCCAGCTCCTTCTGTGCATCGCGCAGGTCGCCGATCATCGCGCTCCAGCGCGGATAGACCATGTTGGCTACGAAGTTGTTCATCCAGAAGGCGCTTTCCGTGCTGAATTCCCGGATACTATTGTTCTCGCTGCGGAACGGCTCGGGGACACGGGTAATGCCGCAGTAAACGGGGACGTATGCCACCATCGTGGCGTCGTCCATATTGAAATAGGTCACGCCGCCCACGGCATCGGGCAGCCAGCTGCGCATCTGGCAGACCATCGTCATGCCGCTCTGCTGGCAGCCGATCGGACGTTCGCGGAACATCGCGGTGGAGTCGCTGCTGAAGTAGTTCACCGGTTGGTTGCGGTAGGGTGAGCCCCACGGACCGGCGCTTACGTCGGCCGTCATATCCAAGGCGGTGCCTTCATAGTGGTCGCGCATATCGTTCATCAGCTCGCGGACGGAGATGGGCGCCTTCGGCTTGATCCAGAGCGGCAGGTGGTCGCAGATGTCGGTCTGTCCGTTGATGAAAGGCAGATAGGCATCCATTTCCGCCGTGTCGTAGTGGTGGCGGAAGAAACTCCAGACGCGGGCCTCGCAGTAGCGGATGGCGCTGAAGTCGAGCGGACCGTAGGCTTCGCGGAAGCTGAAATCGGCGTCGGAACCCTCGTAGAGGCCCAGTTCGCGGGCGAGGGAGATGACATCCTTGGAATACATACAGACCCCTTCGATTTCGCAGAAAGCTTTCTTCTTGTCGGCCTTGGTCATCTTGGTGACCTGCGGGAACTGCCGGATGCGGCTGGCGTTGGCGTAGGCGCAGACGCAGTCGTCCGGGACGCGGAGCGCCACCCAGACGGCACCCTTGCGGCCGGGACCCTTGCCGACGATTTCCATGATCCAGGCTTCCTCCTTATCGCAGACGGCGAACGATTCGCCCGAACTGCTATAGCCGTATTCCGTGACCAGTTCGTTGATGACGGCAATCGCTTCGCGGGCGGTCGCGCTGCGCTGCAGGGCCATATGCATCAGGGTGAAATAGTCGAAATAGCCTTCGCGGTTCACCAGCTCGCGGCGCCCGCCCCAAGTGGTCTCGACGATGCTGACCTGGTTTTCGTTCATCAGCCCCACCACGCCATAGGTGTAGGGCGCCTCCCGGACCAGCTTTTCACCGGTCTGCGGACCCCATCCGCGGATAGCGATCATTTCGCCGTCCGCGTGGCGGCCGGGCGCAGAGAAGCTCAGCGGCATCAGGAATCCGAAACTGTCGCAGTTGTAGGTGCACATCACGCTGCCGTCGGCGGACGCTTTCTTGCCGACGATCAGATTGGTGCAGGCGAACGAGGCCACCGCTGCGAACAGCAGGATGGCCGAGCAAAGC
>JAFRRF010000052.1 GCA_017428245.1 Bacteroidales bacterium
CGAGCGTACCGAGGATCTTCTCAGCGGAGCTGCGGCCGATACCGTAAATGTAGGTCAGGCCGATGACTCCACGCTTGTTGTTGGGTAAATCTACTCCGGCTATACGTGCCATAATCTATATTTTTTACTTTTTATTGTTTACAAATTAAGATTATCCCTGGCGCATCTTGAATTTCGGATTCTTTTTGCAAATTACATACAAGCGGCCTTTGCGCTTTACGATCTTGCAATCCTCACTACGCTTCTTGATGGATGTCTTGACTTTCATTGTCGTAAATTTTTATTTGTATCTGAAAGATATTCTACCTTTTGTCAAATCATACGGGGACATTTCGACCCTTACTTTGTCACCGGGCAGGATCCGGATATAATGCATGCGCATCTTGCCCGAGATGTGGGCGATGATCACGTGGCCGTTGTCCAGCTCGACGCGGAACATCGCATTCGACAGGGCCTCGATAATGGTACCTTCTTTTTCTATCGCTGATTGTTTCGGCATAAAAAATAACGTATGGTTTAACAATGGTTGTTTTCAATAAATTCATAGGTTGTCAGGACCTCGGCCTTGCCGTGGCGGACGACCACCGTCTTTTCGAAGTGAGCCGACGGGGCTCCGTCCGCCGTGTGCACGGCCCATCCGTTCTCATCGAGGTAAACTTCCTTGCGTCCGGCGTTGATCATCGGCTCGATGCAGATGACCATACCCTCGCGAAGCTTGACCCCGTGACCGCGCCGTCCGTAGTTGGGGACTTCCGGACTCTCGTGCATATCGCTTCCGAGGCCGTGTCCGACCATCTCCCTGACGACGGAGAAACCGAAGCTTTCGCAGTAGCTCTGCACAGCCTCGCCGATGTCCCCGGTCCGGTTTCCCGCCACGGCCTGCCCGATGCCCAGCTCAAGCGACTGCTTGGTGACCTCGAGCAGCTGCTGCGTCCGCTCCGACACTTTCCCCACCGGGAAGGTGTAGGCCGAATCGCCGTAGTAGCCGCGATAGACCGTGCCGCAGTCGACCGAGACGATGTCGCCTTCCTTGAGCTTGTAGCCCGAAGGAAAACCGTGCACCACCACGTCGTTGACCGACATGCACAGGGTTGCGGGGAAACCCTCATAACCGAGGAAACCGGGCACTGCCCCGAGCGAGCGGATGTACTTCTCGGCAATCACGTCGAGCTCCTTGGTCGTGATACCCGGCTCGATGTGGCGGCCGACCTCTGCCAGTGTCTTCGACACCATCAGGGCGTTCTCCCGCAGCAGCGCGATTTCTTCTTCGGATTTGAGTCTGATCATGAATCTTTCGAAAATTACATACCCGAACGGCCCTTGAGACGTCCTGTCTTCATAAGACCGTCGTAGTGACGCATAAGCAAGTGGTTTTCAATCTGCTGGAGCGTATCCAGGATCACACCCACGAGGATCAGCAGCGAGGTGCCGCCGTAGAAGGGTGCGAACTGGCTGTTGACGCCGAGCATGCGCGCGAAGGCGGGCAGGATGGCGACAAGGGCCAGCAGGATGGAACCGGGAAGCGTGATGCGGGACATCACGGCATCGATATAGTCGGCCGTCTTCTTGCCGGGCTTGCAACCCGGGATGAAGCCGCCGTTCTTCTTCATTTCCTCTGCCATGTTGGTCGGGTTCACAGTAATAGCGGTGTAGAAATACGTGAACAGGATGACCATGATGGCATAGACGAAGTTGTACCAGAAGCCGTTGGTGTTGCTCATCACGGCAGCCAGGCCTTTCGTAGCGCTGAAGTTCGAGAAGATGAGCGGGAAAAGCATCAGTGCCTGCGCGAAGATGATCGGCATAACGCCGGCTGCATTGATCTTCAACGGGATGTACTGACGGACACCGCCATACTGCTTGTTGCCCACGATACGTTTGGCATACTGCACGGGAATCTTGCGCACCGCCTGGACAAGCGCGATGGTACCGACGAACACCAGGAAGAGGATGACCAGTTCGATGACGAGCACGAGCATACCGCCCATGCTGGTCGACCATTTCTCGGTGATTTCGATCCAGAGGGCCTGCGGGAGACGGGCGATGATACCGATCATGATGATCAGGGAAATACCATTACCAATGCCGCGGTCTGTAATTCTTTCACCCAACCACATGACGAACATCGTACCGCCGATCAGGATCAGGGTGGCGAAGACAGCGTACCAACCGCCGCCCATCGTGGTGACGAACGCCTCGGAAGGAAGGGTGGAACGCAGGGAAGCGACATAGGCCGGTCCCTGGATCGCCAGGATCAGGATCGTGAGGTAGCGCGTGTATTGATTCATCTTGCGACGTCCGCTCTCACCTTCGCGCTGGAGGCGCTGGAAGGAGGGAACGAAGACGCCCAGGAGCTGGATCACGATGGAAGCGGAGATATAGGGCATTACGCCCAGTGCGAAGATGGAGGCGTTACCGAACGCACCACCGGAGAACATGTTCAACAGACCGACCAGACCTTCCGACGTCTTCTGCTGCAGGGCAGCGATCTGCGTGGCGTCGATGCCCGGGATCACGATATAGCTGCCCAGACGATACACCACGATCAGCAGGAAGGTATAGATGAGCCGCTTGCGCAGATCTTCGATCTTGAACATGTTGGCTATCGTTTGAAAAAATCTTTTCATGGCCTTCGGTGTGATTAGAGTTTGGTAACGGTTCCGCCTTTCTCTTCGATCTTCTTAATGGCTGTTGCGGAGAAGGCGTCGGCGGTCACGTCGAGCTTGGCGGTCAGTTCCCCATTGCCGAGGATCTTCACCAGGTCGCCCTTGGAGGCGAAGCCGGCACTTCTCAGAACGTCAACGTCGATAGCAGTGAGGTTGTAGCGCTCGCTGATCGTCTGCAGGGCAGAAAGGTTGACGGCTTTGTATTCGACTCTGTTGTGATTCTTGAAACCGAATTTCGGCAGACGGCGCTGGATAGGCATCTGGCCGCCTTCGAAACCGATCTTGCGGGAATAACCGGCACGGGATTTCGCACCGTTGCTGCCGCGACCGGCGGTCTTGCCAAGACCCGAACCCGGGCCGCGGCCGACGCGTTTTTCAGTTTTTACGGAACCTTTTGCAGGGGTGAGATTATTGAGTTTCATCTGTAGTCCTCCTATTCATTGACGGGTTCGACGGTAACCAGATGGGCCACCCGCTCGATCATACCTTCGGTGACCGGGGTGAGTTCCACGATAACGCTCTGGTGCATCCGGTGGATGCCCAGCGACGTGAGATTGGCGATCTGACGCTTGGTAGCGCCGCTCTTGCTCTTGATCTGCGTGAGTTTGACTTTTGCCATGATTCCAACCTCCTTAACCGTTAAATACGCGATTCATCGGAATGCCGCGAAGACCGGCCACGGTGTAGGCGTCGCGCATCTCGGTGAGCGCGGCGACGGTCGCCTTGACCAGGTTGTGCGGGTTCGAACTGCCCTTGCTCTTTGCGAGGACGTCGTGGACGCCCACCGACTCGAACACGGCACGCATAGCACCACCGGCCTTGACACCGGTACCGGGTGCAGCGGGTTTCATAAACACGCGCGCACCGCCGAACTTGGCGGCCTGCTCGTGCGGAATCGTCTGCTTGCTCAGAGGGATGCGGACGAGATTCTTCTTCGCGTCCTCGATACCCTTCGAGATGGCAGTCGTGACTTCGTTCGCCTTGCCCAGGCCGTAGCCCACGACACCGTTTTCGTCGCCGACGACCACGATGGCAGCAAAGCTGAAGTGGCGGCCACCCTTGGTGACTTTGGTGACTCGCTGGACGGCCACGAGGCGGTCCTTGAGTTCAAGGTCCGTCGTCTTTACTTTCTTAACATTGATATCTGCCATAGTGCCTAGAATTTAAGGCCGCCCTCACGGGCAGCGTCTGCCAAACTTTTAACTCTTCCGTGATAGAGATAACCTCCGCGGTCGAAAGCCACGGTGGAGATCCCTTTCTCGAGGGCGCGCTCTGCGATCGCCTTGCCGACGACGGCGGCGGCTTCGACGCCGGTCTTGCCCTTGCAAGCCTCGACGAGAGCCTTGTCGTTGGAAGCGGCGGAAGCGAGGGTGACACCCTTGGTGTCGTCCACTACCTGGACGTAGATCTGTTTATTACTTCTGAACACCACCATACGCGGGCGCTCGGCAGTGCCGTTGACGACCTTGCGGATACGGTTGTGGATTCGCTGTCTTCTTTCTGATTTAGTCAATGCCATAACTTGATCTCCTATTATTTAGCAGAAGCACTCTTGCCGGCCTTGCGACGGAGCTGTTCACCGACGAACTTGATACCCTTGCCCTTATACGGCTC
>JAFRRF010000053.1 GCA_017428245.1 Bacteroidales bacterium
ATTTAAGGCCACCCTCACGGGCAGCGTCTGCCAAACTTTTAACTCTTCCGTGATAGAGGTAACCTCCGCGGTCGAAAGCGACGGTGGAGATCCCTTTCTCGATGGCACGCTCCGCGATGGCCTTGCCTACGACGGCGGCAGCCTCGACGCCGGTCTTGCCTTTGCAAGCCTCGACGAGTGCCTTGTCGTTGGAAGCGGCGGAAGCGAGGGTCACGCCCTTGGTGTCGTCGACGACCTGGACGTAGATCTGTTTATTACTTCTGAACACCACCATGCGGGGCCGTTCGGCCGTACCGTTGACAATCTTGCGGATGCGGTGATGGATTCTCTCTCTTCTTTCTGATTTAGTCAATGCCATAACTTGATCTCCTATTATTTAGCAGAAGCACTCTTGCCGGCCTTGCGACGGAGCTGTTCACCGACGAACTTGATACCCTTGCCCTTATACGGCTCAGGCTGACGCAGCGAACGGACCTTGGCGGCAACCATACCGAGCAGCTGCTTGTCAGCGCTCTTGAGAACCAACACAGGGTTCTGGCCCTTCTTGACGGGCTCGGCCTCAGCCTTCACCTCGTCGGGCAGGCAGAACTGGATGTCGTGCGAGTAACCGAGGCTGAAGGTCACGATCTGACCTTTCACATCCACGCGGTAACCCACGCCGACCAACTCCTGCTTGACAGTATAACCTTCAGAGACACCCACGACCATATTGTGGATCAGGGCACGGTAGAGACCGTGCATCGAACGGTGGCGAGGTTGATCTGTCGGACGCTTTACTGTAAGAACACCCCCGTCTGCGGAAACCTCGATGTCCGGATCAATCTTCTGGGACAACGTTCCGAGCGGGCCTTTCACCGTGACCACGTGGTCGTCGCTGACGGAAACAGCAACGCCCGAGGGCAGGTTTACAGGTAATTTACCGATTCTTGACATTATTCTTGAATTTTAATCGTTAACAATTAGTACACGTAGCAAATTACTTCACCACCGACGTTGAGGTCTTTGGCCTCTTTGTCCGTGATAATACCTTTGGAAGTAGAGAGGATGGCGATACCCAGTCCGTTGAGGACGCGCGGCATGTTGGCCACGTCGGTATAGGTACGCAGACCCGGGGAGCTGACGCGGATCAGTTTCTTGACCGCCGCCTTCTTGGTCTCCGGATGGTACTTGAGCGCCATCTTGATGGTGTTGCAGGGCTTGCCTTCGACCACCTTGTAAGCGAGAATGTACCCCTTCTCGTGGAGAATGCGGGTAATCTCGAGTTTCATCTTCGATGCCGGAACCTCGACAGTCTTGTGACCTGCGAGATAGGCATTGCGAACTCTTGTCAGATAATCTGCAATTGGATCAGTCATTTTCTTCTTTTTTAGTTGAATCCCGGCGTCACTCGGAAAAAGCCTTGACGCGACGCCCGATATCCAATGAGTTTATTAATTAAGTGAATGAATTTCTACCAGCTAGCCTTCTTGACGCCCGGGATCAGGCCCTTGGAGGCCATTTCACGGAACTGGATGCGGCTGATGCCGAAATAGCGCATATATCCCTTCGGACGGCCGGTGATCGAGCAACGGTTGTGCTTACGGCACGGGGAGCTGTTCTTCGGCAGTTTGTCGAGGGCAGCCCAGTCACCCGCTTCCTTGAGGGCCTTGCGTTTCTCCGCATACTTGGCACACATCTTCGCACGTTTGACTTCACGTGCCTTCATCGATTCTTTTGCCATACCCTTATATTAATTATTGTGTTTGATATTCTTGAAAGGGATGCCGAATTCGCGGAGAAGCGCGAAAGCCTCTTCGTCCTTGTTGGCCGTGGTGACGAAGGTGATCTCCATACCCATCACTTTCGTGATCTTGTCGATGTCGATCTCCGGGAAGATGATCTGCTCCTTGACGCCGAGGGTGTAGTTGCCGCGGCCGTCGAAGTTCTCAGTCACACCCTTGAAGTCGCGGATACGCGGAAGCGAAACGGCGACGAGGCGCTCGAGGAACTCATACATGCGGATGCCGCGGAGCGTAACCTTCACGCCGATGGGCATGCCCTTGCGGAGCTTGAAGTTGGAAATGTCCTTGCGGGAAACGGTCTGGACAGCCTTCTGGCCCGTGATGGTGGTGAGCTCCTGCTGAGCGACCTCCACCAGTTTCTTGTCCTGCGTAGCGCTGCCGATACCCTGGTTGACGGTGATCTTGGTGAGCTTGGGGACCTGCATCACGGTGGAGTACTTGAACTCCTTCATCAATTTGTCAACAATCTCTTCCTTATACTTCTTCTGAAGGGAAGGGACGTACCCGATCTCGGCCATCGAAGGGCCCTGCGGGACTGCTGCTGCTTTTTCTTTCTTTGCCATTACTTGATCTCCTCACCAGATTTTTTTGCGTAGCGGACCAGTTTGCCCTTGTCGTTGAGACGACGGCCGATCTTCGTCGGGCCGCCCTTGGTCGGGTCGACGACCTGCAGGTTCGACACGTGGATGCCGGCTTCCTGTTTGACGATACCGCCCTGCGGATTCTTGGAATTGGGTTTGGTATGCTTGCTGACCATGTTGACTCCCTCAACGATGGCGCGATTCTTATCGGTGTTGACAGCGAGGACCTTGCCGGTTTTACCCTTGTCGTTGCCCGCGTTCACGTACACCATATCGCCTTTCTTGATGTGCAATTTAGCCATTGTCGTATCTCCTTATAACACCTCAGGGGCCAGTGAAACGATTTTCATATAGTTTTCACGAAGCTCGCGGGCCACGGGACCGAAAATACGGGTACCCACAACCTCGTCCTGCTTGGTCAGCAGCACGCACGCGTTGTCGTCAAAACGGATATAGGAACCGTCGGCGCGACGGACTTCTTTCTTGGTGCGCACGACGACGGCGTTGGAAACGGAGCCCTTCTTGGCGTTGCCGCCCGGAATGGCGCTCTTGACGGCGACCACGATCTTGTCGCCCACGGTGGCGTAGCGATGACGCGTACCGCCAAGGACACGGATGCAGAGAACCTCTTTCGCACCCGAGTTGTCAGCCACCATTAAACGTGATTCTTGCTGTATCATGTTATTTGACTTTTTCTACGATTTCTACTAATCTCCAGCGTTTGGTCTTGCTCAGGGGACGGGTCTCCATAATGCGGACCGTGTCGCCTTCGCTGCACTCGTTCTTGTCATCCTGGGCGACGAACTTCGTGGTCTTGTTCACGAACTTGCCGTAGATCGGATGTTTCTCCTTGGTCTTCACGGCAACGACGATGGATTTGTCCATCTTGTTGCTAACCACGATGCCGATTCGTTCTTTACGAAGATTTCTTTCCATAGGACTTTCTGTTTAGTTCTGTTTTTCTTTTTCTGCCAGCACAGTCATCATCCGGGCGATATCGGTCTTCGCCTTCTTGATGGCCGAAGTGTCTTCCATAGGAGAGATCACGTGGTTCATCTTCATTTTGTTGAGATTCTGCCTCTCAACCTCGAGACGCTCGCGCAGGTCCTTGACCGCCATCTCTTCGATTTCTTTTCTTTTCATCTTCAACTCTCCTTTAGCTTATTCGACATAGTCGCGACGGACGACGAATTTGGTGGTGATCGGGAGCTTCTGGGCGCCGAGACGGAGCGCTTCCTTGGCAACTTCCATCGGAACGCCTTCGGCCTCGATGATCATACGACCCGGGGTGATGGGGGCCACGAAACCTTCGGGGTTACCTTTACCTTTACCCATACGGACCTCGGCCGGCTTCTTGGTATACGGCTTATCGGGGAACACGCGGATCCAGATCTTACCCTCACGTTTCATGTAACGGACGACAGCCTGACGGGCGGCCTCGATCTGCTGACCGGTGAGCCAGCAGCTCTCCATCGTCTTGATACCGAAGGATCCGAAAGCCAACTGATTGCCTCTCTGCGCAAGACCTTTCATACGGCCTTTCTGCTGCCTTCTGAACTTTGTTTTCTTAGGTTGTAACATAGCCTTATTACTTTAATAATACCTTAAACTTCTAATTTTCAGCATCTTAGCCCATTCCGAGCATAAGATACAGGGTTGCAAAGGTACATAAAAAAATCAAATACCAAAAACTTTTGCGAAATTTTCGACAAAAATTTTTGGTACTTAACTTCTTGAACTTTCAGGCGTTTATGGAAATCTAAACCGAGCCGCTTCCTCTCATTTTCGACCGCACGTCCTACCCTTTTGCGCCACCCCCGGCTGCTCCCATCTTACGTCACCCCCGGCTGCCTCCATCTTGCGTCACCCCCGGCTGCCTCCTTTTGCGTCATGCCCGGCCTGACCGGGCATCTCGCACGATGCGCCGTCGGGGCGGACGCGAAACGGATGGCGGCGGCGCTTGGTCCGTCTCTTGTACGGAATCTCTGGCTAAACCTCGCTTTTTAAGCCGCGAAACGGACGAGACGGATAAACCATCCGTCTCACAAACAAAGATTGGAATGAACCATCCATCAGGACAGATTAAGCTGACATTTTTTTGGAATCAGGCAGAATCTGTGTTATCTTCGTACCCAGCATTTCGACTGTGACGCGAGACGTGGCGGGAGAAACGTGAAACGGAATCTGTGAAAGAAAGAATGGAATGCCATGAAAAAAATCTATCATCTTTGTCTGTCTTCTCACGACGAAGTTCTCTTTCGAAGCGAATCTGATCTGGTCCGAGGTTTCAATGCCTTGGCACTTGCTTGTCTGACGACGAACTCCTCCTTGTTGGCCGATGGCCTATTAACGACACATTTGCATTATCTTGTGCAGACGGAGGCACCCAGAGAAACCCTTTATCGCATGCGATACTCCCATGTGCGGTATTTCAATGCCAAATATAAACGAATGGGGAAACTGGGAGAGAAAAAGCCTTTCTGTCTGGAGATAGAAGGGTTTCACCATACCGTGGCGGCCTTGAACTATGTAAACCGTCAGGGTCTTCATCACGGACTTGCCCCGACGCCTTTCGGATACAAGCACTGCTCGGCGAATGCGATCTTCGGGAAACAACTGGGAAAAACGTCCACAACATCATCGATGATGCCCAGGAACCAACGATACAAGTTTCTGCCGGAACAATCTGCCGTCCCCGACAATTTCCGGATGGATGCTTCCGGGTTGCTGTTGCGGGAAGACGTCATAGATACTGCTCAGGTGGAATCGTATTATGGGACGCCACGGAACTATCTCTTTCAAATGAACAAGATCGGTGACGAGTCATCCCGGAAAGAGCAGCAGGAAGAAAGGTCCTCCACGCCGGTCATTACGCTGGAACTGATCGAGCAGGGGACTCCCACTCTGGATATCGGCCAGCTGATGCGCAATGAATCCGGTAAACATAATCCGCAGATGATCAGCGACCTTGAATTATGTGAGCTGATTGATGCTACACTTCTCCCCAAGTACTGCCGGAAGACGACCATCTACGAAACGTCGCTTTCACAGCGCCGGTACTTGTTCGAAATGATTTGGAACAATCTCTGGGCTTCCCGCCACAAACGGACCACGGACGCTCAACTCCGGCGCTGTCTCTGTTTGAACACGAAAGAATAAGGTCTCTCTTTGCGTCACCCCCGGCTGCTCCCATCTTGCGTCACCCCCGGCCTGACCGGGCATCTCTCACGATGCGCCGTCGGGGCGGACGCGAAACGGATGGCAGCGCCGCTTGGTCCGTCTCGCGTACGGAATCTCTGGCTAAACCCCGCTTTTCAAGCCGCGAAACGGACGAGACGGATGAGCCATCCGTCTCGCATACAAAGAATGGGATTCGCCGATGAAACTACTTGCCGGCAGCCGCTTTCTCCACGGCGCGCATCACGCGGAGGAAGTTGCCGCCCCAGAAGAGTTCGAGCTCGCGGTCGGTCCAGCCGCGGCGCAGGAGTTCGACGGTGATCATCTTCATCTTCGAGGCGTCTTCCAACTCGCTCATCCCGCCGCCGCCGTCGAAGTCAGTACCGATGCCTACATACTCCACGCCCACCAGGTTGCGGATATATTCCACGTGGTCGCAGAAGCAGCCGATGTTCACCTCGTCGCGCGGAAGCCAGGAAAGGGCCCAGCGGCCCGAAGTGACCTGGATCACGCCGCCTTTGGCAGCAATGGCGCGGATCTCGTCGTCCGTCAGGTTGCGCGGATGGTCCTTGATGGCATAGACGCAGGAGTGCGAGCAGATGACCGGCGCCGTGCTGAGTTCCAGACAGTCATAGAGCGTGGAAGTGGAGGCGTGCGAGCAGTCCACGATGATGCCCAGGCGGTTCATCTCCTTGATGAGTTCTTTCCCGAAGGGCGAGAGTCCGCCCCAGGTGTTCTGCGGATAACGCGACGCGTCGCAGATATCGTTGTCGTAGTTGTGCGACAGGGTAACGATGCGCGTGCCCAGGTCGTAGAAGGCCTGCAGTTTCTTCAGGTCTTTTCCAATGGGATAGCCGTTCTCGATGCCCATGACCAGGCTCAGCCGGTGCCGTTTCTTGTTCTTGACGATATCGTCGGCCGTCAGGGCGATGCGCGCCTCACGCGGACGCGCTTCTATATAGGCGCGGATGGCCTTCATCTTGCCGACGGTCCATTCGAAGGCCGAGTCGCGCGAAGCGTCGGTCAGCGGCCCCTGGTCCACGAAGATGGGATAGAAGCAGCAGTCCACCCGCCCGGCGCGGAGTTTGGCGAAGTCAGCCTGCACCTTGTCCAGATTCACATTCTCCCGGGTCAGCTCCAGGGCCGTGTCGGTATGGGTGTCGATGGAGATAATCTTGTCGTGCAACTTTTCGGCGCGTTTGAGCAATGCCGCATCGTCATCCTGCTGCGCCGTGAAACCAAGCGCCGTGAAGAGCAGCAGCGCCGGCAGGAAGCTTAAAAACCGTTTCATTTCAGTTCATTTTTGGGAATCCACCACTTGAGCCGCTTGGCCAGCCAGAGGATCAGCAGCGAAAGCGCAAGGCAGCCGAGCATGAGCCAGAGGCCCTGGCCGGCCGCGAACAAAATGGGGACGAATGTGATCAGCAGGATTTCGACCGGAGCGCAAGGCAGATAGGCCAGTGCGTAATCGTCCATAGCCCGGCTGGCCTGTTTGGGATCGACGATGCGCAGCAGGGCGATGCCCATAGCCATCGTGCCGGTCCACCAGCCCCAGGCGAAGATCGATTTCTCGAACCAGTCCTTCCGGTTGAGGTGCCTTCCGAAATAGAACACCGTGAAGACCGTCACACAAATGCCCACCAACACCAGCACGATCAGCGGCCACGCATACTTGACCACGACGCTCAGCTTGATGGAAGCTACGCCGCAGGCGACCAGCAGGTCGGTGGCCGAACTGCTGATGCTGCTCGTGGTCTTCGGGTCGATATAGGTCGCCGCGCCGGCCTTATTGAAGGCCATCTTGATAAGCATGCCCACCACGAAAGCGCAGCTGAAGACAGGAAGTTCCAGTTTCGGCCAGGCCATCTTCACGCCTTTGCTCATCATATAGCCGCCAAATGCGGCCAGGACCACGAGAGCCAGATGGAACACGTGCGAATCGATGGAGATGGGCGAGGTCGTGCCAACGGCCGTTGCTTCGCGTTTCTCTTTGGGCAGCAGACCGCTGCGGTATTCGTCGGGCAGGTCGTCGAAATCGGAGATGTATGAGGTCTGCCCTTTCTTCGTCGCCATTTTGATGAACAGGAGGCCGCCGAGGATGGCGACGACCACGCCGACCGTGGCGGTGGTCATACCCAGGCTCGTGGCTTCGTCCCAGCCGAGACCTTCAAAAGCGGAGCCGATGGCGGCGGCGGTGCCGTGACCGCCGTAGAAACCGGTCGGCAGCATTACGCCGAAGGCCGGATTGAGCTGGGGCCAGATGAGCCGCAGTACCAGCAGGCCGAACAGTCCCATGACCGCCCACTGGAAGACCATTCCGAACTGCGAGAACGCCCACATCGGGCCGACACGCCGGGCCACTTCCTTGACCTTGAAACTCGGCGAAGAAAGCGGCAGCGCACCGAAGACCACGGCGATCAGGATGGCCGCATAGGTACTGATATTGCCCGAAAGCGGAATCCAGCCCAGGCCGTTGGGACCGAAAATCAGGCCGAGCAGGCCGGCCAGCAGGCTCGGCGGTATGAAGAGTTTCTGTATAAGGCGGATTTTCACCCGCAGGAACTTTCCGATAAGCAAGAGGCCGCAGATGAAGCCCATATCGGAAAAAAACACCCACGGCGTAAAATTTGCAAGGTCGAACATCGGCAAAAACGGTTTGTTCCGTAAAAATAGCTTTTTTTCCGGAAAGAATCCTACCTTTGTTCCGCAAAAATGAAAAAAACGACCCTCTTGCTCCTTCTGTCAGCCGTGGTGGCGCTATACCAGGCTGTCCCTTCCTTCGCCCAAAGCAACCGGCGCGAGGTCAAGATCATGGAGTACTATATCTACAAGGGGGACACCATCTATGTGGACGAACTGCCGCCGGCTGTCATCCATCCCCGCCAGACGATGAGCAAGCGCGACTGGGTCAAATACTACAAGCGGGTTCACAACTTCAGCAAAGCCTATCCCTACGCGCTGGTTATCAGCCGGGTGATCAACCAGACCGACAGTCTTTTCGAAGCTGACCACTACACGAAGCGGCAGCAGGACAAGTACCTGAACAAGATGAAGGACGACCTGCTGAAGGAATTCGATCCGCTTTTCCGCAAACTCACGCTCAAACAGGGCTTGATGATGATCCGCCTGATCGACCGCGAATGCGGGCAGACTCCCTATTACATCCTCAAACGCTATCTGGGCGGTACCACGGCCGGCTTCTGGCAGGGCGTGGCCAGATTGTTCAAGGGAAACCTGAAGCAGCCGTACGACCGTTTCGGGGAAGACAAGGATCTGGAAGAACTGGTGGGCTACTGGCACCGCGGTGAGTTCGGCAAACTCTACTGGACGATCTTCGGCAAGGAGCCTCCGACCATCTACATCCCGGAACGCTTCCGCGAAGACGGACCAAGCGACAAAGCTTCGTAACTTTTAAAAGTTTTGAAACAGGGAATCCAGTGAGCGTAAAACTGGCAGTCATCGGGGTGGGAAACCGCACGGGAAAGTACCTGCGCTATTTTTCCCTGCATCCCGATGCCGTGGAACTGGCCGCCGTGGTGGAACCCGATCCGGTTCGCCGGGAAGCGTGCCGGAAACAGTTCTCCCTGCCCGAAGACCGATGCTTTTCTTCATCCGATGCGTTTTTCGAAAGTTTCCGGGAGCCTTGCGACGGCGTGATCATCGGCTCTCCGGACCGCTTCCATCATACACAGGCACTGAAGTCCATTGAACGCGGCTGGCATATCCTGCTGGAGAAGCCGGTGGCACAGTCGTACGGACAGTGCGTGGAAATCGCCGGGGCGGCCCGTCACCGCGGCGTCAAGGTGGGCGTCTGCTATGTGCTCCGTTTCATGTCGCTTTACCGAAAAGTAAAGGAATTGCTGGAAAGCGGTGCCATCGGCCGGGTTACCGGCGTTTCCCATCAGGAATTCGTAGGGATCGACCGGATGCTGCACACATTTGTGCGTGGCTATTGGAACCGGGCGGAAACGACGGCTCCTTCCTTCGTGTCCAAGTGCTGCCACGACGTCGATATGCTCCTGTGGACAACGGGAGCGAAAATCAAGGACGTCCAGTCGGCGGGGAGCCTGGCCTGGTACAGACCGGAGAACGCGCCGGAAGGCAGCACCGATCGCTGTATTGACTGTCCCGTGGAACGCGACTGTTCCTACTCGGCCGTGGATATGTATCTCCGCCGGGGCGTCTGGACCCGCAACTTCACGGTTCCGGAAGGAAAGACCCTGACGGAAGTGCTGGAGGAGCAGATGCGGACAGGCCGCTTCGGCCGGTGCGCGTTCCGCTGCGACAACGACGTGGCCGACCGCCAGCTGGTGACGCTCACCGCGGCGGACGGCATTCTGCTGACCATCGAGATGAATGCCCTCACGCGGCGGGAAGGCCGGGAGACGGTCTTTGCCGGAACCAGGGGCGAGATGGTCGTCGCCGGGCAGGTCATCGAGGTACGGGACCGTACCGGCTCGCTGATCCAGGTGCAGGATTTTTCGCAGGAAGCGTCTCTTCCGTACCACGCGAATGCCGATCTGCTTCTGGTGGAAGATTTCATCGGGGCGGTGGCCGCTCCGGACCGGCTTCCCGCCGTCACCCTGGAGGATTCGCTGGAAAGCCACCGGATCTGTTTCCTCGCCGGGTAAACTGAAAAAACTACAGAATCAGCGTATCTTCCGGTTTTGTCCAGGCTGGGAGGACGATGAGTTCGCCGCCACTGGCCACGGGTATGCGGCCGGGCGTGTGGAGATGGCCGAAGAGATAAAGGTCAGCCGGCGGGTTCTTCCGGCCAAATTCATCCACGAACCTGTAGAGCGGCGACTCCTCGCCGAGAAATGCCGTCGGCGTGGGATGCTTCCGTCGGCTGTGAGCCGCCCAGCGACGGGCGAAACCGAACACCCAGCGGGGCGGAAGCGCCTTGAGCAGGGCGATGCAGGCCTTGTTGCGGAAGATGTAGAAGATCAGCTTGGATTTCGCGTTGTGTGCCCCCAGCGTGTCACCGTGGCCCATCAGCACCCGCTTGCCGTAAAGGTCGAAAAACCGGTACGGCTCCTGAACGATATGCACACCCAGCTCCTTTTCGAAATAATCGGTCACCCACCAGTCGTGGTTGCCCCGGAAAAACCAGACATCCATCCGCTCCGCCGCCTCTGCCAGGGCGGCCAGTACCCGGACGCTGCCGCGCGGCACCACATCGTGGTAGTCCACCCAGAAATCGAAGATGTCCCCCATCAGGAAAAGGCCCTTCAAGTCGGAGGGCAGGGCCCGGAGATGTTCGACGAACGCCCGTTCCCGTACGCCGCCGGGATCGGAATCCGGTCCCAGATGCAAGTCGGCCACAAAGGCGTATCGTCCCTCCTGCAGCGCCATTCCGTTATACGAGTGTCGAAATCAGGCAGGCAAGTCCGACCAGCGCGCAATACAGGGCGAACCACTTGAGACGAGCCTTCTTCACGAGCGCGATCATGACACGGCAGGCGAACAGGCCCGAAACGAACGCGGCGATGAAGCCCAGCACCAGCTGCAGGCTTCCGACGCTGCTGGCCGCGAAATCACCGCCCACCACGTCGAGGAACGCTTCGCCCAGGATCGGGATCAGTACCATCAGGAAAGAGAAACGCGTCACTTCTTTCTTGGAAACGCCGCTGAGCAGACCGGCCGCAATGGTCGAACCGCTGCGGGAGAGCCCGGGAATCACCGCGACAGCCTGCGCGAGACCCATCCAAAGCGCCGATTTCCAGGTGACCTTTCCGCCTTCTTCGCCACGGCGGGCCGTAATCGTCTCGGAAAGGAAAAGAAGCATAGCCGTCACGATGAGCGCCAGGCCTACCACCAGCAGGCCGCTGCCGAAGAGCGATTCCACCGAATCCTTGAAAAAGACGCCCACGATGAAAACGGGGATCATCGAGATCAGGATCAGCAGGATATAGCGCGTCTCACTGTTCATCTTGAATTTGAACAGCCCCTGCAGAAGGCTGACGATGTCTTTCCAGAAAACGACGATGGTAGCCAGCACCGTAGCCGCGTGCACCGCCACCTCGAACCCGAGGTCGGCCGTCTCGATGCCGAACAATGCCTTGCCGATGGCCAGATGGCCGCTGCTGCTGACAGGCAGGAACTCCGTCAGTCCCTGGACGATTCCCAGGATAATGGCTTCGATCCAGCTCATCCGCTATTCCTCCGGCGTTTTCGGCGTCTTCATGATTCCCCAGAGAATCACGACGATTCCGATGATGATGACAATCGGAGCCAGGGTAAGCCGGCGGAAGTTGAACATCGCCGGATTGAACACGTTCGGATCGGACGATCCGCCGCCGATCATCAGGATAAAGCCCACGATCATCACCAGCAGGCCGATGGCGATGATTTTCACATTTTTGGAAGGCATTGAGAAGTTTGCCATATCACAGTGTCAATAATATAAATCGTCTTTGGAAATGTAAGCTACGCGACTCACCACCAGAAGCGTGGAGACCACGCAGATGGCAATGCCCAGCAGCACCGTGCACACAAGGACGAGCCACACGAGCCGCATATCGAAAAGCTGGGCCAGCAGGCCGGAGTTCCGGCCCAGCAGGCGGAATCCTGCGTAGAACATAGCGGACGCCAGCAAGCCCGAAACGGCGCCCTGCACCACCGCCTGCCAGACGAAAGGCCGGGCGATGAACGAACGCCGGGCCCCCACCAGACTCATCGTATGGATGGTGAAGCGGCGGGCGTAGATATTGAGCCGAACCGTATTGTTGATCAGGGCGAACGAGATGATCAGCAACAAGAGGATGACCACCCCGAGCACCAGGCCGATGCGACGCAGGTTCGAATTGAGGGTCTCCACAAGCGTCTCCTGATAAACCACCTCCTCCACGCGGGGATGTGCCAGCAGCGAAGCCTTGATCACGCCGAGGGAATCGGTCGTAATGGCATCTCCGTCGAGTTTCAGGTCGATCGACAGGGGAATGGGCGAACTCTCGAAGACCGACAGGAAATCTTCGCCCAGAAGCTCCTTCATCTCGGCCGCACCCTCTTCCTTCGTGATGAAACGGCTCTCCTTGACGTACGGCCGTGTGGAGAGTTCCTCCGCGAGCGCACGTCCTTCCTTTTCCGAGGCGGACTGCTTGAGCATCACGGTAACCGACATGTTCTCCTTGAACCACCGGGCCACGCCGCCCGCATTGGCGGCCAGTACGGCAGCCGCGGCCACCAGCACGAGCACGAGCGAAATACTGATGACCGACGTAATGTAAGAACGGATCAAGCGCCTGTAAACTATATTTTTACCTCTTGCAGCCATTTTCAGAGCAGGATTACAAAGGTAATCAAATTTTTTTTATATCTTTGTATCGAATTTGCCTTAAAACGACTTTGAAATGGAAGAACCTGTAAGAGTACTTTTCGTGAACTCCGAAATCTTCCCCTATATGCCTGAAACAGACATATCTGTGCTGGGAAGGTATCTGCCGCAGGGGATTCAGGAGAGCGGGAAGGAGATCCGCTCCTTCATGCCGCGTTACGGCACGATCAACGAACGCCGGAACCAGTTGCACGAGGTCATCCGCCTGTCCGGAATGAACCTGGTCATCAACAATGCCGACCGTCCGCTCGTCATCAAAGTCTCTTCCATCTCTTCCGCCCGGATGCAGGTTTACTTCATCGACAACGAAGACTACTTCCATCGCAAATTCATCTATCAGGACGCAGAAGGCAAAGATTTCAAGGACAACGACGAACGGGCCGTCTTTTTCGCACGCGGCGTGCTCGAAACCGTCAAGAAGCTCCGCTGGAAACCCGACATCATCCACTGCCAGGGCTGGATCACCCATTTCGTTCCGGTGTATCTGAAGAAGGTGTACCACGAAGACCCCATCTTCACCGAGACCAAAGTGGTGCTTTCGCTCTACAACGAAATGCTCGGCGCCTGCCTGGGCGAAGGGCTCATCGACAAGATCCAGGGCGACAACCTCGGGCGGTCGGACGTGGACCAGCTGGAGGAGCCCACTGGCATAAATCTTGCGAAACTGGCCATCCGTTATGCGGACGGCGTGGTTTCGGGCGTCCCCGCCCTCGACCCGGCCCTTGCGGACTATGCCCGCGAGCTGCAGCTCCCGGTGATGCCCTACATCCCCGTCAGCAAGGATGACATGTCCTACGTCCGCACGTACAACCAGTTTTACGACGACTTGTTACAGAAATAAGAATGAAAAAGTCCGCGATCCGCACAAGCCTGATTTTGTTGTTGACCCTGATTCCGCTCGCTTCGTGCATCGTTACCGACCCTACCCTGGGTGCCGCCCTGGTGCCTGGAAACCAGAATATATCGATCCGTACCGCTACGCTCGACCTGCCGGTCGATCTCCGGATGGCCGACAGTCTGCAGAGTTCCATCTCGCAGAGCGCGACCGTCGGCGCCATCCGCTCCAGGACCTTCGGCCTGTTCCATTCCGACGCGGCCGTGTCCGTCACGTCGGCCAAGGATTCCGTGGAATGGGGCGCCAATCCGACCGTGCGTTCCGTATCCCTCGAACTGATCCGCGACACTTCGATGGTGGTCGATCCTTCGCAGATCTTCATTCCCCAGAACTACTACGTCCACCAGTTGACCATCGATCTCGACTCCACGAAAGTCTATAACAACAGCATCGGGGACGGCGACTATGACCCGGTCCCCATTTCGGAAGGCGTTTCCCTCTTCCTGGGCGGAGACTCCTACACCGTCACCCTCAAGAAAGAGATCGGCGAAAAACTCCTGGCCATCCCGACGGCCACGCGCGACAGCGCGGAACTGTTCATGAAGGCGTTCCGAGGATTCTACATCCGCTGCGACGATCCCAAAGAAGGGATGTACGGCGGACGGCTTTGCACCTTCGACCTGTCGTCTTCCTATCTGCGCCTGGTATGGGACTTCGACGATACCGACGGAAACCGGAAATCGGGAACCGCTTTCTTCAGCCTCGGCCAAAAGCACGTCGTCAACCGTTTCATCTCCGGTTCCCGGGACCTCGAGCACGCCGACATCACGCAGAACCTCTATATGGAAGGCCTCAACGGCATCAAACCCCACATCGACGCCCGGAAACTGCGCGACGCCGTGACGTCCTGGGCTGCGGCCTCCGGCCTGTCCACCGACAAGCTGCTGATTGCCAAGGCCACGGTCTCCTTCCCCTTCGAGTATGACGGCGACCGCGACCAGTTCAACTATTATCCCTCCAGCCTTTTCCCCTGCCAAAGGGTCCAGAAAGAGAAGCGCCTCAACTACACGCCGATCGACGAAATCAACGACGTCTATCTGGAAAACGGGGAAATCAACCGTTCCCTGCTGCAGTACACCGCCAACATCAGCCTGTACCTGCAGGATCTGATCACCCGCGACAGGGAAGAACTGACAGGGAAAGACGATCTGTGGATGATGCCGATCCTCTCCTACTACGACTCCTATTCGAGCAAGACCTACTACTACTCCGATTACTACAATTACACGCAGTCCGTGCTCAACGGAACGGCCGCTGAAAGGCATCCCGTCCTTCAGCTGACTTTCGCTGTACTGGATTAAACCCGGATTAAAACAGAAGACCTTCCGGCTCAGAGCGCGCGGAAGGCCAGGCAGGCGTTCTGTCCGCCGAAACCGAAATTGTTGCTGATGGCTACGCGGACCGTACGCCGTTGCGGCTCATTGAGCGTCAGGTTGAGCCGGTAATCGATCCGCTCGTCTTCCACTTTGAAATTGATGGTCGGCGGAATGACACCGTCGCGGATGGCGTGGATGCAGGCCAGTGCCTCCGCCGCGCCGGCAGCTCCCATCATATGGCCGGTCATCGACTTGGTGGAACTGATGTTGACCTTGTAGGCATCCTCTCCGAAGACCGTCTTGATGGCGTGCAGTTCAGCCAGGTCGCCCAGCGGCGTGGAAGTGCCGTGGGCATTGATGTAATCGACGTCTGCAGGCGTCAGGCCGGCCTCGCGGAGAGCGAGGACCATGGCCTCGGCCGCACTTTCGCCGTCTTCCCGCGGCGCAGTGATATGCCACGCGTCGCAGGTCATTCCGAATCCGGCAATCTCGGCATAGATCGGAGCGCCGCGCCGCAGCGCGTGCTCATACTCTTCCACGATAAGGACGGCGGCACCTTCACCCATCACGAAACCGTCGCGGGTCGCGTCGAAAGGCCGGGAGGCCGTCTGGTATTCCTCATTGTTGGTCGACAGGGCGCGGGCGGCATTGAAACCGCCGATGCCGGGAATCGAGATCGGCGCCTCCGTCCCGCCAGAAACCATGATGTCGGCACGGCCCAGCTGAATCTGCGAGGCAGCCGTCAGGATGGCGTGCGCCGAGGTGGCGCAGGCGGAGGACACACCGAAATTCGGGCCACGGAATCCATACTTGATGGCAATGTGGCCCGAAGCGATGTTGGTGATGAATTTGGGAATCAGGAACGGGCTGAAGCGGGGGTTCTCGCTTTCAAAAAACTCCTGAATCTCTTCCGTGTAAGAATTGATTCCGCCTACACCGGAACCGACTACGACGCCGATGCGGCTCAAGTCGGTCGCATCCAGGTCCAGACGGCTGTCACGGACCGCTTCGGCGGCCGCGATCATCGCATACTGCGTAAACGGATCGGTGTGACGCGCTTCCTTGCGGTCGATGGCGTCGGGGAAACGGGCCGGATCGAAATCCGGTATCTCACACGCGAATTTGGTCTTGAAAAAGGTCGTGTCGAGGCGGTCGATCATCCGGGCCCCGCTGACACCCCGGTCAAGGTTCCGGAAATACTCCCCGACGTTGTTGCCCAACGGGTTGATAGTCCCGATACCGGTAATGACGACCCTTTTCGCCATAAATTACTGTACGTGTTCCTTGATGTAGTCGATTGCATCCTGGACGGTCGAGATCTTCTCGGCTACGTCGTCAGGGATCGTGATATTAAACTCTTTCTCAAACTCCATGATGAGCTCGACGGTGTCGAGAGAGTCGGCGCCAAGGTCGTTCTTGAAACTTGCGGCAGGCGTCACTTCGCTTTCTTCAGCGCCCAGTTTGTACACAATGATGGAGATGACTTTCGAAGCAATATCTTCCATGGTGAATTGGTTTTTGGTTTATAGTATCAATTGGTTTCTTTGCTTGTCAACCTGTCGGCATATGCCGACAAGATTTTGCAAAGTAAGTAATTTTTGTCCAAAAACACAAATTTTCATATATTTGTAAAAAGCAACCAAATCTACCCTTATGTATACTGATTTCCAAAAGTATCTCGAGGCCGAACTCCAGTCCATCAAGGACGCCGGCCTTTATAAAGAAGAACGTGTCATCACCTCCGCCCAGCAGGCGGCCATCAAAGTGGCCCCGGGCAAGGACGTGCTGAATTTCTGCGCCAACAACTATCTCGGCCTGGCCAACAGCCCGCAGCTGGTGGAAGCCGCCAAGGCGGCCCTCGACACCCACGGCTACGGCATGTCTTCGGTCCGCTTCATCTGCGGCACCGGCGACCTGCACAAAAAACTTGAAAAGAAAATCTCCGAGTTCTTCGGTACGGAAGACGCCATCCTCTACGCCTCCTGCTTCGACGCCAACGGCGGTGTCTTCGAACCCCTGCTCGACGAGCACGACGCCATCATCTCCGACGCCCTCAACCACGCCTCCATCATCGACGGCGTACGCCTGTGCAAGGCCCAGCGCTACCGCTATGCCAACGCCAATATGGAAGAACTCGAGAACTGCCTGAAGACCGCCCAGGCCCAACGTCACCGCATCATCGTGACCGACGGTGTGTTCTCGATGGACGGCAACGTAGCCCCGCTCGACAAGATCTACGCCCTTGCCACCAAGTACAACGCGATGGTGATGGTCGACGAATCGCACTCGGCCGGCGTCGTCGGCCGTACCGGCCGCGGCACCACCGAACGCTTCAACCTGCGCGGCAAGATCGAGATCCTGACCGGCACCCTCGGCAAGAGCTTCGGCGGCGCGGTCGGCGGATTCACCACCGGCAAGAAGGAAATCATCGCGATGCTGCGCCAGCGTTCACGTCCGTATCTGTTCTCCAACTCGATTCCGCCGATGATCGCGGCGGCCGGCATCAAGATGTTCGAAATGATGAGCGAGACCAACGAACTGCAGGACAAGCTCCACGCCAACACCGACTACTTCATCGCAAAAATGAAAGCCGCCGGCTTCGACATCAAGCCCACCGAATCGGCCATTTGCGCCGTGATGCTCTACGACGCCCCGCTTTCGCAAAAGATGGCGGCCCGTCTGCAGGAAGAGGGCATCTACGTCACCGGCTTCTACTATCCGGTGGTCCCGAAGGGCCAGGCCCGCATCCGCGTCCAGGTTTCCGCCGGCCACGAGAAGGAGCATCTCGACAAGTGCATCGCCGCCTTCACCAAGATCGGCAAGGAACTCGGTGTGATCAAATAAAAAAAGACCCCCGGCCAAGCCGGGGGTGACGATATCTTTCTGCGTCATGCCCGGCTCGACCGGGCATCTTTTTTACTACTCGTCGGTGAGCGAGAAGCGGTAGAAGGCAAGGATCTTCGCATCCTTGTCGGCTGCGGCCAGGACTTCCTTCACAGGGGTCTTGCCGTCGCCCATCTGATATTCCTGCTGTTCCAGGGTGCTCTCCTTGAAGAACTTCTGGATACGGCCGTTGGCGATGTTCTGGATCATCTGCTCAGGCAGGTTGGCGGCCTTCTCGGCCGACACCTTCGCGATGATGTCGCGGGCCTGGTCGGCCTGCTCCGGAGTGAGCCAACCCTTCGCGGTGTTCGACTGGATGTGGTCTTCGCTGTCGCAGTGGGCCGGGTTGATGCCGGCTTTCTTGAGGGCGTTCTCAACGGCCTTGCGGACCTGCTCCTCCTTGGTCTTCTCGATGGCGACCTGGCGCTCTTTCTCGACCACCTCGGCCGGGCAGTCGTCGGCAGAGACGGAAACCGGGTTCATCGTCACGACCTGGATGGCGATACCTTTGGCGAGTTCCTCGTCGATGGGCTTGTTGAAAGCCACGATGGCGCCGAGCTTGCCGTTGGTGGTGTGGATATAAGAAGCCACGTACGGGGCTTCGAGTTTGCCGTAGAAAGCGAGGGTGTGTTTCTCACCGCTCTTGCCGGTCTGCTGGGAGATGGCTTCTTCCACCGTCTCGCCGTTGGCCATCTTGCAAGCCTTCAGGGCCTCGAGGTCAGCCGGGCAGCAGGCGATCGCAGTATCGGCGATGGCGTTGGCCAGGGCCTGGAACTCAGCGTTCTGGGAAACGAAGTCGGTCTCGCAGCCGAGGCATACGAGAATACCTTTACCGTCGGCCACGCGTGCCTTGACAGCACCTTCGGTGGTCTCGCGGTCAGCGCGCTTGGCGGCTACGAGTTTGCCTTTCTCACGGATAATCTCCTGTGCGCGGTCGAAATCACCTTCCGCCTCCACGAGGGCTTTTTTGCAGTCCATCATGCCGGCGCCGGTCATCTTGCGCAGTTTGGCAACATCTAATGCTTTGATTTCCATTGTTTAACGGATTAAAGGTTCGACTTCTTACTCGTTCTGGGCTTCCTCAGCGGGAGCTTCTTCCTCAGCCTTGACAGCGCTGCGGCGGGCGCGGACGCGCTTGACGGGAGCAGCTTCTTCCTTGACAGGGTTCTCTTCCTTCTCTTTCTCCTTCTCGATCCGGCGCTCTTCCAGTCCTTCGGAGATGGCGTTGCAGAGCGTATCGGTAATCAGCTGGATGGATTTAGCCGCGTCGTCGTTGGCCGGAATCACATAATCAATCGTGGTCGGGTCGCAACAAGTATCAACCATTGCGATAACGGGGATATTCAGACGGTTGGCTTCGCGGACGGCGTTGATCTCTTTCTGGACGTCCACGACAAAGATGGCGGAAGGAAGGCGGTTCAGATCGGCGATCGAACCGAGGTTCTTCTCGAGTTTGGCTCTCTGGCGCGAAATCTGGAGACGTTCGCGCTTGGCCAGGGTTTCAAAGGTACCGTCGGTCATCATCTTGTCGATGGTGTTCATCTTCTTGACGGCTTTGCGGATGGTGGGGAAGTTGGTGAGCATACCACCGGCCCAGCGCTCGGTCACATACGGCATGTTGACTTTCTGTGCGCACTCCGCGACGATATCCTTGGCCTGTTTCTTGGTGGCGACGAACAGGATCTTGCGGCCCGCGTGGGCGAGCTGCTTCATCACGTTCGCGGCCTCGTCTATCTTGACGACAGTCTTGTGCAGGTCGATGATATGGATTCCGTTTTTCTCCATAAAGATATACGGAGCCATTTTGGGATTCCATTTCCGCTTCAGGTGACCGAAGTGGACGCCTGCATCGAGTAAGTCTTGGAAATTGGTTCTGGACATTTTGTTTGTTTTTTTCTTGTTTTGTTTTACTCTTTTCATCAATCCGGAGTAGCGGTCGGGCTTGTTTCCGTTGCCGGTCTCCCGGATTTTCCGCGGTCGGACAAATCTCAGGCAGCCATCTGCCATTTGAGGCAGGGATCCTGCGGTTTTGAATCCGGACCGTGCAAATGTAAATCAGTGTCAGGCGACTAACGTTTGCTGAACTGGAAGCGTCTGCGGGCACCGGGCTGTCCGGGTTTCTTGCGCTCCACCTCGCGGGCGTCGCGGGTCAGGAAACCGTTCGACTTGAGGACCGGGCGATAAGCTTCGGCGTCGACCTTGCACAGGGCGCGGGCGATTCCGAGGCGGACGGCCTCGGCCTGGCCTTTGATACCGCCACCGTCGACATTGATCTTGAGGTCGAACTGACCCACGGTGTTGGTAAGGACAAGCGGCTGGTTGACAATATACTTCAGGGTGTCTTCCTTGAAGTACTCATCCACGGGGCGGCCGTTGATGACGATATTGCCGGAACCGGTGTTCATATAGACGCGGGCAACAGCTGATTTACGTCTTCCAAGGGCGTTGAATACTTCCATTACTCTGTCTTAAATTTCGTTTAACGTGAGGGGTTTGGGTTGCTGGGCTTCGTGCGGATGCTCCGGACCTGCGTAAACGTAGAGGTTGCGGAACAGTTCAGCACCGAGGCGGTTTTTCGGGAGCATTCCCTTGATGGCGTGCTCCACGACAAAAGTCGGCTTGCGATCGAGCATGTCTTTCGGTGTGGCGAAACGCTGGCCGCCCGGATAACCGGTGTGGCGGACGTACACCTTGTCGGTCAGCTTCTTGCCCGTGAGGCGGATCTTGTCGGCGTTGACGATGATGACGTTGTCACCACAGTCCACGTGCGGCGTGAAATCCGGCTTGTTCTTGCCGCGAAGGACAAGAGCGACGCGCGAAGCGAGACGACCCAGCACCTGATCGGTCGCATCAATAACGTACCATTCTTTCTTGACGGTACCGCTATTGGCGGAAATGGTCTTGTAGCTTAAAGTGTCCACTTTGTTGATTTTTAGGTTAATACAATAAAAATGTTGCGATCCCCCGCTATTTTGGGGGCTGCAAAATTACGAAAAATTTTTATGATGGCAAATTTTTCTGGGCGAAGCACTTTTGCTTCGCCTAACTAAAAGAGTAATCCGTTCCCGGCCCCTTCGGGGACATTGCGGCGCAGGAGCGCGTCGAAAGCTTCGCCTTCTTCCCAGGAGAGGAACTCCGTCTCAACGGGCAGATAGAAGAGACGGCGGCGGACCTCCGGATCGAGGCGGTCGCAGTGAAGCAGGCGCATCGCATCTTTCTCGGTGGTCATCAGCACGGCGCGGGGATTCCGGCGGACATAGTGCGCAAGCGCGCGCAGATCGCCGCGTGAAAAGCGGTGATGGTCGCCGTAGCGCTTGTGTGCCAGATGCTCATAGCGGTCGCTCAGATGGACCAGCAACGGCCGGTCGTCGGCCACGCCCGAGAAAAGATAGACATCTTTGGAGTAGATATAGCGTTTGTCGGCTTCCCAGCGGAACACCGGAACCGGATCGCCGTATTTGACCGTGGCGAAAAAGACCGGCTGTTCGTTGCGCAGACGGTTCTGCTGCCGGATCTTGCCGCGCTCCCATTCATCGAGATAGCGGGGACACTTGGTGATGACCACCACGGATGCCCGGCGGATCTGCTCGGGCAAGTCGCGCAGACGTCCGAACGGAAGGAGGTTGTCCTTGAACAGCGGCCGGTTGTAATCTATCAGCACCAGGTCGGTCGCCGGTTTGAGCCGGCGGTACTGGAAGCCGTCGTCGAGGATCACCAGTTCGGGGCGCCGGTCTTCGGGCAGGGCAAGCAACTGGGTGATGCCGCGGTTGCGGTTCTTGTCGACCGCCACCAGGACGTCGGGAAACTTGCGCTTGATCTGCAGCGGCTCGTCGCCAGCCACGTCGGCCGTGTCTTCAGCCTCCACCAGACGGAAACCCTTGCTCTTGCGCTTGTACCCGCGCGAGAGCACCGCCACGCGGCAGCCGCCCTGCAGCAGGTTCGCCAGATATTCCACCATCGGGGTCTTGCCCGTGCCGCCGACAGCCAGATTGCCCACCGAAATCACCGGGACCGGATGGGTCACCGACTTGCGGCGTCCGCTGTCGTAGAGGGCGTTCCTGATGCGCAAAGCCAGCCAATACGGAAAAAGAAATACACTGCTGATCATCCCCAAACCTCCGCTATATGGTCGAGTGTCTCATACAACTCCGCCGGGTCGGTCGAAGTCACGAGTTTCAACCTGGTTTCCTTGAAATTATCGAGTCCCTTGAAATAACAGCTCAGATGACGGCGCATTTCGAAAATACCCACGCGGTCCCCTTTCAGTTCCAGCGACTTGGCCAAATGCCGTTTCGACAGTTCCACGCGCTCCCGCACCGACATCGGTGGAAGCAGTTCGCCCGTAGCCAGATAATGCTTCACCTCGCGGAAAATCCAGGGATGCCCGAAACTGGCCCGGCCGATCATAATGCCATCCACGCCATAGCGGTCGAAAGCCTCCTTCGCGCCCTCCGGCGTCGTAATGTCACCGTTGCCGATAATCGGAATGTGCATCCGCGGATTCCGCTTGACCTCGCCGATCAGCGTCCAGTCGGCCGTACCTTTATATAATTGGGCCCGGGTCCGCCCGTGGATGGTCAGGGCTGCGATGCCGGCGTCCTGCAGGCGCTCGGCCAGTTCCACGATGATCTTGCTGTCCTCGTCCCAGCCCAGCCGCGTCTTGACCGTCACGGGAAGTTTCACCGCCTCGACCACACGCCGCGTGATCTCGACCATCTGGTCGGGATAGCGCATCATTCCGCTCCCTGCCCCGCGTCGGGCGATCTTGTTGACCGGGCAGCCGAAATTGATGTCGATCAGGTCGGGACCGGCAGCTTCGGCCCGCACGGCCGCCTCCACCATCGCATCGGGAATATGACCGTAGATCTGGATGCCGATGGGGCGTTCCGCGTCCGTGACCTGCATCTTGGCGATGGTCTTGGCCGCGTCGCGGATCAGTCCGTCCGACGAGATGAACTCCGTGTACATCAGGTCGGCACCGAATTCCTTGCATATATAACGGAAAGAGGGGTCGGTGACATCTTCCATCGGTGCGAGCAGCACCGGGCGTTCCCCCAGATCTATGGTTCCGATTTTCACGGACACAAAGATAATAAAAAAGATGCCCGGTCAAGCCGGGCATGACGAAGAAATAACGTCACCCCCGGCTGGACCGGGGGTCTATTGTTTATCGATGTACTGTTCCCTTGACGCTCAACGGCACGCCGTCCTTCGTAAAGCCTTCGATGAGGACCGTGGCGTCGGCCTTGTGGTCGGAAGTGTAGAAGTCAAACGTGGTTCCGCCACCGTCTTCCACGGGAAGGGCCGGATCCCAGTAGAGGGTAGCGCGCACCGGCTCGTGGGCTTTACGGCTCCGGACATCCTCGTAGCGCGGGTTGTAGAAACGCCTGGGCTGCTGCCAGCCCAGCGGCTTTCCCGTGGAGACATTGGCCGCCACATCGTGGACCAGCATCCGGGTCTTGATCATCACCACGCTCTTCGGGGCCAGGGCGTTGTCCAGACCCGTGTTGAACATCGCGGCATCCGAACCGGTCAGATAGGCGAAGCCCGTGAGATCCGACACGTTGATGCCTTCCAGTTCTTCGCACGACGAACGCATTCCGTTCATATAGACGATAATCTCTTCCCAGCCGCTCGAAATGCCCCACTCGGAAGAAACCTTCTGCGTACGGCACACGACGGAGCGGTAACTGGGTCCGACCGTGCCGGTGGTATCGTTTTCTTCGGCTTTCATTCCCATCGGCACCTCGTCACCCTCCGCGAAACGCAGGGGCGGGCAGGTGGTCACGATATAGGTCAGCACGTCCATCGCCTTATACGGCTCCAGGTCGCGCTCGGGCCGGTACTGTCCGGGCTTGAATTCGTAGCTGGGCAGCGGGGAGATATTCTCCTGCCGAGGCGCAGCCATGCCCGTGACATACGACGGATGCAGCGAATAGACGATCTCGCCGCCAGCGTTGTAATACTGCCACAGCACGTTGCGTTTATATTCTTCCGTATAGGAAGGCTTGTCCAGATAGAACGGATAGTGATGGAACTTGGCGAAGATATCATCGTCCAGATAGGGCGTGAAGCGGCGGGTATTGCCGCCCAGGCTCACGGCCCCCACCAGGAACTGGGTGTTCTCGGGGAAGTCGAGGCCGTTCAGTGCGAAATAGCCCGTGGTGTCGAGCTGCCCCATCGCGGAAAAGCCGATGGACGGTGCCACAAACGAAACGATGGAACGCCGTGCCGTGCGCAGGGAACCGCGTACCACGCCGCTGATCGACTGGGTATATTCCTTGCCGAACGAAGGCATCAGGGTCTCTCCGGCCAGGATCTTCGGAAGCTCATAGTAGGACCATCCGTGCGTGAGCATCACGCCGTCGATGGCTTCAATGCGTTCGGAAAGCGGGCGCTGCGGATCGAAATAGCGGGCGGCTTCCTCTACGAAGGTGGGCAGTTCGCTGCCCAGATACCACCACGACACGATATCATAGCCGCGTCCGCTCAGCGGGGCGTAGCCGTCGTCCGATACGGATACGGACCAGTCGCCCTCCGGCAGATCGACGCCTGCCGTCACTTTTTCGCGCGGGCCGTAACTCTCCTTGTCGAAGGAAAGCTGCGGAACGGGCGTATCGGGGAAGACGAAGAAAGCCCGTTCGGCATAGACCGTTCCCTGTCCGTCCACCACGGCCAGGTTGTTGATGCCTGGCGTCAGGAGTCCGTACGGGATCTTGAGGTTGCGCGTCTTCTCCGAATACGGCAGACGCATATAGATGTCGTCGTGGTCGTGGATGACCACGAACGTGGAATCGGGAAGGGCAAGGCCCTGGTCGCGGATCGAGGCTTCAACGCTGTCGTCGCGGACCGTGACGCGGATATTCACGCCTTGCTGGACCGGAAGCGGGAGATCGGCCCGTCCGGCAAAGGTTTCGCCCTCGTAAAACTGGGCGTAGAGTTTCCTGGCAGGGACTTCCAGATGCAGGGTGGTGCGCCCGATACCGTAGGCGTCCGTCTCGAAACGGCCCACTGTCTGGTCGTCGGCATAGATTTCACCCGTCACGGGGACGCCGTGACCGTCAGGATCCACGGCACGGATGCCCAGCACGGAGGTCTGGCCATAAAGCCAGCGGCCGCTCTCCGGCAGGAACTGCACGTCCAGTTCCCGCTTGACGGTCTTTTCCTTGTCGAACGGGTTGCGCATGCCCACGTCGGTATATTTGTAGTCGTCCTTGACATTTTCTTTGGCAAGGGTCTCCACGAAGTCGTCCTTCATCGGGTTGCGCAGTTCGATGTCCTTGTGGAACATATACTCCGGCTCGCGGTTGAGCATCCAGTAGGAGTACGCACGCAGGGTCGCCAGACCCGTGTTCAGGTTGTCGGGCACGGCGAGCCAGCCGCTGAACGTATCGTCACGGCGCTTGACCTTGACACGGACGCGCACGGCCTCGGTCTCGAGGTCACGTCCAAGGTTGACATTTTTCTGGACCATCGTGGAGATCAGCTCCACGTACAGATAATTACTGGTCGGGAACTCGGCGGTCTGGGCCGCATTCTCAAGGTATCCCTTGAACCAGATGGTGTCGCCCACGCAGTACACCTCCCGGTCCGTATGGAGGTACACTTTCTCCGGCGAAAGGAGACGGGCATAGTCGGCAAAGCGATCCTCGCCCTGCTGGGCGAAGGCCGGCAGAGCGAGGAAAAACATCAAGCCGATGATAATCGACCGTTTCAAGGTTTAGATCGGGTTGGAGCGTTTGTTGTAGCTGGCGCCCGCCAGCGGCACGATGGGCCCCGTGAATTTGCGGGTATTGCCGTTGGTGGGGTTGAAGGTCACGTCGGCCATATTGCCGTTGTTCTTCATCGAGATGGTGTAGGTACCTCTCCAGAAACGGCCGGCCACGACGATGCGGAGCTTTACGTTGCCTTTCTTGTCGATCTTCACCTCGTACTCGGTAGGCGTTGCGATGTTGGTCTTGTCGTTGTCGCAGCAGATATAGCCCTGGGAGAAGCAGTCACCTCCCTCGCAGGAGAGGAAATTGTCGTTGTTGCTGTTGCTCTCGAACTCACCGCTCTGCGTGGTGTAGTATTCGGGGACGAGCACCCAGGTCTTGTTGTTGATGCTTTCGAGGGCTGCCTCATACGCCAGTTTGGCGGCGGCGGCCTTCTCTTCCTTGGTCATTTTCTGCGCGAAAGCGGGTACCACCAGCATCGCGGCGACGAGAATCAATAAGAATTTACGCATTTCACAAAAAAGTTTAAAGGGGGCGGGCTTTCCGCCCCCTTCACACAATAGCAATTATAATGCCGTCCAGCGGGCCATCGTCATTCGGTCCGTCTTCTGCCCCCGGTTACCCGCGAGCATATAGAGGTACGAACGGCCGATATACGTGGACCAGTAGTCGGTGAAAGCCACCGGGTTGCCATAGGCGTTCGTATAGGTGAACGTCGAGCCGTCTTCCTTGAGGAAGCGCCAGTAGAGCGTCTGGTAACCCGAGGAGTTGAAGGCGGTCTTGTGTACGATGAAGCCGCAGAGCGGGGTCGCCTCGCCGAAGCCGATGGGGCCGCCCATATCGTGCCATACCCAGTTACCGTCGGCATCCTTCTCGTCGTTGCGCCACTGGCACTGGACCTTCGTCTGGCAGGGCACGCCCGGCGTTTCGAAAATCAGGTTGACGATCTTGCCGGTAGCGATGGAGTCGGTGTCGTAAGTCGCGGCGGTCGCAGGGTCGCGGATGATTTTCGAAGCGTAAGGATAGTCGTTCTGGATCACGATCGGCGCTTCGTTCAGGTCATAAACATAGACGTTCTGTTTGCCTTTCTGGAGCGTAGCAACATTGTCATAGATGACGGAACCGCCACGCCAGAACGTGAATTTCACGCTGCCCGGGGCAACGGCGAAGAATCGACCGGTGGCACCGCCGGGGACACCGTTGTAGGTGGCCAGCTGGCCCGAACCGTTGACCGAGGAGTAGAGCGTTCCGTTGACGAAAACGGAGTCGATGTAGTTGGCCGAGGAGTTAGTGATCGGCTCGAAATAGTGGAGCTGGAACTCGGCGCTCTGGTCTGCCAGGTCGTGCGTGTCGTAGAGAATCTCGTGTTTCTCGCAGGACACCAGCGAGACAACCATCAGGAGCGATATAATAAATGATATCTTTTTCATTTTCAGTAAGTTTAGTCGTCGTGCCAGGAAGGAAGCGTTTCGGGCATTTCGCCCGGATAGGCGAACCAGGGAATCGAGCAGTGGTAATTGAGTGCCAGACCGTCGATCGGTTTGATATTGCCCAGACCGGTCTTGTTCCACATATACTCGGAGTTGTAGCGGGGACGCAGTCGGAAGCAAGGCGAGCCGTGGTTGTCGTACGTGAACGCGCCGCGACGGCCCTGCACCTGGGAAGGCTGCAGATAGAAACCCTTGTACACCTTGTCCGGATTCTCGTCGCGCTTGCTGTTGAGGGTCGTCATGTTCCAGCCGTTGTCGTAGGTCGGGTATTCGCCGGTATACTCGATATCGTACATATACTTGCGAAGGTCGACCCAGGCTTCGTTGGAGCCGTACGGGAAGAGGGACACCCACTTCTGCATCATGATGTGCGAGAGCGTGAAGTCGGCCAGGGACATTCCGTTCACATACGGGCCGTCCTTGTATTCCTGGGCCAGCTGCTTGTAAGCCGCAGCGGTGATCACGTCGCCTCCCGGTAGATCGCCGTACTGCACATATTTGTCATTACCGAATTCATCCTTGCCGTCGGTCTTGGGTTTGCCCGGATACAGGTCGATGGCCGTGAAGTCCACGTCGAGGCAGACAGCCTCTTTCCAGACGGCAAGTGCGGAAGCCTTGTCACCCATCTTCCAATAGGTCTCTGCCATGTCGAATTTCATCTCAGCCGGGGTCATGAAGATGTAGTAGGCGTCGTTGCGGTAGAGCCAGCGGCCCTGGCCGTCCACGGAAGACGTGGAGTTGTAACCCGCGGTACGGCAGCCCCACATATTGGCTACGGTTCCCTGGATGCAGTTCTGTGCCGCCGAAGAGCCGACACTGCCGCCATAATAACGCCAACTCTTGATGGAGTCGAGGTTGGCCATGTTATTGTAGAAGCGGGCATCGGTCGAGCCAAGCTTCACGACGTGACGGGGATCGAAGTGGCCGGTTTCCAGCGAACGGTCGCAGATGATCTGCTTGTCGGCATAGACATAGCTGTAGTACGGATCCGGGTCGTCCTGGCCTTCAGCCGGCTCGGCATAGATCTTATTGCCGCCTTCATCGTACACCGGTACGGTACCGGTCATGATCTGCACGGCATAGTCGGACTGGTAGCAGCCGTCGAGGTTGCCGCGGTACACGCCCCACCAGTTGTTGTAGGCGGAGAACTGCGCGTCGGCGCCGCCACCCTCGCGGAACATGCGGGCCACGTCATCATTCGTCTGCAGGGCGGCCTGGGCGTGGGTAAGCAGGTCGTTGGCGTATTTGCTCACGAAGTCGTTCTTGTTGGACAGCGAAGCCAGGTTGCGAACGATGACGCCGTGGGCGAATTTCAGCCACTTGTTCTTGTCACCCTTGTAGATGAGGTCGCCGTTTTTCAGATAGTCGCCATAGGCGAAATTGTCTTCACGGGAGAGGTAGTCGATGGCCTGCTCCGCCCACTCGCGGACCTTGCCATAGACAATCTCCTGCGAATCATAGTCGAAGGTCAGACGGCCCGGCTCATAAGCCTGGAGGCAGGGCATGTCACCGTTGAGTTTCGTGGTGGCGTCCCAGGAGAAAGCCTTGATCGCATAGCCGATACCGGCCAGGGTCCAGGCCTCGTCGGCCTCGGCCTGCGAAATCAGGTTCTCGAGGTTCATACCCAGCAGCCAGTAATTCGTACGCCACATCTCACCGGCGGCGTCACTGGCGGAGTTGTAGGAATGATTACCGTAGTTGGGGTATACGCCGTAGAACATCTGGGAAAGCGGTGCTGTGGCACGCGTATCCCAATAGACACCCTGCAGTGCGGAGAGACAGCCCGGAAGGAGCAGGCCCGCATCCACGTGGTCAGGCGCATCGACGTTGGTGTTCACGTCCAGATACTTTTCGCAGCCGGACATCATCAGGACCGTGGCTGCAACCAATATAGCGGATAATATCTTTTTCATATCGCAATAGAATTAGAAGGTAAGGCTGACACCGCAGGAAAGCGTACGCGGGCTGGGGAGACCCCAGACATCGTAGCCGATACCGCCGGAGCCACCCAGGGAGGCGGAGTTGGAGTTACCCACCGCATCGATACCGGAGTAGTTGGTCCAGACGAAGAGGTCGTTGGCCTTGACCCAGATGTTGGCGGCCGAGATGAACTTGCGGGTGGCGTTCTGGAGCCACTTCGAAGGAACGTTGTAAGAGAAGCGGAGTTCGGACAGACGCAGATAGTTGACGTCGGTCTCGAGCCAGTCTTCGTCGGTACCCGTCCAGATGGAGGAACCGTAGTTGCCGAAGGTCACGGCGATATTGTTGACCGTCGGCGTGTCGGAATCTTCCATGCCGTTCTTGAGGATGCCGTTGAAGACCACCGGTTCGCTTTCACGGAGTTTCACGGACTCCCAGCTGGAACCGGTCGTCATCATGTCGCGCTTGGTACCGTTGACCACCGTCGTCTTGAACTTGCCCATGAAGACAGCCGACAGACGGAAGTTCTTGAAGGACATCGTGGAGGTGATACCACCGCTGAGCAGCGGCTGACGGTCGCCCATATAGGTCCAGGTATCCATCGCCATCGGAAGGCCGGTACCCGGGTTGATCAGGATGTCGCCCTTCTTGTTGCGCTGGTAGCCCTTGCCGGTCATGGCGGTTACAGGATAGCCGACCATCACACCGTTACGGAGGTTACCGGACAGCCAGGTGTAGGCGTTGTAGTACTCGTCGACCGGCAGGTCAACCACCTTGGAAGTCGAGTGGTCGAGGTTCAGACCGAGGTTCCAGCGGAAGCCGCCCATCGTGCGGAGGATGTCGGCGTCGATGTGGAATTCCCATCCCTGGGTGGTGAAGGTACCGACGTTCATGTTGTTCAACACGAAACCGGTCGCGTACGACAGACGGAAGTTCTCTATGTACTGGTCTTCGCAACGGGTCCAATAATAGGTGAAGTCCGTGTTGACGCGGTCATTGAGGAAACGGCCTTCGAAACCGACCTCCCAGGAGGTCGTCATCTCCGGCTTCAGGGTCAGGTTCGGACCGGTGTAGCCGTAGCGGAAACCGCCGCCCTGGTCGCCCGTGGCCTCGAGGGCCGGATAGATGGAAAGCGGGCGGGCATCCTTACCGACCTGGGCATAAGAGCCGCGCACCTTCAGGTAAGAGATGGCGTCGCTGTTCTTCAGGAACGGAAGCTCGGTAGCGATGAAGGAAGCCTCGATGGCCGGATAGAAATAGTGGTTGTTGGCCTTCGGCAGGGTCGAGGACCAGTCGTTACGGGCACGGGCCGTGAGGAAGGCCATATTGTTCCAGCCCAACTGTACCTGGGCGGAAATGGCCTGGATGCGGCGTTTGGTGTGGGCCTCACCGATCTTCCACGTCGAAGGGTCGCAGTTGGCGATGGAGTAGAAATCGATAACCTGGAACTTGGAACCATAGACGGCCACACGGTCCACGGCGTTTTCCTTCTGGTGGTAACCGGCCTGGATCGAGAAGGAGAACTTGCCCCAGTCGTTGTTGTAGCCGGCGATGGCGTCGAGCGAGGAGTCCTTGTAGGTCGGCTTCGAGTAGTTGTAGTCACCGTAGCCGTAGGAACCGCTCGTCGGGTTGCCGTAGTAAGGATGGGTATGTACCTCATACTCGGCCACCGAGAAGTCCATACCGTAGCTCAGGCGGATGAAGGTGTGCCGGGTCGGCGTCACGTTCATCGCGACGCTGCCGATGAAACGGTCGGAGGAGTCGTAGTTGCGGTTCTTGTAGATGGCGAACAACGGGTTGAGCAGGTCGGTATCTGTATAGAGTTCCGGACGGCTCATCTTGCCCTCAGGCGTGATGTAGTTGCTCATATCGTCGTTGAGCGGCCAGCGGGAAGCACGGTAGAGCACGCCGTAGAGACCTTTCGACACTTTCGTGTTGCCGGTGCGGGCGTATTCCATCTTGCTCTCGAAGTTCAGCCACTTGGTTACTTCAGCACGGCCGGACAGCGTGATGTTCAGACGGTTGTAGTTGGAGGTCTTCACCACACCGTTGTTGTCGGTATAGGAAGCAGCACCACGGACGGTCACCTTGTCGGTACCGCCCTCGACCGCGAAATTGTGGGTCTGGGAGAAACCGGTCTGCAGCAGGGCGGCCATGTTGTTGTACAACTTCATGTCCGAAGGATAGAGGTTACCGAAACGGCTCGTATAATAATAGTTGGTGATGCCGTAGGCACCGTTGGCATACTTGTTCTGGATCTCGGGGATGCCATAAGCCTGCGACCAGCCGAAGGAGTTGCTGTAGGTCACCTTGCCGCGACCGGCGGAACCCTTCTTGGTGGTGATGACGATGGCACCGTTGGAAGCATCGGAGCCGTAGAGGGCGGCAGCCGCGGCACCCTTCAGGATGGTCATCGATTCGATGTCCTCCGGGTTGAGGTCGTTACCACGGGACGCGAAGTCCATCGAGTACATCGAGACGGCGTCGCCGTAGGCGAAGTCGGTGTGGGCGTCGAGCGTCGTGTTGTTGATAGGAACACCGTCCACGACATAGAGCGGCTGGTTGTTGCCGGACACGGAGGTGATGTTACGCAACACGACCGAAGTCGAGGCGCCCGGCGCACCGCTCGTGGAGGTGATGGTCATACCGGCGACACGGCCCTGGAGGGCAGTGACGAAACTTTCACGGCCGGATTCCTGGATATCCGTGGCCTTCACGTTCTGGACGGCCGAACCCACGGACCGGGCGACACGTTTCATACCGAACTCGGCTGTCACCACGGCCTGGTCCAGGGTCAACTGGGTTTCCTGGAGCATGACGTTAATGACGGCCCGTCCATTCACAGGAATTTCCTGTTCCTTGTAATTGAGGCCTGTGAACCGCAGGGTGGCGTTCCGGGGTACCGTGATGGTGTACTGGCCGTCTATATCGGTCGATACACCCGTATTCGTACCCTTGATCAGGACGCCGGCGCCGATGACCGGTTCCCCGTTGAGGTCGGTCACGGTTCCCTTGACGGTCACATTCTGGGCGTAAGCAGATACCGCTACCAGCAGAACCGCTGCCGCCGCAAGCACAAATCTCTTGAGATTTGACAGTTTTTGAACGAACATAGGGTTAGTTTTTAGATTAAAGAAGCATATATTGTTGTTTTGAATTTTCCTGACAACGCGAGGCTTGTTCGCTTATCCTTACAAAAATAGTAAAAAATTTTCTCATCTGTTAATCAATTGTTGAAAAAATCATTTATTTTTGTGTGTTGCGCCAATTGATTTTTACCGTAGAAAATGCATTCATAAACACCTAACACAACACATTAACCTAAAAGTTCACTTATGTTCGCTTCTAAGAACCTTGGCCGCATCCTTGCGGCTATGTGCGCAGTGGTCCTCTCCGTGGGATCGCTGTGGGCTCAGAACATTTCCGTCACCGGCAAGGTGGTGGACAAGAACAATGAGCCGGTCATCGGTGCGTACGTAGTGGTTGTCGGGACGACGACAGGCACGTCGACCGGCGTCGACGGTACCTATACCATCAACGCCCCCGCCAACGGTACGCTCCAGTTCACCTGCATCGGTTACAAGACCCAGGAGGTCATGATCGCCGGTCGCAACAACGTTTCCGTCATCCTGGCGGACGACGCTGAATTCCTCGATGAAACCGTCATCGTCGGTTTCGGTACACAGAAGAAGGTCAACCTGACCGGCGCCGTCACGGCGGTCGACGTGGAGAAGACCTTCGGCAGCAAGCCGATCATCGACGTTTCGAAAGGTCTGCAGGGTGTCGTCCCGGGCCTGACCATCACCTATGACACGGGTGACCTCGGAAATGCCCCGACGATGCGCCTCCGTGGTACGGGCTCCATCAACGGCGACAACAAGCCGCTGATCCTCGTCGACGGCGTCGAAGTTCCGGACCTCTCTTTCGTCAACCCCGACAATATCAAGAACATCTCCGTCCTGAAGGACGCGGCCTCCACCTCCATCTACGGTAGCCGTGCCGCCTGGGGTGTGATCCTGATCACCTCCAAGGATGGTTCCGGTGCCAAGGACAAGGTGAATATCTCCTACTCCAACAACTTCTCCTGGAACCAGCCGATGGCCCTTCCGCAGTACAACATCACGAAGGACGACGTCATCGCACAGTTAAAAGAAGGTATCCTGGCCCAGAAGAACACCGACGGAACCGACATCGAAGGTTTCGGTATGTACTACAAGGACCTGATCGACCCGATCTCCAACTGGTTCGACAAATACGGCGGACAGGACCTGGGCCGCGTCTGGCAGTACGGCCGCGACTATGAGTACCTCGGCGGCGCCACGCCGGGTACCGGTACTTTCTTCTCCTATCGTGTCACCGACCCGAACAAGGAATTGTTCAAGACCGCTTTCCAGCACAGCCACAACCTCAACGTCAACGGCAACTCGGGCAAGAGCAATTACAACATCGGACTGGGCTACAGCAAGCAGAATTCCACGATGCGCGCCGCCCAGAACACCTTCGTGGAGCGCTACAACGCCAACCTGTCCCTCAACACGCAGGTGACCAAGTGGCTGAACGTCGGCGCCAAGATGATGTACACCGAGAAGGACAACAGCTATCCTTACGGCTATGAGGCTTCCTCCTCCTCGATGAACCTGATCGCCTATACGATGCGTTTCCCGGCCTGGTTCCCGTTCGGTATCTCCGACGGTGGTCCGAAAGACGCTGCCGGCAACTTCACCAATGAACGCGCCGCCACCGGCGAAGGCCTGGAATGGCGTCACGGTAACGGCTATCTCGTATACGAGTCGATGTGCGATGCCAAGGACCAGTACCTGACCCTCGGCGGCAACGTGAAGATCGACATTGCTCCGGGCCTCTCGTTCTACGGCGACTACACCCGCATGCAGTATGACTACCTGAATACCTCGATGCGTCAGCCGACCTACGTGGCCAACTGGTGGAGCGCCAACGCCCCGCGCGCTGCCTACAACTCCAACGACTTCGTCAGCCGCGACTTCGTCAAACGCACTTCGAACACCTACAACGCCTATTTCGACTACCTGTTCGACATCGCCCGCGACAACCACTTCGCCCTGAAGGTCGGTTTCAACGCGGAAGACCTTCTTTATAATTATCACTGGATGCGCGCCGACGGCGTCCAGAACGTGGACATCCCGACGATCAACCTGACCGATGCCGCCGCCAACAATACCGGCCGCATCACCCAGAACAAACGCGACCGTGCTACCGCCGGTTTCTTCGGCCGTATCAATTATAATTATAAGGAGAAATACCTCCTCGAGCTCAACGGCCGTTACGACGGTTCCTCGAGCTTCCGTCCGGGCAAGCAGTGGGCGTTCTTCGCCTCCGGTTCCGCCGGTTACAAGATTTCCGAAGAGGACTTCTGGGAGCCGATCAAACCGGTGATCCCGATGTTCAAGATCCGCGCTTCCTACGGTTCCGTAGGTAACCAGGCCCTGAGCTCCTGGTATCCGTACATCGCCACGATCTCCAAGACCACGGCTTCCTGGCTGACCGCCAACAACGGCAACCTGGCCTCCACGACCACCACGCCGAGCATCGTCAACTCCGACATGACCTGGGAGAAGATCCGCACGCTGGACATCGGCTTCGACGCCGCATTCCTGAACAAGGACCTCAACGTGACCTTCGACTGGTTCCAGCGCGAGAACATCGGTATGCTGCTTCCGGGCAACGAGCTCGTGCGCTACACCGGTATCGCCTCCGCTCCGCTGGAGAACGCCGGTAACCTCCGCACCCGCGGCTGGGAACTCGAGATCGACTACAACCACGCGTTCAACAAGGACTTCGCCGTGTACGGCACCTTCACGATCTCCGACTCGAAGGCTGTCATCACCAAATGGAACCGTGACGCTGAAGAATCGGGCATCCTGCTGACCGGCAACTACGAAGGCAAGATCCTCGGTGAAATCTGGGGCTTCGAAACCGACCGCTACTGGACCTCGAGCGACTCTCCGGAGACCATCCAGGCCCTCCAGGGCGCCCTCCAGGTGGGCAACTTCAAATACGGCCCCGGCGACATCAAGTTCAAGGATCTCGACGGCAACGGTGTGATCGACACCGGCAAGGGTACGATCAAGGACCACGGCGACCTCATCCGCATCGGCAACGAGCTCCCGCGCTACGAATATGCGCTCCGCCTCGGCGCCATTATGAAGGGCTTCGACTTTGAAGTGCTCTTCCAGGGTGTCGGCAAGCGTTCGACCTGGACCTATTCGTCCCTGTTCATCCCCCACGCCGCCGGCGCCCAGATGAACATCTTCCGCAACGAGCTCGATTACTGGACCCCGGAGAACCAGAACGCCAAGTTCCCGCGCCCGTTCATCAACGCCAGCACCACCGGCAAGCCGGGTCTCCCCAACGTCGGTAACAACAACTTCTATCCGCAGACCAAATATCTGCAGAACCTGGCTTATCTCCGCCTGAAGAACCTGACCATCGGCTACACCATCCCGCAGAATTTCACGCAGCAGATCGGCGTGGAGAAATTCCGCATCTATTTCAGCGCCTTCAACCTCCTCACCTTCGACAAGATCGGCGGTGTGATGGATCCTGAACTGACCGGCGGTTGGTCGACCGTGGGCGGCGGCAACTCCCGCAACGGCATCGACCTCGCTTACATGGGACGCGCCGTCCCTTACAACCGTCAATGGTCCTGCGGTGTGCAGATTACTTTCTAATTAAACCCGTAATACTTCAAGGATATGAAAAAGAATATTTTTACCATACTTCTCGCGGCTATCGTCCTCGTAAGCCTCTCCGGTTGCAGCGAGTACCTCAACCGGGTTCCGCTCGACAGCAATTCTGATGCGACCAACTGGAGCAACGAAGCCGCCATCGAGACATATTCCTGGAATCTCTACGGTGATCTCTCCGGTTGGTCCTATGGCAATGGCTGGACCCGCGGCCAGTACCATAGCGAACCGCTCACCGATGACTATTCTACGGAATCCTTCTCCCAATTCACCGTCAGCATTCCCGGTGACGCCGCCAGTTGGAGTACGCCGTACGAGCGGATCCGGAAGGCCAATGTGATGCTCGCCCGCATCGACCAGGTACCCAACCTGCCCGAAGCGGCTGCCAACCACTGGCGCGGCGTCGCCCGTTTCTTCCGTGCCCTGCATCATTTCGAACTCCTGAAGACCTACGGTGACGTGGTCTGGGTCGACGGCGAAGTCGACATCGCCGACGCCGAGGCCCTGCAGCGTGCCCGCGACAACCGTGTGACGGTGGCCGACAACATCGTGGCCGACCTGCAGTTCGCAGTCAACAACTGCTACGCCCCGTCCAAGGCTGCCGCCAATACGGTCAACAACATGGTCGCCGCCGCCTTCCTTTCCCGCGTCGCCCTCTATGAGGGTGCCTGGGAGAAATACCACGGCACGGCCGGCGGTCACGCCGACACCTTCTACAACACGGCGAAAGAGGCTGCCGGCAAAGTGATCAGCAGCGGTCTGTACACCATCAACACCACGTACAAGAAGAACTATATGGCGCAGAACCTGAGCGGCAATACCGAGATGATCCTCTTCAAGCGCTACGCGTATATGGGCAGCGGCGGTGCCACCACCCTGGCCCACGCCACTTTCGGCTGGAGCGACTCCTCCACCCCGACCTGGGGCCTGACCAAGAGCGCTGTCGAGAACTACGCCATGTCCAACGGCCTTCCGACCCATATGGTCGAATATGACGACCAGACCATCGCCGGCGTGTTCGAGAACCGCGACGCCCGTCTGACCGCCACCGTGTACAAGGAGGTCATTCCGGTCACGCAGCTCGCCTACATCGAAGGTATCGTCTCCACGACCGGTTACTGGACCTACAAGTTCGTTCCGCTCGACGAGTACAACGTCCGTACCGGCAACTCCACCTGGAACGGCCCGTACAACGACACCGACGGCCCGATCTTCGCTTATCCCGAAGTCCTGCTCAACTATGCCGAGGCTTGCGCCGAACTGGGCAGCTGCACGCAGAGCGACCTCGACAAGACGGTCAATGTGCTGCGCCAGCGTCACGGCAACATCCCGGCCCTGACGGTCGCCGGCACCGGCTGCTCCGTGAACGGCACCGCCATCACCAAGGATCCGAAAGATCCGGCTGCCAACGTCCTGATCCAGGAGATCCGACGCGAGCGCCGCAGCGAACTGATGGCCGATGGCTTCCGCCACGCCGACCTGATGCGCTGGGCTCTCGGTGAGAATCTCGACACGGCGAAGAACCCCGACGGCTATGTCGGTGTCTCCAAGGCTGTCGTCGAAGAATATGTCGCCAAGTACAACGCACAGGGCGGCACCCAGGTCTCTCTCGACAAGGTCCTGAGCAACAACTACTTCACGACCTCCGGCTACAAGTCGCCGTATAATACGCCCGATTGCGGGGGTTCGATCGCCCGCACCTGGAACGACAAGTATTATCTGGAGCCGATCCCGGGCAATCAGCTCACACTCGACCCGAACCTCGGCCAGAACCCTGGCTGGTAAGATTATGAGATCCCCGGTCAAGCCGGGGATGATGAAAGAGCCGTTCCTAAGAGCGGCTCTTTTTTTGCGTCATGCCCGGCTTTTGCGTCATGCCCGGCTCCGACCGGGCATCTATTATTTACAGAAACTTGAAAATATAGAATAGCATCACCGCGCTGGCGGTCAGCTTCAAGCCCGTACTGAGCAGGAATCCAAGAAAACTGCCAAAGGCGGGCTTTACTGAATCTGCCACGGCCTGGCCGCTGACCAGCACTTCGGCGGCCAGGGCGCCCAGGAAACTGCCGAGGATCATCCCCCACGGCGGGAAGAAAATCAGGCCCACGATCAGGCCCACGAAGGAACCGCGGCCGGCGGCCTTCGATCCGCCTGTCTTGGTTGTTACCCAGGAGGGCGCCACATAATCAAGGATCGTGACTACGATCGTGATGACCAGCCACACGATCAGCAGCCGGGTTGTAAACCCGTCCGGGTGGGTAAACCACACCAGCAGCATCCCCAGCCACGACAGCGGCGGGCCGGGGATGACGGGCAGGATGCATCCGACAAGGCCGATGATGCCGAGTAATACGGCAATTATTTTCAGAGCAATCATTTTGGCGTCTAATATGCGCCATCAGGCGCTAGCGGAAGCCGTTGCGGGAGCCTCGTGTAATAGCAGGCTGAAGCGGCGGGGTTCGGGGCAGCGCCCCGTCAAAACATATAGTCCCAGGCAGGAAGCTGGATGGGCTTGGTCTTGGCGGCCTTCAGGGCTTTCTCGCTCAGGTACTTCTTGTTGATGACGATGCGGAACAGGTATTCGTCGAACCACCGGTCGGTGAAGGTCACGTAGCCGTGGTTGCCCGAAGCCGGGCCCCAGCTGTTCTCGAGTTCCCATTTCACCGGGACGTCGTTCTCGTCGGTGTCGCAGCCGATCAGGGTCATCGCGTGCGTCGAGCCGCTCTGACGGGTGAGGATGCGGGCCTTCTTGTCCATATCGAGCGTAATGCCGAAGAGCGACGCGTAGTCATAGTAGTCCACGTCCATAATGCCTTTCTCGCGGTCGCTCTGTTTGCCCACGTCGCAGGAGATATAGAGCGGCGTATTGTCTTTGATCGAAGCCAGGGCCGCCGGTTTGATCTCTTCGTTCGGCAGGTTCAGGTAGCACCAGTTGATGCCTTCGTACGTGTTGCGGTAGGACGTGATGTCATAGACCTTATAGTATTCACGGGTCGGGTCGTTCATGATCATGATGAACGTGTCCGGATTGTAGTCGGCCGGGATGATTCCTTTGTAGAACTCCATCGGCGTGGTCTTCAGCGTCTTCACCTCACCTTTGGCGTCGCGGTAACGCCAGGTGAACTCCGTCGGCGGCTCGCCGAGGCAAAGAGCCAGCACGCGATAGACCTCTTTCATGATCTCGATCTTCTTGGCCTCGAGGGCTTTCTGCTTGGCGCCGGAAGCGGCCATTTCGCGCAGGTGCCAGCCGCCGGTGCGCAGCAATTCATTGAGCACGCCCCTTATCTGCGAAGTGTTGTTGGAATGCTCGGTCTCGGGCATCACGACCTGCGGAACGACACCGTATTTCTCGGCCGCATCCCAGAAAAGGTTCCATACGCCGCCGTCGGCGACAGGTGACTTGAAGTAGAATTCCACGTCACGGTCGGTGATGTCGCGGTCAGCCGTGGCGATGACGTTCTCCAGGAAAAGATTCGCTTTCTCGAACTGGTCCCAGAAGAAGGTGTAGTTGTGGGAGAAGTCGAATTCCTTGAGATTGTATTTCTTCATCACGGCCGGACGGAGCACGTTCATCGAGGTGAACATCCAGCAGCGGCCGGAGCTGAGCTGGTTGGTGATGCCGCTCACGTCGCAGCGATACTTGAAGAAGTGGTCGATCGCACCGGCTTTCTCGTGGTTGTAGGTGAATGCCTTGATGTTCTTTTCGCGGGTCAGGGCGTTCTGGACGGCTTTGGTGGAGGCATCCTTGACAAAACTTCCGCGGATTTCCTGAAGTTCGGCAGGACCGATGGTCTGGGCGCCGGCGAGATACCCGGTCAGGCCGGGCATGACGCTGATGATCCAAATAAGGGTAATGAGGGTCTTTTTCATATCAGTCGGTATACATTGTATTTTCGATTTCTTCCACGGTGATCGGGAGCCGTTTCGCACCGAGGATGCGGGCGCCTGCCGGGGTGATGAGCAGATCGTCTTCGAGGCGGATGCCGCCGAAGGTGTAATAGCTCTCAAGTTTGTCGAAATTCACGAACTGGGCGTTGTGCCCTTCGCTCTTCCATTTCTCGATGAGGGCAGGAATGAAATAGATGCCCGGCTCGTCGGTGATCACGTGGCCGGGGACCAGTTTGCGGGCCATACGGAGCGAACCGAGGCCGAGCTGTTTGGCACGGGTCTGGTCGGGGTCGTAGCCCACGTAGTTCTCGCCGAGGTCTTCCATGTCGTGGACGTCAAGGCCCATATTATGGCCCAGACCGTGCGGCATGAAGAGGCCCTGCACACCGGCGGCCACCATCTCGTCGACATCGCCGCGGACGAGGCCGAGGTTCTTGAGACCCTGCACGATGATCTTCGAAGCTCCCAGATGCACGTCGCGGTAGGTCACGCCCGGCCGGGCGGCCTCGCGCGCATAGTCGTTGGCCGTCAGGACGATTTCATAGATATCTTTCTGCTTCTGGGTGAACTTGCCGCCCGTCGGGAGGGTGCGGGTATTGTCGGAGCAGTAGTGCGACGGCACTTCCGCGCCGGCGTCGATCACGCAGAGCTGGCCTTCGGTCAGAACGGCTGCGTGGTTGTGGTTATGGAGCGTCTCGCCGCGCTGGGAGAGGATGGTCGGGAACGAAATCATCGGGCCGGCGCCCTTGACGACGCCTTCCATCACGCCCACCAGTTCCTGCTCCACCATGCCGACGCGGAGCATCTTCATCGCGGCGTAATGCATCGCGTAGCCCAGGTTGCAGGCCTTGTCGATCTCTTCGATCTCGCAGGGTTCCTTGATGAGGCGGAGCGCCACCACGGCCTTGATCAGGTCGACGCTGGCGCCGGCTTTCATTTCGTCGAAGCCGATGCCGAGCAGTTTGTGCAGCAGGATCTTGTTGTGGTTGCGGTACGGCGGCAGATAGTGGATCTTGCGGCCTTTGTCCTGCGCTGCCTTGAGGCAGTCGGCCAGGCGGGCGAACGGGGCGGTATTCGCCACGCCCACCGTCGCGGCCTGGTCGGCAATCAGCGGCTGGGGACCCATCCAGATGATGTCGTCGATGTCGACGTCGTCGCCGAAGATCCATTCTTCGCCGCTTTCCGCGTCGATGACCGCGGCCAGGTCGGGTTTGTCGAGTCCGAATAAATACAGGAACGAGCTGTCCTGCCGGAACTGATACTGATTGTCAGGATAATTGCAGCTGGCCTCGCTGTTGCCCAGCAGCAGGATCACGCCTTCACGCACCTGCTCCAGCAGGCGTTTCCGGCGGGAAATATAGACTTGTTTGTCGAACATATCGATGAGTGATTTGATGTACAATTTGTAAAATTAAGAAAAAATAATGGAACCACCATTTGTTGTGAAAACACTTTTGCGGCAAAACCCATATCTTTGTACAGATAAATTCCAAGGATATGAAACGCGAGCATTTTACGCTGCCCTATGATGGCGGCCTCATCGAGAAAGACCTCCCGAAAGGAATCCTTCATTCGTACGAAAAAGTCTGGACCCACATCTTCGAAGATGCCGCTCCGGCATCGGATGCCGTTGCCGACATCATCGTGGACGCGATCAAGCATACGGAGGGCCGTCTGTTCCGCCTCGGACTGACCACCGGCTCAACCCCGGCGCCGCTCTACAACGAACTGGCCCGCCGTTACCAGGCCGGCGAAGTCTCCTTCAGGAACGTCGAGGTCGTCTCCATCGACGAATACTATCCCTCCACGCGGGAAGAGCGCCAGAGCCGCAACTTCCAGCTGCACGAGGCACTGCTCGACAAGGTGGACATCCTGGAAGAGAACATCCATATCCCCGACGGCAGCATTCCGCAGGACAGCGTATCGCAGTACAATACGGATTTCGACAAGATCGCCCGCGATCTCGACCTGCTGGTAATCGGCATCGGCGAGCAGGGGCAGGTCGGTTTCAACGAAGCCGGCACCACACCCAAAAGCCGGACCCGCGCCGTGCGCCTTTCCTATCCTTCCCGCAAGCGGCAGGCCCGCTTCTTCAACGGCGACCTGGCCTCCACGCCGACGATGGCCCTGACCATCGGTATCAGCACGATGATGTCCGCCAAAAAGATTATCCTGATGGCCTGGGGCGAAGACAAGGCCGCCGCCGTCAAAGCCGTCGCCGAAGGCACGCCGACCCCGGCCTGCCCGGCCTCTTTCCTGCAACTCCACGACGATATCAGCTTCTACGTGGACCAGAACGCCGCCGCCCAGCTCACCCGTGTCGTCGCCCCGTGGCTCATCGGCCCGTGCGACTGGACGCGCAAATACGTTCGCGGCGCGGTGGTATGGCTCTGCCAGACCGTCCACAAACCGATCCTCAAGCTGACGGAGAAAGATTATCTCGAGAACTCGCTGGGCGAACTGCTCGAGAAATTCGGTCCCTACGACAAGATCAACATCGAGGTGTTCAACGACCTCCAGCATACCATCACCGGTTGGCCGGGCGGCAAACCCAATGCCGACGACTCGACCCGCCCCGTGGCCGCCAAGCCGTTCCCGAAGACCGTGCTCATCTTCTCGCCGCACCCCGATGACGACGTGATCTCGATGGGCGGCACCTTCATCCGCCTGGCCAGCCAGGGGCACAACGTGCACGTGGCTTACGAGACATCCGGTAACGTGGCCGTCCACGACGACGTGGTGCTCCAGCATATGGACTGCGCGTACCAGCTGGGCTTCGCCGACAAGTTCGCCGAAGTCAAAGCGCTGATCGACAGCAAAGTTCCGGGCGAACCCGAACCGCGCAAGCTCCTGGAGATCAAAGGCGCCATCCGCCGCAGCGAAGCCCGCGGCGCCGTCCGCTCCTTCGGCCTGAACGACAACACCAACGCCCACTTCCTCAACCTTCCTTTCTACGAATCGGGCGGCATCAAGAAGAACCCGCGCACGCAGGCCGACGTGGATATCATCAAGAAACTGATCTCCGGTCTCAAGCCGCATATGATATTTATGGCCGGCGACCTGGCCGACCCGCACGGCACGCACCGCGTCTGCACCGAGGCGGCGCTCGAAGCCGTAGAGCAGTTGCGCGAAGAAGGCTGCCCGTGGATCGCCGACACCCACATCTGGCTCTACCGCGGTGCCTGGATGGAATGGGAGCTCGGCCGCGTGGACATGGCCGTGCCGCTCAGCCCCGACGAAGTCATCAAGAAGCGCCACGCCATCTTCCGCCACCTCTCGCAGAAAGACATCGTCCCGTTCCCGGGCGAGGACCCGCGCGAGTTCTGGCAGCGCGCCGAAGAGCGCACGCAGAACACCGCCCGTCTCTACGACGAACTCGGCATGGCCGAATACCAGGCCATGGAAGTCTTCCTGAAGCTCTGCTAAAAGACCGCCGGACAGCCGGGGGGCACATCCTTTGTCATGCCCGGCTTCGATCTGTTTCGTCATGCCCGGCCTGACCGGGCATCTATTCCGCCAAACAGCCGCAAGCCCATCGGCCCCACACGCTCTGTGGGGCCGTTTTCTTTGCGCCATGGCCCGATTTCGGCCCCTGGCGCAAGGGAACCTGCTCTCTATCCTCGTCTGACAGGGATTGCTTTGCGCCTATTTGGCGAAAACGCTATTTTCGAAAGATTTCTTTGGCAGATTGCCGAAAAAAGACCACTTTTACACCAGACAAATCTTCTGCTGTCATCGTGAAAGGTGGCGAGAGAATGAGGCGTGAGCGAAAAACGATGCATTCCAAACAATTCTTCCATATTTGCGCCAATGGCGCCGACGCCCGCAACTTCGTTGTCTGCGATGGTGATTATTATGCTGCTTTCAACCTGATCGGCGTGTGCGCCGCAAACTGTCCGGGGGTAATCGTTGTATCGTATTCCATCGAAGACAGCCATCCGCACATCCTTCTATGGGGAACCGAAGCGGATTGCGCCGCTTTCAAAGAACTGTTCGAACGCCTCTATCGGCATTATGCCGCCGCGACCCGAAAAAAAGGCGCCGATCTTTACCTTCACTGTGAGCTGTACCCCATCGGAGATGATGAAGATTATCTTCGCAACGTAGCCGTCTATACCATCATCCAGCCGACGAAAGACGGCAAGCCGGTGATGTACCACGACTATCGCTGGGGAACCGGTTCCCTGTATTTCCGCAATCAGTATTACACGCCCGTCTGGTACTTCGACGAAAATGGGAAGATTCGACAGCCCGAGCGGTTCGGAGACCAGGACTCATTGACAAAAAGGCAGTTGTTGCATTCCCGTATGCTTACGGTTCCTGACGACTGGCTGGTCTGCAACGGGTTCATCCTGCCAACCAATTACATCGACATCGCCCGGTTTGAAAGTATCTACCAGACACATAACCGATACCGGGTCTTTCTTTCAAGCCCCCGGAAAAGAGAAGAAGAAATGTTGCGGAAGATGGTCGAGTATCGAGGTGTGATGATGGAGGATCTGGAAGCCCGCAAGCTATGCGGCGATGTGTGCAAGCAACTGTTTGGTACACGCGATCCCCGTCGGTTGGATACGACGAAACGGATTATGCTCGCCCAGCAACTTCGGCGGCAATACCGGATGACCTTCCGGCAATTGGCAACGCTCGTCCGGCTTCCCGAAGGAGAAATCCGGACCTATGTCCGGCATTGACTATTTTTTCTTCGCCCACGTGTTGGCGAGAATCACAGCTGCGATGCTAAGAATGACCACAATACCGGAAAACAGACCCTTGAAAACGTTTCCGACCTTCAGCAGGAGAAGCGGCATCAGGAAGGCGACAGCCAGCAGAACCACGCCCACGACAAACCGGAGCCTGTGGATATTGTATTTTTCCTTCTCTTTTTCGGAGGCCGTATTATATCCGGCAATCAGTTTGTCTCCTTTGCCCATAAGAACGACAATGCCCATAATGGCACAAAGCGCAGCGATGATGATGAGAACAGTCATAGCGAATCGGATTTATCCATTAATTATTCAAAAATAAGTAATTTTCGCCAAATAGGCGCAAAGCAACCTGCGGCCGATGAGCGTCTGCGGCGGATGATCTTGCGCCAAGGGCCGAAATCGGGCCTTGGCGCAACAAAATCGGCCCCACAGAGAGTGTGGAGCCGATGGGTTTGCGCCTGTTTGGCGCAAATGAGCTCGAACGATATCTTGCGGGAGAAAATGACCTGTCAGCGCAACATACGGATGCCAAGCAGGAATTGCCTGCCGGTGAGTTGCGTGACAGAAGACACAGTTCGGTAGGCCGAAACGCTCTCGCGGCGGTATTCCTTGGCGTCGAGGAGGTTGCGGCACTCGACGAAGAGCGTGGCGTTTTTCAGCGACCAGGAGGCCGCTATCTTCAAGAGCGGCGTGTTGGAAATGGTCACCCCGGGAATCTCGCTCCGAAGCCAATGCCCGGTGGCGTCGATGGCGAACGGCTTGACAGGCTTAAACCGAATCGTACCTTCGAGTTGAACCATCTGCGTCTGTTGCTTCGACGATCCTGTGACGAAATCACGGTCGTAGATGCCGGTCACATTCGTAGAGAACCACCAGACAGGATTGCTCGCGAGGTTGAGTTGCGTATGCAGCCGGGCCGTGAGATAGTTGACCGGCACGCCTTGCAGATACTCCTGCATTTCATTTTCCATCCAGCCACCCTCCAATTCCACGACAAAAGCCCGAAGGCCGAAGTATTTTTTGATGGAGCCGTTCACGCTCCAGCCGGAAGTGGCGGTAGAAAGCGGAAGGTGGTATTGATAGGTCAGATTATCCAGCCAAATGCTGGACGAGGCGCGGTTGGATCCGCCCATCGACCAGGAGCCGGACAGCGAAGCGAAGAACATCGCGGGCAGATCGCTCCAGCGGAGCGTCGCCTGGGAGTTCCAACGGGTGCTGCGGCGAAGGCTGTCGCTGACGGCCAACGTACGCCAGGACTGCATCACCGCTGCGTCGAGCAACGATTCGGTGTCGGATCGGGTCAGCGCGTATGACGATGCTGCTGAAAGTTCAAGCCGCCTCGACAGCTTCCACTGTAGCGAGGCCGAGGGTGTGAACGTAGGATAGAGCAGATGATCGTTCCCCCGGACAATGAGTTCGTGCAACGTGACGGGCAGCGCAAGGGTGAGCCGGGCTCCGCCAAGAGAAATGGCATCCGAAAAGCGGACAGTGGGGCGCAACGCCAGCACGGACAGCAAGCCGGTTGTCTTAATGCCCTCGAAGGTCACACCTTCTGCTTCCGCCCGACGATCTATATACTCCAAAGAGACCCCTCCTGAGAGGCTGATGCGGTGCCGACCGGCGCTCCAGTTCTGCGAAGTATGAAGGTAGGTCGAAAAATCCTGTCCGAACAGATGCTGGCCATATTCCCGTCCATCGGTTACATACCGTGCTGTATGGTTGGAGCGACGATATTTGCTGTCACTGGTCAGTTCCAACGCGCGTCCGGAGCTCCGGCGCAACACCAGCTTCATCAGATTGTCGGCTTTGAACGAGGGCAGGTCGTAACGCTGGTCATATTGGTTGCGGCCTCCCTGCAGGGTCGATTCATTGCCCCGCAGCTGGCCCGCTGTTGAGAATTCATTGCTGATATAGCGCGTCGCATTGTTGTCCTCGTAAGCCACCGTCCCCGAGAAATAGCCGCGCCGGTCGGTCATCGTACGGTTTTCCTCGATTTCAAGCGAGGTGCCATCGGCAAAGCGGATTTCCTCGCGGCTCTCGAAGGTTTCGTTGTAGCGTTCTCCAGCAGTCTGCAACGCAAGGCGCAGCTGCCGCGTTTCTCCCAACTTCACCAGGTGATTGAAGGAGCCAAGGCCGGACAGATTGTCGTACCAGTATTCTTTGGGCAGCGAGAGATAGCTCCGGCCCGGGTTCAGGCGGGAACGGAAATCGCTGTCAACTTCTCCGGGAGTGATCAGATAAGCTCCGGGACCGCGTCCGAGAATGGACTGGTGCTGCAATTCCTGCAAAATGTCTCCGCCATCGTTGTTTCCCTTGACGAGAAACAGGCTCTGGCGTTTCTTGCCGAAGTTGGAGAGCATTGCCCGCGCCTCGAAAAGCGGGAACGGCGGCAGGCCGAGCGCTGCATCGCCCGAGAACATCCAGGTGCTCCGCGCGCTCTCCTTCAGGATGATGTTGATGGCGCTGCGGTCTGTGAGCGAGATATCCTGCAGCGCACGCACGGGCTGATGGTTCTGATAAACTTCCACCCGGGCGATGGCGTCGGCCGAGAGATTGTTGGTCACCGTGCCGTAGCGGGCGCCCATCAGGTCCATTCCTTCCACATAGAGCTTGCCGATGGCCTTGCCGTTGTGCTGGATGCCGCCCGAGGAAGTGACCGTGATACCGGGCAGTTTCTCAAGCAGGTCGCCTACCGAACGCTCGGTGCCGTCCTTAAAAGCCCCGGCGGTATAGGACAGCGTGTCCCCTTTTTGTTCCACGACTCCTGCCGTCACCTTCGCCGCACGCAATTCCGTCCGCTGCTCCGTGAGTTCCACTACGATCCCTGCGGCTGTTCCTGATGCCAAGGCCATTTTCGTCGTGGAAAACCCCATCATCGATACGCGGAGCTCGTCGAGCAGCACCCCTTCCGGCACCTTCAGCACAAACCTGCCCTCCCCGTCGCTGTAGGCGAAGGCCTTCTGCTGCGAAGCGGACAAGCCCAGTACGAACGCCCCGGCCACGGGTTCCTTCGTGTTTTTTTCACGCACGATGCCCGACACGGTCGTCTGGGCGACGGCTATGGAACCGCTGACCAGCAGGGCCACCAGAAGCGAAAGAATCCGTGAGCGCATCGCTATTTGCTGTTTTTCCAGTACTCAGCAGGAATCAGCGGGATGTATTTGAAATAGGCGGCCCTGTCGAGTTCCTTTCCGTTGGCATCGGTCAGCCGGGATCCTTTGATGTGGTGGGCTTCATCAAAGAAATTCACATCGCTCCGGAGTTTCGTGTAAGTGCTTTCAATTTTCCGGAGTTCATCTGTCGTATAGTTTCCCTCTCTTTTTGTGACGTGCGGCTTTTGGTTGAAATCCCGCAGCAGGTCGAATCGGAAACCATCCGTCAACGCATCGATGCCTGTGAACTTGAACACGAAACAATTGTCGGCATCCCGCGCCTCCACAATCAGGCCCGGTGCACCCCAAAGCAGCCAGGGTCCGATGTTGATCGGGATTTCTTCCGTGTACCAGACCGTCCAGTCCCGTCCCAGATAGCGGGCAGTAGCTTTATGACAGTGATAACCTTCGATCTCCTTCTCCTCATTTGAGAGCACCCATTCCGGCAGGGTGAGTTCTCCCTTGCCGTTCAGACGGATCAAGGCGTTCTGGTAGTGTTGCAGGAAGGATTGTGCTTGAAAGTCGATGGTGGTGGCTTCGAAGAGTTTGGGCTGGTTCCGTGTTATCTGGGAGTAGGCTTCCTGGTCGGCGATGTGTCCTGTTTCATCGAAGGCAATCCTTTTCAGGGAGTCGCCAAGAAAGGTCGTTTCGCTGTACCAGGCGGACTTTCCATTATAGTGATCGAGTCGCATATCCGGTACTTTATAGAATCCTTTGGCCGGGTCCTTTTTGTAGAAGTACTCGTAACTGCACCGGACATTCTGCGCCTCTGCGGTAAAGGCAAGATGCGTCAGGGCCAGGAAGCAAATAGTCATACAGAATAATAACTTACGGTTTTTCATTGCGATGGGGTTTTAAATCGAGGGAGCAGATAAAGGTAACTTCCACAGGTTTGCCGTCTTTTTCGAGCGGAATCCATCCGGGCGCTTTGCGGGCAACGCGCAGGATTTCCGCGTCCAGGTCCGGATGCAAGGTGCCGAGTAGCTTGATATCGTTCATATTGCCTTCGGTGTCCAGTTTGAAATCGAGGAGGATGCGGCCTTCCACTCCCGCTTTACGGCAGGAACGCGGGTAGTGGATTTCTTCATACAACCAGTTGACAAATTGTGCTCCGTTGGCAAAACGGACGGGGCGTACGGGTTCAGCCGTCAGCAGAGAGATGCCGGCCAACAAGGGTAGTGCCAGCAACAGGACGGCACGCCGCCACCCGTGCTGCAAAGGGCGGCGCAACTGTGCGAGACGCAGTTTCAGCTGCGCGTGGTTAAAACCATTGGCCTGCAGGAACTGCGATTCTCCCACTGCCTTGCGGATCAGGAGTTTCTGGTATTGAATGCCGTCGATGCCCTGTCCGAGGACGACAGCGTCCGCTTCGTATTCGTGCAACAGTTGAAGCTCGCTCCGGCAGACCCACACCAGCGGATTGAACCACTGGAAAGCCGTCAAAAGCGTATAGAAAAGAAGATCCCACGAGTGTCCGCAGGCGACGTGTGCGCGTTCGTGGAAGAACATTGCCGGATATGACACATAGTCGCTGCGGCTCATCACGATACGGTGCATCCAGCTGAAGGAGGAGACTTCGCGATCCAGCAGATACAGCCGGCAACCGTCCTGCACAACGAAGGGCGTGCTCCGAAAAAGACGGATCATCCGAATGTAGGATACGGTATTGACGGTGAGGACAGCAAGCACTCCGGCCAGCCAGATGCAGGTGGCCCAAACCGGCCATAACGGTGTGGATGCTTCTGTCGCTGCCTCTGCAACAACCTCGCCTGACGTTGCTGGAAGGGTGTCCAGCAGCGTCGGACCCGCCGTGTGCATAGGTAGCAGTGGAAGCACGAGGCAAAGGACTGTGCCCAAAAGCAGTACAGCGCGATTGAAGCGGAAATGCGTGCTGCGCCGCGTCACCAACAGGAAGAAGGCGTAGAAGACCATCAGGCACAACGCGCTTCTAATCAGATAGATAAGAAAGATAGTCATTACTTGGTGTTTTCGATTTCGGCGATGAGAGCCTTAAGTTCCGCCAAGTCCATCTTTTCTTCTTTCACGAACCGAGAGACCATCTGCGTGTAGGAACTGCCGTAAAATTTATCGACCACATCGGAGATGGCCTTGTCGGCGATGTCGTGTTCACTCATCACGGCTCGGTAGCGATAGGCGTTCGCATATTTCTTGCGGGCCACGTATCCCTTGTCTTCCAGGATGCCCAGCTGCGTCGCAAGCGTGTTGTGGTGGGGTTTGGGATCGGGGTAGTATTGCAGGAGGTCCTGGATGAACATATCCCCATGCGCCCATAACAACTGCAGAATGACTTCCTCCTTGACCGATAATTTCTTCATTTGCTCCTGATTTATCTTATTTCAGGACAAAGATAGAAAACTTTTCTTAAATCTAAGAATAATATTAGTAGTTCTACGAACTCTTTTCTTTTTTTTCATAATTACCCTCTATCTCGCCAAACAGCCGCAAAAAGAAACCCGTTTGAGATGGCTAAGGGACAGGTCTCTTTGCGCCAAGGGCCGAAATCGGGCCTTGGCGCAAAGAAATCGGCCCCACAGGGTGTGTGTGGGGCCGATGGGTTTGCGGCTGTTTGGCGGGCGGCCGTCATGCCGGACAGGCCGAGCAGACCGAGCAAGCGAACGAACGGACAGGCCGAGCGGGCGAGCGGACGGACGAGCCGAACGGGCAGGCCGAGCGGGCAGGGCCAACTGGCGGCAGCCAGGCGACGCCGCTACTTGCAGTACTTGTCGAGCCAGGCGAAGAATTCGCGGTTCCAGTGGACGGAATTCTGGGGCTTGAGGATCCAGTGGTTCTCGTCGGGGAAGAGAATCATCTTCGACGGGACGCCCATCATCTGGGCGGCGTTGAACGCCGACATGCCCTGCTCCACGGGGACGCGGTAATCAAGTTCGCCGTGGGTCACCAGAATCGGGGTATCCCAGTTCTGGACCAGCTTGTGCGGCGAGTTGGCGTAGTGGCGCACGGTCGCCGGGGTCTTGCTCCACGGCGAGCCGGCCATATAGACGCCGGGGGTCTTGCAGCCGCCGTTGTCCCAGTCGGGGAACCACATCTCTTCGGTCGACATATACATCGATTCCTGGTTGAAGATGCCGGCGTGGGCGATGAAGGCCGAGAAGCGGCCCTGATGGATACCTGCCAGGTAGTACACGGAGTAGCCGCCGTAGCTGGCGCCCGCAGCCGCCATCTTGCCGACGTACGGCTCCGCCAGCAACGCGTCGGCCGCCGCGAAGTAGTCCTTCATGTTCTGGCCGATGTAGTCGCCGGATATCTGCTCGCACCACTCCTGGCCGAAGGCCGTCGTACCGCGGCGGTTGGGCAGCACCGTGATGTAGCCCTGCGAGGCCATCAGGCGGTAGTTCCAGCGGGTTGACCACCCCTGCGTGATGGCGCCCTGCGGGCCGCCGAGACACATCAGGATGGCGGGATACTGCTTCGAAGCGTCAAACTTGGGCGGATAGACCACCCAGGTGAGCATCTTCTTGCCGTCGGTGGTCGGAATCCAGCGCTCTTCGACCGTCGGAGTCTCGAGTTTGGCGAAGATCTCGTCGTTCTCGTGGGAGAGCTGCGTCCAGGTGCCGTTGGCCATCGAGATCGAAACGATCTCGGCCGGGTGCAGCATCGTGGTCTGCGTGGTGATGATGCGGTCGCCCACGAGGATCGGAGTGCCGAAGTCGGCCCATTCGTGCTGGGGCGTCACGCGGGTGAAATTGCCCTGCAGGTCGGTCTTCCAGATTTCCTTGACGCCTTCCACTTCGGCGTTGAAATAGATCTCCTTCGAATCGGGCGACCACACGGGCGATCCGACGTTGTACTTGAAGTTCTTCGACAGTTCGATGCGCTCGCCGCTGACGATCGGAGAGATGAACAGACGCACCTTGTCGGCTTCGTAGCCGTCGCGTTCCATGCTCAGCCAGGCGAGGGTCGTTCCGTCGGGCGACCACACGGGTTCCGTGTCGTAACCCATCATGCCAGCCGAGGCGTTGTACTGCGGATGGCCGACACCGGGCTGTGCATCCATATTATAGACATAGATGTCGGTATTCGTGGAAAAGGCGTATTCGCGGCCGGTGAGTTTGCGGCAGGAGTAGACGAGCTGGTTGCCGGTGGGATTGAAGTCGAGCTGTTCGAGGCCGCCGAAGGGTTCGGTGGGCAGTTCGAACGGCGCACCGTCGAGGATATCGACGCCTTCGCCGAGGGTCTTGCCGTCAAACTTGGCATAGTAGGTATGCGGAATGTTCTCCACGAAGTGGTCCCAGTGGCGGTACATCAGGCCTTCAATGGTGCGGGCCGAGGATTTGGCCAGGTCAGGATAGATGTCGGCCGGCTGGCGGGCCACCTTGAAGTCCGAGACGTACATCACATAGTCGCCCTTCGGGTGGATCTTGAATTCGGACATTCCGCCGGGCACGTCGCTTACCTTGCGCTCGCCGGTACCGTCGGCATTCATCACGTACATCTGGCCGCCTTTCAGGAAAGCGATCCGCTTGCCGCCTTCGATCCAGCGGGCATTGTTGATGCTCTTTGGGGAGTGCGTCAGCTGGCGGTTGTCGCTGCCGTCGATGTTCATCACGAAGAGGTTGCGGTTGCTGCGGTTCTCTTCGATAGAGGTATACGCCACGCCGTAGAGGATCTTCGTTCCGTCGGGCGAGACCTGCAGGTCGGAGATCTTGCCCAGCTGGTGCATGATTTCCGGCGTGAAGTGGCCGTCGACGATGGTGATGTCGTGCTTCTCCAGCACGGGTTCCTTCGGGGTCTTCTCCCCGCACGCGCTCACAAGAGCCATGATTGTCAAAAGGTAAAATATCTGTTTCATATACTTTGATGTTTCATTGTGTGCGAGCTCGCAGGGTATGTTTTGTAAAACCACCCTCCCATGCTCACGCATGGGCCCCTCCCCCTGAGCCGTGGGCGGCAATGTTTTCCAAATCATACCCTATCTCGCCATTTGCACACAATGACAAAGCTTTTGTCATAAAGAGGGAAGGGTAATAAATCAAGAAACCATGCCACCCTCGGCATTGTAAGAGGGAGGGACCCAAAGCCTCGGCTTTGGGAGGGGTCTCGCGGAGCGAGACGTTTCGGGAGTTATTACCCTCCCCTCCGACAAAAGCCGATAACACAAAACAGTTCATTGTTTATTGTTCTTCATCGAATCCGTAACCGTAGTCGATGCCCTTGAGGGTGGCGGGGACGCCCTTCGACATCCAGACGGGCATCGGGGCGCCCTTGAGGAAGTGGTCGAAGAACTGGGAGAGACGGATGCTCAGGTCTTTGCGGTTGCGGCGTTCGCGCAGGTTGTGCGCTTCGTCGTTGTACTGCAGCAGCCAGGCCTGTTTGCCCATTCGGCGCAGGCCGTTGAAGAACTCGATGCCCTGCCACCACGGCACGGCGCCGTCCGCATCGTTGTGCATGATCAGCACCGGCGTGTTCACGTTCGGCACGAAGAACAGCGGCGAATTCTCCACATACAGGTCGAAACCGTGCCACAGGTCGTCGCCGATGCGGCTCTGACCCTGCTCATACTGGAAGGTCCGCGCCACGCCGCTCTCCCAACGGATGCCGCCGTAGGCACTGGTCATGTTGCTGACCGGCGCACCGGCGCCCGCCGCCTTGAAGCGGTTGGTCTGGGTGATCAGGTAAGCCACTTGATAGCCGCCCCAGCTCTGGCCCTGGATAGCCATGTTGTCGCCGTCGATCCACGGATACTCGCACAACATGTCGCAGCCCGGCATCAGGCACTTCAGGCAGCTCTGGCCCGGATGTCCGTCGGTATAGACCAGGTCGGGCACGAAAACCACATACTCGTTGCTCACGAAATACGGGATATTGATCGTCGAGGCGCTCGGTGCGGGAACACGCGAGTTGTAAAGCGTCTCGGAATTCTTCTCATAGAAATAGATCATCACCGGATACTTCTTGTTCGGGTTGAAGTTCTCCGGCTTGAAGAGCAGGCCTTCGAGCGGCTTGCCGTCCTCGCTGGTCCAGCTCACGAGTTCGACCGTGCCCCAGTTGTATTCACGCTGCTGCGGGTTGATGTCGCTCATCTGCTGCTGGGTCTTGAAATTGTCGCGCGTCATCCACACATTGTTGCCGTCCTCGAAGTTGCCGCGGGTATAGAGCAGGGCATCGCCCTTCTTGCCCTTGGACACGGCCAGGTTGCCGAAGGAATACGGGCCTTCGTACACCTTCTGGAGCTTCGCCTTCTTCTTCGTCAGGTCCTTGCAGGCATAGCCGTGCTGTTTGGTGACGTGGTTGAAGGTCGTGAACCACGCCGGCTTTCCGCTCTTGATGCGGCCGCCGCCGAACGGGCCGCGGGCTTCCGGATCATAATACGGATTCGCGTAATTGTAGGTGGTCTTCGTCGCGCGGCCCGTTCCCTCGGTCACCCTGAACGGTGCCACGGCGCCCGTGGGATCGAATTGCCACAAGTCATACTGGTCGGGAATCCAGAAGAACTTGCTGTCCTCCGACCAAACGGCGCGGCCCCACGGACCGGGCGCGGCCGGATGGTCGTCCTCCTCGTTCCAGAAAGTAACACCCAGATTGGAGGTGAGTTCCTTGAACTGGCCCGTGGCCAGCGTATAGAGATACCAGTTGTTTTCTTTCTCGTTGAAGAACACATAGTAGGCGCCATCGGGCGAAGAGGACAGGCCGGTGAACGGCGCTTCCTTGCACACCAGGTCGCGGCGGCCGTTGAGGAGTGAGATCTTATACACATCCACACAGGCACTGCGGTCCCAACTCTGCCGCACGTGATACGGCTTGTCGGAGGTCACCATCACGTAATCCTGGGTGTTGTCCTTGTCGATCATCACGTTGGGAATCTGCTCGTCGGCCAGCTGGATGAAGCCGCTGCCGTCGTAATTCAGCTTGGCCAGGTAGGTCCGGTTCTGCTCCCGGCGCAGGTTCACTTTCTGGATGGGCTGGATATAGTCTTCGTTCCACACCCATACGTCGAGTTTGGGCTGCTCGAATTCCACCAGGGTCGTGTCTTTCTCGCGCGGGATCGGGCAGGTGCCCAGCGTCAGGAAGTTGTCCCGGAACTCCACAGCGCGTTGGTCGCCGAGTTTCCAGCCCTTCGGAAGACTGGCGGCATCGTGGGCCAGCAGTTTTTTCGCAGCAACACCGTCCCAGGCGTAGAGGTCGAGGCTCTTCTTGGCGTCCTTGGCCGTGTCGAGCGTGGCAAAGAAAGCCAGGCGGGTCGCTTCGTCGTTGAACGAGAGCGTCTTGAAAGTGGCTTCTTTCTCGCCGGTCAGGACCTCGGTCGTGGCTTTCGTGGCGGGATCGTAGAGGAAGACGCCCCGTACGTGCAAGCTGTCTTTCTTGTCGGGTTTGGTGATGTAGGCGATACGATCGCCACCTTTGGAGACGATATACGACTCTACGCATTCCAGCGTATCGACAGCCAGTGTCTTGATATTCAATACATACAGATTATCCTTGGTCGGCTTGGGCACGGGTTTCTTCTCCGGTTTTTCCGGCTTCTCGCCTTCCTTCGGGTCCTTCTTCTCTTTCGGCTCCGGCTTCGGGGCCGGTTTCTCGGCTTCCTGGAAGGCCACGTAGTCGCCGAGCGTCTCGCCGACCTTGAAACCCTTCACCAGGGGATACTTTTCTATGTTGCCGGTAGCCAGGTCGAGCACGCCGAGACTGTCCTTGGGCATCTCATTGGGCTTCTTCTTGTCAATCTTCGCCTGCCGTGTCTCCTGGAATTTCGGAGCGATGCGGAAAACGACTTTCGTGGCATCGGCCGAGAGTTTGGCCTGGGATGCCCGTTCGATGTCGTAAGTCTTGCCTGTCTTCGTATTGTACAGGTGCAGTACGAGGTCACCTTCCTGCGGGGCGACGGTCCATTGTGCCCAGTCGCCGTCGTTCTCCACAAGCAGACGGCTCACACTTTTCCAACCATCATATACAGAATGATCGAGCGGCGGTTTTGCAGCGAAACTGCTTAAGGAAACAAGCAGTACCGCCGCCAAAAGAATAGATTTTTTCATATTATCGTTTTTTTGATTGAAATTCGCCATTTCAGGCCGTTTTCCGGCATTTGCAAATTTACAAAAAAGGGGCGGCAAAACACGGCGGGGTTTTCCTTTTTTCGAGAAATATTCCCTATCTTCGCATTTGTACGGGCAATTCGTTGAATAATCCCAATTATTGGGGATTGTCCCGATTGGGACAAAACTCTATTTTTGCGAACTAGTCTTACTGTCGTATGAAACGCTGTTTTCTGACGCTGGTTTTATTTTTGACCGCACTGGCCCTTCAGGCGAGGGAGAAACAGGCGGCCGTCGCGGTCGTCGTCGATCCGGCCACCTATGCGGCCATCTCCGCCGACATGGACGCTTTCGTCGCTTCGATGGAGTCGGTCGGCAAACGGGGAATACTTGTCGTGGACCGCTGGGCACAGCCAGACTCGATCCGTGCGGAACTCCGACGGCTTTATGAGCGCGAAGGCCTGGAAGGCGCCGTGCTCGTGGGCGACATTCCCATCCCGATGGTCCGCGACGCCCACCATCTGACCACCGCCTTCAAAATGAACCCTTCCCGCGACTGGCAGGATTCGAGCGTCCCGTCCGACCGCCTCTACGATGATTTCGACCTTCATTTCGACTACCTGAAGCAGGATGCGGAAAAGCCGTTGCTCCATTATTACTCGCTGCGCTTCGATTCGCCGCAGGTCATTCACTGCGACATCTGGACCTCCCGCATCAAGCCGCCGCAGATTCCCGGCCGGACTGCGACCGAAGCCATCGCGCAGTATCTCCGCAAAGCCGTCAAGGCCAAGGCGGAGCCCCGCACGCCGATTCGCAATGTCCTGCATTTCGCCGGGCGGAGCTACAACTCCGACGCTTTCCAGGCCCGCATCGACGAAAAGGTCGCCCTGCAGGAACAGTTCCCGCGGCTGGGCGCCGAACACGGCACCCGCATCGACTTCGTGAACTTCAACCGCGACAAGGTGGTCCGCACGCGCCTGATGGCGCTGCTCGCCCTCGAACGCTACGACCTGGCCATCCTGCACCACCACGGCGAACCGGACGAACAGCTCCTGAGCGGCGCCTCCCCGGCCTCCATGCCGAAGGAACTGCTGGGTGCCGCCCAGACCTACTTCCGCAACAAGATCCGCAGCGCCAAGGATCCGGAAGCCACGAAGCAGCGTTATATGAAGGAATACGACCTGCCCGGGAGCTTCTTCGCCGACTCGCCGGAAAAGGCATTCGCCGACAGTACCTATTACGCCGAAATGAACCTGTATATCCCCGACCTGTACGGATATACCTCGAACGCCCGGGTAATCCTGCTCGACGCCTGCTTCAACGGCTCGTTCAACAACGACGATTACCTGGCCGGCTATTATGTTTTCAACCCGGGCGGCACGATGGTCGTCAAGGCCAATACCGTCAACACCCTGCAGGATACCTGGACCAACGAGTTGCTGGGCCTGCTCGACCAGGGCGCCTGCGTGGGCAACTGGGCCAAGGGGCAGCTGACCCTCGAAAGTCATCTGCTGGGCGACGCCAGCTGGCGCTTCGCCGACACCACGCCGAAATACGACGTCGACCAGGCCCTTACCGCACGCAAGGGCGACAACCGCTACTGGCGCAAACTGCTGGCCTGTGACATCGCCGACCTGAAGGCGCTCGCCATCAAGCAACTGGCCGAAAACGGCGCCATCACGCCGCAGGAGCTGCTCTCCATCGAACGCGACGACCCGCACGCCGTGGTCCGTCTGGCGGCCTTCATGGCTCTCAAGCGCCATCCCGACGGCAAGATCACCGAAGCCATCCGCCTCGGCCTGGAAGACAGCTACGAACTGCTCCAGCGCCTCGCCGCGCTGACTGCCGCCGTCAACGGCGACCCCGCCCTGGCCGAAACCGTCCGCTCCCTGCTGGCCGACCCGGCCACCTCCGAGCGCGTGTTCTTCCAGCTTAAAGGCGGCGAAGAGGCCTTCTTCCCCACGGAACGCACGAAGCAGGAGTACGACGCACTCACCGATTCCGCCACACCTTTCAAGCAGAAACGCTCCACGGTCCAGGTGCAGCGCAACGCCTGCAACCCGTTCTGCGTCGAACCGATGTTCGCCTGGTTCAAAGCCTGCGACGACGCGGCCCAGCGTGTGGCCATCGCCGAAACGCTGGGCTGGTACCGCTACTCCTATCTGCGTGACGAGATCGCGTCCCGCTGCCGCGACCTTCTGGCCACGGAGACCGAAGCGGCCGTGCGAAACGAACTGCAGAAAACCATCCGCAGATTGACAGACAAATAATCATAATCAACCTAAAACTTAATTCGTATGCAAAGGATTCAGAAAACACTGGCACTCTGCCTGCTGCTCCTGACGGGTTTCACGGCCTTCGCCCAAGGCTCCGGAACGCGCGTGAGCGGGCGCGTGCTGGAAGAGGGTACCGGCGTACCCGTTGAATTCGCCGTCGTCGTGCTGGCACCGCAACAGCTCTACGCCACGACCAACCACAACGGCGCCTTTGAATTCAAGAATGTGGACCCCGGCAAGGCGGTGATTACCGTCCAGTATGTCGGCAAGGAGACCATCGAAAGAGAGGTCAACCTGGCTGCGGGCCGCAACAATGAATTCACGTTTGAACTGAAAGAAACGACCTTCCGTCTGGAAGAAGTGACGGTCGTGGCCAAGCAGAGCAAGGCCGGCAATTCGACCGCCTCGACCATCTCGCGCCAGGCCATGGACCACATGCAGGCCAGTTCACTGACCGACCTGATGGCCTTCCTGCCCGGTGCGGCACTCGCCAACCCGAGCCTGTCCTCGGCCCAGCAGTTCAACATCCGCACCGCCTTCGACGGCGTGGGAGAAAGTTCGACCTCCTACGGACAGGACATGAACAGCCTGGGTACCGCCATTATCGTAGACGGCGCCCCGATGTCGGCCAACGCCAACATGCAGACCCTCTCGCCGTCCATCTCGGGCGGTGTGGGCGCCACCCAGCGCGGCGTGGACTCCCGCGGTATCTCGACCGACAACATCGAGAGCGTGGAAGTCATCCGCGGCGTCGCTTCGGCCGAGTACGGCGACCTGACTTCCGGTGCCGTGATCGTGCATTCGAAGGCCGGCCGCGAGCCGCTGAGCATCCGCGTGAAAGCCAATCCCTACACCTATCAGGCTGCCGCCTCCAGCGGTTTCGGCCTGGGCGAGAAAGGCGGCATCCTCAACCTGACCGCCGACTATGCCTACAACACCACCCGCCTCTACGAAGCCTACTCCTATTACCAGCGCCTCAACGCGAAGGCCCTCTGGAGCAAGAACTTCGGCAAGCGCCTGAGCACCAACACCTCGCTGAGCTTCGGCCTGCAGAAGGATACCCGCGACCTCAACCCGGACGACCTGCGTACCAAGCTGATCACCAAAGGCAACGAACAGAACGTCCGTCTGGCCACCAACGGTACGATCGACATCAACGCGGGTTGGCTCAAGACCATCAAGTACAACGTCACCGGCAGCTTTGCCAACAAATACAACTACCAGAGCGAACTGCTCTCCAACGCCGAGAGCCTCCACTCCGCCGCCCTGACCGACGGCGTCATTCTCTCGAACGTGGCAGGCAAGGACGTTTACGATATCAACGGTGTCAAAATCACCAACTTCGGCAGCGCCGACACCCAGAACTGGATCCGCGTGCTCCCGTATGAGTACACCGAGGAATACGAGATCTTCGGCAAGGAACTCAACGTCTATGCCCAAATCAAGGCCGATTTCAACAAGGCCTGGGGCCGCAGCAACAACCACATCCTCCTGGGTGCCGACTTCAAGACCGACGGCAACCTCGGCGTGGGCAAGGTCTATGACGACGCCACCCCGCCGATGCGCAACAACACCGCCGACTACTCGTCCTACCGCAAGCGCCCGTACTACGACGTTCCGTTCGTCAACCAGCTCGGCGCCTTCCTGGAAGACACCTATACGACGAACTTCGCCAACCGGAACCTCAATCTGAAAGCCGGTGTCCGCTACGACAACATCAACGGCAAGAGCGCCATCTCCCCGCGCTTCAACGGATCCCTCGAACTGTTCCCGCGCGTGCTGACCGTCCGCGGAAGCTGGGGTATCAGCGCCAAGGCGCCGACCGCCCTGATGCTCTATCCGGAAATGGCCTACTTCAACATCAACAACTATGACTACCAGGATGCCGACGGCAACCGTACGACCGTTGCGACGGTCCGCGCCTTCGACCCGACCAACAAGAACCTCGAGATCGCCAAGCAGCGCACCGCCGAAGTCGGCTTCGACCTGCTGATCGCCAACCGCTACCGCCTGTCGGTGACGGGCTTCGACAACCTGATGAAAAACGGTTACGGTTTCGGTTCCACCCTCGACACCTGGCAGCGCGTTCCGTATTACCGCTACAAGGCCGTCCAGAATGACGATGGACAGTGGCTGCCGCAGCTCGACAACGACGGCAACCCGTACCAGATCTTCCTGCACTTCACTACGCCGCTCAACGGCGCCTGGTCGCACAACCGCGGTATCGAGTATGAACTCGACCTGGGCCGATTCGACGCCATCCGCACCTCGTTCTATATCAACGGCGCCTATGTGCAGTCACGCTACAAGTCCATGAACCCGAGCTTCGACCAGAACAGCAACGGCAACAACATCGAGCGCCACGTGGCCATCTACGACGGCGGCCGCTACACCCGCTGCAAGGACCGCTTCAACACGGCCTTCCGTATCACGCACAACATCCCTGAGATCGGTTTCGTGATCACCCTCCTGACCCAGGTCAACTGGATGGAGAAGATCTGGATGGAAAGCAACGTGGCCGACGACACCGCCTTTGACCGCTGGATTTCCTACAGCGACGGCCAGGTGCATCCCTACAACGCCTCGATGCGCACCGATCCGGAATACGCCTATATGTTCGATTCCTACAGCGGCGTACGTTTCGTGGAGGAGAAATACTTCCCCACCGTCTTCTTCAACCTCAACATCTCCAAGGAGATCGGTAACTGGCTCACGGCTTCGTTCTTCGCGAACAACATCTTCAACAGCCGTCCGCTCTACGAGTCGAAAGCCTACCCCGGAACCTATACGGCCCTGCTGAGCGACACCCCGCTCTTCTTCGGCTTCGACCTGAAACTCACCATCAGATAAGGAGGAAAACACCATGAAAAAATATATCATCCTGGCGCTTTCGCTGCTGACCGTTCTTTCCTGTACCCAGTTCGAGGACCTCAAGGGAGTCGCCGAAGTGCAGCCCCTGACCACCGGCATCACGGTAACGGCCAACACCGTCGATCCGAGTGTCCCCCGTCCGGACAGCTACACGGTTCGCTTCATCAACTACGACGAGAAACTCGACATCACCACGAAGACCGACGCCGCCGGCAAGGTCTCCGTCGGCAACCTGATTCCGGGCCGCTATAACGTAACCGTCTCGGCCGAAGTGGCCCACAGCGGCTTTACCTATTATTTCAGCGGTACGGTGACCAACAAAGTCATCACCAACGACACTTCGCTGACCATCGACGTGGCGGCTTCCAAGGCCGGCGCCCTCGTGCTCAAGGAGATCTACTTCAACGGTTCGACGGGTTACTATTTCAAGGACCAGTTCTATGAGGTCTACAACAACAGCGACGACGTGCAGTACGTGGACGGCCTTTGCATCGGAACCCTGATGCCGGCCACCGCCAGCACCACCATCTACAACTGGATCGTTCCCGACGGCCACCCGGAGAATTACGTCTACCTGGGTGCGGTCTGGCAGATTCCGGGCAGCGGCACCGATTATCCCGTCGCACCGGGCGAGTCGATCATCATCGCCCAGGGCGCCCAGAACCACAAGCTCATCAAGGAGACCAGCCCCGTGGACCTGAGCAAGGCTGAATTCGAGACCTTCATGGTCAACCAGACCGTCAACCCGGACAACCCGGAATCGGTCAACATGACCCTGAAGATCGACTTCAACGTCTTCGGTACCCAGTGGCTCTCCTCCGTGTTCGGCTGCGCCTACGTGATCTTCTTCCCCGACCGGGAATTCGACAACACCACCTGGGTCCAGCCCGACGGCTATACCACGCAGGCAAAAGAGTTCCCGATCGACTGCATCGTCGACGCCGTGGAGCTGGTGAACAACGCCACCAAGATCAACCAGAAGCGTATGCCGACCATCCTCGACGCCGGCGCCACCTTCACGGGCGGCACCTATACCGGCAAGAGCGTGAGCCGCAAGATCCGCGAATCCAAGAACGGCCGCAACTTCTATATGGATACCAATAACTCCTCCGACGACTTCGTTGTCAACGAGGTGGCCGAAGTCCGTCGTGACGGCGCCGGCATCCCGTCCTGGAGTCCGGCTGCCAAATAATGACTGACCCTAAAATGAAGAAGAATATGAAAAGATATTTCCTGATTTCAGTGATGGTGCTGGGCATCGCGCTCAGTGCCGCGGCACAGGGCAGTGGGACCGACTATCCGGCCAGGGTCGAACTGACCAAGGTCCAGTCGGCCTGGTTCAATTCCGCCAACGCAGCGGGGCTCTCCGTCGATCCGCTGGACATCTACCATGAACTTATGTTCGGCTACGGACTCGGCCGCGGCGAATTCCGTCTCCAGCCGGAAGGCAACACCAACATTCTGGACATCGCCACCTCAGGTGCCGCGAAACTCGGCCGAGGCTTTGTCTGGGGTTCGTTCGACTACAAGAACACTTCCGCCAAGGACACCCGTTTCAATACGATGACCCTGAACCTGGAGGACGACCTCCCGTTCATTGTCTCCGACGCCAACGTCAGCCCGTGGAAGAAACAACGCTATGACATGTCGTTCAAGGCGGCAACCCCGCTGGTGGCCGACCTGGTGGCCTTCGGCGTGAGTGCCAAATACTTTACCGAAAGCGGTGCCAAACAGGTGGACCCGCGCTGCACCGACTATGAATACGGCATCACCGTGGAACCTGCCCTGGCCTTCCACTTCGGCGGCCACACCGTCGGCCTTTCGGGCATCTACCGCAACGGCGGCGTCCGTGAGGTCCCGGTCAACAGCAACAGCCAGCAGGACCAGGTTGCCTATATCCTCCGCGGTCTGGGCAACTACACCGATGCCGTGGTCGGTTCGCTGAGCGGCATCAGCACGTTCTACTACAAGCGGAATCTTTATGGCGGCTCGCTGCAGTACGGTTTCGGCGGCCGCGGCCTCAAACTGCTGGCCGAAGGCGGCTATTCCTACCAGATGGTCGATGCTTTCCAGACCCCGACCAAACCTCAGCGCATGGGTTCCACCATCCAGCAGAAGGTCTTCGGCAAGGCCCAGATCCTCGCGGAGAGCGATGAGGTGCTCAGCAAGATCACGGCGGAAGGCTTCCACCGGACGACCGAAGGCGTCGAGTTCCTTCAGGAACTGGGCGTGGAATGGCAGACCATCGACAAATACATCCGCAGCAACTACGATCTTTGGCATCTGGCGCTGGGTTACGACTTCTTCCGCAAGGGCGAAGCGGGCTACAGCTGGATGGCCGGCGTCAAGGCGGCCTACGACGAGCACAACGACAAATATATCCTGCCGGCTTCGTCGATTTCCTACAAGAACGTCACCGGAGAACTTTATGCCAAGAAAAACTTCCTGATCGGCGACGTATCGGTGCTCGGAACCATCCGCGGCGCCTATCGGAAGAATCTCGACGGTATCTATTCGTACGGTGGTCCCGAACCGGAATCGGTCATCATCACCGAATTCTATAATAAGGATTTCGAATACAAGACGGCCGATTGCTGGAAAGCGGGAGCTGCCGTCAATGTGGCGTTCCCCATCGGCGGACGCACCGCGATGTTCTGCCAGCTGGAAGGTGACTACCTGAAGCCGCTGGATCTCGACTGCAAACGCCTGTTCGCAACCCTGACGGTCGGCTTTACTTTCTAACCGGACGGTATGAGAAGAATCCTTCTTTTCCTGACTGCAGTTTTGCTGTGCTCCACACTTGGGGCACAGCAAATTGCTCCCAGGGCCTTTGCCATCTTCGTGGACAAGGCCACGGCGCAGGCCTGCCGCGCCGAACTGGAAGCCTACCGCGACGTCATCACCGCGGAAGGCCTCCCGGCCGAGATCCTCGCCGGCGACTGGACCACGCCCGAACAGGTGCGCGACTGCATCCGGCAGCTGTACCGCGACAAGGGCCTGGAAGGCGCCGTGTTTGTGGGCGACATCCCCGTGGCAATGGTCCGCGGCGCCCAGCACTTCACATCGGCTTTCAAGATGGACCAGCAGCAGTTCCCGATGTTCGACTCGAGCGTGCCTTCCGACCGCTTCTACGACGACTTCGGCCTGAAATTCCGCTTCATCGCGCAGGACAGCACGCGCCACGACCTGTTCTACTACTGGCTGACCGGCGACTCGCAGCAGCGCATCCACAGCGACATCTACACGGGCCGTATCCGGGCCACCCTGCCCGGTGAGGAAGGCTTTGCGCAGATCCGGGCCTATCTGAAGAAGGCCGTGACGGCGCACAAGGAAAACAATCCGCTCGACCGCGTGGTTTCCTACACGGGCGAGGGTTCGTTCTCCAACAGCCTCTCCGCGTGGAAAGACGAGAGCATCACCCTACGCGAGCAGATGCCCGCCGCCTTCCGCGACGCGGACGGCGCGAAGTTCTATATATTCTATATGTATCCTGACATCAAGGACGTACTGGCGCGCGAACTGGCCCGCAAGGACGTCGACCTGATGTTCTTCCACGAGCACGGAACACCCGACCGCCAGTGGCTCACCCACGCGCCCGATCCCGAGTCGGAAGACGAGATGTACCAGGCCGGCAGACTGGCTGCCCGGCAGCTGCTCCGCCGCAACGTGCGTTACGGCAGCGACCCGATGGCCACGATGAATAAAAACATCCGGCAATACGGCATCGACTCCACCTGGTTCGCCGGCTGGGACGACCCCGCCGTCGTCGCCCAGGATTCGATCGACGACCTGAAGACCGGCATCGTACTGGAAGACGTGCGGAAGTACAATCCCAACCCCCGCTTCGTAATCTTCGACGCCTGCTACAACGGCGACTTCCGGGAGACGGATTTCATCGCCGCCGAATACATCCTCGGCAGCGGCCGGACCGTCGCCTGTCTGGGCAATTCGGTCAACGTGCTGCAGGACAAATCGTCGTCCGACCTGCTCGGCATGCTGGCGGAAGGATACAGCGTAGGACAGTGGGCCCAGCAGGTCCATATCCTCGAAAGTCACGTGATCGGCGACCCGACCTTCCGCTTCACCGCGACGGACGGCGTCAAGAAGCCCGACCTGCGCAACACCGACACGGCCTACTGGCTCTCCGTCCTGAACGACGCCTCGCTGCCCGCCGACCTGCAATCGCTGGCGCTCTACAAGCTCTTCGACCTGCAGTACGCCGGGCTCTCCGACTTGCTGCGCGACACCTATTTCAGCAGCCCGTACTACACCCAGCGGCTCCAGTGCCTGCACCTGCTGCCCTTCTACAACGACGGCAATTACGCCACCGTGCTGAAGGCCGCCCTGGAAGATCCCTACGAATTCATCCGCCGCAAGGCCGTGTATTATATGGGCAAAGTGGGACGGAACGACTTCGTGCCGTATATCGTGAAGCTCTATATGGCCGACTGGCTGAGCGAACGCATCGTCTTCAACGTGTGGCAGAGCCTGAGCCATCTCGACACCGGACTGGCCGCCGACCTCTTTGACGACGCCATCGAAAAGGCCGATCTCTACGACGGCGAAGCCTTCCGCAAGACCGTGGACGCCGGCGTGAGCAGCGCCCGCAATATGTACGTGTCGAGCCTGCGCGCGATGAGCGATCCGGACTACAAACGCTACAAGAAGTCGTTCACCTCGTCGCTGCGCAACAATCCCTATCCGGCCCTCGTGCCCGATGCGCTGCGGAAGCTTTCCGACACGTCGGAAGACCTGCAGTACCGCATCCTGCTGGCCGAGGCGCTCGGCTGGTACGTGCGCGCCTGGAACCGGGCCGACATCATCGCCGGCTGCGAGCAGATCCTGGCCACCGAGCCCGGAATGGATCCTGCCCTGGCCGATGAACTGACCAAAACCATCAACCGTCTGAAGGAGTATATGCGATGAAAAGGATAGCCGTTTTCTTTACGATGCTCGCCGCCCTGCTGCTGGCAGGGCCGCAGCTGGAAGCCGCCCCGAAAGCGCCCAAAGCCACCGGGACCTTCGCCATCTTCATCGACAACGCCTCCTATGCGGCCTGCAAGGCCGAGGTGGACGCCTACCGCGACCAACTCGTGTCCGAAGGGCTGAATGCGGTTGTTCTAGCCGACAACTGGGCCAAGCCCGAGCAGGTGAAAGCCCGCATCGCGGCGCTGGCCAAGAAGCGCCCGGCGCTCGAAGGCATGGTCTTCATCGGGGACATCCCCGTAGTGCGGGTCCGGCAGGGCCAGCATATGACCACGGCCTTCAAGATGAACGAGAACACTTTCCCGATGATCGAGTCGTCGGTCACCTCCGACCGCTACTACGACGATCCGGCGCTGGACTTCGAATTCATCGGCCTCGATTCGCTGGGACACTTCTATTATAATCTGACGGAAAAGGGCGCCCAGCACGTGCAGCCGGCGTATTACTCCGGCCGCATCCTCGTGCCGACCGATTATCCGGGCGACCACGACGCAGTGCTGCGCAACTACCTGAAGAAGGTGGTGGCCGCCCACAAGAAGGTGCAGGAAGAAGGCGATCCCCTCGATCACTTCCTCTTCTTCGCGGGCCACGGCTACAACTCCGACTGCCTCACGGTATGGCGGCAGCAGCCGCTGCTCTTCCGGGAGTATTTCCCGGCCGCCTTCAAGCAGTCGTCGGGCAACCACTTCTACAACTTCCGGCAGGATCCGTATATGAAGTATAAACTCTTCACGGAGCTGCAGCGTCCCGGCACCGACGTGTTCATGTTCAGCGAACACGGTGCCCCCGACACGCAGTACATCAACGGAAGCTATCCCGCCCGGGGCCTGCAGGAGAACATCGTGGAGCTCAAGCGCTCGCTGCGCAGCTACTACCAGCGCCTGCTCGCGCGCCGCGGCCAGGAGAAGGCCGATGCCTTTGCCGACGAAGCCTGCGCCGAGTATCATCTCGACCGCCAGATGTTCTCGCCCGAAGCCCTCGCCGACGAAGCCAAGGGTGACTCCATTGCCAAGGCCGACGTGAACATCTCGCTCGAAGACCTGGCCAAGATTCACACCAACGCCAAGTTCGTGATTCTGAACGCCTGTTACAACGGCTCCTTCCACGAGCCGGGCTACGTGGCCGGCTACCACATCTTCGGCGACGGCGAATGTGTCGCGGCCCAGGGCAACACGGTCAACGTACTGCAGGACAAATGGGCCGACCAGCTGGTGGGCCTGCTCGCGCTCGGCGAGCGGCTGGGTGTCTGGCAGAAGGAATTCTGCTGGCTGGAGTCGCACCTGATCGGCGACCCGACCTTCCACTTTTCGCCCGTGGCCGAAGATGCCGCGGCCCTGGATGCCGTCCGGCGCGCCGAAGCGCTCAAGCACCGCGCCGAAGCCGGCAAGATGACTTCAGCCGAGATCCGCACCGTCTTTGAGAGCGATCCCTCGTGGATCGTACGCCGCCAGGCCCTCCAAGCCATCGCGCCTTTCGCCGACGAGAACACCGTACAGGTGATTCTTAAGGGTTTCGACGATCCGTTCGAAAGCATCCGCCGCGAAAGCTGCCATATGGCCGGCCGGATGGGCGATCCGCGCTTCCTCGCGCCGCTCATCAAGATCGAGACGGAGAGCGACGAAGTGGTACGCGCCCAGTATGCCGCCAACAGCGCCATCTCCCAGTTCAATCCGGCCGACCTGCCCGCCGACTACGCCGCCACGCCGCGTATGCAGCGCACGGCCCAGCGGATCGAGGAGCAGATGAAGACCATCCTCGACAAGACGGCCGCCACGGGCGACGACGGACCCTCCGAACGGGAATTCGCCATCCGCTCGCTGCGCAACTATCCGCTCCATTGGCGCACGGACGACCTGCTGAAGATGGTCTCCGACCCCACGGAGAACGAAGACCTGCGCATCATCATGGCCGAGGCCCTCGGCTGGTTCTGCTACTCGATTGAGCGCGACAAGATTGCCGCCTGCCTGACCGACTGCCTGCACCACCAGCACATGTCCCCGCGCCTGCGCCGCGAGATGACCAAGGCCGTCAAACGGATCCACGGAGAATAACGGCTTTCGCCAAATAGCCGCAAACCTGTCGGCCCCACACGCTCTGTGGGGCCGATTTCTTTGCGCCAAGGCCTGATTTCGGCCCATGGCGCAACGTCAACCTCCCCTCAGCCCCTTCCGGCAAGGGTTGTCTTGCGGCTATTTGGCGATACGTCCCGGAAGGGCCCGGCGAAACAGCATTTTCATTATTCCGCGGCCGCCAGTTCCTGCTTGGCATCCGGATGTCGCGATGATTCGCCATACAGGCCATAAGTGTCTGTTGCATAACAAGAAAAATCTAAAAAAGTTTGGCCATTTGGATTATTCTCCGTACATTTGCAGCCCTGCGAAAAACGCGCAGGGCTTTTTAAGTTATTATAAAACAATAAATTAAGCACCAATGCCTGGTATTATTGGAAAAAAAATCGGAATGACTTCCGTTTTCAGTGCCGAGGGAAAAAATCTTCCATGCACTGTTATCGAGGCTGGTCCGTGCGTAGTCACGCAAATCCGCACCGTCGAGAAAGATGGATACGACGC
>JAFRRF010000054.1 GCA_017428245.1 Bacteroidales bacterium
CCGCGTCATATCGAGTTTCTCGAAGAAACCGGTCCCGTAGAGGTCGTCCCCATAGATTTTCCGGCAGACCTGTTCCACCTTGTCGTAAATGACACCCGGATCGGTATCCGGCGCAAACTTCACGAACACATATGAGGAACCGAAATGATCGTAAGGGGCGGAGAGCGCATTGCCGTTGATCCTGGGATCCTTCTCGCTGCCCCAGATATCCGCGTTCTTGAACAGCGTACCCTGCAAGTCCTGCAGGATGCCCGCCACCGTATGCTCCGTCTCATTGACGAGGATCATCTGCCCGACTTTCAGATCGTGCGCCCGGGCGAAGCTCTCGGAAACCACGACATTCGAAATGTCGTCAAACGCTTCCGGGCCGCCTTCCACGAAGCGGTAGTACGGGAACATCTTGAAGAAATCGCTCCCTACGGCCGCCGCCGCATCGCAATCAAACTTCTCCTCCCCGATCTGCGTCCGCAGCAACATATTGTTGGCGTACCGCACCGCCAACTGCGCCTCCGGCACCTGCTGCATCACGGCATCGGTGAACCCGTAGGTCAATCCCGGGAAATCGGGCATTCCGAAGTTGTAGATATGCTCCCGCTCCGGGTGCTCCCGCGTCACCGACCATTGCTGCCACGCATACGATCCGATCAGGATCACAAACGCCAGGCTCACGGCCAACCCCACCGCCTCGATGGCGGTATAGAGCTTGTTGCGGCTCAAAAACTTCAGGTAACTGTTCATCGTCGTTTTCGTTTTAGTTGCCATCCTCAATGGGACCCTTGTTTGAGGACGGCGGGTGTTTTTTTCGGCTTCCATCCTCATTTTGGTCCCTATTTGAGGATGGCCTGTTGATTTATATTATCTTTGTGGAGATGGATTCATTTTGGCACTATGATTCCCCCTTGGGGAGAATGTGGATGGCGGGCGACGGCCAGGCGCTCACCGGGCTTTGGTTCGAAAGGCAGCGGTTCGCCCCTGCCCCGGCCTCTGCCGGAGATGCGCCTGTGCGCTGGCTTCCGGTCTTTGACGAGACTTGTCGCTGGCTCGAATGCTATTTCGGGGGATATATGCCCGATTTTACGCCGCCACTGGCCCCGCGGGGGACGCCTTTCCGGCAGGCGGTCTGGGAGATTCTTCGGGAGATTCCCTATGGAGCCACGATGACATACGGCGAGATTGCCGCGCGGGTGGCCGCCGACCGCGGCCGCGGCCGGATGTCCGCCCAGGCAGTCGGCGGCGCCGTGGGCCACAACCCCATCGCGCTCATTATTCCCTGCCACCGCGTCATCGGTGCCGACGGCAGCCTGACCGGCTACGCCGCCGGCCTCGACCGCAAGGAATGGTTGCTCCGCTGGGAATCTGAGAATCATTATTCCTAATTCATTTCGTCATTCCCGGCTTGACCGGGAATCTCTTTTATTCTTTCTTCAGTTCAGTCGCCGGATTCGTCCGTGCGGCCTTCATCGTCTGCCAAAGGACAGTGCCGAAGGCGATGGCCAGGGCGGCGAGTGCCGCGACGGCGAATACCCAGCCGTAGTTTTCGATCCGATAAGCGAAACGCTCCAAATAGACGCGGGCGGCCCAGACCGCCAACGGAATGCCGATCAGGCAGGCGATGCCCGTCAGAACCATATAGCTGCGGACATTCCGCCAGGTCTCGCTGTTGACATCGGCGCCGAAGACCTTCCGAACGGCGATCTGTTTCGTGTTTTCATCGGCGAAATAGGTACTCATCGCCAGCAGGCCCAGCAGGGAGATGAGCACCGCCAAAAACGCAAAGAGTTCCACCAGGCGCAAGGTTCTGCGCACCAGGGCCAGCTGCCTGCGGTTCAAATCTTTGACAAAACCGTACATCCAGGCGGGTTCTTCCACTCCGGCGGTTTCCAGCCGGTATTCCCTATACGCTTGCCGGATGGCCTCATCGTAAGACTTGTCTTCTCCCGTGGTACCGATGAGCATACAGTTGGCATATTTGAGTTCTTCGGCCCGGGTCACGACGACGCCGCCGTTCGGATTGAATTCGTCCTGAGAGGCCGGTGCCGTCGGGAAATCGTGCACGACGCCGCCGATGAACTCCGGCTTGGCGCCGTTCGCATTGATTCTCCGGGGGAATACGGTAGACGTATCCGATACCGCAGCTGCATTGAAAGCACTGCGGCTCATCCAAAGGGAATGCGTCAGCGGATGGCCGAAATCTTCTTCCACTTCCAGTCCCAGCAGGTTGAAATACGTCGTATCGCAGAGGATGAGGGGCATATTCACGTGATGCTCTTCATCGACCCGTACACCCATGGTCATATTGATGTGTCCCGGAATGCCACGCCCCACACCCGCTTTTGTCACAAAGGGAAGTTGTTCCACCTTGTCCTTGAAGATCTTCATCATATCATAGTCCCTGGCGGAGTACTCGATATAGTAGAGGTTTTCCGTCGCGGCATGCATCGGCCGGGCAAGCATATGTTGCATCTGCACCTCCATCACCAGGGCGAGGGAGATCAGGAATACCGAAAGGACGTTCTGCACCACGATGAACACTTTGCTCAGGACCATCTTGTTCCGGCGGCGGAGTGTGCCTTTGATGACATCGATGGGTTGGTAACGGGATGCGGCGACAGCCGGGAGCAATCCGTTGATGACGCCCAGAACCAGGATACAGGCGAAGTATGCCAGGATATAACCGGGCGTCAACATAAAGGAAAGCCGTACGCTTGTATCGATGCCCAGCATCAGTTCGTCCGGATCGCTGGTGGAAACCAGGTTGTTCATCATCGGGACCAGGAGATCGGCCAGCAGCAGGGCCGCCGCGAAGCACACGGCGGTGAAAGCCACGGATTCGGCTATGTACTTCCACAGGATGCCGGCCTTGTCGGCCCCGAGAAGCCGC
>JAFRRF010000055.1 GCA_017428245.1 Bacteroidales bacterium
ACGAATTCTCCCTTCTCTATCGTCAAGTCGATCCCCTTCAGCACGTGGAGCGGCTGCCCGTTGTCGTAAGTCTTGTGGACTCCCTTGAGTTCGATTAGCATACAGTGTTTAGTTTTGACGATGCAAAGATATATAAAAAATTCAGTACCTTGTATCACAAAGTACCAATTTTTTTAAAATATTTTTTATTTTCAGTCTCTACTTCTCCCGCCCAACAATCGTCGCCTTCCCTTGCGCTGCAACGGACACATCTGAAAATCAGGCTATTACACAAAATGATCCCCCTGAAACAAAGGGGGATCACTTTACATAAGTCGCTGAATGACTGATGTGTACATTGCAGCGCAAAAAGAGGTGGTGGTCAGTCGAGCTTGAGCACGGCCATGAACGCTGACTGGGGAACTTCCACCTGGCCGATCTGGCGCATGCGCTTCTTGCCCTGTTTCTGCTTTTCGAGCAGTTTGCGCTTGCGGGTGATGTCGCCGCCGTAACATTTGGCGGTCACGTCCTTGCGGACCTGGCGGACCGTTTCGCGCGCGATGATCTTGGCGCCGATGGCGGCCTGGATGGCGATGTCGAACTGCTGGCGGGGAATGAGTTCCTTGAGCTTTTCGCAGATCTTGCGTCCGAAGTCGTAGGCGTGGTCCTGGTGGATGAGCGTCGAAAGGGCGTCGGCCGGCTCGCCGTTGAGGAGGATGTCGAGCTTCACGAGTTTGGCCGGGCGGAAGCCGATGACGTGGTAGTCGAACGAAGCGTATCCCTTGGAAATCGATTTGAGTTTGTCGTAGAAGTCGAACACGATCTCGGAGAGCGGCATCTCATAGGTCAGTTCCACGCGGTCGGCCGTCAGGTAGTGTTCGCTCTTGAGGATGCCGCGCTTGTCGAGGCAGAGTTTCATGATGGGGCCGTAGAACTCGCTCTTGCTGATGACCTGCGCCTGAATGAACGGCTCTTCGATGTGGTCGATCAGCGTGGGGGCGGGCAGGCCTGACGGGTTGTGTACATCCACCACCTGTCCCTGCGTAGTATATACCTTATAAGATACGTTCGGCACCGTGGTGACGACGTCCATATCGAACTCGCGGAAGAGGCGCTCCTGCACGATCTCCATATGGAGCAGGCCCAGGAAACCACAGCGGAATCCGAAGCCCAGTGCGAGGGAGCTTTCGGGCTCGAAAACGAGCGAAGCGTCATTGAGCTGGAATTTCTCGAGCGAGGCGCGCAAGTCTTCGTACTGGTCGGCTGTTACGGGGAACATACCCGCATAGAGCATCGGCTTGACGTCTTCGAAGCCGGCGATGGCTTCCTTACAGGGGTTTGCCACGTGGGTGATGGTGTCGCCCACCTTCACCTCCACGGCCGTCTTGATGCCGGAGATGATGTAGCCCACCGAGCCGCAGGGGATCTCGCCCGTGGGGCAGAGTTTCATCTTGAGCACGCCCACCTCGTCGGCGGTGTATTCCTTGCCCGTGTTGACGAACTTCACGCGGTCGCCGGTGCGGATCGATCCGTTCTCCACTTTGAAGTAGGCGATGATGCCGCGGAACGAGTTGAACACCGAGTCGAAGATCAGGGCCTGGAGCGGGGCTTCCGGGTCACCTTTCGGAGCGGGGATGCGTTCCACGATAGCGTCGAGGACGGCCTCGACACCTTCGCCCGTGCGGGCGGAGGCCAGCAGCACGTCGTCCGGATCACATCCGAGCAGATCGACCACCTGATCGCGCACCACATCGACCATCGCCGCTTCCATGTCGATTTTGTTGAGCACTGGGATGATCTCCAGGTCGTGCTCGATGGCCAGGTAGAGGTTCGAAATCGTCTGGGCCTGGATGCCCTGCGTGGCATCGACCACCAGCAGCGCCCCCTCGCACGAAGCGATGGCGCGCGAGACCTCATAGGAGAAGTCCACGTGGCCGGGCGTGTCGATCAGGTTGAAGATATATTTCTCCCCCTTGTACTCATACACCATCTGGATCGGGTGGCTCTTGATCGTGATGCCTTTCTCCTTCTCCAGATCCATCGAGTCGAGCACCTGGTTTTCCATCTCCCGCTGCTCGAGCGTATGCGTCCGCTCGAGCATCCGGTCGGCCAGCGTGCTCTTTCCGTGATCGATATGGGCAATGATGCAGAAATTCCGGATGTGCTTCATGCCGCAAAGATAGGAAATATTCGCTATTGTCTCTTGTAGTAAGCTCCATCAAATGCGGCGATGTCGTCCCCGCTGCAAACATGGATGACGGACGGGAAGAAATAGCCCGTAACCGGGTCGGGCTCGAATATCGCCATCACTTCGCGAGGATAGTACGGATGCGGCAAATCCTCATCCCGGCAAGTCAGCCAAACCGAACCCAGGTATTTATCGTAATTGCGGGGAAACCATTCCGAACCCCACGAACTGTCATTTTTCCCCATTTTTTTGAACACGGCGGAAAGACCGGTATAGCTGTCTCCCCACGTATAAGGACTGGTGAGAGTTGCCGTTCCGGCACTGAAGGTATATTTCCTTTTGGGATCCTCCGGCCAGTTTTTGATCTCCACCCACGTTCCCTGCAGCCAGGCGGGGATATTGCCTTCTTCCTCATCATCCTTGATGTCTTCAGCGGTGGCGACAAACACCAGCGGCTCCTCGGATATGACGGCGCCTGTGGCAACGTCGATGGCATCGACCGTCACGTGCTGGATGCGGTCGTGCGTTCCCAGCTTCCACATGGTGCCGCCGGTCAAATCCCAGGTATAGACCTGCTCGTCCAGCAGTTCCCCGTCGTCATTGACGATGGTGAACAGCAGGTTGTAATAGTTGGCGGCGGAAGGAAGATTGTCGGTCTTCACGCGCACCATGATGGGATCATCGAGGTATTTCCCCGCCTTTCCTACCTGATTGTTGCCGGAAAGGACTTCCAGCTGGACATACGCACACGATATCAGGGAGTTCGCCTGCTTCTGATAAGACACGCAGAAATTGACCGTCTTGGGTGCGTCCAACATATAGTAGCAGCGGGTCGTCAGGTTACCGGTACCGCGGAGTGCGCTGTAGATGGTCGTGACGAGGCTGAGTTTTTTCAGGAGAGCCTTTGTGCCGACCGACAAAGCCATTCCTCCGCATCCTTTGATGAATTCCTCCGATGTCAGGAAGTCCTGTACGCCGTTGTAGATGGCCTCGATCAATTCCGTTTTCGTGTACTTGCCGCTCATAATCATCTGGGTAAGTGCCATACCGCGTGCCACGATGTATTTGCCGATCGCCTGTTTCAGCGTGGCCGTCTGGGCAGCCGAGAAGCTGGCGCCGACAATATCGAGCGCATTGAGAAACAGATTGACCATAAAGTCGGTCTGTGCCTTGGTTGTTTCACGGGAGAACTCGAACATATACTTTCCCTCCAGGGCGTTGGAGGGCAGCGTATTGAAGTCGAATGTCACGGGTCCTGACCATTTGAAGCTCTCTCGCAGGAGAATATCCGTCACCCCATAATCGTCGCCCGACGGGATTTCAATCGTACCGACTTCCTGGTCCGTCAAATCGCAATACACCTTCCCTTCGTACATCGGCGTAAGACCGTAGTTGAAGAAATTGACTTTCTTGCCTTGAATTTCGATCTTGAAAGGCCTTTCCTTGCTGTTGCCGATCACCTGCGTAGGCGCCTTGGTCACCGGCGCGACCGAACGGTCGGAACACAATTCATCCAGCAGGTTGTCGAGCGCCGCAATCATATCCGTATTCTTGTCGCTCAGGATCGGTTTGCCGGCCTTGACCAGCGCCGTCACTTCGTTTTCATACGCGTTCCAGCGTTCCGCGTTCTGAAGCATCGCTTCCAGTTCCCGGAATTCATACGCTCCCTTTACCGGCGCGAACAGCGGCTGCAGCGTCATCAGTGCCAGCGCCGTAGTATGCGCATTGACCGTTATGGATTGTCCGGCAGTGAAAATGCAGCGCGCCATCATCAATACATTGTCCGAAGAATCACAGACCAGCAACGGCTGCGGCGCCTTGCCGTCGTGCATCGCCGACACGCCGATTGCGCCGTCCTTGCCCACCGACGTGGTTTCCAGATTGGTCGTCACGGTGTAGCCCGTCATATCCACGGTCGTGCCGAAATCCAGCTTCCCCGTGACCGTTTCCACGGGCTGGCCGGAAACGGCGGAAGGCTGCGTCACTTTGACATTGACCTCAACGGCGTGTTCTTCGACTCCCTCCTCGCGGCCGTAGAAAGTAATGTTGTTGGTCCTTTCGTCTTTGGACATATTGGCGGCCAGTGTGATGACGACGGCTTTCTTTTGCTTGTCAATCACGGCTTCCATCCAGTCGCGTCGCGGGAAAGAATAGCCGTAGTAGGCCGTATTGCTGGTGATTTTGAACTCGATGGTCCCTCCTTCCGCAGGGAATGCCACCGTGCCGTTGGGCGACACAGCCAGGCTCGCTTTCTTGGGCGGCTCGGGCTCGGGCTCAGGTTCCGGCTCGGGGTCGTCGAAGCAGGTTACGGCCATCAACATCAAACACAGAAGGGGCAGCAGCGCCCGCAGCCATACGAAGCGGGATTCTTTCATAACTGTCGATTTTTTGTAAAGATACAAAAAAAGCGGCTCGCGCCGCTTTATTCATTTCTCCTTCGGGGGTTTCTGCGGATGCTTCCGCAGATTGTTGATCATCCGTTGCTGGAAGGCTTCTTCAGCCTGGTAGAGTTTGGCAACCTTGCGGATGGGAAGGACTTGCTTGAATTTGGGATACCAGTCGGCCAGGACCTGATTGGAACGGGAAGTCGCCTGGATATAGGCGTCCAGTTTCTTTTCCATCTCCTTGTCGGAAAGGTTGTCGGCCTGCTTGCCGCGGATTTCGGCGAAAGCATCGCGTGTAGCCTTGTGGGAGGCGAGGACTTCTTTCCAGCACTGGTTGTAAACGGGCCAGAACACCTGGGCCTCTTCGGGGGAAAGATCGAGTTCCTGGGTGATGAAGGCGATCTTTTCCGCCTGCAGCCGCTCCCAGTCTTTCTTGCGCTGTTCCTCATTGGGTTTGCCCTGCGGCTGCGCGAAAAGAAGGGCGGACGCAAAAAGGCAAAGGGTCAAAGCAAAATACTTTTTCATTTCTCTTTGTACGTTTGAGCGTAAATGTCGGCCAGGTCGGCGAAAGAAAGTTCGGAGGCCAGATAGCTGACCAGGGTTTCTTCGTCGAGCTCGGATGTCTCTTCCGGCTCGGCCGCCTGGTAATAATCGATGAGCGAAACGGGACGGATCAGCGCTTCTTCCGCGGAAGCGTATTCTTCGGCGGCGGAGCCGGCGCCGCGGCCCAGCGTATGCGTGAGGGAAAGCACGCCGTAACCCATGCCGAAAATCACGGCGAACATAGCCGCCAGCGTAAGGGCGGGCTTGATGATCCGCCAGGCGGGATGCCTGGCCGGCGTCGCCGGCTGTTCTTCGGCAGCGATTCGGGAAAGCAGGCGATCTTCCAAGCCCTCGAAGTAGGCTTCGGGGGTCTTGAAAGGATTGTCGCTTCCCGCGCAGCTGCTTAAAATATCCTTTTGTTCGTTCATACGGTTGTTAGACTCTATAGACAGTCAAAGGTTTAATCAATAATTCGCATCCATCTCTTCTTTCATCCAGGCCTTGATCTTTTCATAGGCGTGATGGTAGGAAGCCTTGAGGGCGCCTTCGGATGTTTCGAGCACTTCCGCGATTTTCTCGTAGGGCATTTCCTCGAAATAGCGGAGGTTGAACACGGCCTTCTGCTTGGGCGGCAGCTTGGCGATGCATTTATGGAGCGTCAGCTGAAGCCGGTCGCCATCGAACCACGGGTCGGACGAGAGCCGGTCGGCCGCGTCGAGGCCGGAATACTCCCCGCGGGTCTGCTGGCGGGAGAGGAAAGTCAGGGTCTCGTTGGTGGCGATGCGGTAAAGCCAGGTGTAGAGCTGTGCGTCGCCCCGAAAGTTTTCGAGCGAGCGCCAAGCTTTCAGGAAGGTATTCTGGAGACAGTCGTCGGCATCATCGTGGTCGAGGACCATCCGGCGGATATGCCAGTACAGCCGTTCCTTATACGTCTGCACAAGAAGGCGGAACGCCTGTTCGCGTCCGCCTTCCCGATATAATTTCAATATCTCCCGATCGGTACTCATCGCAGCGACAGGGCTGCCTCTACGATATGCGCCGCATCGAGTCCGTAGGCCGCCATCAGTTCGGCGGGTTTTCCGCTCTGGCCGAATTTGTCGTCGATGGCTACGAAACGCATGGGTGCGGGGCAGGCCTGCGCGAGGAAACCTGCAATTTCCTCGCCAAGA
>JAFRRF010000056.1 GCA_017428245.1 Bacteroidales bacterium
TCAAGGAGAAAGTCTCCAAGTCTGAAGCAGAACAAGTCAAGGCAGCTCTCGAAGAAGCAGGCGGCGAAGTTGAACTTAAATAACTACACGCCCACTTCTTCCCTTTGAGGGACGAATCCGGGTTTAGGGCCTGCGGGCCCTAAACCTTTTTGTCGTTATTTTAAGTTTATATTCAACCTGCCTTCAAAAAATGTCACAAAAACCTAATAATCAGAGGATTTCATTCGCGACCTCCAAGGCACTTCTGGATTATCCCGATTTTCTGGAAGTCCAGTTGAAGTCTTTCCACGATTTCTTCCAACTCGAGACGACGGCGGAGAATCGCAAGAACGAAGGACTTTACAAGGTGTTCCAGGAGGTTTTCCCGATTACCGATACCCGCAACAATTTCGTCCTGGAGTTCATCGACTACTTCATCGACCCGCCGCGCTACACGATGGACGAGTGCCTCGATATGGGACTTACCTACAACGTCCCCCTGAAGGCCAAACTCAAGCTTTACTGCACGGATGAGGAGCACGAAGACTTCGATACGGTCATCTCCGACGTCTATCTGGGTGCCATCCCCTACATGACTCCGCGCGGAACCTTCATCATCAACGGTTCCGAACGCATCGTCGTTTCCCAGCTGCACCGCTCGCCGGGCGTTTTCTTCGGCCAGAGCATGCACGCCAACGGCACCAAACTTTATTCTGCGCGTATCATCCCCTTCAAAGGTTCCTGGATCGAGTTTGCGACCGACATCAACAACGTGATGTACGCATACATCGACCGGAAGAAGAAACTCCCCGTCACCACGCTGCTGCGCGCCATCGGTTTCGAGAGCGACAAGGCCATCCTCGACATCTTCGGCCTGGCCGAGGAAGTCAAGGTTACCAAGGCCAACCTCAAGAAATGCATCGGCAGCCGCCTGGCGGCCCGCGTCCTGAAGACCTGGAACGAAGACTTCGTGGACGAGGACACGGGAGAGGTCGTCTACATTGAGCGAAACAACGTGATCGTGGACCGCGAAACGGTCCTCGAAGAGAGACATATCGACGAAATCCTGGATTCGGGCGTCAGCACCATCCTCGTACACAAGGAGGACGCCTACACCAACGACTTCGCCATCATTTACAACACGCTCCAGAAAGACCAGACCAACTCCGAAAAGGAGGCGATCTTCTACACGTACCGGCAGCTCCGCAACTCCGAACCGCCGGATGAGGCCACGGCGCGCGACGTCATCGAGAAACTCTTCTTCTCCGACAAGCGCTATGACCTGGGTCAGGTGGGCCGTTACCGGCTCAACCGGAAACTCAACCTGTCCACCGATCCGAACACCCGCATCCTGACGAAGGAAGACATCATCGAGATCATCCGCTACCTGATCCAGCTGATCAACTCGAAGGCGACGGTCGACGATATCGACCACCTGAGCAACCGCCGTATCCGTACGGTGGGCGAACAGCTCGCCAACCAGTTCAGCGTGGGTCTGGCCCGTATGGCCCGTACCATTCGCGAACGGATGAACGTGCGCGACAACGAAGTCTTCACGCCGGTGGACCTGATCAATGCCAAGTCCCTGAGCGGTGTTATCAACAGCTTCTTCGCCACCAGCCAGCTGAGCCAGTTCATGGACCAGACCAACCCGCTGGCCGAGATGACGCACAAGCGCCGTCTGTCGGCTCTGGGTCCGGGCGGTCTGTCCCGCGACCGCGCCGGTTTCGAGGTGCGCGACGTGCACTACACCCACTACGGCCGCCTCTGCCCGATCGAGACGCCGGAAGGTCCGAACATCGGTCTGATCTCTTCGCTCTGCGTCTATGCCAAGATCAACGACCTGGGCTTCATCGAGACCCCGTACAGGAAAGTGGCCGACGGCCGCGTGGATCTCAGCGACCAGGGCGTGGTCTATCTCAGCGCCGAGGAAGAGGAAGCCAAGATCGTGGCCCAGTCGTCCGTCAAGCTCGACGACGAAGGCAACATCCTCGACGAGCGCATCAAATGCCGTCTCGAGGCCGACTTCCCGGTCAAGACCAAGGAGAGCATCGACCTGATGGACGTGGCTCCCAACCAGGTAGCCTCCATCGCCGCTTCGCTGATCCCGTTCCTCGAGCACGACGATGCGAACCGTGCACTGATGGGCTCCAACATGATGCGCCAGGCCGTTCCGATCATCAAGCCTGAGGCTCCGATCGTCGGTACCGGTCTGGAAGGCCCCGTGGCACGCGACTCCCGCACCCAGATCGCGGCGGAAGGCAAAGGCGAAGTCGTCTTTGTCGATGCCCGCGAAATCCATATCAAATACGACAAGACCGAGAACGAACGCTTCGTCAGCTTCGATCCCGAAATCACCGTATACACCCTCCCGCTCTACCGCAAGACCAACCAGAGCACCTCGATCCGGCTTACTCCGATCGTCCGCAAGGGCGACCGCGTCGTGCCGGGCCAGATCCTGACGGAAGGTTATGCTACGCAGAACGGCGAACTGGCCCTCGGACGGAACCTGAAAGTGGCCTTCATGCCCTGGAAGGGTTACAACTTCGAGGATGCCATCGTGCTCTCCGAACGCATCATCCGGGAAGACATCTTCACCTCCATCCACGTTGACGAGTACATCATGGAAGTCCGCGACACCAAGCGCGGCATGGAGGAACTGACCGCCGACATCCCGAACGTGAGCGAAGACGCCACCAAGGACCTCGACAAGAACGGTATCATCCGTATCGGCGCCCACGTGGAGCCGGGCGACATCCTCATCGGCAAGATCACGCCCAAGGGCGAAAGCGATCCTTCGCCGGAAGAGAAACTCCTGCGGGCCATCTTCGGCGACAAGGCGGGCGACGTGAAAGATGCCTCCCTGAAGGCTTCCCCTTCCCTCTCCGGTACGATTATCGGCAAACGGCTCTTCTCGCACGTGGTCAAAGACAACTCCCGGAAAGGCAAGGAGCAGGCGAAACGCCAGCTTCAGGATGCCAAGGATACCTTCGACAAGAAGTGCGCGGACCTGCGCGGACTCTTCCTCGACAAGCTCGCCAAACTGGTGGCCGGCAAGAAGAGTGCAGGCATCGGCGACCTCTACGGCGCCGAGATCCTTCCCAAGGGCGAGGTCATCACGCGCGAAGTCCTCGAGCAGATTGACTACAACAACGTCAATCCGGTGAAATGGACTTCCGACAAGAAGAGCAACGATCTCATCAAAGCACTGATCAACAATTACTTGATCAAATACAAGGAGTATGATGCCGAGTACAAGCGCATCAACTACAACCTCACCATCGGTGACGAACTTCCGAGCGGCATCATGAAACTTGCCAAAGTCTATGTCGCCAAGAAGCGCAAGATCCAGGTGGGTGACAAGATGGCCGGCCGTCACGGTAACAAAGGTATCGTGGCCAAGGTGGTCCGCGACGAGGACATGCCTTTCCTCGAAGACGGAACGCCCGTGGACATCGTCCTCAACCCGCTCGGCGTGCCTTCCCGTATGAACCTCGGCCAGATCTACGAGACTGTCCTGGGTTGGGCGGGACGCGAACTCGGACTGAAGTTCAGCACCCCGATCTTCGACGGCGCCAGCCTGGACGACATCTGCAAGTACACCGACGAAGCCGGTCTGCCGCGTTACGGCCGCACCCAGCTCCGCGACGGCGGAACCGGTGAGCTGTTCGACCAGAAGGCGACGGTGGGCGTGATCTATATGATCAAGCTCGGCCATATGGTCGACGATAAGATGCACGCCCGTTCCATCGGTCCTTACTCCCTGATCACCCAGCAGCCGCTCGGCGGCAAGGCCCAGTTCGGCGGACAGCGTTTCGGCGAGATGGAGGTCTGGGCGCTCGAAGCCTTCGGCGCCTCCAACATCCTGCAGGAAATCCTGACCATCAAGTCGGACGACGTGACCGGCCGCAGCCGCGCTTACGAGGCCATCGTCAAGGGCGACCCGATGCCGATTCCGGGTATTCCCGAATCGCTCAACGTGTTGCTCCACGAACTCCGCGGCCTCGGCCTGAGCGTGAAGCTGGACTAGTTCATTCAAGTGTTTGACAAGTAAAAATCAAGGATATGTCTTTAAAGAAAGAGATAAAGGTGAAGAACAACTTCAACCAGATCACCATCGGCCTGGCTTCTCCGGAGGAGATTCTCGAGCAGTCGTCGGGCGAGGTGCTCAAGCCGGAGACCGTCAACTACCGCACCTACAAGCCGGAACGCGACGGACTCTTCTGCGAGCGCATCTTCGGTCCGACCAAGGACTACGAGTGCCACTGCGGAAAGTACAAGCGCATCCGCTACCGCGGCATCGTCTGCGACCGCTGCGGCGTGGAGGTGACCGAGAAGAAGGTGCGCCGCGAACGGATGGGCCATATCAGCCTGACGGTCCCCGTGGCCCATATCTGGTATTTCCGCTCGACACCCAACAAGATCGGCTACCTGCTCGGCATTCCTTCCAAGAAACTCGAGGCGATCATTTACTACGAGAAATACGTAGTGATGCAGGCCGGCGCCGCCAAGGCCCTCAAGGACCACAGCGTCAATGACCTGGACCTCCTTACCGAAGAGGAATATCTCGACGTGCTCGACAAACTTCCCAAGGGCAACCAGGATCTTCCCGACGACGATTCGCAGAAATTCATCGCCGGCATGGGCGCCGAGGCCATCTACGAACTGCTCAAGAACGTGGACCTCGATACCCTCTCCTACGACCTGCGCCACAAGAGCGAGTCGGAAACGTCCCAGCAGCGCAAGGCCGAGGCCCTCAAGCGCCTGAGTGTCATCGAGGCGTTCCGTGAGTCGAAGGAGATCAACCACCCCGAATGGATGGTGATGAAGGTCATCCCGGTGATCCCGCCGGATCTTCGCCCGCTCGTCCCCCTGGACGGCGGCCGCTTCGCCACCAGCGACGTAAACGACCTCTACCGCCGCGTGATCATCCGCAACAACCGCCTGAAACGGCTCATCGAAATCAAGGCGCCCGAGGTGATTCTCCGCAACGAAAAGCGCATGCTGCAGGAGGCCGTCGACTCGCTGTTCGACAACTCCCGCAAGTCCAACGCCGTCAAATCGGAAGCCAACCGTACCCTCAAGTCGCTGTCCGACAGCCTTAAGGGAAAGCAGGGCCGCTTCCGTCAGAACCTGCTCGGCAAACGTGTCGACTACTCCGCCCGAAGCGTCATCGTCGTGGGTCCGGAACTTTCGATGCACGAGTGCGGTCTGCCGAAATATATGGCTGCCGAACTTTACAAGCCTTTCGTCATCCGCAAGCTCATCGAGCGCGGCATCGTCAAGACCGTCAAGAGCGCCAAGAAGATCGTGGACCGCAAGGACCCGGTCATCTGGGACATTCTTGAAAATGTGATGAAGGGCCATCCGGTGCTGCTGAACCGTGCACCGACCCTGCACCGCCTCGGTATCCAGGCCTTCCAGCCGCGTATGATCGAAGGCAAGGCCATCCAGCTCCACCCGCTCGCCTGTACGGCTTTCAACGCCGACTTCGACGGCGACCAGATGGCCGTCCACTTGCCGCTGGGCAACGCCGCCATCCTGGAGGCGCAGCTGCTGATGCTCGGTTCCCACAACATCCTCCATCCGGCCAACGGCGCGCCGATTACGGTGCCGTCGCAGGACATGGTCCTCGGTCTGTACTATATTACCAAGGAGCGTCCCGGTGCCAAGGGTGAAGGAATGAAATTCTACGGTCCGGAGGAGGCGATCATCGCCAAGAACGAAGGACGCGTGGAATGGCAGACCAAATGCCAGGTGCGCATCCCGGTCGACAAGACCGACCTGTCCAAAGGTTATAAGATGCAGGCCACCACGGTGGGCCGTATCCTGTTCAACCAGCTGGTGCCCGACGAGGTGCCGTATATCAACACCCTGCTGAAGAAGAAGTCGCTCCGCGACATCATCGGCGTGGTGCTCAAATATACGAGCATCGCCCGCACTGCCCAGTTCCTCGACGACATCAAGAACCTCGGCTACCGGATGGCATTCGAGGGCGGCCTGTCGTTCAACCTGGGCGACGTGATCATCCCCGACGAGAAAGCCGAACTCGTGGAAGACGGCTACCAGCAGATCGCCGTCTGGCAGAGCAGCTATGACATGGGTCTGATCACCAACAACGAGCGTTACAACCACGTCATCGATATCTGGACCACCGTCAACACGCAACTGACCGGCATCGTGGAGCAGCGCATCAAGGAAGACAAGCAGGGCTTCAACCCGGTCTATATGATGCTGGACTCCGGTGCCCGTGGTTCGAAAGAGCAGATCCGCCAGCTCTGCGGTATGCGAGGCCTGATGGCCAAGCCGCAGAAGTCCGGTTCTACCGGTGCCGACATCATCGAGAACCCGATTCTGGCCAACTTCAAGGAAGGCCTGAGCGTGCTCGAGTACTTCATCTCCACCCACGGTGCCCGTAAGGGTCTGGCCGACACCGCCTTGAAGACGGCCGACGCCGGTTACCTGACCCGCCGTCTGGTGGACGTCTCGCACGACGTGATCATCAACGAGGAAGACTGCGGAACACTCCGCGGCCTGGTGGCCACCGCCATCAAGAACAAGGATACCGTGGTCGAAAGCCTCGGCGAACGTATCCTGGGCCGCACGTCGGTCCACGACATCTACAACCCGCTCACCGGCGAGAAGATTCTCAGCGCCGGCGACCAGATCACCGAAGACATTGCCGAGGAGATCGAGAAACTCCCGATCGAACAGGTCGAGATCCGTTCGGTGCTCACCTGCGAGTCGAAGAAGGGCGTCTGCGCGAAATGCTACGGACGCAACCTGGCCACAGGCCGCATGGTCGAGAAGGGCGAGGTGGTCGGCGTCATCGCCGCCCAGTCCATCGGCGAACCGGGTACCCAGCTGACCCTGCGTACCTTCCACGTCGGTGGTACCGCTTCGAACGTCGCCTCCGAAAGCGAGATCGTCTCCAAGTACGAAGGCCGTCTCGAATTCGAGGAACTCCGCACCATCGTCAAGGAAGACGACAAGGGTCCGCACACCATCGTGGTAAGCCGTGCGACCGAGATGAGGATCGTCCACCCGATCACCGAGATCACCCTCGGCCAGTACAACGTGCCCTACGGCTCCGAACTCTTCAAGAAGGACGGCGATTCCGTGGTACCGGGCGACCGCATCTGCAACTGGGATGCCTACAACGCGCTGACTATCACCGAGACCGCCGGTAAAGCCGTCTACGACAACATGATCGAAGGCGTGACCTACCGCGACGAGGCTGCCGACGAATTCTCGCAGCACCGTGAGAAAGTGATCATCGAAGCCCGCGACAAGTCGAAGAACCCGAGTGTCCGGATCCTCGGCGAGGACGGCCAGGAGCTCAAGTCCTACAACCTGCCTGTGGGTGCACACGTCATGGTCGAAAACGGCCAGCCCATCCACATCGGCGACATCATCGTGAAGATTCCGAGGGCCATCGGAAAGTCGGGCGACATCACGGGCGGTCTGCCGCGCGTGACCGAGCTCTTCGAGGCCCGCAACCCGTCGAACCCGGCGGTCGTTTCGGAAATCAACGGCGAAGTGTTCATGGGCAAGAACCGCCGCGGTAACCGCGAGATCATCATCCGCGCCCGCAGCGGTGAGGAGAAACGCTACCTCGTGCCCCTGTCCAAGCAGATCCTCGTCCAGGAGAACGACTACGTGCGGGCCGGCATGCCGCTGTCCGACGGCGCCGTCTCCCCGAGCGACATCCTGAACATCCTGGGCCCGATCAAGGTGCAGGAGTACATCGTCAACGAGATTCAGGAAGTCTATCGCATGCAGGGTGTGAAGATCAACGACAAGCACTTCGAAGTGATCGTCCGCCAGATGATGCGCAAGGTCGAGATCGTGGATCCGGGTGACACCCGCTTCCTCCCCGAGCAACTTGTGGACAAGCTCGAATTCCTGGAAGAGAACGACAACATCTTCGACAAGAAGGTGGTCACCGAGGCCGGCGATTCCGAGAACCTCCATCCGGGCCAGATCGTGACGGTCCGCCAGCTGCGCGACGAGAACTCACTCCTCAAGCGTTCCGACAAGCGCCCCGTCGAGGCACGCGACGCCGTCCCCGCCACCTCCAATCAGGTACTGCAGGGCATCACCCGCGCCGCCTTGAGGACCAACAGCTTCATGTCGGCCGCCTCGTTCCAGGAAACCACGAAGGTGCTCTCCGATGCCGCCATCCGCGGAAAGGTGGATACCCTCGAGGGCCTGAAGGAGAACGTGATCTGCGGTCACCTGATCCCTGCCGGCACCGGCCAGCGCGAGTTCGAAAACCTGATCGTCGCCTCGATGGACGACTACCAGAAGATGACCGCCTCGCGGAAGAAACTCTAGAAAGCCATGGCAATCATCCGGGAACTCAGGGGCTTCACCCCGAAGATCGGAAAGAATTGCTTCATAGCAGAGAATGCTGTAATCATCGGCGATGTTACCATCGGCGATGATTGCAGCATTTGGTATGGAGTGGTTCTGCGCGGCGACGTCAATACCATCAAGATCGGCAACCGCGTCAACATTCAGGACAACGCCAGCGTCCACACGCTCTACCAGCGGTCCGTCACCGAGATCGGCGACGACGTGTCCGTGGGACACAATGCCGTGGTCCACGGTGCGAAGGTCGGCAACAACGTGTTGGTGGGAATGGGCGCCATCCTGATGGACAACGCAGAAATCGCCGACGGAAGCATCATCGCCGCAGGCGCAGTGGTGCTCACGGGCGAGAAACTCGATCCGGGCGTCTATGCCGGCGTCCCCGCCAAAAAGGTGAAGGAAGGTTCGGAAGCCGTCACGGCCGCCGCCCACAAGAATGCCCAGGGCTATATGATGTATAAGGATTGGTATAAATAGCTACCTCCCGGCCAACCGGAGGAGGACAGAAAGGTCCTCCGACGAGGAGCAGAATTCAGTCGAGCCTTTCCGTCGGGAAGGCTCGGCTGCTTTCAGCAGTCTCTTTGCCTGGCGGGCGACGGCAGGAGCGGGATTGACCACCTTGACCGACGGACCGGCCAGCCGTTCGATGACAGGCTGCAGGAATGGATAGTGCGTACATCCCAGAACGATATGGTCGGCTCCGGCCTCCAGCATGGGCGCAATGCAGCGAAGCACCAACGCCTCCACCTCGGGTCCGTCGAGGATTCCTTTTTCCACAGTTTCGACCAAACCCTCGCCCACACGTTCGATGACCTTGACATCACCGGAAAAACGCGCCAGCGTACTGAGGTAAAGCCTGCCCTTGAAAGTGCCTGCCGTAGCCAGCACACCGACCACGCCGCTGCGGCTGCTCAGGATGGCAGGCTTGATGGCAGGTTCCATCCCGACGAAGGGAATGTCGTAATGGGCGCGGAGCCAGGAAATGGCCGCAGCCGTAGCCGTGTTGCAAGCCACCACGATAAGATTGCATCCCTTTTCAAGGAAAAAATCGGTAACGGCGCTGGCCCGTCCGATGATGAAAGATGGATCCTTCGGCCCGTAGGGGCAATAGGCGGCATCGGAGAAATAGACATAGTCCTGATCCGGCATCAGCCGGACCAACTCCTTCCAAACCGAAAGGCCACCTACTCCCGAATCGTAAACACCAATCATTTTAAGCCGTTCATAATTATACAAATTTAGATAAAAAAACGCACTCCCGCAAAACTGAAAGTACGGGACCAGGCCGGATACAATCCGAAAGCAGTGCCGGCGATAAGAATAATTTGCAGATTAATAGGATAATTGAAAAAATCTTCTTATTTTTACGCGAATTTTAGGTTGCTGGACGGATTCCAGACCCTTTAATTTTAAACCAAAAACGGGAAAATTGATTAATATTTTTTTAATTGAAAGGAGATTTTACTTAGAGATTGAACGACATTTTTTTAAAACGGAATCAACAAAGAAATTCAACACCATTTTTTTTAACTTAATAACCAAAACTCCATGAAAAAAGTCAGTTTAGTTTTGACAATCCTGCTGATGGCCTTCTCGCTCTACGCGCAGAACATCGCCGTCAGAGGTACTGTGACTGATGCAAGCACAGGAGAACCGGTTGCGTTCGCTTCCGTGACGGTCAAAGGCCAGATGAGCGGAACCTCGACGGGCCTGGACGGCACCTACGCCCTGAACGTTCCGTCGAACGCCATCCTGGTCGTCAGCTTCGTGGGCTACAAGACCCAGGAAATCGCGGTGAACGGACGCAACGTCGTCGACTGTGTTCTTGCTCCGGATGCCGAAATCCTCGATGACGTGATCGTCGTCGGTTACGGCACGACCCGCCGTGAAGCGAAGACCGGTGCCGTCTCGACGGTGAAAGCCGACGAGATCCAAGCCGTTCCGGCTTCCTCCGTTGACAAGATGCTGGCCGGTAAGATGGCCGGCGTCACCATCTCCTCCGAATCCGGCCAGCCGGGTTCCAACTCGCAGATCCGTATCCGCGGTACATCATCCATCAACGCCGGTAACGAGCCGTTGTGGGTTGTGGACGGTATTCCGGTGATGTCCGGTGACCAGTCCTACTTCACCAACACGAACAACGCCATCGCCGCCATCAACCCGAACGATATCGAGAGCCTGACCGTCCTGAAGGACGCTGCTGCCGCCTCCATCTACGGTTCCCGCGCTGCGAACGGCGTCATCCTCGTGACCACCAAGAGCGGTAAAGCCGGTAAGGCCTCCTTCAGCGCCCGTGCCAAGTACGGTGTCAGCATGATGGCCAACGACAACCACTTCCGCATGATGACCGGTCCGGAACTTTATGACTTCTACAAAACGGCCTACGCCAACGCCGGCCGCGACATCAACAACTATTACGACCCGAATACGCCGAACCTCCCGATGACCAACTGGATCGAGGAAGTGACCCGTCTGGGCCGCCTGCAGGAATACGAAGTGAACGCCCAGGCCGGTAACGACCGCGGCCGTTTCTACACTTCCTTCTCCTATCAGGACAACCAGGGTGTTTCCTACGCCACGAGCTACAACCGTCTCACCGGCCGTGTGAACTCCGACTATAAGCTTACCCGCACCTTGGAAGTCGGTACCCGCGTGAACATCGCCTACACCGAGAACCACGATACGGAAATGCAGAGCCTGTATTACTCCAACCCGTTCTTCGGCGGTCTGATCATCCGTCCTTGGACCCCGGTCTTCGACCCCGAAACCGGCGAGTACAACCAGAAGATTCCTGAGAACTCCAACACCAACCCGCTCTGGAACGCCCTCTGCCATGGTGAAGACCAGTGGGAGAAGCAGTTCCGCACCCAGGCCGGCATGTACCTGCAGTGGGAGCCCATCCAGGGCCTCGTGTTCAAGACGAACAATATGTTCGAAGGTACGTTCGGTAAAGGTATCCGCTACTGGGGTCCGGACCCGGGCGACACCGAAGGTGTTCTGCAGGGTTCCCGCAGCCAGTATGTCCAGATCACCACTTCCAACACCGCTACCTACAGCAGAATGTTCGGCGACCACTCGCTGCGCGTGATGCTCGGTCAGGAAGCCATGAAACGGACCTATGAAAGCCTGTACGGCTACGCCCCGAGCGTGGATGCCAACATCCCGTACTTCTCGACCTCCATCGACAGCGAGAGCTCCATCAGCGACAGCTACAACGCCCGCACCCTGCTCTCCTTCTTCGGCAACGTCGACTACAACTACGCCAACCGCTACTTCGTGGCTGCCTCGATCCGTGAGGATGGTTCCTCGCTCTTCGGCTCCCAGAACAAGTGGGGTACCTTCTGGTCCGCTTCCGCTTCCTGGAACATCACCAGCGAAGAGTGGATGCAGAATACCTCCGACTGGCTGTCCCTCCTGAAACTCCGTGCAAGCTACGGTGTGAACGGTAACAACAACATCAGCCCGTACAGCGCCTATGGTGTGTACGCCTCCACCGCCTACAACGGCGGCAACGGTATGCGCCCGTCCAGCCCTGCCAATGACCTCCTCTCCTGGGAGCTCAACAAGACCTGGAACGTCGGTCTCGACTTCGCGTTCTTCAACAACCGCCTCAGCGGCCAGCTCGATGTCTATACCCGTAACACCACCGACATGCTGCTCAACAAGCAGGTCCCGCAGACCTCCGGCTTCTCGAGCAACTTCATGAACATCGGCTCGATGAACAACAAGGGTATCGAGTTCCAGCTGGAAGGCGACCTCATCCGCACCAACGACCTCGTGTGGACGGCCGGCTTCAACATTGCCTACAACAAGTCCACCGTCCTCGACCTGGGTGACGACGAATGGATGAGTTCGTCTTACGACAGCCGTCTGCGTCACGCCGTGGGCAAGAACTTCTATATGTTCTACCTGAAGGATTACTACGGTGTCGACCCGACCAACGGTGACGCCCTGTTCCGCGCCGCCGATCCCGAGCATCCGGATGACGAAAACTACTGGGTGCTGACCAACAACTACAGCCAGGCCCGCTACATCTATGCCGGTTCCCCTGAACCGAAGTTCACGGGCGGTTTCAACACGAGCCTGAACTGGAAGGGTCTCGAACTGAGTGTCTTTACCGAATTCAAGACCCACAACTACGTCTACATCTACGAGTGGCGCTATCTGAATGCCGACGGTAACCAGATGACGATGAACCAGATGGCTTCCGCCCTCAACTACTGGAAACAGCCCGGTGACACCGGCTGCAACCCGAAACCGGTCGCCGGTAACGCCTCCAGCGGTATGATGAACTCCACACGCTGGCTGAAACGTGGTGACTATTTCCGTATCAAGGATGTCACGCTGGCTTACAACTTCCCGCAGAGCCTGTTGAAGAAGATCAACATGAAGGGCGCGAAGCTTTATGTCAGCGCACTGAACCCGTACACGTTCCACGATGTGTACTGGTGGGACCCTGAACGCGGTATGGAAGGTATGGGCTGGGGTATCTACCCGCAGACCAAGACCATCGCCGGCGGTATTGAAATCACTTTCTAATTTAGGAGGAAAAGACCATGAAAAAATATATCATTGCACTTTTCGCAATCCTGAGCCTGACCGCTTCCTGCAACGTCAAAGAATTCCTGACCGAGGATCCCGTGATGTCGCAGAGTACCGAGCTTACGCTCTCCGACTACAATGGCCTGAACAAGGCTATCGCCGGTGCCTACTCCCCGCTTGCGGGCAGTGGCTGGTATGGCGCTTTCTTCGTGCTCGACGCTGAAATGCGTGCCGGTAACGCCATGATTCCGATCAACACGAACTTCCAGTCCGGCCGTATGCAGACCCCGTATACCATGAACTACAACCCGGATGCGACTTCCGGCTTGTGGGGCACTGCCTACTACGTGATTTCGGCTTGCAACAACGTGATCAACGCCATCGACACCAACGCCGAAGGCCTGGTTACGAGCAGCCATCCCGCTTCGGACCTCAACAACCTGAAGGCTGAAGCCCTCGCGCTCCGTGCCTTCGCTCACTTCGACCTGCTCCGCCTCTACTGCCACCTCGACGGTTCCAACGGCGATTTCGGTGTCTGCGTGATCACTGAACCGCAGCTTCCGACCGACATGCCGGCCCGCGCTACGGTGGAAGAGTCCTACGCCCAGATCATCAAAGACCTGACGGATGCTGAAAGCCTGATGGCTGACAGCTACCAGCGCGGCAGCGTCGCTGATCCCAAGGCCACTTTCAACAAACTCGCCATCCAGGCCCTCCTCGCCCGTGTGTATTGCTACCACAAAGATTGGGGCAAGGCTTCCGAGTATGCCAGCAAGGTGATCAACAGCGGCAAGTTCAAGCTTTGGACCGCTGAAGAGTATCCTTCCGTATGGGGTAAGGAAATCGCCGGTGACGGTGGTGAAGTCATCTTCGAGGTCTATGGCAAACAGACCAACAGCTATGACGCCTGGTGGGAAGGTCCTTCCCATATGACGAACCCGCTCGGTTACGCCGACTGCGCCGCTTCCGCCCAGCTCACCGAACTCTTCGAAGACGGTGACGTCCGTGGCACCACCGGTGTCCGTGGCGATGCCTCCGATCCTCGCGACGACGGCAAAGTGATGTTCTGCACCGACCAGGATGAAGTTTCCGGCGGCCAGCTCTGGACGATGAAGTATTATGGCAAGGGCGACGGTAACGCCACCTCCACCCCTGACTTCAACAACACCATCGTGCTGCGTCTCTCCGAAATGTACCTCATCCGTGCCGAAGCCGGCGTCAATGGTGCCGGTTCGACCGCTCTGGCTGACCTGAATGCCATCCGCGCCAACCGTGGTGCTTCGGCCCTGTCCAGCGCCGGCAAGGCTGACGTCGCTCTCGAGCGCCGTCTCGAACTCAACTTCGAAGGCCACCTCTGGTTCGACCTCAACCGCACGGGCGGTTCGATCTCCTACTCCGATGCCAACATCACCCGCAACATTCCCGCCGGTGACAAACTCTGGGCCCTCCCGATTCCGAAAGCCCAGGTCGACATCAATGAGAATCTCGTACAGAACCCGGGCTATTGATACTAATCGACTACAGACATGAAAAAGATCATTTATATCTTCAGTATCGTGGTGATGGGAATGTTGGTCGCTTCCTGCAACCTGAACGAATTCCCCACTTTCAATGACAGCGATGCTTTCGCTGCTTTCCCGACCAGTTCGATGTCGATCGCGGAAGACGGTGGTACCCTCAATATCCCCGTTCACGTGACTTCCCTTGGCGGTGTGGCTACGACGATCTCCTATGAGTTCGTCAACGGCAGCGCCAAACAGGGCGTCGATTTCGAAGATGCTTCCGGTACCGGTACGCTGAGTTTCTCCGCCGGTGAATCCGAGAAGAATATCGCGGTGAAAATCATCAACCACCCCGGTGTCTTCACGGGTGACCTCAAGTTCTCCGTCAAGTTCAAATCGACCGGTGACGTGGCCGCCGGTGCCGCCACCACCTGCTCGGTAACTATCAACGACCTCGACCACCCGCTGTCCGCCATCCTCGGCTCCTATACCGCGAAGGGCAACAGCTACTTCAATGGTGATCAGGAATGGACCATGTCCTTCCTCAAGGATGCGTCCGACGTGACCAAGGTTTGGATCTACAACATCTTCGGCAGCGACGGCTGGGCCGACACCGACACGATGTTCTACGGTATCGCCGACGACGAACTGACGAACATTTCGGTTCCTCTCGGCCAGGAAACTGAGTACAAGTACAGTGGAACCACTCCTTGCGTGCTGCTCGGCTTCGACGGCTCGGAAGGCTGGGACGAAGGTTTCCTGAACATCCAGATCCTGGAAGGCGGCAAGACGCTCAAGTTCATTGACTACGGCCCGTGGCTCTATATCCCCGGTGCCGGTAGCGTCAACATCCTGTACGGCGGCATTGTCTGCACGAAGGACTAAGGCCCGATTCTTGTTGAAAAAGGGAGAAAATTCACTTTTCTCCCTTTTTTTTTGTACTTTAGTGTGCTTTTTACAACAAGATGAAAGCTATGAAACGTATCCTTTTCCTGATGGCCTGCTGCGCTGTTGCCCTCACCGCCCGGGCCCAAATCCAAGCCTACACGACATGGCCTTATTATTACACTGACTTTCAAGACGGTGTCATGATCCTTTCGAACGGACAGCAGAAAAAGATGCCGATCAATATCCACCTGCTCAAAGGCGACCTGCATTTCATCGACGACAAGGGCATCATCCAGATGGCCCCTGCCGGGCAGTTCGCCGCCGTCCAGATCGGCAACGACACATTCCGGCGCGTTGGCGGTTATCTGATGAAAGTCACCCCGGGGCCCGATGAAAAGCATTTCATTGCCGTCCGCAGCATCGCGGACCTTTCGGTCCTCAATGAAACCGGCGGCGCCTACGGAACCCCCGCCACCACGGCTTCCACCCAGAGAATCACCTCGGTCGACCTGCCCGGCTTCGTCAACACCAACCATATGGAGCAAATGCAGCATCGGGAGACAGGAAAGAAACTGACCATCAAAAACGAGTATTATGTGGTGGTAAACGGCAACGCCATCAAAGCCACGAAAAAAGACTTTGCAGCCGCCGTGGGGCCTGAAAAGGCCGCTGAACTGAAGGCGTTCCTGAAAAAGAATAAAATCAACTGGAAGGACGAACAGAGCCTGCTGAAACTCTTCGACTTCCTCGCAGAATAACCTACGACGATGAAATTCCGCGCCCTTTTCCTGACCGCGCTGGCGGCCAGTTTCCTGCTTGCCTGCGTTCCGGATGAACTATCGCAAGAAGAAACCCTCGAGACTCCGGCAGGGACATACCCTGCCACCCTGTTTGAGACAGGGCATGTCCGCGTTTTTGTCGATCCTGAAACAGCCGGACAGTTGGAACAAACCGGAACGCCGGAAGCCCTCATAGCGACCAAGGCCGCTTCCATACTGGGCAAAGTACGGATGGAACGTACCTTCCCCTATGCCGGGAGATTTGAAAAGCGGACCCACGACGCCGGTCTAGACCGCTGGTATGACGTCTGGTTCGACGAAGAAACGCCGCTGACCAAGGCAGCGCTTTCACTCGGCGACATACCCGGCATCCTGGAAGTCGAATACCGGCCCGTAACACGCAAGGCCTATGATGAGACGGTCACCTATCTGACGGCTTCCCCCAGTGCCGCACCGGACGGTTTTCCCTTTGACGACCCTTCTTTCGACAAGCAATGGGATCTCTACAACGACGGTCACGCTTCCGGTATGGAACAGGGTTGTGACATCAATGTCCTGCCGGTATGGAAGAATTATACCACCGGCCGTGCCGACGTGATTGTCGGCGTCGTGGACGGCGGTATCGACTGTGATCACGAAGACCTCGCTTCCAACATCTGGTGTGAGAGCAACCGCCCCCATATCCACGGATACAACTTCTTCGACGGCAACACCACCATTATCAAAACGGAACACGGAACCCACGTGGCCGGTACCATTGCCGCCGTCAACGACAACGGGATTGGCATCTGCGGCATTGCGGGCGGCGATTTCGCCAAAGGCGTCCCGGGTGTGAGACTGATGTCCTGCCAGATTTTCAAAGACGGGGAGAAAGGTGGCGGCAACGGTGCCCGCGCCATCAAATGGAGCGCCGACCACGGCGCCGTCATCTCCCAGAACAGTTGGGGCTACGAAGAAATCGACTATGTACCGCAATCGGACAAGGCCGCCATCGACTATTTCAACACCTACGCCGGATTCGATGAACACGGCAACCAGGTGGGCCCGATGGCGGGAGGTGTCGTCATCTTCGCGGCCGGCAACGAGAACACCGACTTCGGTGCCCCCGGCTATTACGAAGGTTGCATCGCCGTCGGTTCGGTCGGAGCAGACTTTTACCGGGCATACTATTCCTGCTACGGCGACTGGGTGGATGTAGCTGCCCCCGGCGGGGACTATCAGAAAGGTTACCAAATCTACAGCACGTTGCCCGACAATAAATATGGTTTGATGCAAGGCACTTCCATGGCTTGTCCACACGTATCCGGCGTAGCTGCGCTCATCGTATCACGGTTCGGCGGACTCGGATTCACCCGCGATATGCTTTGGAGCCGCATCGTCAATACGACAAAGGATATTTCATACAAGAACCGGAATTATCCAATCGGAGGCCTGGTCGATGCTGAGAGTGCCATTACGGCGGGAGGAACTATTCCGCCGGCTGACGTGACGGACCTCAGCGCCGAGACGATTATCTCCAACTTCATCCGCTATTCGCTCACCATCCCTGCCGATGAAGACGACGGAAAAGCTTATGGTATCAATCTCTACTACAGTACCGAGCCCATCACCGATGTCACCCTGATTCCCCACCGCACCATCTCGGTCGGTGACCGGGAAGCCGGTGAAAGGTTGGAAGGTACGCTGACCGGATTGGATTTCGAGAAGACCTATTACCTGGTCTGCAACGCCATCGACAAGATCGGCAACAAGTCCGGCCTCTCCAATCAGGTTTCCGTCACTACCGGACCGAACCACGCGCCAGAAGTGGCGACCAACGATCCGCTTTCCTTCTCGTTGAAATCCCACGAATCCCGCCAGCTGCATTTCAGCTACTCCGATCCGGACGGACACGGTGTCCACACCGAATTGGATGGAGGTTCCCCGGCCGATACGATCTTCCAGATGCTCAATATGACCCAGCAGGTGGAAGTCAATGCCCTGCGATCGAATCCGGGCACCTTCACTTCGGTACTTCACGTGTACGACGATTATGAGATGGAGACCACCCTCTCCTATACCTATACCATCCTTCCCAACCACGCTCCTCAGAAGATCAGCGACATCGACGATATGGTTTTCGGCGGAAAGGGCGAGGTACAGGAAGTCAACCTGGCCGAGATATTCCGCGACGAGGACGGCGAACCTCTCGTGTTTACTACCACCTCGTCGGACAATGAGATTCTCAATCTCCATACCCGGGAAGGAGTCCTCTACGTGACGGCCCTGCGCTTCGGATACGGCTCCGGAACGGTCACTGCGACCGATGCCCGGGGAGAAGCAGTTTCTGCCTCCTTCAGCACCCTCGCCCGCGACGGCAGCAAGCCGGTCGACATTTATCCGACCACCGTCACCGACGGCAAAATCTACATCCGCACGGCTTCTGACCAGTCGGTCAGCGTGCAGATCATTTCGGAAACCGGCGCCGTCGTCTTCGACAAGACCCATACAGCCACTCCGTTCGAACCGGCCGTCATCGACGTCACGTCCTTGGGCGGCGGTCCCTACGCCGTGAAAGTAACCCTCGGCGGTGAAACCTTTACCCAAAACATCGTGAAGCTATGAGACACAATATACTTTCCCGCATCCTGCTGACCTGCGTGGTCGCGCTGACGACCACGACGGCTGTCAACGGCCAGTCATTCAGCTCCTTCATCCTCTCGGGCAGGGCCACCACGCTCGGTATGGGCGACGTGTCGTTCCTCACCCCCGAGCTGGCGGTGCAAAAGATCGACGCCGCTGTTTCCTTCGGGCAGTGGAAGCCTGGCAGTCTAGCCTACTCCACCCTGCAGGCCGGCGGTTTCCTGGCGCTGAATGAGTCGTTCGGCATCCGGCTGGATTACCGCAACAACCTGTTCCAGGCCTTCGACCTGGTCGACGAGAACGGCAACGTGAAAGGAAGCGTCAAACCAGGCGAACAGCGCATCCTGCTTGGCGCAAGCTTCCGGCTGGCCGACGTGGTCTTTATCGACGTGAACGGCAAATACCTGTCGGCCGACCTGGCAGGCAACAAGGCCTCGGCATTCGCCGGCGACGTAGCGGTGAACTATGTGAAAGACGGACTGACCGTGGGTCTCAAAGGCCTCGACATCGGCTCTAAATACAACTACGGATCTACGGCCTACTCCCTCCCGATGCGCGTGATGGCCGGCGGCTCCTACCGCATCGCCCCCGGCGAAAAGCACGCCGTCACCTTCGGCGCCGACTTGGGCTACATCCTCCCGAAGGAATATGGCGCCTTCACGGCCGCCCTCGGCACGGAATACGCCTTCAACCAGATGATCTACGCCCGCGCCGGCTACCACTTCTCCTCCGCCGTCGCCCCGCGTTTCGCCTCCTTCGGCCTTGGTTTCGCCTTCAAAGGCGTCGGCCTCGACGCCGCCTACCTCCTCGGCCCCTCCGGCAACGCCTGGACAGTGGGGTTACACGTTACATTGTAACTATCAGGGATGGCTCCGTTGTTGGAGAGGCCCCTTCACATCCGCTACGGCCATCCGCACCAGCCTCCCCGCAAAAACTCCGTGAAGGAGCTTCTCCAACAACAGGAGCTATAAGAAAGGGTTGGCCTAAATGGTCAACCCTTTTTGATGTCGAGATGCCCGGTCAGGCCGGGCATGACGGGGAGGAATTAGATAATTCCCTGCTCGAGCATCGCGGTGGCGACTTTCATAAAGCCGGCGATGTTGGCGCCCTTCACATAGTCGATCGTGCCGTCCGGCTGGGTGCCGTACTTCACGCAGGCCTCGTGGATCGAGTCCATAATGAAGTGCAGTTTCTCATCGACTTCCTTGCCGCTCCAACTGATGTGCGAAGCGTTCTGCGTCATCTCAAGGCCCGAAGTGGCCACGCCGCCGGCGTTGACCGCCTTACCGGGGGCGAAGAGGATGCCGTTGTGCTGGAAGAAGTGGATGGCGCCCGGCTGGCAGCCCATGTTGGAAACCTCGCAGCAGCACCAGGTGCCGTTGGCCTTCAGTTCCTTCGCGTCGTCTTCCGAAAGCTCGTTCTGGAAAGCGCAAGGGAGGGCGATGTCGCACTTCACGCTCCATGCCTTCTTGCCAGGGGTGAAGATTGCCTTGCCCGGGAACTTGGTAGCCATATCCTCGACCTTGTTGCGGTTCGAAGCACGCATCTCGAGCA
>JAFRRF010000057.1 GCA_017428245.1 Bacteroidales bacterium
AGGATCAAACTCTTCATTGTATAATTTTCTATATAACTCAAGTCGGACCCTGCAACTTTCAATTCTTTCCAAAAGAATCAACGCTCTGCTCTTTCTGATTTTAATCGTGTTAAAATCGGTACTTGCTTGTACTTGTTTTCTTCCTATTCTTTCAATGAACTTCCGTCTCTTCCGAAACGGGCTGCAAATGTAAAGCGATTTTTCGAATCCACAAAATTTATTTTCAAAAAATCGCAAAAAGTTTTCTTTTGCTACTTCACTTCCACCCATCCGCCGGGTACCGAGGCGCCGATCGTGTTGTCGTACATCGCCTCGCAGACCGTGGACGGGAGGTAGAAGCGGCCCTTGTAGGTTGCCGTCAGGCGCGTATCCACCACGCAGTAACGGTTGTGCTGCAAGTAGAGATACGAGTACACGCGGTCATCGCGGTAGTCCTGGTAGAAGCCGTCGATGCGGTCGACGTGGATTTCCCAACCCGACGGGAAGATCTGCGTCAACGCCAGGTTGGTGTAGTCGACCGTACCGCTGAGGTTCGTGATGCGGACGTGGGCCACGAAGTCGGTGCCCTGCTCGAGGCTGGTCGGATCGACGGGCGATCCGTCGGGCAGCGTATAGGTGACGTCCAGCTTCAGGCCGTCGGCACGGGCCACTTCCTGTCCCTTGTCCGGCACACCGGTGGAACTGACCACAAGATAGACCGGAGACTTGGCATTGTTGACGACTTCCAGATCGAGGGTCGTACCGTTGCCCGGATCGAGGCTGCCCTGGGCGATGGCCTTCGAGGACTTGAGGACGGCGCTGGTCTGAGGACCCTTGACGCTCACGTTGAGCCCGTCAACCGTGTTCTTGGTCAAGTAGTCGGCTACGGCGCGAAGTGCCCACGAGGTGCTCTGGGTGCTCATCCAGTGGTCGCGGTCGTTGAGCCAGGTGGCCAGGCGCTCGATGCAGCGGAAGGCGGATGCCTTGTCGCCCACGGCGGTGTGGATCATGGCGGCGATGGCCTGGACGCGCTCCTCGCTGTCGAATGTCGGCGAGAAGCGGTCGAACGTCTCAGCGCCCGAACGGGTGCTCTGCAGGAGCGTCTTGGCGATGTCCTTCTTGCCGTCGAGCGCATAGGCGCCGGCCAGCATCAGCGTGCTGGATTCGGGCAGTTTGGCGGCATCTTCGCGCAGGCGGCTCATGGAACCTCTGTCGGGCGTTCCGGCCAGGGCGAGGACATAGCAGGCATAGGTCCGGTTGCCGGCACTGAAGTTCTTGCTGCCGGCCACCGACTTCACATAGTTCAGGTTCGCTTTCTTCAGGGCCGCCGGTACGGAATAGCCTGCCTTCTGCGCCTCGATCATGAAATGCGTGGCGTAGATGGTGCCCCAGGTGCTGGCGCCCGCATAGGAAGCCGTTCCCGGCCAGTAAGTCATACCGCCGCCGGCGATGGCGAAGGAACTCAGCTTGGTGATGGCATCCTTGACGTTCTTCTCCACCTTATCCTTGTCTTCAGGTTTCAATTCGGTCAGGGCGCCCAGATACAGCTGCGGGAAGACGGCCGAGGTCGTCTGCTCGATGCAACCATGCGGGTAACCGGTGAGGTATTCCATCCGGTATTCGAGATCGACCGGCGGAATGGTGGAGGCTTCCACGTTCACCTCGTTGGTGCCGGGACGGCCGACCAGGTTGAACGGAATCTTGACCGTCTTGCCACCCTCGATCAGTTTGACCACGGAGTTGGTCGTGCGGATATTCGGTTCACGCACGTCGATTTCGAGGTCTTCGGCGGAGCTGTCGCCCGCGCCCTTGGCCACGGTGTGGATCTTGCCGATACCTGCCACGTCGGAGGCTTTCAGCGTGAAGAACACGATTTCTTCGCCGGCCTTGCCCATATGGACGGAAGCCGTACCGGAGCCGGTCAGCGCACCTTCAGCCTTGACTTCGACCGTGACGTCGCCCACGTTGTCCTTATTGGTAAACACTGTGACAGGAAGCACCACTTCTTCTTCGGTGCCCATCACGCGCGGCAGGGTGGCCTTGACCATCACGGGCTTGGTGACCAGGACGTTCTTTTCGGCGGCACCCATCGCGGCTCCGTCGGTGGCGATCACCATGGCGCGGACGTTGCCGATGTACTGCGGAATCGTGACGGTATGCTTCGCGGTACCCTTGGCCTTCACCGTAAACGGACCCATGAAGAGAGAGACGGGCTTGAAGCGTTCGGCCTTCGTGTTGGGAGACACGGGCGCGTCGCCTTCACCGTCGCCGCCGATGGCGAAGAGCTGCTCCATGCGGGCACCATAGGCACCGATAATCAGGTCGTAGAGATCCCAGGTGCGGACACCGAGGGCTTCGGTCGCATAGAAGCTGTTCCAAGGGTTGGGCGTCTTGAAGCGCGTGAGACTCAGCAGGCCTTCGTCGACGATGGCCACCACATAACTCATCGGACGGCCGTCCTGCTCGCGGACCGTGAAGGAAACTTCCTTCTCAGGCCGGATTTCATCGGCGATGTCGATAACCGGATGCAAATGCGTACCTGCTTCCTCGACGAGGATGCGCTGGACGCCGAACATCCGGATCGGCGCGTCGTTGTCGGCATTGTTGTAGGGCTGGATGAGCGACACCGTAGCGTACACGTTCGGCGCCATGCCGGCCTCGATGGGGATGGAAATGTCGGTATTCTCGCCCTTGCAGTCGACCCACCAGGTCTTGAGCACGCGTTCTCCCTTTTCGATGGAGACCAGGGCGCGGGCGCCGGAGGTCGAAGGGATGGTCAGCGTAGCGGTCTCGCCGATGGCGAACTTGTCTTTGTTGACCGACATGGGCAGGCGGACGGCCGCGTCGGAATTGCCTTCGTTGGTACGTTCGTAGCTGTTGCGGACCTCCGTTACGGCCGAAGTGGCATGACCGCCGACAGGATCGACGACGCGGATGAAGTAGTAGCCGCTTTCTTCCTTCGACAGGTTAAGCGAAAAATCACCGGCTCCATTCGTCAGGTTGACGCTCAACTCCTGGAAAGGCTTATTGTAGGAATCCTTCGCATAGGAGGCCAGCCCCTCGTAGGAGGAACTCCACCACCAGCTCCAGCCCATCTTGTAGATTTCGACATTCACCTTGACGGGCTTGCGGACGGCGTTGCCCTTGTAATCCACGGCGGCCAGTTTGAAGGTATGGATCTTGCCCTTGTCGAGATAGGCATCGCCCCAGCGGTCTTCCGTCTCGGGAACGTTGAGACCTATATAAGTATTATACAGGGAGACCGTGGTCGTATAATGGTCGATGCTGAAGTCACCGCCCTTTTCGAAAACGCGGGTGGTGAAACGGCCCGTGACCATGCCCGGAACGGCATCCGATTCGCGGATTCCCGTCACGAACGAAACCTTGCCTTCTCCGTTCGTCTTGCCCTTGTAGAGCTGGAGGCTCTGCTGGCTGAAACTGCGGGAACGGTCTTCGAACACATAGTCCTTGTAGTTGTCGAAGCGGGTGCGGCCATTGTAGAAGTCCACATCGACGCGGACTTCGAGATCCTTGGCCGGGTTGCCCACCAGCCAGCGGGCGGCGATGTCGGCACGGATGTCGTCGGCCGGAAGGACGGGCTTATCGTTGAGCTTGAGGTCGATTACGATGTTGTTGGGCTTGACGGTCTCGATCTTGACCGTCTTGTACCAGGTCTGGCCGCCGGCCGTCACGGCTACTTCCCAGTTGCCTGTCGGGGCATCGGGAGAAGTGGTGAAGTTGAAGGCGTACATGCCGTCGAAGCCCTTGTTGTTCACCAGGGTGCTGATGACCTGGCCCTGCGGATTGCTCAAGGTGGCCGTTACCGGATGATTGGCGGGCAGGACACCCTCGTCGAGCATCGACACGAAGGTGATGTGGATGTCGTCGCCCGGACGCCAGACGCCGCGCTCACCGAAGATGAAGCCTTTCTGGCCCTTTCGCGAGGCATTGCCGTCGACTTCGAAGCTGCTCATCGAAACGGCGCTGCCCCGGTTCATCGACAGATAGGACTTGTCGTTGCCCTTGCTCACGATGATGGTCTGCACGTCGTCGTCGGGTACGGAACAGGCGAATTTGCCGCCCGAAGAGGTTGTCCCCTCACCCACCACCTGGTTGACGGAGTTGTAGAGGGTAACCTTGGCGCCGTTCACCGGCTGAGCCGAAAGGATATCGGTCACGAACACCGTATAATCACCCTTGTCCGATCCCTTGGCGATGGCCGACAGATCGGAAACCAGTACGTTGAGCACGCGGTTCTCGTAGTCCTCATAGCTGCCGAAATAGTAGTCGCTCTCATAGTGGTCTTCGTCGGCGAAGTCGGCCAGCGGGCCGTCGCCACGGATCTCGAGACGATAGATCGCACCGCGCTCGATCTTGACCAGGTCGGCCAGGTTCAGGCCATAGGTATTGAGATTGCGGAGCTTGGCCGAATTGGCCTCGCCCAGGACGAGCGTCGTGTCGACGACCGTCCGCGCTACGTTCGAAGTGTAGCAATAGGTATCGTTGAGTTTGTTGCTCTGAAGGAACTGCAATACGTTGTTGCCGTAGATGCGTTTGACGCGCACGCGCGCCTTGGTATAGTTGATGGCCTGGAAGGCGAGGTTCATGTCGCCCGAAGAAGGAAGGACAGAGCCCTTGGAAAGGAAGGCCACCATCGGTTCACCGGAAGGAACGGTGAACCAGCGGTCGAAGTCTTCCGCCAGTTTCTGGCCCTTGACGCTGGTGATGCCTTTGCTGACGGAAAGGAACTGCTTGTCCGTAGCACGGGTCGTCGGAACGATCTTCAGCACGTTTTCGTTGACGATGAACGAAAGTTTTCCCGCACCGGGCATCGAGACGAGGCTGCCGAAATCCTGCTTGGGAGCGAGGGCGCTGGAGAAGGCCACCTCATAGCCGTAGGGCTCGGCCTTGACTTCACTGTCGATCACTTCGAACTGGCCTTTGGCCGGCACGTTGAACTTGCGGGAGCCCTCGGCGGCATACTTGGGCCACTTGTAGACAAGTTCCAGCGAGGATCGGCGCTCGCCGGCGGTGATGTTGCCCACCGTGGCGGTGTGCGTCCGTCCGTCTTCTGAATGGACCCAGGTCACGGGCGCGTCGGCGCCCTTGACGGAGAAGCCGCTTTCCATATACTTGCCGTCGAGCACGTCGGGCGAGGTGATCTGCAGTTCGATCTGGTAGCGGTCGTCGATATCCGGGTAGCCGGTGAGTTTGCTGTAGTCGAACAGCAGGATCGGCGCGAGGGTTTTCACTTCGACGGTCTGCCTGCCACCGGAAACGCCGGCGATCTTGCCCACATCGGCCGTAATCTTATAGGTGGTATTGTACTCCAGCGGCTGCGTCGGAATGAGGCAGAGCGTCTGGGGATCCACTACTTGAACGTCGAAATCGACTTTCGGAGTGATGGAGACGGCCTTGCGGGCCGCTTCCAGGGTCTGGTCGTTGTCTTTCATGGAGAAGGCATCGAACAGGTGGAGGGTCACCGGATCGTCGATTCGGATTTCCTTGGAAAAGCTGGCGATGCTTTCATTGCCCGACGTGGCGCAGGAGATGGCTGCAAGACCCGCCAGGGCGAAACTCAGGGCAAGAAGGAAACGTTTCATAGTATGTTCAATAAGGATTTTTGCCTATTTTTGCTATATAATGCAAATATAGGAAATCGTTTGGAGAATCGGAAGACTCTTTTGCTGCTTTTTGCCCTGCTCGCAGGCCTGGTTTGCCTCGTTCTGGCACTCAAGCCGGGACAGTTGTTCGACGATCCGGTCTGTGCCGTCCTGGAGAGCCGCGACGGACAACTGATGGGCGCCCGGATCGCTGCGGACGGCCAGTGGCGCTTCCCCGCTTCCGATACGGTTCCCGAAAAATTCGCCCGGGCCATCATCACCTTTGAAGACAAGCGGTTCCGGTATCATCCGGGCGTCGATCCGCTGGCCATTCTCCGGGCCATCCGCCTCAACATCCTGGGCGGCGAAGTACGTAGCGGCGCCAGCACGCTCACGATGCAGGTCATCCGCCTGAGCCGCGGCGACAAGCCGCGCACCATTTCCGAAAAACTGATCGAAATGGTTCTGGCTCTGCGGCTGGACGCCTATTGCAGCAAAGATGAAATCCTCGCCCTGTACGCCGGCCACGCCCCGTTCGGCGGCAACGTCGTGGGGCTCGAGGCGGCAGCCTGGCGGTACTACGGCCGCAGCGCCGACGACCTTTCCTGGGCCGAGAGCGCCACACTGGCCGTGCTGCCCAACGCTCCGGCCCTCATCCACCCGGGCCGCTCCCGCGACGCCCTGCTGGCCAAACGGAATTTCCTGCTCGACAAACTCTGCGCGACGGGCGTGATCGACGAAGTGGAATGTGGACTGGCCAAGGAAGAGCCGCTGCCTGTCAAGCCCTGGCCCCTGCCCGAAATCGCTTACCACTATCTGGAGACGCTGCGCAAACAGCAGGGCGACAAGCTGTTCGAGAGTTCCCTCGATCTTGGGATGCAGCAACGGGCCGAGGCCATTGTGGCACGGCACGCCGAAGTGTTCGCCACGAACGAGGTCTATAATGTGGCTGCCGTGATTCTCGACGTGCATACGGGAAAGCCGGTCGTATATATCGGCAATGCGGGGCACGGGTCGGGCGGCCACGGCGACAATGTCGACGTGGTGCCCTCGCCACGCAGCAGCGGCAGCACGCTCAAACCGCTGCTCTATGCGGCGATGCTCGACGAAGGCGACATCCTGCCGGGCACGCTCGTCTCCGACATTCCGTTCCACTACAAGGATTTCACGCCCAACAACTTCAACCATACCTTCGACGGGGCGGTTCCCGCCCGCGATGTCATCCGTCGTTCGCTGAACGTTCCTTCGGTACGGATGCTCTATGAATACGGCGTCGAGAAATTCATCGACGTGCTCCAGCGCTGCGGCTTCACCACGATCACCCGCGGCGCCGACACCTACGGCCTGTCGCTCATTCTGGGCGGGGCGGAAATCAAGCTGGGCGACCTGGCGGCAGTGTATGCGGCACTGGCACGGGAGCTCGGCGGCGAGACTGCCGGCGGCCGCAGGGCGGCCACACCCCCGCTTTCCCGCGGTGCCATCTGGTGCACCTTCGATGCCCTGACCGAAGTAAGCCGCCCCGAAGAAGAGGGCGACTGGCATACCTTCCATTCTTCGCGGACGGTGGCCTGGAAGACAGGTACGAGCTACGGCAACCGCGATGCGTGGAGCGTCGGCGCCACGCCCGACTACGTGGTAGCCGTCTGGGTAGGCAACTGCGACGGAGAAGGCCGCCCGCTGCTCACGGGCGTCGGCTACGCCGCACCAGTGATGTTCGATCTTTTCAGCCTGCTGCCGCCCACCGGATGGTTCGACGAGCCCTCGGATGAGCTGGAAGAAGTCGTCTGCTGCCGCCTCAGCGGCCATCCGGCCACCGACCTGTGCGAAACCGATGGACTCGAGACCGTATGGGTGCCCCGCGCCACGCACCGGCCGGACCCCTGCCCCTACCACAAGCTGGTCCACCTGGATCCCGGCCACCGCTGGCAGGTCGACAGCGACTGCTGGCCCGTCTCCGAGATCCGGCACGTATCGTGGTTCGTCCTTCCGCCCGCCCAGGAGTGGTATTATATGCGGACGCACAGTGACTACCATCCCCTGCCTCCGTTCCATCCCGACTATGCCGGCTCCCGCGGCGCCGGCGCCATCGAAATCATCTATCCGCAGGAGGGGATGTCCGTCGCCGCTCCCGTCGCGCTCGACGGCAGCAGCCAGGGCGTCATCTTCTCCGCCGCCCACAGCGATCCCGGCGCCACCCTTTTCTGGCACCTCGACGGAGATTACCTCGGCGAAACCGCCCACGGCGAACACAAGATCAAGGTCGTCCCCGAAAAAGGCCCCCACACCCTCACCCTCATCGACGCCAACGGCCACATCGCCTCCGTCCGTTTCACCGCATTATAGCCCGGTTCTGACCTTCTTCTCGACTTCGTGAGCGAAAAGGCCTTCTACGCTCACCGAACCCCCTTTTTTCGGCCCTTGGTGAGCAAATCTGGTCTTTCCGCTCACGAAACTCCTGTCAGAATCCCACCGGTGAGCAAAAGTTGGTATTCTGCACACCACACCATTTCTGCCGGTCGATCCTGTCTCTCTTTTGAGGTGATTTCAGTCGTTTCAGCCCACGGAGAAGGACAGAATGAAAATAATTTGCAGAATTCGTTGAAAAAGCATTACCTTTGCCGTCCCATAGATGGTGGATGTAGTTCAGCTGGTAGAGCATCGGATTGTGGTTCCGAGTGTCGTGGGTTCGAGTCCCATCATCCACCCAAAAAGCGCCGAGCCTAAACAGGCCCGGCGCTATTTGTTGTTGGATGATGGGACTCTGGGCGGCCTTAGGCCGCCCTTTTTCTATGCCCCACCCCCTGCCCCCTCCCGAGGGAGGGGCCGCCGCAGAAGCGGCGGGGGCGCCTCCGGCGCTACTATCTTCAGTTATATGATAATAATCAATGGAAATCGGCGTCGATCTGGATCTTCTGACCCGGGAGGATGTAGTCGGATTCGATGGTGAGGTCGGTGCCGGTGGTGGGCTTGTCGATGAAGACAAGGAGGGTGTCGCCGGGGAGGAGGCCTTTGAGGGAGGTTTCGCTGCGGACGCCGGCGACGGCCAGGTAGGCGTCGCGGTAGATGGGTGCAATGCCTGTATTGGTGACGTAGGCGGCCGTCGTCTTGTCGTTGGCATACAGGCCGCTCAGGGCGAAGTGATAGCCGCAGGCCATGCTAGCTTCCTTGAAACGGGTGGATGTACCGTACTGGCCGGACGGGGCGTCATTGGCAATCATAAAACTGATATGGTATTTGGCCGAGGCCTGTTCCCAGGTGACGCCGTACATCCCGGCCGGGTTCAGGAAGTTCTTCTGGTCAGCGGAGGTGTAGTAGCTGATTTCACCGCCACAGGCGCCTTTCTGCCAGCGAGTCCCTTTGCCGATGGCGTTCCAGCAGTTTTCGTTATAGTCTCCTTCGTGGTCCTTGTGCATGAAGCTGTCGTCGAACAAGCCGAAAGTGAGGGCCATCAGGGAGGCGTCGCCCACGACGGGCGAGCTTTCGGCCGCATCGATCGAGATGAGCCAGGGAATATCCAATGCGCCGGCCAGATAGGTCAGAAACTCTTTCTGGTAGGCATCGGACGGGAAATTGACCCCCGGTTGGAGCGGCGTGCCGAAGATGTGGTATTCGCTCCAGTGGCCGAAACCGACCTCAACGAAGGCGATGCGCGGATCGTTCCGATAGGCGGCGTTGAAATCGGCATAGAACTGCTTGGTGAACCACTGCAGTTCCGGATTCGTCCAGTCGGCATACCAGGTGGGGCCGTCTTCATTCTCGAAATAGGTCTCGTGGTAGTCGGGCAGCGCCTTGATATAGTCGGGCACGGCGGTCGTGCCGGGATTGCCGTCTACGCTGCGCTCGCCGGGATACTCATAGCGGAAACGCACCACCGCCTGGTGTTTCCGTGAAGCCACGTCGCTGAGCCATTTGTTGAAGGAACTCCAGTCGTACTGGATCGCATCGCCTACCTTGCCCTTAACGACCTTGCAGGGAAGGCAATAGGCGTATTCCAAAGAGATGGATTTTCCATAATCGGCATTCCGTTCGCGGGCATTCTCGCTCCAAAGCACCAGGCCGGTACCGGGCTGCACCGCATCGACCCGGGAACTGATGCTGACGGGAACATACGATTCGTCCAATTCGGCCGGGAGATTCTTCCCCGCCGGCTCGCACGCGGCAACTGCCGCAAAAGCAAGCATGAAGATAAGCAAGCGTCTTTTCATAAGAACAAAGTTACAAAAAAGTCTTTCTGTCCCAAAGAGAACAGAAAGACTTTAAGGAAATGCTGATTATCAGCCGTTTACCTACTCAACACCAGCGAGGCGCTTGTAGGTGCCGAGACGCCACTTGGCGAATTCCTCGGTCTTGGCGAAGAGTTCGGCGGCGTTCTCGGGGAACGACTTCATCAGGGAAGCATAACGGACCTCGCCCTTGAGGAAGTCCTGGAACTTGCTCCAGTCGGGATCGGCCTTGCTGTCGAGCTTGAACGGGTTCTGGCCCGCGGCTTCCAAAGCCGGGTTGTAGCGGTACAGGTGCCAGTAGCCGCATTCGACGGCACGCTTCTCTTCCGCCTGGCTGTGTCCCATACCCGCCTTCAGGCCGTGGTTGATACACGGCGCGTAGGCAATGATCAGCGACGGGCCGTCGTAAGCCTCGGCTTCCTTGATCGCATTGAGGAACTGGGCCTGCGAGGCACCCATCGCCACCTGGGCCACATAGACATAGCCGTAGCTGATGGCCATCATGCCGAGGTCCTTCTTGCGGATCTTCTTGCCGCTCGTAGCGAACTTCGCCACGGCGCCGGCCGGCGTCGATTTCGACGACTGGCCGCCCGTGTTGGAGTACACCTCGGTGTCGAGTACGAGCACGTTGACATTCTCGCCGGAGGCCAGCACGTGGTCGAGTCCGCCGTAGCCGATGTCATAGGCCCATCCGTCACCGCCGAATACCCACTGGCTGCGGGCCGGGATGAAGTTCTGGAGCTCGAGGAGTTTCTTGCAGGTGTCGCAGCCGCATTCCTTCATCAGCGGAACGAGGGCGTCGGCAATCTTGCGCGTGGCGGCGGCATTGTTGCGGTCGGCGAGCCACTGCTCGAAGAGCGTCTTGATCTCGGAGGTGCAGCAGTTGCATTCCAGACCTTCGCGCATCAGGCGCGCGACGGTCTCGCGGACGCGGTCGGAACCCAGGTGCATACCCAGGCCGAACTCGGCGTTGTCCTCGAAGAGGGAATTCTGCCAGGCCGGACCGTGGCCTTCGGCGTTCTTGCAGAACGGCGAGGACGGGAAGGCGGCGCTGTAGATCGACGAGCAGCCCGTAGCGTTGGCGATCATCATCCGGTCGCCGAAGAGCTGGGTGATGGCCTTGATGTACGGAGTCTCGCCGCAGCCGGCGCAGGCACCGGAGAACTCGAAGAGCGGCTGTGCGAACTGCGAGTTCTTCACGTTCTGCTCTTTCGGGGCGACGGTGTCCTTGTAACCCACATTAGCGTGGAGATAGTCGAAGTTCGCCTGCTCTGCATTCTGGCTGTCGAAACTCTTCATAACGAGGGCCTTCTCCTTGGCCGGGCAGACATCGGCGCAGTTGCCGCAGCCCGTGCAGTCGAACGGAGAGACCTGCATCGTGAAGCTGTACTCCTTGAACTGGGCGATACCCGCTTTGCGTTTGATGGAAGCCGGGGCCTTCTCGCCTTCGGCGGCCGTCATCAGGAACGGACGGATCGCAGCGTGCGGGCAGACAAAGGCGCACTGGTTGCACTGGATACAGTTGGCCGGGTTCCATTCGGGGACCTCGACGGCCGTACCGCGCTTCTCGTAGGCGGCGGTGCCGGCAGGAATCGTGCCGTCCACCATTTCGCCGGAGAAGGTGCTCACCGGCAGGTCGTTGCCGTTCTGCGCGGCAACCACGTCGGCCACGTTGCGGATGAATTCGGGCGCCAGGCGGTTGTAATTCGCGTGGACGAAACGGCCGCAGGCGTTCTTCCAGGATTCCGGAATCTCGACCTCGACATAGTCGCCGCCGCGGTCTACGGCCGCGTAGTTCATCTTAACCACATTCTCGCCCTTCTTTCCATAGGACTTGTCGATGGCTTTCTTCATATAGGCCACGGCCTCTTCGTACGGGATGATGCCCGTAATCTTGAAGAATGCGCTCTGGAGGATGGTGTTGGTGCGGCCGCCCAGGCCGATTTCCGCCGCGATCTTGGTGGCGTTGATCAGATAGAGGCGGATATGCTTCTCAACGATGGTCTTCTTCACGAAATCGGGAATGCGGGCGAAGGTCTCTTCGGTATCCCAGAGGCTGTTGAGCAGCAGCGAGCCGCCCTCCTTGATGCCCTTGAGCACATCGTACTTGTAGAGATACGAAGGCACGTGGCAGGCCACGAAGTCGGGCGTCGACACGAGATACGGGGCGTGGATCGGCTGGTCGCCGAAGCGCAGGTGCGAGCAGGTGTAGCCGCCGGACTTCTTGGAGTCGTAATCGAAATAGCCCTGGCAGTACTTCGGCGTGTGGTCGCCGATGATCTTGATGGTGTTCTTGTTGGCACCCACCGTACCGTCGGAACCCAGGCCGAAGAACTTGCACTCATACGTGCCTTTCTTCACGATGGAGACTTCTTCCTTGAGCGGGAGCGACTTGAAGGTCACATCGTCGACGATGCCGATGGTAAAGCCGTTCTTGGGTTCGCGGAGCTTGAAGTTGTCGAACACGGCGATGATCTGGGCCGGACTGGTGTCTTTGGAAGAGAGACCGTAGCGGCCGCCCACGATCATCGGGGCATTCTCGCCCATATCGGCGATCACGCTCTTGACGTCGAGGTAGAGCGGTTCACCCAGCGCGCCGGGTTCCTTGGTGCGGTCGAGCACGGCGATGCGCTTGACCGTCTTCGGCAGGGCACGGAGGAAATATTTCGCGGAGAACGGGCGGTAAAGACGTACCGTGACCAGACCGAGCTTTTCGCCGCGGGTCTCGGCCAGGTAGTCGATGGTCTCCTTGATGGTCTCGCAGACGGAGCCCATCGCGATGATGACATTCTCGGCATCCGGTGCGCCATAGTAGTCGAATGGCAGATAATGGCGGCCGGTCAGCTCGCTGATCTCGCCCATATAACGGGCCACGATGTCGGGAACGGCATCATAATACGGGTTCGAGGCCTCGCGGGCCTGGAAGAAGACGTCGGGGTTCTGGTTGGTACCGCGGGTGACAGGCTTGTTGGGATTGAGGGCCTTGGCGCGGAACTGCGCGAGGGCCTTGTCGCTCACCAGCGGACGAAGGTCTTCGGCCTCAAGCATCTCGATCTTCTGGATTTCGTGGGAGGTGCGGAAACCGTCGAAGAAATGGACGAACGGAACGCTCGACTTGAGGGTGGCCAGATGGGCCACGGCGCCCAGGTCCATCGCTTCCTGCACGCTGGCGGAGGCCAGCATCGCAAAACCGGTCTGACGTACGCTCATCACGTCCTGGTGGTCGCCGAAGATGGAGAGCGCCTGCGCGGCGAGGGTACGGGCCGAAACGTGGAACACGGTCGGCAGCAGTTCGCCGGCGATCTTGTACATATTGGGAATCATCAGGAGGAGGCCCTGGGAAGCGGTGAAGGTCGTGGTCAGGCTGCCGGCCTGAAGCGAACCGTGCACGGCACCGGCGGCGCCGCCTTCACTCTGCATCTCGGTAACCTTCACGACTTCGCCGAACATATTCTTCTTGCCGAAAGCGGCCCACTCGTCCACGAGTTCCGCCATCGTCGATGAAGGGGTGATAGGATAGATGGCCGCGTGCTCACTGAACAGATACGCCACGTGAGCCGCGGCAAAATTGCCATCACAAGTGATGAATTTCTTTTCTTTTGCCATACGACTATAAGGATTTAAATAATGATCTAACTTACAAATATACAAAGTATTTAAGCAATCCCCGCAATTTCCTCGACTTCGGGTGCGATTTTTTTGACCAGGCCCTGCAGGACGGTCCCGGCACCGACCTCCGTGAAGGAGGAAGCGCCGTCGGCGACCATATTCTTGACAGTCTGGGTCCAGCGGACAGGCGATGTGAGCTGCATCAGCAGGTTGCGACGGATCTCGTCGGGATCGGTGTGCGGCAGGGCATCGACATTCTGGTAAATCGGGCACACGGGCGCGTGGAATTCGGCCGCGGAGATAGCTTCGGCCAACTCCTGACGGGCCGGTTCCATCAGCGGAGAATGGAAGGCGCCGCCCACCGGCAGCAGCAGGGCGCGCTTGACGCCGCGCTCCTTGAGCGCGGTGCAGGCCGCCTGCACGGCAGCCACCTCGCCGGAGATTACGAGTTGTCCGTCATTGTTGTAGTTCGCAGGAACCACCGTTCCCGGCGTTGCGGCACAGACTTCTTCCACCAGCTCCGCCGGTGCTCCGAGAATCGCAGCCATCGCGCCCGGCGTAGCCTCGCAGCAGCGCTGCATGGCCTGCGCACGGGCAGCCACGAGTTTCAGTCCGTCTTCGAAAGAAAGGGCGCCGGCGGCCACCAGGGCGGAGAACTCACCCAGCGAATGGCCGGCCACCATATCCGGCCGGATGGCGTAATAGCGGGCAGCTGCCACACTGTGGAGGAAAAGCGCCGGCTGCGTCACGCGCGTGGCCTTCAGGTCTTCGGCCGTGCCTTCGAACATAATCTCACGCAAACCGAAGCCCAGCAGGCTGTCGGCCGCATCGAACAGATCGCGGACCTCGGGATCGCGGACATACAACTCGTGCCCCATTCCTGTAAACTGGGACCCCTGTCCCGGAAACACATATGCTTTTTTCATCGATTCTTCAAGTTTAGAAATGCGCCGCAAAGATAATAACAATATCATCTATTCAAAGAATTCACTATCTTCGTAGAAGATAAAACAACCCTTTTATGAGAAGAATCATCCTCCTTGCGGCCCTGGCGCTCTGCCTCGCTCCCGTTTCCAATGCGGAGACGATTCCGGTCCGGAATTTCCGCCACGACGGACCATTCCCCCTGCAAACCCCTTTCCTGATCGATTCGGTCAATGTGAAATCGGAGGCTTTCCAGCCCGTCAGCGCACGCGGCAGGATCTCCTTTGATTTTGAAAACAGCCGGTTCGCACAGGTGACCGTTCATATCGAAGGTCCTGTGAAAGATCACAAGCTCTTCGTGGACGGCAAGCCGGCCGGAGGGCCGTTGAAGCTGGCCCCGGGCACCCACCATGCCGAGATCGAATACCAGTTGGAATCCGGTCAGGAACCGTCGCTGGACATATCCCTCGAGACACCGGAAGACGGCATCCTTTCCCTGCGGGAAGACGGCAAACACCGCTACGGAATGAGCGATGTCCTGCTGGGCACACGCATTTCCGGCGTGTCGCTTTCGCCCGACGGCAAGTGGATGATCACGAGCTATTCAACCACGCGGGAGGGCGGCAAGGTGGAACGCTCGAGCCGGTTGTCGGAAGTCGCCACCGGCCGGGTCGTCACCCGCACTGCCGAGCGAATCGCCTGGATGCCCCGCTCCAACAAATACTATTACACGCAGCGTGAGTCCGACGGCCTGCGGATTCTGGCCGTGGATCCTGCTACAGGCGTGCAGGAGACGCTGGCCGAAGGCGTACCCGAAGGAATGTTCCAATTCGCACCGACCGAAGATTTCCTGATCTATATGGAAAGTGAAGACGGGCCGGCGGAAAAGGAAAGCATCTACCAGATCCTGACACCCGACGACCGGCAGCCCGGCTGGCGCAGCCGCAGCTACCCGGCACGCTACGACTTGAAGACCGGCGTCATGCAGCGCCTGACCTACGGTTACCACAACGTTTGGCTCTCCGACGTGTCGCAGGACGGCAAGGAGGCCTTGCTCCTGGTGAGCGAGGAACGGCTTGAGAAGCGTCCGACGACGGTCATGACCCTTTACCTGATGGATCTGCATACCCTGCTGGCTGAAAAGCTGGTTGACCGCGACGGCTTCATGCAGGGTGCTTCCTTCTCGCCCGACGGGAAACAGGTGCTGTTGAGCGGCAGCCCCGAGGCCTTCGGCGGCATCGGCAAGAACGTCCGCAAAGGCCAGACGCCGAGCATGACCGACATCCAGCTGTATCTGATGGACCTCGACACCCGGAAAATCAAGCCGCTGACCCGTGATTTCAATCCCTGCGTGTCCTCCTCCGAATGGAGCCGGGCCGACGGGCAGATCTACCTGACTGCCGAAAACCGCGACCATATCGATCTTTTCCGCCTCGATCCCAAGAATGGGAAGATCCGGCAAATCGACATCCCGGAAGAACTGGTCAAGGGCTTCAGCCTTGCCGATGCCGCGCCCGTCATGGCCTGGTATGGCCAGAGTGCCTCGAACTCCGACCGGCTTTACCTGATGGACACGAAAAAAAGCAAGTCCGAGCTGTGCGAAGATCTCAGCGCGACGATCCTCAAGGATGTCAGGCTGGGCGAATGCCGGGAATGGAACTTCAAGAATTCGAAAGGCGAAATGGTCTATGGCCGCTTCTATCTCCCGCCGGATTTCAATCCGTCGAAGAAGTATCCGATGATCGTCAACTACTACGGCGGCTGCAGTCCTACGAGCCGCAATTTTGAAAGCCGCTACCCCCACCACGCCTACGCTGCCCTGGGTTACGTGGTCTATGTGGTGGCCCTTCCTTCCGGCGCCACCGGCAACGGGCAGGAATGGTCGGCCCGTCACGTGAACACGGCCGGCGACGGCCCCGCCCAGGACATCATCGAAGGTACGGAGAAGTTCTGCAAGGAGCACCCGTTCGTCAATCCGGAGAAGATCGGCTGCATCGGCGCTTCCTACGGCGGCTTCATGTCGCAGTACATCCCCACGCTGACCGACCGCTTCGCCTGCGCCATTTCCCACGCCGGCATCAGCGACCACACCAGTTACTGGGGTTTCGGCTACTGGGGCTATTCCTACAGCGAGACCTCCATGGCGAACAGCTACCCGTGGTCCGACCGCGACCTGTATGTGAACCACAGTCCGCTTTACCTGGCCGACAAGATCAACACGCCCATCCTCCTGATCCACGGCGACGCCGACACCAACGTGCCCTTCAACGAAAGCATCCAGCTGTTCACGGCGCTCAAACTCCTCGGCAAAGAAACGGCCCTCGTGGCCGTGAAGGACCAGAACCACCACATCCTCGACTACGCCAAGCGCCTCGAATGGCAGAACACCATCTGGGCCTGGTTCGCCAAGTGGCTCCAGGACGATCCTTCCTGGTGGGATGCGCTCTATCCGCCGAAATCCTTGTAGCCGGGCTTTGATCCCCGATGGAAGGATACGTTGTCAAGCACACCTTCCGGCATTTCCTGCCGGCCGCCATCCTGACGAGCATCATCGTAGAGTTGCGCGTCATTACCGACGGCATCCTCGTCAGCCGCCTGATCGGTCCTTCCGCCCTCTCGGCCATCAACCTGTATCTGCCGCTGGATTCGGCGTTCGAGGCGATCATCGCAATTTTCGCGCTCGGCGCCAGTTTTCTGGCGGCCCGGCGGATGGGCCGCCAGGATTACACCGGCGCTTCGCATCTCTTCACCGTGTCGCTGGTCGGCACGAGCGTGATCATCACCCTGCTGACGGCGGTTTCCGCCCTGTTCTTCCAGCCGCTGGTCTCCCTGCTGGCGAGCGGCGAGAGTTCCGTCATCCGCGATTACACGGCCTCTTATCTGCTTTGGATGCTGCCGACCTTCCTGGTGATGGCGCCCAACTGTGTCTTGCGCTATTTTGTCAACATCGACGGAAAACCGCGCCTGGTGACGGCCTCGATCCTGGTCAGCTTCCTGCTCAACCCGGTTCTGGACTATGTCCTGATCCGCTTCACCGGTCTTGGAATCGCCGGCGCGGCCATCGCAACCCTGATCAGCGACCTGGCCGGGCTGGCCATCCTGATCGTGCATTTCCTGTGGAAGCGCACTTCCTTCCGGTTCCGGATGCCGGCCGAATGGGCTTCGGTGCTGCGCGCCAGTTTCCTGACCGGCATCCCCCTTGCTGCGATGCAGTTCCTGTTCGCCGCCCTCGACCTGGTGCTCAACCGCGTCGTCCTCTTCTTCAAAGGGGCCGCCGGCATTTACATCTGGGCCGTCGTGATGCAAGTCATCTCGCTCAGCGAGATGTTCATCAACGGCGTCGCCGAGATGAACCAGTCAATCGGCGGAATGCTGCTGGGCAGTTCCGATTTCAAGGCTTTCCGGGCTTATTTGCGACAGACCCTGCGCTTCCTCTCGATTACGCTGCTCGCGATCTGTGTTTTGCTGCTGGCCTTCCCGCAAGGCCTGTTCACCCTGTTCGGGGCCGAGGGGGAATCTGTCGACCTCGCGGAAGGCTGCCGCGTCCTGCGGATTATGTCGCTGTTCCTCATCCCGCTTTCCCTGGTCACTTTCTTCGAAAATATTCACGCGGTCGTCGGACGCGAACGGCTAGCCCTGACATTTGAACTCCTGCAGGCCAGCGTAATGGCCGGCGTGCCATTTGTGACGGGCCTGATCGCACCGGAACTGTTCTGGTGGTCGTTTCCGGCGCAGGCTGTCCTGCTCTTCGCCGCCCAGATGACGAGTACCTGGCTGATCCAGCGGCGGGAACGCAGTGTACGGGCACCTTTCCTCGAGGAGGTCTTCCCCACCGACGTGGAGGCCGACTTCAGCGTAGCTTATACTCGCGCGTCGGTCGACGGCACGATAGAAAAGATCGCAACGATCGCCGCCATCTGCGAACTGCCGCCCGATCAGGAAAGTTCCCTGGTGAACTGTTGTGCTGACTATATGAATCAACTGCTCGCCCGGCAAGCCGCCGACGAAAACCTGAAAGGCACTTTCGAAATCCGCCTCGTCGACAAGACCGACCTCACTTCGGTCACGTTCAAAGCCGTCGGCCACCCTCTCCAATTCGACCTCGAACACCCCGACACCCTCGACTACAAATACCTCTACGGCGTCAACGTCACCACCGTAGTATTCAATAAATAAAGAATTGCTCGCCAGCCTCGCCCGGCTCACTACAGTCGGATCAAAAACAACTGTGGCACCCAATATTCTGGCTGTCAGGTCTTTAACAAAAATCGGTTGCGTAAAAAAACGCAACCGATTTTGTGCATATATCTGAATATCAGCACGTTCTCCGCCACGACAAAAAGCCGCAGGCGGAAAACGTTACTCGATGAATCCCACGATCTGGCCTTTGACGACCTTCTCGCCCTGCTTGGCATTGATCGAGACGATGCGGCCGCTCTTGAGGGCCTTGCATTCCTCGACGCCATAGTAGGCCTGGACCCAGCAGGCAGGCTTGCCTTCTTCGATCTTGGTGCCGATGGCCGGAGCGATGCTGTCGCCCGACGGCTCGACCGTCCAGGTCAGCGTACCGGCGGCCGGCGTCTGGATCGGCTGGGCATTCGGATGCTCCTCGGTATACTTGGCGATATCGAAAGCGGGACGTTCCACGACCGGGCGCTCCACGATGATCGGGGCACCGGCTTTGGCACGGGCGGCTTCGAGATCGTTCTTGAAACGTTTCTCGGCGGCGCCGCTCTTGTAGTCGCGGTACTGCGTCGGGTGCATGGCCAGTTCAAAGAGCTCTTCGTCGTCGGGACCGAACTCCCAGCCGTTCTCTTTCATCTCCTTGCGATACTCGTCCATATCGTCGGGATAGAGCGCCTGGACGTCGCCTTCGAAGAATTCGAAGCCCTGCTTCTTGGCAAGTTCCTTGATTTCCGGAGCGACCTCGCCCGGAAGCTTGCCGCTCTTGCCCAGAATCATACCCCAGATGCTCTTGTCGGTGAGGAGGCTGTAGCGCGGTTTGCCCTGCGCTTCGGCCATGATGTTCATCAGGGCGATATTCTTCACATACTGGCTGAACGGGGTCACCAACGGCGGGTAACCGACCTTCGGCCACACATACTCGACCTCTTCGAACAGTTTCACCACGAGGTCGTCGAGCGATACTTCCGGTTTGCCGTTGTTGCGGAGGTACATATTCACGGCAGGATGGACGCCCTTGAGGTCGGCCATCATGGAGCCCATCATTCCGCCCGGAAGGCCGCAGCCCACGAGCAGGGAGGTCAGGTGATGGTTGGTCGGCTCGATGAAGTAGCCCAGGAAGTCGTCGATGAACTTCTGCGTAAGGGCGCGGGCTTCCATATAGGCTTTCATGTTGATGTCCTTGACCTGGAAACCGGCATCCTTGAGCATGGCGCGGATGGTGATCACGTCGGGATGGATCTTACCCCAGGAGAGCGGTTCCATGGCAACGTCGAGCACGTCGACACCGGCTTTGGCCGCTTCCAGCATCGAAGCCACGGAAAAACCGGGGCCGGTGTGGCCGTGGTACTGGACCACGATTTCGGGATGGTTCTTCTTGATGCCTGCGATGATCTGTCCGACCGACCAGGGACGGCCGATACCGGCCATATCCTTGAGGCAGATTTCCTGCGCACCGGCTTCGATGAGTTTCTCGGCCAGTTTGGTGTAATACTCAACGGTATGGATCGGAGAGTAGGTGATACAGAGGGAAGCCTGCGGGATCATGCCGCCTTCGATCGCGTATTTGATCGAGGGGATGATGTTGTTGGCATCATTGAGGCCGTCGAAGATACGGGTGATGTCGACGCCCTGGGCGTGCTTGACCTTGTACATAAGTTTACGGACGTCCACCGGGCACGGGTACATGCGGAGGGCGTTGAGACCACGGTCGAGCATGTGGGTCTGGATGCCGGCCTTGTGGAGCGGTTCCGTAAAGGCGCGGACGGCCTTGTTCGGATTCTGCCCGTACAGGAGCTGGACCTGCTCGAAGGCGCCGCCGTTGGTTTCCACACGGTCGAAGCACCCCATGTCGATGATTACCGGAGCTATCTCTTGCAGCTGGTCGACGCGGGCGGTGTATTTGCCCGACGACTGCCACATGTCTCGATAAACGAGGGAGAATTTGATTTCACGAGCCATATTGAAGCGAAGTATGTTTAAAATTAGTTTGGTTTTTCCGCAAACAGTTTGCAAATGTAACGATTATTTGAAAGAAAAACAATATATTTGCAGTCCCAAACCGGCCTCCGTAGTTTAATGGATAGAATTTCAGATTCCGGTTCTGACGGTTGCGGTTCGATTCCGCACGGGGGTACTTGAGTTACCGGGGCGCTGCCCCAAACCCCGCGCCTCCCGGCCTTAGTACTTTGCTAATGCCGGGAGTTGTGCATTCTTGAGTTGGGTTTAGCAAAGTACCGGCCTCCGGCGGCCCGCTGATGCGGGCTTTTTCGTACTTTCTAGTTCGGAACAATCAAATCAGCGCCTAAACTAAGTGGGCAACCCGAAAATCTTTGTCCACTCCATTCTCGGCAAAAACGCTCTGTGACTTGTTTGCATGCGGACACCGTTATTTTTCGTCACTAAAGGATGTACAACGCAGACCATTAAACAGGCTCGTCAATGTCGCGCAGAAGGGCGTCCCGCATAGGTTATTAATGCTTGCCCTCCCTCGGCTTTTCCAGTGATCAATTAAATATCAAAGATTTATATTATCTTTGTAAAGAAACGATAAGATATTCCCCCATTAATAAGTCCGGCAATTATAAAAATGGGGGGGGCAAGTATCTGTATATCAACAACTTGCGCACGCCCCGTGCAACAAAAACCATCTTATCCAATGAAAACTACTCGTTATTTTTTCTTCGCCCTTGTGAGTGTTTGCTCACTACTATTTATTACTTCTTGTCAAGAAGTTAAAGATGATGATATGAATGATAAAAGCGCAATTGTTGGGACAGAAACATTTGTATCGTCTTTATCTTCTTATCGCGCATACATAACAAAATCTGATGAATTATCTGAGGGCGAAGCACAAGCCATGATTGAACCAATTATGGCATTATCCATAGCCTATCTTGATGCGAATGATTATGACATTTCTGAAGACTTTGATGATCCAGATGATCCGCGAATTGCATGGGTTGCGTTGGCTTTAGCAGAGTATGATAGAATCTTCCTGCCAACGACAAAAACATCGGTAGGAGGATGTGTTCTCCAAGCTATAGGCGTTTATGAGGTTTTGGACGCTATGGGGAAAAAGCTTATTAAAGCACTTGCAAAGCAAGCGCTAAAAAAGGCTGTTCCCTATGTGGGGGCTGCGCTTACAGTGGTAGATTTTGTTCTTTGTATGGTAGAAGACTAATTTTGTTACCCATATGCTTTTGTTAATCAATTCCATCCTCTTTTTTATTGGTTTTATCTGGATGATCTTCGATCGTGCAAAATTTGAAAAAAAGCACAAAGGTGATTCCGGAGAATTCGCTTCTCTCTATAGGGAGCACAATACCCTTCAAATTGTTTTGCTAGCAGTTTTAACCTTTTATTGTCTTTCCAAGTATTTTGGTATAGATTAGCTGTATTGGATCAAGCCGGAGATTCGTTAAACAGTCAAAATAGAGGTCGACTAAAAATGACATGAACCCCGAAAGTTAGACATAATACTTTTGGGGTTCATGTCATTCTGACGGTTTATTCAGATCAGTTGAGGAGTTCGATGGCGGGATCGAGGTCTTTTTTTAGTTTGGGGACGTCGATTTCGAAGTAGTGGTAAGCGTAGAGACACTTGGGCTTGATGAGGTTGGCCGCCTTGAGGAATTCCTCGTCGGTCATTGTGTACGGGAGGTTCTTCGGCAGGAAAGCCAGGTCGATCTTCGGGAGTTCCTGCATTTCGGGAATGGGTTCCGTGTCGCCGGCCAGATACACCTTGAAGCCGTCGAAATCGACCACATAGCCGTTCCCCACCCCGCGAGGATGGAAGAGTTCGCCCGAAGGGTTGCGGCGATTCACGTTATACGACTCCACCGCCGTTATCTGGATGCCTTCCCAAGTGCAGAACTGGTCGTTGGCCAGCACGATGTAACGATCGTCCACCGGGCCTACGTTCGCACTCACGATAAAGGTCGTATCCGGCGTCTCTATCTCGGAAAACGCCTTTTCGTCGTAATGATCGTAATGGTTGTGGGTGATCAGGATCAGGTCGGCTTTGGGATCGCCGGTGAAGTCGTGGACCTCGCTGTACGGGTCGACATAGATGATCTTGTCACCTATGTCGAGCCGTACGGAGGCGTGGCCCAGCACCTTGACCCGAAGGTCACCCATCGGTGTAGGGAACGTTTTCATCGGCATCAATACCCCGGATTCTGCTGGATGCCCGGATTGGCGTTGATCTCGTCCTGGCAGATCGGGAGGATCGCCCGGAAGAACGTCCGGTCAATGTGGCTCTCACGGTAGGTCGTGGTGGTACCGAAGCCCCACGCATCGTCCTCGAAGTACACGGTGCGGTTCTGGCGCATCTCCTCGAAGAAGAGCTTGCCCTCGCCGAACAGTTCGCGACGATACTCGTCGAAGATGGCGTCGAGGCTCACGTTCGCGGCCGTCCAGGCAGGCTGGCCCGGATTACGTCTGGCGATCTCGTTCAGCAACTCGGCGGCTTTCGCCTTGTTGTTGTTGTGGAAGTACGCCTCCGCAGCAAGCAGATAGATTTCCGACAGACGGGTCACCTTGATGTTGACCGCCGTGGAAGTCGCCTTGCCGTCGCCGGCCAGGCTCGGGTTGCCGCTGTACTTGTAGCAGCACACCGGCCAGTTGCTGCGCTCTTCCTCGCCGTACATGTGGTCGTAGTCCATCACGCCCCAGCGGACGTCGGTGTCAGCCATGATCTGGTGCCAGTATTCGCTGGCGCTGAAGCAGCCGTAGGCCGAGGAGTTGCCGTGGTTCTTGCGACGGAAGAGGATGCCGTAGGCGCTTCCGCCCGGGTCACCCTCACTCGGGTAGATGGCCAGTTCGAAGACAGATTCGGAACCGTTCTGCTTCGTCCAGGAAGCCACCCACTCGGACGGCTCATAGAGCTTGTAGACGCCGCTGTCGATGATGTTGTCGAAGCACGTGGCCGCAGCCGAGAAGTTGTCCATATACATGTACACCTTACCCAGGATGGCCTGGTTCGCATAGTAGTTGATGTAACCGACGACTTTCTTCTTGGCCAGCAGCGGAGCTGCTGTGTTGAGGTCGGCCACGATCTGCGTATAGACCTCTTCCACCGTGTTGCGCTGCAGCTGCGCACCGGCATCGACCGGCTCGGTGACCAGGGCCACGCCCGCAGCGGACTTGTTCATGTTGTACGGCTGGCCGTAGAGGCGCACCAGGTCGAAGTGGATCAGGGCGCGGGCGGTATAAGCCTGGCCAAGGATGTTGTCGAGACCCGTGGAGGTCGTTCCGTCAGCCTTCAGCAGCTCGATGTTCTTGATGATGTTGTTGGCCTGGAGCAGGCAGTTGTAACCCTGCGACCAAAGGCCGGAATAGGTGTTCGACGTCTGCGTGTGGGCGAAATAGTACATATTGGAGCCCGTATAGCCGGCCGTGTAAATGGTGAAGTCACCGCCCCTGGCGTCGCCGAAGAGCAGGAAGTTCTGGCCATAGTAGCTCGTCGAGGTCATCTTGCGCATCAGGCCGTTGATCATCACCTGGGCATCCGCTTCACTCGTGATGCAGGTGGAGGAGTCAGCCTGGTTGCTCGGGGAGACATCCAGGAAACCTTCACAGGAAACGAAGGTCAGCGCGCAGAAAAACGAAAGGATGATTGCTATCTTTTTCATAATTGTGTCCTCCGTAATTTAGAAAGTGAATTCAATGCCAAAGGTGTAGGTCTTTCCGATCGGGGTTTCCCAGCCTCTGGTACCGTATTGGTTGACTTCAGGGTCCGCCTCCTTGTACTTGGCGAACGTCAGGAGGTTGCCGCCGGTGAAGTACACGCGGAGGTTGTTGACGGAGATCTTCTTCGTCAGGACGGTCGGGAACGTGTAGGAGAGCGTGACGTTCTTCAGACGGATGAACGTGGCGTCGTGCAGGTGGCGGGAGCTTCGCTGCATGGCATCCTCAAGGTCGGTACCGCGGAGTTTCGGCTCCGTACCGGCCGTGTTGTACTCGGTCCACATGTTCTGGAAATACTCCTGGGCACGGATACGGTTCCAGTAGTAACCATCGTCGGCTACATCTCGCCAGGCACCGTTGGCAAGCTGGCCGCCGATCTTGTAGTTGAAGTTCAGCGCAAGGCTCAGGCCCTTCCAGGCCACGTCGGTGTTGATACCGCCGAAGACGAACGGATTGGCATCGCCGATGATCACTTCGTCCGCATCGGTCAGGTCGTACACGACATTGCGGCCGTCGACCGTGATGTCCTTGTTCTCGTTGTTGGAGTACCACAGGTTGGCACCGGTCGTCGGCTCGACACCGGCCCACTCGCGACCCCAGAAGGCCAGCGTGGACTCACCCTCGCGATAGATATACTTCGCACGGTCGTCGTCGCCCGTCGGGTCCCACCAGATGATGTCCTGGCCGCCGTAGAGTTCCGTGACCTTGGATTTCAGGAAGGAACCGTTGATGCCGGCGCTCCAGCGGAAGTTGGAGTTGCGGATGATGTCGCCGTTGAGTTCGAACTCGATACCGTGGTTGTTGATGGACCCCACGTTCTGGAGCGTGGAGGAGAAACCGGTGATGTAGGAGATGGGCACGTCCTGCAGCAGGTTCTTGGAATCGCGGTTGAACCACTCGACGCTGCCGGAGATGCGGTTGTCGAAGAAGCCGAATTCCAAGGCGACGTTGGTCGTGTAGCTCGTCTCCCAGGAGAGGTTGGCGTCGGCCGCGTTGATCAGGCCGCCGCCCGGGCTTTCCATATATTTATAACCGTAGCCGGCGAGGGAACGCCAGCCATAGTTGCTGCTCGGAAGCGTACCGTTGACACCGTAGGAAGCACGGAGACGCAGGTTGCTGATCACGTCCGATCCCTTGAGGAACGGCTCCTCGCTGATGCGCCAGGAACCGGCCACCGACCAGAAGTTACCCCAGCGGGAAGCGGAACCGAGGCGGGAGCTGCCGTCACGGCGGAAACTGCCGGAGAGATAGTACCGGTTGTCATAGTTGTATTCCGCACGGGAGAGGATGGACATCATCGTGTTGCCCCAGTAGTAGGCATTCGCGTCGAGCGTACCGGCCGTGGCGACCGTATGGAGGGCGCTGACCGGGAGGTCCTTACCGGTGGAACGCATGAACTCGGTGTTGTTCTTTTCAGCCTCGAAGCCGACCAGGGCCGCGAAGTTGTGCTTGCCGAAGTCCTTGTTGAAATTGAGGGTCGAGGAGGAGACCGTCTTCTGGTAGTCGGTCATCATCTCCGTCACGGAACCGTTGGTCGAAGTACCGTTGAAGTGCTCTGCGCTGTACCAGATGTGGTCGCGGACGCGGGTGTCGTCGTAGGAGAAGACGGTACGGAAGTTCAGCCAGTCGGTGAACTTGATGGTGGCCGTCTCGCTCACGGCGACCTTGAAGGTCCGGGAGTTGTTCTCCCACAGGTCGTTGTAGTACAACTGGTTCTGGGCGAGGGAGGCGTAGCGGGCCGTCCACGGATCGCCGGTCTTGTAGTCATCGGGCCAGTAGAGCGGCCACAACAGGTTGCGGGTCTGCATGAAGTAGTTGGCACCCGTGCTGCGGGTATCGTTGTAGCCCTGCTTGTTGGTATTGGCCAGGCTCACGTTTGTGGCCAGTTCAAACCACTTGCCCACTTTCTGGTTGAGGTTCACGCGGCCGCTGATACGGTCGAAGCCGTTCACATAGACACGGCCCTGCTCCTTCGTGTAGGCGAATGAAGTATAATAGGTACTGTTCTGGGTACCGCCGCTGACGTTCAGGTCATAGGTCTGATAGACGGCCGTGCGGAAGTAAGCGTCGTCCCAGTCGAAGAAGATGACATTGCCGGCTGCGTCGGTACGTTTCAGCTTGCCGTCGTCCTTGGCCGTGATCTTGATGTGGCCGTAGCGCTCGGTGTCGTCCTTGGTCAGGTCGTAACCGAACTGGTTCCACTTGCTGTTCAGCTGGCCGAGGGCGTAGCTGCTGGCATACTCCTGCGTACGGCCCTGCGACATACGGTAGTCCCAGAAAATCTGGTACAACATGTCGACGTTGTCCTGCGCGGAAGCCGTCTCGAAGTTGTCGTAGGCCCAGCTGGGCGTCAGACCGACCGATGCACGGAAGGTCACCGTAGGTTTGCCCTCGCGGCCGCGCTTGGTGTTGATCAGGATGACGCCGTTCGCGGCACGGGAACCGTACAGGGCGGAAGCGGCGGCGTCCTTCAGGACGGTGATGGACTCGATATCGTTCGAGTTCAGGGTCGCCATCACGTTGTTGGAGGTGTAGATGTAGTCACCCATCTGGCCGGAGTCGCCGGACACCGTCGGGACACCGTCGATGACGTAGAGCGGCTCGTTGGATGCGTTCATGGAACCGATACCGCGGATGCGGATGGCAGAAGCCGAACCGACCTGGCCGGACGACTGCGTGATCTGCATGCCGGCGACCTTGCCGTTGAGCGCCTGTTCGAAGGAAACGGCAGGGACGTCCTTGATGGCGTCCTGTTTCACCACGGAAGCCGCGCCGGTGTAGGTTCCTTTCTTGGCGGTACCATAGGCCACGACGATGGTTTCTTCCAGGGCCTCCGCATTGGGAGACATTGCCGCGTCGATGACCGAGCGGCCTGCCACCTGGACCTCAAGGTCGTTGAAGCCGATGGAGGAGAAAACCAGAATAGCATTGGACGGCACGTTGTTCAGAACATACGTACCGTTCTCATTCGACGCAACCAACACCCGTCATCGTACCCTTCACCACGACACTGGCGAAGGGAATGGGCGATCCGTCTTGTGAAGAAGTCACCTTGCCGGTAACCCGGATTTGCGCGAAAGCCGTGCTGCAGAGGAGCACCATCAGCGCAATGGTCAATAGTTTCTTCATAAGCGTTTTTTGGTTAAATTATGGTTGATTAAGTGTGTGTGCGGCGTTTTTTCAACAAAACCAGTGGTAAATACAAAATTAAGCATAAAAATTTGGATTTTTAAAAAAACCATAACACAAAAGAATGGAAAAACAAACTGTTTTTTTTCTTAAATTTGTAGAGTACTTGGAGGTCACAAATCAACCATTCATACTTAATCATTTCACACATCACAAACCATCTGCTTATGAAGAAACTATTCACAGCGGCGATCCTGGTGCTCCTTTGCTGCACCGCTTTCGCACAGAACCGGGTGACCGGACGCGTCACCTCTTCAGAAGATGGAAACGGAATCCCGTTTGCCAGTGTCGTGGTGAAGGGGACAATGAACGGCGTAGCCACGGACGACGACGGTTACTTTACGCTGACCAACGTCGCACGCGGAGCCGTTCTGGAGTTTTCATCGGTCGGTTTCCTCACCCAGGAAGTCCAGTATGACGGCCAGTCTCCGGTCAATGTCATCCTCGCTTTCGACAGGGAATCCCTCGACGAGGCTATGGTCGTGGCTTATGGCACGGTCAAAAAAGGATCCTATTCAGGATCCGCGGCCGTCGTCAAGCAGGAGTCCATCAAAGATGCTCCGGTTGTAAGCTTCGAACAGGTCCTGGCTGGTAAGGCCCCCGGCGTACAGGTAGCCTCCTACTCCGGCCAGCCTGGTGCGGATACGGATATCTCCATCCGTGGTTTCGGTTCCTTCAATGCCGGCAACCAGCCGCTCTACGTCATCGACGGTGTGCCCGCCACCAGCGGCGACCGGGCCTGGGGTAACCTGTCCATCGGTTCGATGAACTTCCTCAACCCGGGCGACATCGAGTCCATCACCATCCTGAAGGATGCCGCGGCCGCTTCGCTCTACGGTTCCCGTGCATCCAACGGTGTGATCCTGATCACCACCAAGAAGGGTAAAGCCGGCAAGATTACCACCAACTTCAAGGCAAACGCCGGTTTCTCCTACTTCGCTTACGACAACTACCCGCTCTGTAACGATGCGGAAACCGAGATGATGCACCGTATGGCATGGACCAACTATGCCAACGACAATCCTTCTTCCTGGAGCAGTTATGGCAGCGTCGAAGCCTATGTGGACGCCAAGGTTGCCAGCAACTATCCTGCAAAGGATGAAAGCAAATACATCTACAAGGACTGGGAGGACGTTCTCTTCCGTACGGGTATCGCCCAGAACTACGAACTGAGCCTCACGGGCGGCGGCGACCGGGGAAAGGTCTATGCTTCGGTCGGCTGGACCGACCAGCAGGGCGTGGTGGTCATCGACTACCTGAAGCGTTTCTCCACCACCATCAACGCCGAGGCGAAAGTCACCGACTGGCTCTCCGTGGGCGCTACCAGCCAGTATTCCTGGCAGTACCAGAACGGCCAGCAGGACGGCTGGGCCTCGAAAGACAACCCGTTCTTCATCTGGAAGGTGGTCCTCAACGAGCGCTGGCCTTATGCCTATAAGGATACGGGCGACCTCTACCTCGATACCTGGAGCCCCAGCTTCTCGACCGTCAACCCGGTGCCGACCTATGACAAACAGATCAACGACGCCTGGCAGAACCGTGTCCTCCTCAAGGGTTGGGCTGAAATCAAATTCACCGATTTCCTGCGTCTCAAATCGACGATCAGCGAAGACTGGCTCTACATCCACGACCGTTTCGGCTGGCTCTACGGACACCCGAACTTCTATGCCTACAGTGACACCGGCGGTTATATGGCCGACCACCACTTCAACATCCGTCGCCTGGTCAGCTCCACGACCCTGAATTTCGACAAGACGTTCGGTGCCCATCACATCGCGGCCATGGCCGGCTGGGAGGCTGAAGAGGAAAACTATGAAGAATCCGTCGTCAACAAGATCGACTTCTCCTATATGGGTGCGACCCAGTCGGTCCTGGCGACGAATTTCGACGACGGCTACACCTACACCAGCCGGTATTCCCTGCTTTCCGCCCTGGGCAGCCTGAGCTATGACTACGATGCCCGTTATTACCTGACCGGTACGTTCCGCCGCGACGGTTCCTCGAAACTCGCACCGGAAACCCGCTGGGGTAACTTCTGGTCCGTATCCGGATCGTGGCGCTTCTCCAACGAGCCGTTCCTCAAGAACTTGTCCTGGCTGACCGACGCCAAGATCCGTGCTTCCTACGGTACCTCCGGTACGCTTCCGTCGAACTATTACGGCTATATGTCCGTGTACAACTATACGAATTACGGCAGCAACGGCGCCAGCTATCCGGCCAACCTGGCCAACTCCGACCTTTCCTGGGAAAAGAACAAAAACTGGAACATCGGTCTGGACGCCATCCTCTTCGATTTCGCCAACATCACGGTGGAATACTTCAACAAGCTGACCACCGACCTGCTCCTCGACGCGACGGTTCCTTCGACCACCGGTTTCACCTCCACGCTGATGAACATCGGCTCGATGGTCAACCGGGGCTGGGAAATCTCCGTGGGCTTCGATATCCTTCGCAACAAGAACGGTTGGAATCTCTCGGTAGGCGCCAACTGGTCGCACGTCCACAACGAGGTGCTCGCCCTTTCCGAGGAAGGTGAATCCATCGTGGATACGCCGTACGTATGGCAGCAGGGCTATTCCTTCTACCAGTACCGTACCCGTTATTATCTGGGAGTATGCCAGGAAGACAATTACATGGGCAACAGCCGCCTGAAAGCCGGTAACCCGATGTATGCCGAGGGTTCCTACTATGAGCAGGGCGAAATCGCCGACCAGACCGTGGTACTCAAGAACGGTACCGTGATCCAGGAAGGCAGCCCGGTTCCCGAGGACACCTGGAACTTCTATCCGACCAACCGCAACAACTCCAGCAATATGATCCTGGAAGGAATGACCGCCATTCCGAAGGGCTTCGGCGGTTTCAATATGAACGTTGGCTGGAAGGGGCTCAGTCTCGACATGGCCTGGTCGTACAAGTACGGCCACTACATCTGGGATGAAGGCGTGGAGCAGATGGAGAGCGACGGTTACTACGACTTCCACCGCAACATCGCCAAGGACCAGCTGAATGCCTGGACGCCGTCCAATACGAACACCGACGTCCCGCGCCGTATCCGCGACAACGGACAGGGCGGCTACTATTATTCCAGCCGATACCTCAAGAGAGGCGACTTCCTCCGTCTGAAGAATGTCACCCTTTCCTATAACCTGCCCCGGAACTTCAGCAACAAGCTGAGCATGAGCAACGCCCGTCTTTATGTGGCTGCAGCCAACCTGCTCACTTTCTCCGGTCTGAACATCGACCCGGAAATCAAGTCGAATGGTTACTACTACTATACGATGCCGGCCATGCGGACCGTAACCATTGGTCTCGACCTGACATTCTAAACCCGCTTACCTTTGAAAGATATGAAGAATTCTATCAGACATATTGCGATCCTGGCGGTCCTCCTGTTCAGCCTGACCGCCTGCGAAGGGTTCCTGGACACCGTTCCGACCAGCTCCGTGGTGGACAAGAACGCGATGGTGACGCTCGCCGACGCGGGCGTAGCCTGCAACGGCCTCTACACGCCGCTGAAGTACTATACCCTCTATGGTACCTATATTCCATATATGGGCGACCTGCGGGCCGACAACATCTACCCGCGCATGTCCGACGGAACCGGCGCGGTCATCTACACCTGGCAGTACGAATCCACCCAGAGTTCCTATTTCGGAACGCTGTGGGAGAACTACTACAACGTGATCATGCGCTGCAACACGTTCATCGAGAACATCGATGCCTGCGACGCTTCCAGCACCAGTGAAATCGCCAGGAAGAACGACTATACCGGACAGGCCTATGCCGTGCGCGCACTCTGCTATTTCGACCTGGCCCGCCTCTATGGCCAGACCTACACCTACGACAACGGCGCTTCGCTCGGTGCCGTGCTGCTCACCGAAACCGTCGGTCCGAAAGAGGCCCGTCTGCCGCGCAGCACTGTGGCACAGACCTACGAGCAGGTCCTCTCCGACCTGACCACGGCCAAAGGCCTGCTGTCGAGAGACCCCAACCTCGGTCACTTCAACTACTGGGCCGCCCGCCTGCTTGAAGCCCGCGTCTATCTCTATATGGGCAAGAACGCCGAGGCCCTTGCTGCGGCGACCGACGTGATCAACAACTCGCCGTACCGTATGGTCAGCGGCGACGGATACGCCAACTACTGGGGCCGTGAGGGCGACATGGAATCCGTGCTCGAACTGCTGGTTTCCGTGCTGGGCGATATTGACTCGGACGGTGGTTTCTACACGATTTACCACAATATGTGGTTCGACGACCCGAACAGCGGCGCCAGCCTGATTCCGACCCTGAAGTGGCGCAACCTCTTCAAGGATACGCCGAACGACGTACGCGGCCAGATGATCCAGTACGACGACCCTGTGACGGGTGCCAAGAAATCGGGTGAATACTGGCTCCGCAAGTTCATCGGCAACAAGGACCAGGGCTACACCTTCCGCCGCAACAATCCGCGTGTGATGCGTATCACTGAGGCCTACCTGATTGCCGCAGAGGCGGCTCTGGCAGGCGGCAACACCGCCGATGCCAGCCGTTACCTCAACGCCGTCCGCAAACGCGCCGACGCCACGGCGACCGATGTGACAGCAACGGCCGAACTCATCCAGATCGAGCGCCAGAAGGAATTCATCGGCGAAGGCCACCGCTTCTTCGATGTGATGCGTACCGGCGGTACGATCACCAGCGATGCGAGCGACCCGCACGAATTCCGCAGCGGTTCGGCATACACGCACACCCTGAAGGCTGGCGACGCGAAAGCCGTGATGCCGATCTCCAGCGATGAACGCGTGTCTTATCCTGAACTCCAGCAGAATCCAGGCTATAAGGAATGATTCTTTCTAGCCAATCTTCTGGCTAACCGAGCAGCACGCCGCGCCTCGCGGCGTGCTTTTCTTTCGGCACGCCGCAGGGCGCGCTTCTCGGCACGAGACAACTGTTCGGTGTGAATCACCGTTTCGGGAGACGCCGCGGCGACCTCCTCTTCTTTCTTTTCGATGCGCTCGATCCGCTCGGGACGTTCCGTCACCGACACTGCCGCTTTTTCCGGCATTACAGGCGTTTCCGGAACAAAGGCGGACGAATCGCGGACTGCGATCGTATCACGGGCCGGTTCTTCCTGAACGGCCACCGTATCCGGCTGCTCGCGCATAGGTGCCTCAAGCCGCTTGGCGGCAATCGAATCGATGGCAAAGCGGATCATCGAATCGCGGATCTGGTCGATGATCTCCTGGTTCGGCTCTATGCCTTCCGCTATCAGGCGGGCGTTCATTTGAGACAGGCTGTCCGCCAAAGCGGCGGATACGGCCTCGAGCGCAGCCAGCGAGTCGGCCTCCGCCTGCTTGCGCATCTGTTCAGCCCGTTTTTCCGCATCGAGTTTTTCGAACAACTTGTACATATAGTTGTCGAAATACTTGTTTGTCTCCCTGTACGACGGCTTCCGCATCGTTTCGTACTTCGAACGCTCCGATTCACGGATCCGACGCTGTGTGATGCTCCTGCGGGATACGGGCCGCTCATCACCCCGCCACTTGAAATCCTTGAGCCGTTGTTTTTCGACGGGCAGCTCGCCTACCGGATAGGCATCGCTCTTGATCGACTCGACGTAGAGCATCCGCTGCGCAGTTCCGTCCTTGAGGGCGGCTGTCAGCGACTTGGATTCCTTGACGTTGATGGTCGTGATCACACTATCCTCGACCATATAGAAAATGGCGGACACTCCGCCCAAGGCGTCGAAGCGGTAGATTTTGTTGTCACGGAAATAGCCCAGCATTTCCGTACTCTTGATTTGGTTGTAATGGACGCTGTCCCGCTCAGAGATCAGCCAGGCATTGGTAATCATACTGCCCCGGTCGAGGCTTCCGTCTTTCATCAGAAGTTGCATCTCATCGGCCGAGAGCTGATTATGGACTTCGTTCCACAGCACGGGCGAACCATAGAGCCGCGCGATGGAGTCAAGCTCCGTGAACACCATCGAATCGCAGGCGGCCTGCAGGTCGCTGCGGTACATCCGGACCTTGTTCCAGGCCTTGACATATCGGATCAGCGTGGAATCGGCCGGCGGCGCGGCAAGCGAATCGACGGGTGCTGACAGGGAATCAGCGGCGGCGACGGCCGAGGAATCGTCCGGCGGCATCAAGGCGACGGAAATCAGGGAATCGACGGCCTGTCGGGAGGAACGGATCGAATCGGGCGCCGCCGCCAGCGAATCGAGCAGACCGACCGTCACCAGCGAATCAAGCCGGGCCAGCGCTGCCAGCGAGTCGGCCTCCGCCTGCTTCTGCTTCTCCACCCATTCCGGAGGGAGTTTGCCCGCATCGCGCATTTTCTTGATCCGTTCCTGCTCCCGCTGGACAGCCTCCTCTTCCCGTTTTTTGGCCAGCGCATCGTACATGATATCTTCCAGCCGCTTTTTCGACTCCGTTATCTCCTCTTCCGGGATGCTGCAACGCGGCAGGGCATACACGTAGAACGTATCGGCCCGGGTATACAGCGTGTCCACTTCGTGATTTTCGTTCTCACCGTAATAGACGATCGCCGGATTATCGGTCAGCAGTCCGCGGTCGGACGTGCTGTCGGTCGCCGGCACATACTGGAGATGGTCGCCCATATAGATGCTCTTGTTGGTGGTATCCAGCACCTGGGCATCCTTGTACAGGTCGGCCGCACCGTCGTTCTGGTAATAATATACTTCTCCGGCCCAGGCCTCATACGAGGGATCGAACATAAACACCTTATCCGTGAAATAGATGATCTTCTGCTGCCGGTCATACCAGCCATCGTCGGCACGCAGGAAGCCGTTGTCCCGCCAGAGATGGGTGTTGCGTCCGAAAAAGGCCTTCTCCTGCTCCGAAAAATAGCGCATCCACAGGGTTTTGACCTCGATCGAATCCATATAGAGTTCCACCTGCTCCTCGAAGAAGAACATACTCTCCTTTCCGTCGTAGGTGCCGCGGCGGCTTTCAATCACATTGCCGTCCTTGCTCTTGAGCGAACCGCCGCTGTCGAAGACGGCCACGCTGTCCTTGGTGTTGTAGATGAGCTTGTCGGTGCGGAGGGTATTCCCATCCTTGTCGAAAAGTTCCACAAGAGGCCCGCGGAACTGGGCTTTGTTCTCGTCAATCCAGTAGAACATCTGCTCGCTCTTGAGCATCGTGTTGTTCTGGATGATCTGTACGTTGCCGTAGGCTTCGATGAAACGGGAATCTACGTTCCAGGAAGCGGAGTCGCAAAGAAGATAGGTATCGTTGTGCAGGAACCGGGCATGCCCCTTGACCAGGCGGTAATGCATTCCGAAGCGTTCGTACTGCTCCGCCCGTTCGGCCTGGACAAGCCGGAAAAGGCTGTCCGACGGCGAACCTTGCCCCCGGAGCAGCGGACTGCTGAACAACAGCAGCAGCGCCGCGATCAGAAACCTGCCGCGGCGGCCCATACTACTTGATCCAGCCTTTTCGTTGGAACTCGCAACCCTGGAACATCGGATCGATGACGATATAGGTCGTTTTCTGCTTCTCCTCGATGAACTTGTCGATGGCAGCCATCGCATTCTTGTTGTTGACCTCGTCGATCAGGGTATTGTAATCCTCCTGGAAATTGGCGACATGGGCGGGAATCACTTTCTCCAGATAGAGGATCTTGTAGATGGTGTTCCCGTTGCGGCCCTCATTGTCGAGCGACTCGAACGGCTCGGACACTTCGCCTTCCTGCATATTGCGCAGTACCTGGAAGTCTGCCGGCTTGAGCTGGTCTTTCTCGAAGTACGAGGATCCCGTGTATTCGTCGGCCATCAGGCCGCCGTTGGTTGCGCTGTGTTTTTCTTCGGAAAATGAACGTGCCGCATCGAAGAAACTCATACTGTCGAGCACGATAAGATTGCGGATACTGTCGAGTTTATTGAAAGCTTTGTCCCGGTCTTTCGACGTATATTGCGGCTTGATGAGGATATGGCGGGCGTTGAACATATCGCCGTCACGTTCGATGAGCTGGATGATGTGGAATCCGTCGGGCGTCTCGACAATCTGCGAGACCTGTCCCACCTTGAGCGACATCGCGGCGTCGGAAAAAGCGGGCCAGAAAATGGACTTCGACGCCATGCCCAACTCACCGCCCTTGCTCACGCTGCCCGGGTCCTGGGAATAGAGACGCGCCAGGGTGGCGAATTTTTCGCCGGCAACGATCCTTTCGCGAAGACCGATGAGCTGTTCCTTCACGGCCAGTTCAGCCGCTTCCTTGTCGGGATATATGCCGATCTGGCGGATCCGATACTTGGTACTGACCATCGGCAGATCTTCTACCGGGGTATCTTCGCAATACTTCTTGATGTCGCGCGGTGTGACCTTGGGAATATCGGAAGCCACCTCGCGCTGTTTCTCCTGGATCAGCGACTGGTCGCTCAGGGCCGAACGCCACTCCTGGCGGAGTTTGTAGATCGGTTTGCCGAAATATTCTTCGGTCTTCTGCTCGCCGCCGAGGGTCGTCATGACCTCATTGATCCGCTGGTCGAGCGCGGCTTCCACCTGGGCGTCGGACACGGTCAGCGAGTCCAGCTTGGCCTGGGTCAGAAAGAGCTTCGATACCAGGAAATTCTCCAGGATCTCGCAACGGGCGCTCTTGTCGACAGCCAGGCCGCGGGCCCGCATCATCTGGGCTTCGGCCTCGATTTCAGAAAGCATCACGATATCGTTGCCCACCAGGGCGACGGATTTTTCAACCACACCGCCGTACTGTTGGGCCCGGGCTCCGAAGAGCGCGGAAAACAGGACCACGGCCGTCAGTATCTTTTTCATTCTCATCGATTTTTCAACAAGGACACTTTGTCAGCAACTCTTGCGCCAAACTCAGCGGGTGGAATAGTTCGGAGCCTCGCGCGTGATGGTCACGTCGTGCGGATGACTCTCCGCCATACCGGCAGCCGTAATCTTCACGAACTTAGCCTCACGCAGGGCTGCCAGATCTTTCGCTCCGCAGTAGCCCATACCTGCCCGCAGGCCGCCCACCAGCTGATAGATCACCTCGGCCAGTGTTCCTTTGTAAGGGACCTGGGCCACGATACCTTCGGGGACGAGCTTCTTGATGTCCTCCTCCATATCCTGGAAATAACGGTCCTTCGAACCTTTCTGCATCGCCTCGAGCGAACCCATGCCGCGGTACGACTTGAATTTGCGGCCGTTGAGGATGATGGCCTCGCCCGGAGCTTCTTCCACGCCGGCGAAGAGCGATCCCGCCATGATGGTGCTGGCACCGGCCGCCAGGGCCTTGACGATGTCGCCCGAGTAGCGGATACCGCCGTCGGCGATCACCGGGATGCCGGTACCCTTGAGGGCTTCCGAGGTATTCATCACGGCCGTCAGCTGCGGCACGCCGATACCGGCTATGATACGCGTAGTGCAGATGGAGCCGGGACCGATACCGACTTTCACGGCATCGACACCGCATTCCTTGAGCGCAAGCGCCGCTTCAGCCGTGGCAATGTTGCCGGCCACTATCTGCAGCTCGGGAAAAGCCTCGCGGATCTTCTTGATCGTCTTCAGCACGCCGGCCGAATGGCCGTGGGCCGTGTCGAGGACCACGGCATCGGCGTGGACACTCACCAAGCGCTCCACATCTTCAAGGCTGTGGGAGTTGATGCCTACGGCCGCCGCCACACGCAGACGCCCGAGGCTGTCCTTGCTGGCCTTCGGGTTGTCTTTGATCTTGGTGATGTCGCGGTAGGTGATCAGGCCGACAAGCCGGTTCTGTTCATCCACCACGGGCAGTTTCTCAATCCGGTTCTTGCGCAGAACCTCGGTCGCCTCGGGGATGGTCGTCTTCGGACCGACCGTGATCAGATGCTCGCAGGTCATCACTTCCCGGATGGGCTTGGACGGATTGTCCTGGAAGCGGAGGTCGCGGTTGGTGACGATGCCGATCAGATGGTTCCCGGGATCGACCACCGGGATGCCCCCAATATGGTACTGTGCCATCAGGCGCAGGGCATCGCCCACGCTCGCTTCGACATCGATGGTGATCGGATCGTAGATCATACCGTTTTCCGCACGCTTTACCTTGCGGATGTGTTCCATCTGGACGTCAATCGGCATATTCTTGTGAATCACGCCGATACCGCCCTCACGGGCGATGGCGATGGCCAGGTTCGCATCGGTCACGGTGTCCATTGCGGCCGATACGATCGGCACCTGGATCGTGATATCCCGGGTAAACCGGGTATGGATGTCAACCTCGCGGGGAAGCACTTCACTACGGGCAGGAATGAGCAGTACGTCGTCGTATGTCAGACCCTCCATCACAATCTTGTCGGAATTCATAGCGCAAAAACTGGATATAATTGGGCAAATGTACGAATTTTCAGGCGATTTTCCTACTTTATCGTTCCCAGCATCTCGCGGACGGCCGCTTCCAGCTGCTTATCCTCTCCGCGCAGCATCGAGGCGGGGTCGTTGTCAACGCGGATGTCCGGTTCGATCTGGCTGTTTTCCAGATAACGGTTGTCAGGCGTCCATCCGCCCACCTGCGGTATGCCGAAAACGATCTGCGGGTGGATCTGCGTCTCCCACCATACCGCCGTCATCGTGCCGGGGACCGGCATACCGATGAGCTTGCCCAGATTCAGGGCCCGGTAGGCATACGGGAAACCGCACGCATCGGAATAACAGTCTTCACATACCAGCACGCAGGAAGGTTTGGTCCACTTGCTGTAGGGCTCCGTGCCGATATACTCTCCGCGCGGCCGCCATTCCACATAGGACTTGCCGCCCAGGAAGGTCACCAGGTCGTCGTGGAGCCAGCCGCCGCCGTTGTGGCGGATGTCAACGATCAGGGCATCGCAGCCACGATATTTGCCCAGGGCCTTCGAATACACCTCACGGAATGAGGGAGAATCCATCCCCTCCACGTGCACGTAGCCGATGCGGCCGCCGGAAAGGCGTTCCACCATCTCCTCGCGCTGACGGACCCAGCGGCGGTACAATAGTGCGGATTCATTGGCCACCGGTTTGACGATCAGGTCTTCATCCTTGCCGCCCTTGCGCACCGTCACGCGGATCTTCTTGCCCGCCTTGCCTTCCAGAAGCGGGAACCAGTTCTCTCCCGCCTTGATCGCATGGCCGTCGATGGCCACGATCAGGTCGCCCGCCTTGATTTCGCTGTCCGCCAGGTTCAGCACGCCGGCCGGAAGCACTTCGGCGATCCGCAGGCCGTCGCCCGCATAAGCATAGTCGTAAAGGACGCCCAGCCTGCCGAGGGGCTCGCCGCCCTGCGGACGGTAACGGGCGCCGGTATGCGAACCGTTGAGTTCGCCCAGCATTTCGGAGAGCAGCTCCTGGAAATCAAAATAATTGTCGATATACGGCAGGAACTGTGCGTAATTGTCGCGGTAATAATCCCAGTCGGCACCGTGGAGGTTCGGGTCGTAGAACTTCTCCTTCACCTGTTTCCAAATGTGCGAGAACATATACTCACGCTCCGCCTTGGGCTTGAACTCGAAATCGCCCGAGAAACCGATCTGCTTGGTCTGCCCGCCGGCAAGGGTCACCTTCGTGATGCCGCGGCCCGAGAACACGTAGATCTCGTTCCCGTCGGCCGACGGCGTGATACGACCCGAGACGCCGCGTGCGAGCACTTTCACGTCACCTTCCCGCAGATCCTTGACGCAAAGGCCCATCCCGCTCTCCAGCGGCGTGACGTAATAGAGTTTACGGCCGTCTTTCGACAGATAATGGTCACCATAGGCTGCACTGGCGGCCGTCAGCCGGCGCGTACGGTATTCACGGCCTTCGAGGAGCAGTTCCATCTTTTTGGGTTTCTCCTGGGCCAGGGAGTCTTTTTTCTCCTCTTTGGCCAGCTGCTTCTCGCTCTTACCGCTGAGCAGTTTCTCCACTTCCTCGTCTTCCTTGTCCTGGTTGAATCCGGTCATCGCCTTGCCGTCGAAGAACATGATATAGATGTCTTCGTGGGCACCCCAGCTGCCGTGGCTGCGGTAGCCGTTTTTGTCGGACTCCCAGGTCATCGCCTTGCCGCCGAGGGCCCAGTGAAAACTGCCGTCATTGTAGCCGCTCTGCGTCAGGTCGGTCACCTTCCCGGTACTCACTTCGATCAGGGCGATATCGACATTGTTCCAGCCGCCGTTGGCCTGGTAATCGGTCAGGAGATACTCGCTGTCGGGGCTCCAGGCGAAACTCTGGTCGCCGTCCTGATAGGAATAGTTGGCTCCCTTGAGCAGGGACTTGACCTTTCCGCCCGCCGTGGGCTTGACCACCAGTTCCACGCGGTCACGCAGATAGGCCACCCATTTTCCGTCGGGTGAAACCTCGGGCTGGAAACTGGTCTCTCCGGGCTCGGAGAAAAGTTCTTCCTTCGTCTGCGTAGCGTAGGTGAAGAGCTTGTCGTTCTTGTCGGTCAGGACGGTGCGCCATACGCCCCAGCATCCTCCCCGTTCCGCGGCATAATAGAGCTCGCGGCCATCTTTCGAGAAGCTCACGCCGCGTTCCTGCTCCGGTGTGTTGGTGATGCGCCGGGTCGTCTTGTACTCCGTGGAGGTGACGAACACGTCACCGCGGAGGACCACCGCGATTTCCTTGCCGTCGGGCGAAACGGCCATCGCCGTAGCATTGCCCGTGAAATTCATCTTCACGAGGTCACGTTCGTTCTCGTCGCGGACCACCGTGATGTCCAGCTTGCGCGGCTGGCCGCCTTCCTTGAGGATATAGAGGTCGCCGTTCTGGGAATAGGCCAGCGTCCCGTCGGCCGCCACGGAAACATAGCGGACCGGATCTTTCTCATAGCGGGTCAATTGCGTGGATTTGGACGGATTGGAAAGCGTGCTGCGGAACAGATTGAGGGTCTTGCCGCCCTGCTCGCTCAGATAATAGAAGGTCTCGCCGTCGGCGGCGAAGACCGGCTGGCGGTCTTCACCCTTGAAATTGGACAATTTGGTATAGACTCCGTCCTTGAGCAGCCAGATATCGCGCGTCACCGACGAAGTGTGGTGCTTCCGGAACGGATCCTCATATCCTTTGTAATCTTCGTACAGGATGGCCCCGTCGGGACGGACGCTCATTTCCGACATCGTAACGGAGTTCAGCAGGGCCGGACGTTCTCCGCCCTGTCCAACTGCATAGACCTGCGGTTCGCCGGGGAAACCTCCGTACGTCACATCGGGCTGGAGACCCGCCGTAAAGGCAATTCGTCCGTCGGGCAACACGGCTTTCGGTGTTTCACTGCCGGGATAATTGGTGATGCGTCTGGGCGTGCCGCCTTCGGCCGGAACCAGGAAAATATCTTTGCTTCCCTCACGATAAGAACTGAAATAAAGCTGTTTTCCGTCGGGTGTCCACACCGGGTCGGAATCATAAGCCGGATTGCTGGTCACCTGGCGGGCGCGGCCGCCCTGTGTGCCGACCACATAGATGTCACCTTTATAGGAAAAGGCGACTTGGGTTCCGTCGGGTGAAATTGCGTTCTTACGGAGCCAGCGCGGGCTCTCCTGTGCTGTGGCCGTCAGCAAGCCGAACAAGGCCAGCAAGACGAGGGTAAAGGTTCTTTTCATTGTATGATTGGTATTTTTCGTCACATTGCAAAAGAATGTGGAAAGATACGAAATTATTCCGTAAGTTTGTGGGACAAACCTTATGCAGACGATGATTTCCTTCACTTGTGACTATTCGGAAGGCGCACACCCGATGATTCTTGCGCGCCTGGCCGAGACCAATCTTGAACAACTTCCCGGCTATGGCATGGATCACTACTGCGAAAGCGCCAAGGCAAAAATCCGCGAAGCCTGCGAGGCTCCGGATGCGGATGTCTTCTTCCTGGTAGGCGGCACCCAGACCAATTCCACCATCATCGCGGCGATGCTGCGCGATTATGAAGGCGTAGTCTCGGCCGAAACCGGGCACATCGGCGTGCACGAGGCAGGGGCCGTGGAATACACGGGGCATAAGGTACTCACCATTCCGGGACATCAGGGAAAGATCGATCCGACGGAGCTGCAGGCATATCTGACCGCCGCCACCACCGATCCGAACTATGAGCATATGGTCTTCCCGGGAATGGTCTATATCTCCTTCCCGTCGGAATACGGCACAATCTACACGAAGCGGGAACTGGAGGAAATCCGTGCCATCTGCGACCGCTTCTCGCTGCCGCTGATGATCGACGGCGCCCGATTGGGCTATGGCCTGACGAGCCCGGCCTGCGACCTGACGCTGCCCGACATCGCACGTCTGTGCGACGTATTCTATATCGGGGGAACCAAAGTCGGCTGTTTCTGCGGCGAGGCCGTGGTCTTTCCGCGCGGCAATGCGCCGAAACATTTCTATACCATCACCAAACAGCACGGGGCTATGCTGGCCAAGGGCCGGTTGCTGGGCATCCAGTTCGACACGTTGTTCACCGACAAGCTGTATTTCCGGATCAGCCGCCACGCCATCGACATGGCGATGCAGCTCAAGGCGATGCTGAAAGAAAAGGGTTGCCGTTTTTTCCTCGACTCCCCCACCAACCAGCAGTTCGTGGTGCTTGAGAACAGGCAGTTGGAAGAACTGTCCAAAAACGTGGCATTCGACCTGTGGGACAGGGTCGATCCCGACCACACGGCCATCCGTTTCGCCACCAGCTGGGCCACCCCGCCGGAGCACATCGAAGAACTCCGCCGCTGGCTATAAATCCTACACGCGGCAGAACCTTTTTAGGCCGAGCGAGGACGCTTGACCGGGCATCTACAAACAATATCTGATACCGGCGAGAAAGGTCGTTCCGGAAGGGGCGCGGCGGAGATAACCGGTTAATTGGAGCGTGTGGCCGTGGCCGCCGATCTCCAGACCCAGGTCTTGTGTGAACCGGGCCTCGACACCGTTCTGCCAGGAAACGGAAGCGGGTGAGAGATCGTCGATCAGATTGCAGCCGTCATACAGCACGCCCAAGGTCGTCGCCATCCGGCCGAGATATTCCACCCGGTAGGAAAAACCGCCGAGAATCCTGTCACGGGCCATTCCGTCACTCCGCGTGTAAGATGCAACCGCCCAGATTCCGTCGGCCAGCGGCCGCTCCAGCCGGGCCGTAAGGGCATAACGGCTGTCCAGCAGATTGCGCGACGAAATATAGAAAGCCCTGCGCCAGGACTGGCCGTAAACGCCTTCCAGCGTCAGCCGGAAACCCGCCGGCAGCCGTGTATCGACGGCAGCCAGGTTTTTCCACACAGAACCTTCGCCGTGTCGGCCATAAACCGCCGTTCCTGCCCGCAGCACGACTGCGCCATTTCCCAAAACATCGTAATAGAGACTCACCCGGGGCGAGAAGGCGAACGGGAAGGAAAAACGCACGCCGGCCAGCAGTGTCAGCCGGCGGCCCATCCTGACCGCATCCTGCAGATAGAAATCGAATTTCGTGGCCGTGGAATCAAGTGCCGGTACAGCCAGATGGGCCGCCTGCACGCCGAAAAGCAGGCGCTGGGCCCCTGCAGCAAAAGTGAAGTCATCCGAAACCACCAGTTGCCGGCCGTCGGCCGACCCGTACCATCCGCCCTGCACGCGGTTGGAAGCCCGCCCGTCGAACAGAGCCGACGTGAATCCCGCCGCACCCCAGGCCTCACCTGCGGAAAGCCTTCCGCCCGACAGGTCGAGGCGGTTCGCTTCGTTGAAACGGGCATCGAGGCGGCCCGATCCGGTCACCCCCGAAATACCGTCGTATTGCACACCGGCAAAAAGCAGGAAATCTTCGCTGCCCAGCGGCGTGGAAACCGTAGCGCCGCCATATCCGGTCGAGCCGGACGTGAAGGAAGGATTCAAGCCATAGAAACCATAAAGCGATCCGTGGAAACGATTGCTGCCGAAAGGCGTGACCTGCAGCCGTTGCGCCCCGGCAAGCGGAGCCTCCTGCCGGACATCGAACGGAACTTCCGTATAGGTCCGCTGCCCCACCAGATTGTAGGTCAGCGGGGAAAGGCTGACCTCGCCTCCCTCCACCGCCTCGCCGACGCGCATCGACGTGGCGGCTTCATCGGTATGGACAAAGGTCGTCCCGGCCTCCAGGTCGGCATCGACCACGACATTCTGGCCGATATACGTGAACAGCCCCCGGACCGTCAGCGGCTTGTATTCGAAATAATGGATCCGCACCGTGTAGGGTCCGCCCGGGAGCACGTCGAGCATCTGGTACCAGCCATGGCGGTCGGTCGTCGCGTAATACTGGGTGTTGGTCTGCTGATGGATGAGCACCACGGTCACACCTTCGATGGGACCGTTTTCATCGACGATGCGGCCGCCGAGCGAGGCCGTCGTCACCTGCGCCGCCGCAGGGACGGCCAGAAGCAGAAGGAAAAGGTATAGCAATCGTTTCATCGACACAAAGATATAAAAAAAGGGCGACCCCTGGGCCGCCCTTTTCAAGAATGCGTAGGGACTAGTTCGCCGGCGTGTGGCTGAAGTAGATACCGCCGCAGAGTTCGATGAGACCCTTATAGGTATCCTTGTAACCGATCATCGTCAGCTGGTCACCCACGTGGATACCGGCGTTGGCGATGAAATTCTTCCGGTTGTCACCCGTGGCGCCGTAGCCCGGATAGCAGCCATAGACATACAGTTCGTTCGTGCCGTCCGTCATATGGAGGTTGCCGTAGACATTCTCCTTGCCGTCGGAGCCGAGCAGGTCTTTGATCGTACCTGTCACCATATAGTACTTGTTCTTGTCGTCCGGCTTGGTCAGGAAGTCGGCGATGCTGATCTCTTCCACGTTGGCAATGACAGTCTCAACCGTACCGGAAACCATCTGGGGATTGTTGTTGTAGGCGCCGCGTTTGCCGACGACCGTCACAATGTCACCCACCTTGAGTCCGGTATCCTTGAAGTTCTCGGCACGATAGACGAGCGTCTCGCCCGACCAGTCCTTGATATAGAAGCTCTTGCCCTGCTTGTCGCTGGGATAGGCCGCCGAGATGACACCGCTCATACGATACTGGGTATCATCGATCGGGGCTGCGAGGAACTCGGCCACGCTCACGGCGAGGATCGAACCTTTCTGGAAAAGGGACTGCTCGGTGCTGTATTCCTTGCCGCCGCTCTTGGTCTTGAACACCAGCTTGGTGTTGCGGTCGCCGCCGGCGTTGGGAGCCACCTTGAAGACCACGGTATTGCCGCTGATCGAGGAAATGGAGAGCCACTCCTGGGCGGCTGCCGGAACCTCGACATAGACACCGGTGCCCTTGTTGTCGAGTTTCACGGTGAAGTTGCCTCCTTCGAGCGGAAGTTTGGCATCTTCCGGATCGGTCTCGGCCACCTTGATGAGCGACTTGTTGAGCTTGACGACCGTCACGTCGACCAGCTCGACCGTACCGTTGTAGGTGGTCTTCGGGCCCTGGACCGTGATTTCATCGCCCACGGAGAAGTCGAACGGCGACTTGCCCCATCCGCCGGAATCCTTCGGATAGGCGCCGGAGGAATTAACGGTACCATAGATATAGATCTCACCCGTACCGTCGTTCAGATACCAGTTGCCATACTGGTCGTTGGCAATGGACGTCACGACACCGGTAACCAGATAAGTCTTGCTGTCGGGACCGGCAATGACCTCTTTGCAGGTAGCGGGAGAGACAACGGCCAGGCCCTGGATCACATTGATGTTCTGGGTTTTTCCCTCGCAGGCAAGGGCAAGTTCGGCCGTACGGCCGTCGAGAGTCTTGGCCGCCGAGAAGGTGACGGTCGTGGAACCGGCTCCACCCGAAGCCGGGCTGACGGTGAGCCAGGAGGGCGCACCGGTGATGGTCCAGCTGCCGTTGGCATCGACCGTGACAGGCGTAGAGCCGCCGTCCATGCTGATGGCCACATAGGAAGTGGAAACCTTGACCTCGCTCAGATAGTGGTCGGGTTCAATCTGGTCGCAACCGAGAGCCAGAGCGAGGACGGCAACGAAGGAAACAAGGATATTCTTGATTTTCATATCGCGGTCTTTCTAATTAGTTGAACAGATATTTGATACCCACGGAAGCATACCAGCACTGGCCGATGCCGTGGTTCGGGACGAAGATCTCGGTGTTGCCGCTGACGGCAGCCGGCGTCGAGAAGGTCGGATAACCCTCGGCGTCTACGCCTTCGTACTTGAGGATGCGGGCGTCGGAACCGATGGCCGGGTTGAGGTACTTGCTCACGCCCCAGCTCGAGTTGAACAGGTTGAGGACGTTCTTCAGGTCAAGGCAGAGCTGCAGGATGTTGGTGTTGTTGCCGCACTTGACGGTGAAGTCGTGCTTGTAGCTGAAGTCCACACGGTGGACCCACGGGCTGTACACGCTGTAACCCTCGGCATACTGGCCCTGGTGGGTAGCCAGGTACTTATCCTTATGCACATAGTCCATGAAGCGGGTCTGGTCGTCGGCCGAAACGAAACGGAAAGCACGGGAGGCGACTTCCTCATCCGTCGGGATATAGAGGGCGTCGTAGTTGTAGCCGTCACCGTTCATGTCATTGGTGGTCATATAGCTGTAGTTGTAGCCACCCCTCCAGGCCTCATAGATGAAGCTGTAGTGGTTGCCGCCCTTGTCGTGGTGCGTGAGCGAAGCGACCACACGGTCGGGCGTCACATACTGCGAGTTGTGGAGCTTGATGTAGTTCGGGCCTTCGTTGGTCGGCACATAGGTGAAGGCCGACTCGGCGGCGGAACCCGGCATACCGGTGATTTCCTTGTTCACGGTGTGCGTGTAGGCGGCCATGAAGCTCAGGCTCTCGATCGGGCGGACATTGATCTGCGCACTGGCGGACCAGCCGTAACCCTTGTCGGTGTTCTCCAGGACGAAGGCCTTGGTGTCATAGCGGAAGCCGGTCGGATAGATCGGGCGGTTGTCGGCGCCGTTGAAACGGGCGAAACCAGCCACATCCTTCATGCTCCAGTCGGAGATGGCCACGGCGTTGATGGTCTTGTTGAAGATACCCTCAGCCGAGAAGGTGAACGGGAAGGAGGTCGGGAAGCTGAAGTCGAATGCCAGCGAGCTCTTCCAGACCTGCGGCATCTTGAAGCGGGGATCCACACCGTTGACGGCGGAAGGAACCGTACCGTCTTCCGGTTTCACGGTGCTCGGATAACCGAGGCCGAGGAGTTTGTTGTAGAGGGCGTCGATCGTAGCCTTGCCGTTGGAATCGGTCACCAGACCGCCCTTGAACACGTCCATCGAGAAGCCCTTGGCGGCGGCGTTCTTGGCGTTGATCTGCGCCTGGTACTGCACCATACCGCCGTTGGTCGGCATATTGGTGAAGAACACGAGCGGGAGACGGCCGGAGAAGAGGCCCGTACCGCCACGCACCTTCAGGCTCTTGTCGCCGAAGACGTCCCAGCTGAAGCCCACGCGCGGCGAGAAGGTCACCTTCGAGGTCGGCCATTTGCCGGTATCGATATGGGTCGCCTCATAATTGTAGACGCGCGGGTAATAGGTCTTCTCCAGGATGGCATTGTTGGTCATCAGGTCGCCGTTGTCGAAGAACAGGCCGTCGATACGGACACCGTAGGTCAGTTTGAAGCGGTCGGTCACGTTCCAATCGTCCTGGGCATAGACACCGGCTTTGTGGAACTGGACGCGGGCGGCCGGATACTTTTCACCGTCGTAACCGTAGGTCAGACAGACCACCTGCGGGGTGGCACCGGCGAGGAAGTCGTCCACGGAGTTGTAGCGATAGTAACCCGTACCGTTACGCATATACTGGTTGTCGGCCATCTGATACTCGTAGCTGACACCGGCGGTCACTTTGTGGGCGCCTTTGTACCAGGTGATATCGTCCTTCACGTTGGCGATGGTGTTGTGGACGGCGTTATTCCAGGTGAACAGCTCATAACCGAGGGCCATATAGTTGTTGCTCTGGGTGTCGTCGAGGATGTCGATGAACGGGAATTCCTCGGAGTTCGTACCGCGCACGTCATCGAGTTTCGAGAACGTAGCCAGGAACTGGTTCGAGAGGTTGTCGCTCAAACGGCTGTTCAGGTCAAGTGACCAGGTGCTCACGAGATTCTGCATCGAATACATCGCATTGGCGAAGGACATCGAATACTGCGACATACGGGCGCCGGACATACGGGTGCCGCCGTCCATCGAGGAACCGTTGGGCGAGTTCCACACATTGTTCTTGGTATAGTTGTAACGGAGGGCCAGTTTGTGCTGCTGGTTGATGTTCCAGTCGATGCGGGCCAGGATCTTCATATTGTTCTCATCGGCCGGGAAATCCGTCCAGGAACCCGTGTCATAGCCATATTTGCTCTTCACGTACTCGGAGACGCGCTGCAGGTCGGAAAGTTTGGTGCGCGACACATAGTTGGTGGCGTCGGCCACACCGTTCGCGGAACCGCGCCAGCGGTTGACGACCGTCGGGACCTTCGAATACTCGGCATTGACGAAGAAGAAGAGTTTGTTTTTCACGATCGGGCCGCCCAGGGTGAAGCCGTAGGTCGTGCTGCGGTCCTTGTTGCGGGCGCCGCTGATCTGTTCGCCGTCAACGGTATCGCCGCGCAGGTTCTCGTTGCGGTGATAGACGTAGGCGCTGCCCTTGAAGGTATTGGTACCCGATTTGGTGATGGCGTTCACACCACCGCCGATGAAGTTGGTCTGACGTACGTCGTAGGGCGAGATCACGACCTGGAGCTCTTCGATGGCATCGATGGAGATCGGGTTGCCGCCGCCCGGCAGGTTGGAACTCAGACCGAAGTTGTTGTTGAAGTTCGCACCGTCAACGGTGAAGTTGGCAAGACGGCCGTCGCTGCCGGCAAAGCTCATTCCGTTGCCGCCATAAGGCGACAGGCGGGTCACGTCGGTGATGCCGCGGCTGACGCTCGGCAGATTGACGATCTGGGAGTTGTTGATGTTGGTGGCGGCGCCGGTCTTCTCGGTCGAGAACTTCGAAGAGGCGGAAGCGACCACGATGGCTTCGGAAAGAAGCTCGGTGGCTGTCTTCAGCACCACGTTCTGCTGGTAGGTTTCGGCCAGCGAGAGGACGATGTCGGGGATGACGACGGTCTGGCAGCCGATGAGGGAGTAGCTCACCTCATACGGACCGCCGGTACGCATACCCTGGATGGCATAGCGTCCGTCTTCGTTGGTCACCGCATAATACTGCGTGCCGGAAGGAGTGTGCACTGCGATCACGGCCGCACCGATGAGAGGCTCGCCGCCTTCATCGACGATCTGGCCGGCGAGGCTCGAGGTGGTCACCTGGGCATAAGCCGGAACAATCATCATCAGGAAAGCTGCAACAGCCAGAAAACGTTTGATTGTTTTTTTCATTTGTTTGTTTGTGGTTAATTAAAATTGATATAGTAAATAGTTTGTTTCGTTAAAGATTCCCGGTCAGGCCGGGAATGACGCTATAGTCCCCACAGGGAGCCGGTGAAGGACGCCTCCACCGCCGCTTCGATACTGTCATCCAGGTTGCAGAAGAAATCGAATCCCGTGAGCCTTTCGATTTCATCGACGCTGCGCGCATAGGAACGGTTGAGGTTCACGTCGCCGTAGCTGCGGTTCTCGAACCAGAAGCCGATGGCCGCATAGCCGTTGTTGCCCTCACCCGGCTTGTATTTGAGGACAACCTTGAAATAGGCTTTCGGTATCGCCACGTTCTTTCCTTCGTTGTCCTTGATGTACTTGATTTCCGGATCGGCAGCCGTCTGCAACACACAGCCCGTTACCACATAGAGGGTATCATTCGTATTGGCCAGGCCGCGGATATGCGCTTCCGTCTTTTCCCATACATATGTATTGAGATCGTGGTTCTGCGGCGTGATGTTGGTGAAATAGAAAGTCTGCTCGTTGGCGGCCGTGTTGCACAGACGGTCGGCCGAAGGAAGCTGGTGGCCGCGGTCCCAGCCCGCAATGCCATAACCTGTAAAGGCAGCCCCCTGGTAGGAACGGGGCAACAGCGGGTCGTAATCCCACTTGTCGGTACGCTGGACGCCGGAGGTCGTTCCGCGGTAGAGCGGATAGGCCACCCAGAGGGCGACACGGTTCTGCAGGTCATACCAATAGGAATAGTTGCGGACCGTCTCACCGTTGTAGCTCATATTGTGGCTGAAGAAAGCCTTTCCTTCCGTTTCCGGCGTGGCGGCCAGTTCAAGCCAGGGCTGGACCTGACTCGGCGTCACCGTCTCATACGGCTGCTGGTTGACCGTCAGCTTCGCCACGGAACCGTCGGTTCCCGTGAAGGTGATGACAGCCGTGCGGCTGTTCGACGCGCTCGGGTTGCGGGCATAGGAAATCTTGACCGTCGCCGATCCGTCGCCGCTGGACGGAGAAACCGTGAAATCTTCAACGGAAGAAGCGGCGGTCCATCCGACCGTGGCCGTAACGTCCAGGTCGAATGAACCGGCTCCTCCCCAAACCGAGGTTTCAGCATACGGCAGGACGATCTGAGCACCGGAACCGAAACGGTCGCCGGTCAAGCCTGCATAATCGCTCTTCGCCGATACCGTAAGTTGGAATCTCGTTCCGTATTTTCCGGCAATACCTTTCAGGGTACCGCTGCCGGAAGGGACTGTTTCGTCCCGGAATACGGCATATTTAGAGGTAAATATGTCAAACTCGCCTCCGTCCTTGCCTTCCATTCCGATGGAAGTGTTTTCGGACGAGGAGGAGAAATGCTTGCCCAGGAACTGCGCCTGGACCTGGACGTCCTTCACGGCCACATAGGTCGATTCATAGTCGCCGGTCAGGAGTTGTGCCACGGTGATTTCGCGGGGCGAAGGGGTTTCCCTCCCGATCTTTTCGATATAATCGAGCGGAAGGCCGTTGATTTGAAGCGGTCCCTGCTGATAGACGGAGAGGTATTGGTTGAACAGAACGACCCGGACCTTGTCGCCACGGGCGAAATCTTTATTGTCGCCCGTGCAGTAAAGCATCAGGCCGGCCTCTCCGTCGGATACGACGATGGTCTTGGCGGACGTATAGTTGTTGAGACCGCCGTCGGTATCGCGGCGGTAGTCGCTGATTACGACGCCTTCAATGGCTACGTTATCTGTAATCTTGGTGTCACTTCCGGTGTAAAGGTCACGGATTTCCTTGATCGACACGAGCTTCGCCTCTTCCTGATGCCCGCCGAAACGCTCGCCGGTCAAGCCGGCCACATCGCTCAGGGACGTGAGAATGATCTGCATCGTGGTGCCATATTTCATAGCGATGCCCTTGATTGTTCCGCTGCCGGAAGGGACTTTCTCGCCGAGGAAAGAAGCATATTTCGAGGTAAAGATGACGAACGTCTCGCCTGTCTTCGACACCATGCTGATGGAGGTGTGGGCGCTTGAACTGCCGAAAGTCTTGCCCAGGTCGGCCGCGGCCACCTGCACGTCGGGAATGGCAACATACTGCGACTCGGCTGAATTGGCCATGAACTGTTCGATGGTCACGGCTTTGGCCGACGGGGTCTCGCTCCCGACCTTGGTAATCTTGCCAAGCGGAAGGCCGTTGATCTGGAGAGTACTCCCATAAATCGAAAGTTTCTGGCCGGTCAGGTCGACCTGGACGATGTCACCGAAGGCGAATTGCGAATTGTCGTCCGTACAGAAAAACTGCAGGCCGCCCGTGGCGTCCTGGATGACGATCGTTTTCTGTGAGGTATAGTTTTCAAGACCCCCGTTGGAAATGCTGCGGAAGTTGCTCACGACTGTACCCTTGATCAGGGTCGGGTCCGCTATCGTCACGTCGGAGCCCTTATAGAGCGCACGGACGCTCGCAATATCCGTAATCGAAAGGGCGCTTTGGGTTACGGTGACCTTGACGGAATTGTCAGCGGCGCGGAATTCGAGAGAACCTTCGCGGGCGTCACCCGAATTGGCGGGAACCGTCACTTCAACGGATGCGTTTCCGATACCGGACAAGATGGAGGTCTCAATCCAGCCGCCTCCCACGCTGACAGACCAGGCACCGTTGCACGATACGGACAATGTCTTCGAATCACCCTCCGGACCGAACGCAAGGGAAGCGGGAGAAACCGAAACGGTAATCTTTTCAGGTTCGGGTTGGGGTTGTTCACACCCGGCCGCGCCGAAAAGCAGCACGGCCATACATAAAAGCAGGCTGTAGGGTTTCATAGTTTTGCAGGCTTGAAACGACGGCGCAAAAATAACAAATCCCGCGGATTTGGCAAACGGCTTTTTCGCGGACGTTTCCGCAAGTTATCAACAACCCGATTTCTTTTTGTTTATAAGATTTTATCCGTATCTTTGCCGCCCAAACCAGTGGATGGATTTGACTGCTTGCCAACCACTCTAAAAAAGGCTAAAATTATGTATCTCTTTACTTCTGAATCCGTATCAGAGGGCCACCCTGACAAAGTGGCCGACCAGATTTCCGATGCCATTCTCGACGATTTCCTCCGCCAGGATCCGGCGTCGCATGTCGCATGTGAAACTTTCGTAAGCACCGGCCTGACGGTCGTGGGCGGCGAGGCGACCTCGCAGGCCTGGGTCGACATCCAGGGCGTGGCGCGCCGCACCATCCGCCGTATCGGCTATACCAAAGGTGAATACCATTTCGACGCAGACTCCTGCGCCGTGATCTCCGCCCTGCACGAGCAGAGCGCCGACATCGCCCAAGGCGTGAACCGTGCCTCCCGCGAGGAACAGGGCGCCGGCGACCAGGGGATGATGTTCGGCTATGCCTGCAACGAGACCCCGGAATACATGCCGCTGCCGCTCACCCTGGCACACGTGACGCTCATCGAGCTGGCGCGCATCCGCCGGGAGAATCCCTCCCCGATGCCTTATCTGCGTCCCGACGCCAAAAGCCAGTTCACCGTCGAATATGACGACGACCATACGCCCCGGCGCATCCATACCCTCGTCCTTTCCACCCAGCACGATCCCGATGTCGACCAGGCCCGCATCCGCCGGGATGTCGAACAAATCCTCATCCCGCGCATCAAGGCCCGCCTGAGCAAGAAGAACGCCGCCCTGTTCCAGGACGGGATGGTCCTGCACGTCAACCCGACGGGACAGTTCGTCATCGGCGGTCCCCACGGCGACACCGGCCTGACCGGCCGCAAGATCATCGTCGACACCTACGGAGGCCGCGGCGCCCACGGCGGCGGCGCCTTCTCGGGAAAAGATCCCAGCAAGGTGGACCGCAGCGCGGCCTATGCGGCCCGTTACATCGCCAAAAACCTGGTGGCGGCCGGTGTGGCCGACGAGCTCCTGGTACAGGTATCCTACGCCATCGGCGTAGCGCGTCCGGTAAGCATTTTCGTCAACACCTACGGCACAGCCCGCGTCGCCCTGACCGACGGGGAGATCGCTGCGAAGGTCGGCGAACTCTTTGACTTGCGGCCGGCGGCCATCATCGAACGATTCGGCCTGACCAACCCCATCTACGAGCCCACCGCAGCCTATGGCCATATGGGCCGCGACCCCTTCGTGAAAGAAGTCGAACTGATCCGCGACGGAAAGACCATCCGGCGCAACGTCCAGTTCTTCGGTTGGGAATTGCTTGATTCGGTCGACCGTTGCCGCACCGCTTTCGGCCTGTAATCAGATATCCATTTCGACGACCGTGATGCCGGCACCGCCCTGCTGGACGGCTTCGTCGCGGAATGATTTCACGCCGGGGACGGTCTTCAGATACTTGCGGATCTCCTCGCGGAGCACGCCGTTGCCTTTGCCGTGCAGGATCTTCACCTGTCCCACACCCACCATCGTGGCGTCATCGATAAAGTGCATCACGATGTCGAGTGCATCGTTCAGGCGCTGTCCGCGGATGTCGATCGTAGGGCGGAATTCCAGTTTGCGGCGGCTGATGGACTCGCTGTCGTAGTGGATCACTGGCCGGAATGTCGTACGGGACCGGTCCTTATACTGCTGGTTGGAGATTTTCTCGACTTTTCCGGGCGCCAGTTTCGAAATGATGCTGCCGACAGAGACCGAAATGTATTTGGCGGTAATCTGTGTCACTTCGCCCACCATGTCATTGTCCTTGAGACGGACCTTGTCTCCGATCTGCAGCGGCGTTTCCTGGGAGACGGGCTTTTCCTTGCGCGGTGCGGGCGCCGGCGCTTCGCCGCGTTTCTCTTTGCGGACGCGCTCGCGTTCCTTGCGGGCGATGATCTGCTGCATCTTGCGCTCGATGGCCGCATCGTTCTCGCTGGGCTTATCCTGCTGCAGCGTCTCCTTGAATTTCGTCAGGTTCTCGCGGGCGACTTTGGTTTTGTCGCGCTCGGCCTGGGACTCGCGGATTTCGCGGATCGTGCGCTCCACCTGCTTGTTGGCTTCGGCGATGATTTCCTGCGCCTCGCGTCGGGCCTCCTCCAATACGCTCTTCTTCAAGGCCTTGACCTCGCCGAGTTCTTTCTGGTATTTGTCGGTGAGGCTTTCCAGCGTCTTGTCGGTGCTCTTGATGCGGGCGAGCTTCTCGTCCAGTACGCGACGGCTGCGGGCAATCTGCCGCAGGTTGCGTTCGATATTGACGAATTCACTGCCGGCCCTTTCTTCGGCGTCCTTGACCACTTCCGAAGGAAGCCCCATTTTTCGGGCAAGTTCGAAAGCGAATGAGTTGCCGGGCATTCCCTGTTGCAGCTGGAACAGGGGTTTGATGGCCGCACCGTCGAAAAGCATCGCGCCGTTGACCACGCCCGAGCTCTTGTCAGCGTACAGTTTGAGATTGGTATAGTGCGTGGTGATTACGCCATAAACGCCCATTTCGTCGAGCCTCGAGAGCACGGCCTCGGCGATTGCACCGCCGGCGGCCGGCTCCGTGCCGCTTCCGAATTCGTCAATCAGCACGAGTGACGATGCCGTCGCGTGGGTCAGGATCTCCCGCATATTCTGCAGATGGGAACTGTAGGTGCTCAAATCGTTTTCCAGCGACTGGTTGTCACCGATGTCGATGAAGATGCTGTCGAAGATCATCATTTCGCTCACCTCAGACGTCGGGATGAGCATTCCCCACTGGAACATATACTGCAACAGACCCACTGTCTTGAGGCACACCGACTTGCCGCCGGCATTGGGACCCGAGATCAGCAGGATGTGCTTATCTTTCGTCAGCGAGAGCGTCAGGGGGACGATTTCTTTCTTTTCGCGGCGCAGCGAGGCCTCAAGCAGCGGATGCCGCGCACGCCGCAGATTCAGTTCTCCGTTTTCCGAGAGAATCGGCATTCCGGCAATCATATCGAGGGCCACCAGGGCCTTGGCACGGATGAAATCGATTTCTCCGAGATACTCGGAAGCGGCGACCAGGCCGCCCAGGTAAGGCCGCAGGAATTCGGTGAATTCATAGAGGATGCGGGCGATTTCCCGCTGCTCCTCGAACTGGAGTTCCCGAATCTGGTTGCCCAGTTCGATGATCTCGAGCGGCTCGACGAACGCCGTCTTGCCGCTGGCCGATTCGTCGAAGACGATGCCGGGCAGCTTCTTCTTGGCGCCCGCCGGCACGGGAATGAGCACCCTGCCCTCGCGGACGACGACTTCGGCATCGGTATCGACCAGTCCCTCGCCCTTGGCGGCGCCGAGAATGGCATTGATGCGGCGGGAAACCTGACCTTCCTTGGCTTTCAGGCTGCGGCGGATCTCGCCCAGTGCCGGCGAGGCGCTGTCGCGCACGTCGCCCGTCCGGTCGAGGATATGCTCGATGCGGCGGGCGATTTCCGGCTCGTAACCTACCGAAGCGGAGATTTGCCGGAGCGTGGGATAGAGGTCGTCCTTGCAGTCCTGGAAAAAGGCCAGGATACGGCGGAGCGTATCGAGGCTGGTGCGGAGCAGCCGGAGCGAAGGCAGGTCGATGGTCGTGCCTTCCCCCTGCAACGGCAGCAGGAATTCTTTGGTATCGAGATATCCTCCGGCCGGGAAACTGTCTTCGAACAGGCAGATGAGCCGCATTTCATCGGTGAGCCGTAGGCGGAACATGATTTCAGCCCCGTCGCGGGACATCTGCTCAGCCGCCACCTTCCGGGCGGCATACTGTGTGGCGCATTTGGCCGAAATCTTCTCCCGAACCTTGTCAAACCCGATTTTCTGTTCCAGCACCATCCCGCCGTTCCCCTATTTGTATGAATCTTCGATGGCCAGACGGAGTTCCGTGATACTGCCCATCGTCTTGATGATGCCGTCCGTCACGAAAGAGATGTCTCCGGTCTCTTCCGAGACCACGATGACCGACGCATCGGAAACCTCAGACATTCCGATCGCCGCGCGGTGCCGCATCCCGTAATGGGCCGGGATGTCCTGCCGGCCGGTAATCGGCAGCGTGCAGCGGGCGGCCAGGATTCGGTTGTCGCCGATGACCATCGCCCCGTCGTGAAGCGGGGAGTTCTTGAAGAAAATATTCTCGATAAGCCGGCGGTTGATGCGGGCGTCGATCTCGTCGCCCGTGTCGAGAATGTCACCCAGTCCGGACCCGTGGCGAATTACGATCAGCGCACCCGTCCGGGTCTCGCCCATTTTCCGGCAGGCCGCCGTCAGTTCTTCCAGCTCCCGCGCCGGCATTCCGGCCTGCTTCGCCTGACGGAACAGCTTTTTGAATACACCCTGTTGCGCCGCAGTGGTACTGGAACTGATGCGCTGCAGGAAACGGCGGATCTCCGGCTGGAAGATCACCAGCAGGGCCACCACGCCCACGCCCAACACCTGTCCCAGGATGAACGAAAGCAACTTCATCCCCACAGCCCGCGAAGCGATCCATACCACATAAAGCAGCAGGACACCCAGGAAGATATTGACCGCCGACGTGCCGCGGACCACCCGGATCAGCCAGTAGATGAGCAGGCCGACCATCAGGACGTCGAGCACGTCGATGAAAGAAATATCTATGAAGTCGAACATATTCTTACAAATATAACACTTTTTTTGCTACGTCACGCCCACCCTGGTCAAGCATCTCTTCTCCACAGCAATTTTTTGCCGAAGCCCAGACGGTTGTCGGTATATTTCACCCGGTCAAGGGAAATCAGCCACACCTCACCGCCTTTGAACACGGCGTAGGGAAAGCGTTTCAGGTATTTCAGCCGGCAGCGGTCGAAGAGGCCGCCGTCGCAGCGGCGCACGGTGCCGGCGAACTGCAGACCCCTGATTTTCCCGACCTCCTCCGTCTCCAGAACCACGGAACCGGTCACCTGCGGATTCTCCAGAAACAACTGTGCGTGGCGTGTCTTCGCCTCCGAGGTGATGATGAAACCCTCTTCCTGCGCGTCAAAGACATAAAAGGCATTGGCACACCACAATTCCGGTACGCCGTCCGTGCTGCCGCGCGACACGCAAGCCACCGTCAGCACGTGGTGCTCTCCGATGAAATCCAAAATCCGAGGGTCAATCATATCTTGCAAAAATACGCATTTTTGTCTATCTTGCATTCGGTTCATTCGAGGCGGGAGTTATGTGCGGATCCTTTTTATCTTCTTTACACGAGAGTTTTCTGGGGCTGCGGGAGTTGTTCTTCCCGCGGCGGTGCGTGGTATGCGGACGGTTTCTGTCGGCAGGAGAAACAGACATCTGTGAAAGTTGCTTGGAAGAACTGCCGCTTACTTATCAATGGGACATCGTCCAGAATGCCGCGTTTGAACGGCTGGCACGACGATTCGAGGTGGAGGCTGCCGCTTCGCTTTTCTTTTTCGGGTCGGAAAGCGACTATCGCAAGATTATCTACGGCATCAAGTATGGCGGCCGGCGGAAGCTGGCCCGGCGAATGGGCCGCTTGCTGGGCTTGAAGTTGGCCGGAAGCCGGGAATTCCGGCGTTGCCAGGCGGTCGTGCCGGTGCCGCTGCATCCGTTGCGGCGCTGGAAGCGCGGTTATAACCAGGCTGAAGAAATCGCCCGCGGCATCGCCGATGCGATGGGTCTCCCGCTTGAAACCCGGCTGCTCCGGCGCCACCGCTACACACGGACACAAACGCGGCTTCGGGGCGAAGCCAAGACAAAGAATGTCCAGGGAGCCTTCCGTACCGATCCGCAACGCGCTGCCCTGCTCCAGGCCGACAGCATACGCTACCTGCTGCTCATCGACGATGTCCTGACAACCGGATCCACCCTGGCTGCCTGCGCCGATCCGCTCCGGGATGCCGGTTTCCACATTTCCGCCGCTACGCTGGGCTTTGCCGGCGGATAATCCTGGGAATCAAAGGATTTCGTCGAGGATCCAGTCGGCGTGAGCGTACTCGCGCAGAATCCAGAGGACATAGCGGATGTCGACGCAGATACAGCGGTTCATCTCCTCGACGAAATACGTGTCGCCGGCAAGCGATTCCTTGTTGCCGTCGAAGGCCAGACCCACCAGCTCACCGCGGGCATTGAGGACCGGCGAGCCGGAATTGCCGCCGGTGATATCATTGTCCGTCAAAAAATTGACAGGTATGCCCGGATTCTTTTCCAGCAATTCCCGCACCCGCGGCTTGAGGGAAAAATCGTAGTCATCCGGATTGACTTTTTCCAGAATGCCTGCCGTCGATGTCTTCGACGCCAGCGTCACGGCATCACGCGGGGCCAACGGACAGACTTTGCCATAGGTGATGCGCATCGTCGAGTTCGCGTCGGGATACATCGGCTGCCGCTGCGCCTGCTTCATCCGGTATACGGCATCCTTGTACTCCCGCTCCAGCGAAGCCTTGCTTTCGCCCGCCTCAATCCGGTCGCGCGCTTCGTTGAACTGCACGATCCGGCACGAAGTGAGCGCATCGCGGATATGTCCGTCCCAGATGTCATCCAGAATGGCATCGACGTTTCCCTCGCGACGGTCGTACACTTCCGTCAGGTAAGGACCCCAGTATCCGCGCTCCACATAACGGTAGAAACGGTCCAGCGAGTAGCGCAGCAGGTCCCGTTCCACACGCATGTCGAGACTTGCCAGTTCCCGCGCCGCCATCGCCGTGTCGCCTCGGAAAAGCGCATTCGCGTAGCGGTGAAGATTCGTACCGCGCACCAGCGTCTCCTGGAAATAGACGACCTGCCGGTTGATCTCCGCCACGTCCGCATATTTCCGCTCCATCCGGGAGAGCAGATCGGAATCGCCGAGCCACTGCTGCAAATTCCGCTCTTCAGCCCGCTTGGCTCCGACTACGTTGAAACGGTTGTAACAATATATCTCACCTTCGCGGATTTCCTGCACATTGCTCAGGCCGAAATACCGGTCGGCATACTTGAGCCGTACCTCCGGATCCGCATCCATCCATTTTTCGAGAATCTCCATCTGGTCTTTCCGGAATCTGGCCTGAACGGGATTCTGAATCTGTACAATCTCTTCGACGGCATACGAAGAAGCATAGCGATTGGTGCGGCCGGGATAGCCCAGGACCATCGTGAAATCGCCGTCCCTAAGACCGCGCTGCGATATTTTCAGGGTCTTCTTCGGATGCAGGGGCACATTCTCGGGCGCATACGCGGCCGGAGAGCCGTCGGGCGCCGTGTAGATGCGGTAGATGGCAAAGTCTCCTTTATGCTGCGGCCACTCCCAATTGTCCGTGTCACCACCGAACGAAGCGATGCACACGGGGGGCGCGGCGACAAGACGGACATCGGGATACACCTGATAGAGCGCCATGTAATACCGGTTTCCATTGTAATACGACGAGCAGATGAGCTCGCCCTGGCCTTCATAGAAACGGGCATACCGGTCCTCGATGATGCGGTAAACCCGCCGCATCGCCATCGGGTGCGCCGCCACGTCGAGCGAATCGCGGAGCCGCATCACCTCGCCCGTCACATCGAAGATCTTCTTGAGGAAATAGATGGCCTGCCCCTTGACGGGCAGTTCTTCGCCCCGGTTCATCGCCCAAAACCCGTCTTCCAGATAGTTGTGCTCAGGAGTGCTCAGGGCGTGGATGTCGCTGTAGGCACAGTGATGATTGGTGATCATCAGACCGTCTTCGGAAATCATACTGCCCGTACAGCTGAAAGCGAGCGCCACCACGGCGTCAGACAGGCTTTCCTTCTCCTCGTCGTAGATCATCCGGCTGTCGAGTTTCAGGCCGGCCGCCTTCATCCGCTTTTCCAGGAAGCGGTCGATGGTATTTATCATCCACATCCCCTCGTCGGCGAAGGCGCTTGCGGCACAAAAAAGCAGCGCCGCGGCCAACAGATACTTCAATGTTTTCATACGCGTCGTTTAAAACAAAAAACCCACGGTCAGGCCGGCGACATGGCGCAGACCGTCGTAATCCGTTCCGGAAGTGGACAGCTCCAGGTCGTACGCGGCCTGGATATACGTCCGGCCGCGGCTCCAGCGGAGAGTCAGGCCTGCGAGTACGCTGTCGCCGTCCCAGTAGTCCCACTGCCGGAGCATCGGCTCCGCCAGCTGCCAGGCGGTCACATCGCTGCAGGCATCGTAGTCCTTGGCAAAACCCAGCCGCGTGGACAGGCGGAACGCCTCGCCCAAGGGAAGTTCAAGGGCTGCAAAGGGAGTCACGGTTCCGATCCGCTGCGTGAAGCGCTGCGGATATTCCGTATAGGAATGCATCATCTTCCAGTTTTCCACGCCAAGCGTCAGCTGCCAGGACGAGCCATAGGTATAGGACAACTTTTCATAATGATATTGCCGGAAATAGCAGAACACCGGATCGCCGTAGGTCACCCAGATGCGGATGCGGGAATCGGGATCGAGTTCCTGCTGCTGCAGCGGGCGGAAGCCCTGCATCGTGGAGAAGGCGGCTGTCACCTGCACGAGATGCCGCCGGCCGATCTGCAGCGACAGGTCGTCGCTCCAGGTCAGGCTGCGTACATCGCCGTGCCGGAGATTGTTGTATCCCACCTCCGTCTGTGCCTCCCGGCGGAAATCCGCCCGGATATTGTTGTGCAGCTCCGCCGCACCCAAACGGACATCCAGTTGGAAATCGCCAAAGAAACGTTCTGCCTCCTTGAAGCGTCGCGTCTCGGCGCTGGCGTAGCCGTTTCCGTGGTAAAGCCATACGCCGTAGAGGTCGAACAGGGTATGCTCCACGTTTTCCGAAATCTGCGTGAACTCGACCCGTTCGGTGCTGCGTTCGTAACCGGCATCCAGGCCCAGACCGAGGCTTTCGCCCTGCCAGGAAACGCCCGGCACGATGCGGAAGGTCATTGCGGTATTCTTGCTGCGGAGGTCTTTGTGCTTGGCCATCAGGGCCACGTCGTAGCCCAGGTCCAGGCCGGCCGCCCAGCCGCCGCCCAGCGGCAGTCCGGCACCTGCCTGCAGGCTGTACCGTTCCAGCGACAGCGCGCCCGGGACCGAATCGGCTACCATGAACGGCGTCTCATACGGATCGATCCACCCGCGCCAGGTGCTGCCTTTCCCATAGTCGTAACCATAGCCGAAACGACCATAGAGGCTTACTTTGTCGAGCCGGCGCTGCGAAACGACGTCAAGCACGCCTTGCGCCAATTGCTCTGGCGCATAAATGTCTTTCATCGGACCCGCCTCCCCGCGCAGGCCCATCGAAACATCGACATACGCCGTATCCGCCAGCGTCAGGCGCGCCATATTGCGCTCCTGGGCACCCGCCGCAAAAGCGGCTGCCAGCGCCAGGACCGTCCATCCGATCGTCAGGAATCTTTTCATGGCGTTACGGTTTCAGACGGGGTGACGGGGTGCTGTCGGGGATGAAGTCAGCATCCGAATTGTTCGTATCCATAAAAACCTCGACGCCGTCTTCCACGAAGTCGAGGCGCCGGGTGACGCATTTGCCGGAATAGTGGCCGGATCGCATCCATACATAGGATGCGTCCACCGTGCCGGGCAGACGTTTGATGGACTGCGAAGGCGTGTCCACACATTCCACGCCGTCGAGGATCCAGCTTTTGGCAATGTGCCAGTATTTCGTCCCGGAACTCTTGCCCGGTTCGAAATCTTCCCAGACGGCGGCTTGCGCCTGATAGGCGGCCACGCCCATCGAAGGCTTGAACACCACGACGGCCGGACTGCTCACGGAAAGGGCCCAGGCGATACCCTGCCCCGTCATCGTAAGGACCATCGGAACCACGCCCGCCGCGATTTCGTGGCGCGGCAGCGTCTCCGACCAGCAGCCGAAATGGGCCCGGTTCAGCGCCAGGCCGGACGTCGCCCGGCCGGAATGGTCCACCGCGGCCATACAGGCCACGACCGCCGATTCGCCGGGTGCGAGCGGATACGTGTGACCGTCGCCCGGGAACATCCAGTACATTTGGGCGATGGGAATCGTGTCGCGCCCCGCCCAGGCATTGTTGCCTGTCGTGGAATTGTAGGGATAAACCGCAGCCAGGCACAGGGAATCGAGATAAACGGTCTGCCCGCCCGGCCCGGCGTTGTTGTATAGTTCGACGTAAGTATCCTTCGTATAATTGGCCCCCTCCGGCGTTGCGGAGCCGTGGAAATAGATTTCCCGGATAATCAGCGGATTAGGGATGGCTACGTGGAGCTGGATCTCGATCAGGGCGGCGTCGAGCAGAAGGAACTCCCCGCTGGCCCCGTTCACCGCGATTCGGGTCGTGGGGAACCACGCGGATGCCACCACGTCGTATTTGCCGGGCTGTACTTCGAACACCGCCCGGCCGGCGGCGTCGGCATGCGCCGTGTAGGAGAAATCGGCGTTCTTGTTTTGCAGACGCACTTCCAGCCCGTCCAGATCGACGGTCACCGGCGAATCCGGATCGGGAATCAACTGCACCGTCACCACGGCCACGCTGGGGATCTCCCGGAAACAGCCCGGAAGCAACAGCAGCAGCGCCAGACAGAAAAAGAGGGATAATCGTTTCATGGCGGTCAACGGATGGACAGTTTGACCTCTGCGCCGAAATACAGCGGCGTGTTGCGGTCGTTCGGATAATGCGTGACCGAATTCTTCACCCGGCCCCGCAGGTTCAGGAAGTTGTTGGCATAGAACGAGACGGTGGCCAGCCGGCCGATCTCTTTCGACAGCCGCAGATTCAGCATCCCGTAGAACGGGTAAGTCTGACGGATATAGTAGGTCTCCGTATTCGTGGTCAGGATGAGGTTGCGGTACTGCGGGTCGGAAGCCATCCCGGGCGTAAAGGGAAGGGTCCGGCCGGCACGGTCCACTATGTAGAGCGGATTGACGCACCAGGTGCCGGCCGTCTCGCTGAAATAGGCCTGGTCCTCTCCGCCGAAACGGCAAAGATTGCGCGTGGATTCGAAGAACACCAGCTGGGCAGACAGCGTCACGACCATCGCCAGTTGCGGGACGTGTGTGATCAGCCGGACATTCGTGCTGAGGCGCTCCTTCACCGATCCGTTCGAGGTCGTTGAGGAGCCGCCGTAGATGCCCACATAAGGGAACGTACGCCCGTTCGAAGTGCCCGCGTAGAGCCGCTGGGTGTAGGCCGTGTTGTAGCTTGCGACCTGCATATAGGCACCGCTCACATTCACGGAGGTCCCCAGCGACGGAATCTTCGCCACATCGAAGGTGAACTCCACGCCCCATTTGTCCATCGCCACGCCGTTCACAGGCCGGGCCAGCGACATAAAGGTCGTGTCGGTGATGGCGGGAAGGGTCTTTCCGTCGGCCGTCACGCCCCCGATACGCCAAGAGAGACCGGCGCCCGAAGGCAGCACCACCTGCGACGGAGCCCCGTTCTGCCAGGTGTAGCCGTAGCGGTTATAAATCATCGGAACATATTCCGTAGCGAAACCGTAACCGTCGGTCATCTTTTCGTCGAACCATACCAGCGAGCCTGATACGGCACCGGCGTCGAACTCCACCCCTGCTTCCACGTTGCTGCTACGCTGCAACTTGAGCAGGGCGGCGTCCGTTTCGACCCGCTTGGTCGTGATCACAGCCAGGCCGGTCCCGTTCGCATCGAAGTCGTTATAGTAGAACGAAACCACGTCCTTGTAGGCCGGTTCGGGATACAGATAGATCATCGACGGCATCTTGCGCGTGATGCCCCATCCGCCGCGCACGACCAGTTCCCGCAGGCCGGAAGACTTGCGGATCAGGATGTAACGCCCGTTGATGCGGGGCTCCACCCCAAAGAAAGAGGCCGTCGAAACGCCCGAGGCCAGCACGGTCCCGACACGCGCACCCGCCTGGATTTCCAGCAGCGTGCCGCCGAGGGGAACCTTCAGGTTGTCTTCCAGATAGCCGGTCAGCGAATGCAGGAAAGGAATGTCGCGGTAGGATCGTTCCCGGAAGGCAGCGGCAGAGCCGGGCGAGGGCGGCATCGTCTGGTCGAATACCTTGCCCACGCCGACGTTGCCCTGGCTTTTCCATTCAAAGCCCGCAAGGATACGGTTGGTCACCGACCCGTATTTGCCCAGCTGATGGGCGGTCAGTTTTGCCTGCGCATCGACCGGACGGCCGTACACGCACACGTCGGAATAATACTGGGCCGGCGTAAAGAATGCTTCGTTCTCGCCGTCGTACATTGCGCCCGAGGTCGGCGTACGGCCTGCCGAGCCCTGGTACACCCGGCTGCGGGAGAACTGGTCGTTGATCCCGCCCGAGACCAGATACTCGATGTTCGTAATCCAGGACTTGTCGAGGATCCAGCGGCCGTTCACATTGAGTCGCAGGCCGCGGTCGCGTTCCTGCGACAGTTCGTCGAGCAGCAAGTCGGGATCGCTCGCATTGGTGGCGTTCGACCAGTTGGCCCGCAGTTTCGCGTGGACCGTCAGTTTTTTATGGAAGTTGCCCGACCAGCCCGTCTGGAAATTGAAACGGTTGTATGCCGACGACGGCGTACGCACGTCGCTCAAGGCGTGAGCATAGTCGGCGTCGAAGTTCATCACGCCGGCGTTCCCGCCCAGGTCGAAGCCTTTTCCGAAAGAAATCTGCTTGAGTTGCGGATCGGCCTTCAGCCGCACTTCCCACGGCGTGACACCTGCCTTGGTCCTGACGACCACGGCGCCGGAAGTCAAGTCGCCGTAAACCACGGAAGGAATGCCCCGGATGACTTCCACCGATTCGATGTTGTCGGTCGAGACCTGACGCGTGTCCACGCCCGCACCCGCGGTCGAAGCCACGTTGCTTTCGCCGCTGCCCATCGCCGTGCCCGTGGAGAGCATCTGCAGGTTGGCGTCGTTCGAGAAGGAGGCACCGTCCACGATCAGGGCCGTGCCCGCCACGTTGGCCGCGTTGTTGCCGATGTCGCGGATGGACAGGGCGTTGACCTGGGTCAGCGAAGGGTTCTCCGTGACCGCGCCGGGCAGCAGCTGCATCACGTCCTTGAGGCTGGAGGGCTGGATGTGCTCGATGGTCTGCTTGGTGATTTTCGAGGCGGAGGTGATTTCGCCGCCTTCCGTGGCCGTCACCACTACCGCATCGAGGGAAAGGCTGGAGACGGCCAGTTCCACGCGCAAGTCCTGCATTCCGGCCCTCACCGAGACCGGGACGACGAGGGTCTCATAACCCAGCAGGTCGAATTCCAGTTCCTGCCGGCCTGCCGGGACACCGGCGATTTCAAAACGGCCTTCCGCATCGGTCACCGCCCACAAGCCCAGTGCCTTGATGACGACCGAGGCCATCACCACCGGCTCACCCGTCCCCTGCTCCACCACCTTTCCGGCTACACGGAAGCCGGGACGGCTCTGACCGGCCGCAAATGCGAAACTGCCTGCCATTGATATGGCAAGCAGCATCGCAAAAGCCGTCCGACGGAATCGGCCGGACATCGTCTTAATTGTTCTTTACACAACGGACGGAAACGCCGTTGCGATAGTTGTTCCAGGCACCGTTGAACGTACCGTTGTTCATATTTGGCATAAAGCCCACGAACTGGCAGTTCTTGAGCGAACCGTCCGCGTTGGTGGTGAGGTTCTTGCCCGTGTCGATGAGCGACGAACCGGCGATATAGCCCGTGTTCATGCCACCCTGGTAGGCCTTCACCGCACCCATCAGCGCAGCCTTGGCTATCGTTGTATTGGCGATGGAGACGGCACCCCAGGCGCCGGCGTTGAAACCGTCGGCGTTGAGTTTGGCCACACTGGCGTTGCCGCCGTTGAGGTCGGGATCATAATACGGAGCGTTCGGGTTGGTGTCATCCGCAGAGGCCGTCTTGCCCACCAGGGCGATGATTTCGGCACGGGTCGGGATATGCCAGCCGTCCGGGCAGATGCCCTGCACGCCTTCGTAATTCTTGCAGTTCTCGACCGTCAGGTCGCCGGTCTTCAGGCCGAGGGCCGTCTCAGTGTTGTAGAGATAGCCGTTCGCCTTGATGTCGGCCGCTTCCTTGCTGAATTTCACCGTCGCCTTGTCGGGCGTCAGTTCGTCGATCACGACCGGATACCAGATACCGTTGGTTACGGCGTTCACGTCGTCGGACGGAGTCATGCCGGACGGGACATAGCGCAGGTTCTCGGTCATCCACCATTTGCCGTCTTTCATCTTGGCCGCGTGGTAAACCTCTCCGCCATAGGCCAGCACACCGCCGGCCTGTTCCACTTTGTATTCCGTGGTGTTTTCGCCGGCTTCCGTCTCACAGGTGATCGAGAAGTTGATCGTCCGCCCCTCGAAAGCCGGGCAGGCGGGAACCGTCGCAACGACTTCCTTGCGGGAGTCCGTGCTTTCAACCGGTTGCAGCGTCACGTCGGTCGCATCGCATTTGATGACCCAGGGGCCGTTGGCCGTAATGGTCAGTTTGACCGTTCCGCCATCGGCGGGCACTTTGCCGTTCTCGTCCGGATCGAGAACACAGGTTTCTACCTGAGCCTGTCCGACGACACAAAGTTGCTTGATTTCCAGCGTACGGGACATTGTCTGCTTGTTGCTGGAGCACGTGATGGTGAATTTCGCCTTGCGGTTCGCCCAGGTTGTATTGGACTGGACCGTTACGGTGATGTAGCCGCTCTCGAGGCCGCTGGCCGGAGAGACCGTACAGAACTTCTCAGCGCCGTCCTGAACGACGGACCACTCGTTGTTGGCCGTCACATAGACGGTCTGTGAACCGCCCTCTGCGGAAAACTCGAGAGTACCCTTGTCGAGAGAAAGGATAGGATCGGGTTCGCAGGAAACCAATACGAAGAGGCATATAGCCAGAAAAGAGAATAATTTCTTCATATTAATATAGTTTTAATTCTCAGGATGCCTGACGGACCGTCAGCACGAGCCTTACGGACGGCGTCTCCTTCAAGGCCAGCGTGACGGTATAGACACGCTGGGCACCCGTCGTGTTTTCGGACACCGGTACATTCACCGTCACGCTGTTCGGGCCGTGTTCCATCGGATCGACCGCCAGGTCGACGGAGCTGCCGTCAAGCTTCGTATCAACCACCTGCCAGTCGGCGTTGGCATTGACCTGGAAACGGGCCGTGCCGCCGGAAGACGGCAGCTGGACCTCGGTCTCATCGCATAAGATAAACGGATTGCAGGTCTGCGTAATCGCAATCCTGGACGTACGGCCGTTCCCGTTCAACTTGGTCGTCAGCGAAATGCGGGCCGATTTCGTAAATTTTTCCGTATTGGGAGCCACTACGATATGCATCGGTGTGGTGAAATTGCCCGTATCCGGGGCGAAAGTGACGGAGTTATCGTCGCAGGTGGCCTTCCAATACCCGTTGGTGAACACCACCACGTCGGCCTCTCCGCCTTCGGGACCGAACGCGAGGGCGTGGATGTCGGGTGCTATGCTCAAATTGGTCTCCTGGTCGCAGGAGAACGCCAGCGCAGCCGCCAGGACAAGCATCAGGATTCGTTTCATAACGCAAATATATCAGTTTTTTTTCATACCTTCGCACCATTAAACGCAAAGAAAGTGCGAAAAGCCGCAACCTTTATCCTCTCCCTCTCGCTGCTGGCCTTGTTTGCTGCCCAGTTCTCATCCTGCGAGAAATATGTGCTCCCCGAGTTGCAGGTATCCCGCGATACCCTGTATTTCGGTGCAGCGGCCGACTCGCAGAAAATCCTCGTCACGACCAACGTCAACACGGTCCTGTCGATGGGCTCGGAGGATACCTGGGTCTTTGCCGACCCGGATTTCATCGAAGAAACCGGCGAAGTGACGATCTATGTCCTGGAAAACGAGACGGGAAATACACGGACCCTCACTTTCCCCGTCAAGTCGGAATCCCTTGAACGGAAAATACAGGTAATCCAGGAAGGAACTTAGCCTGTCTTTGCCAAACAACGACATCTCCGTTATGAGAAAGACCGTTTTGTCCCTGTTCTTTTTTGCAGCCCTCCTGGCCGGAGCGGCTCCGCAGGCATTCGCCCAGGAACCGCAGGAACCCGATGTCAACCAGATCATCGAAACCCAGCTCGAGAACCTGACCCGCCTGCTCAACCTCGACGACGTGCAGTTGTTCTTCGTCGATTCCATCCTCCAGTACAACTATCCCGCAATGATGGACGAGGTCACCCGGACGCGGAAGACCGGCGCCAGCAATTCGGAAACATACCAGGTCATCTCCGACAAATGGATGGCCGCCACTGACGAGGCCCTCGAAAAGATCCTGTCGGAAGAACAGTGGAAACGGTATATGAAATCGAGCTACGGAAAGGAAAAGAAGCGCCGGGACAAGCGCATCGGCGAGCGGAATCCGCAGAATCCTTAAATACCCAGAATCTCCCTCAGCGAGGGCGCGTCGGTGAAACGGTATTCCGCGGCGATGCCCTGCCAGCCCCGTTCCCGCCAGTCGGCCAGCGCAAAATCGCAGCCTGCATCGTGGCCGCAGCACCAGTCGTGCATCGTGTCTCCCAGATAGAGGGTAGCCGCAGCCTCCGCTCCTACCCCCTCCAGATAAGCCAGCATCGGATCGGGAAAAGGTTTGTGCCGCGCACTCTGCTCGGAGCCGATCACCAGATCGAAATAGGGCAGAAGCTGCGCGAGATGCGGATCGTACGCAATCTCCGTACGGGAGCGCGACGTCACCACACCGGTCCGGAAGCCCGCCACCCGCAGGTCGCGAAGCACATCCTCAACGCCCGGAAACGGCTTTACCAGATACATCAATTCCTGGAAATGTTCCTCCCATAATACCCCGAAACGGTCCTCGTCGGCATAACCCAGCATTGCGGAGACCTTGGCGCTCGGTATCCCGAAGAACCTGTATGCTTCTTCATAAGGCATATCCTGGCCGAGCAGTTCGCGTACCGTCTGCATCAGGGAAAGCACCCCGGTCCGCTCGGTATCGAGGAGCGTCCCGTCGATGTCGAACACGAAGTCGGTGTAAGGTTTCATCGCCTGTCTATCTTGACCAGGACCGGCAGATGGTCGCTGTACCCGTTGTCGAAGGTATTGCCGTAGTAACTCCGGCGAGGCGCCCCCTTGCGGAGCATGAAATTCCGGCGGAAGATTTCCCCATAATGGTTCTTGTCGGTCCGCACCAAACGGAAACCCTTCAGGTTCGGATAACTTGGCAGCAGGTTGTATGAAGCGATGATCTGGTCGTACAGCACCCAACGGTGGTTGTGGATACTGGTCCCCTTCCCCTCCTCGGCCAGCATCCAGAACGGATTGTAATACTCTCCTTCCAGCACGTTGAAGATGGATTTCCGTGCCTTGAGCAGAACGGCCAGGGATTCATCCGAAGGATTGTCGTTCATATCGCCCAGGATCATCACCTTGATGTCGGGATACTGCCGGCGCAGTTCCGCGGCATGGTCCCGCGCCGTCTCGGCGCCGGCCCGGCGGAAGCCGGCCGACGAGGCGACCCCCGCCCGGCGCGACAGGAAATGGCAAATGTAGAAAGCGAACATCTCGCCCTCGATCGAGCCCCAGGCCGCCAGAATGTCACGGCCGATGTACTCACGCCCGCTGCGGAGCACCAGTTTCAGCGGCTCACAGCCCATCAGCGTGAATTTGTCGGGTCGATAGAGCAGGCCTACCTCCACGCCGCGGGTGTCATTTGACTCGAAATGGACGCACTTGTAATGCGCTCCTGACATCCGCCGCTGGGACACCAGATCCTGCATCACCTTGAGATTCTCCACTTCCGAAACACCTGCGATGACCGGGAATCCCCCGTGGGCCGAAGCGACCGACGAAAAAATCTCGCTCAGGTTGGAGAGCTTCCTGAGATATTTGTCCCGGGTCCAGCGCTTGTCACCGACAGGCGTGAACTGGTCGTCATACTGGTCGGAATCGTCTTTGGTGTCGTACAGATTCTCCAGATTATAGAACATCACCGTGTAAGCCATACGACAAATGTAGCCAAATTCCGCGAAATATTCACTTGTTTTTTTTAACTTAGCGGCTTATTATAGAATAGGTATCATCGCCTGATGAAAAAGATATACGAAGATAGTTTTGGATATACTTGTCTCCGCGCCCTGGCGGACCCCTACATACACCATTCCTTCAAAAAGATCCGCTACGAAGGCTTGGAGAAGATTCCGAAAGAAGGTGCCATTATCTTTGCCTCGAACCACTGCGCTGCCCTGATGGACCCGCTGGCCGTGCTCTCGATGAACCGGGAAAAGAAAGTGTTCGTAGCGCGGGCAGACATTTTCCGGAAGCCGCTCCTGCAGAAAATCCTGACGTATTTCAAGATTATGCCCATCAACCGGGTACGCGACGGGCTGCGCAGCGTCCTCAATGCGGAAGAAACCATCGAAAAATCCATTGAAGTACTCAACAATCGGACACCTTTCTGCATCTTACCAGAAGGAATGCACCGCCCGATGCACAGCCTGCTTCCGCTGGGAAAAGGACTTTCCCGGGTTGCCCTCGGTGCCGACAAGGTCATTCAGGACGGACGCCACGTATATATCGTGCCCATCGGATGTGAATACGGCGACTACTATCGCTACCGTACCACCCTGCTGGTCACTGCCGGCGAGCCGATCGACGTGACAGCCTACGTTGCCGGTCATCCCGGACGCAGCGAACAGGAACTGCTCGTCGACATCCGAAGCCTGACGGCCGATGCGCTCAAGCGCGACATTGTCTACATCCCCGACGATGAAGATTACGCCGCGACCTGGGAACTGGCGAAACTGTCGAGCGGTACCATTCCGGAACGCAATTTGCGGAAACGGCTCGATGCAAACCGCCGCATGGCCGGCCTGCTCGGGAAGTTCCGCGAAACGCAGCCGGAGAAAGCCGGACAGCTCTTTGAAAAAGCCGCCGAATTCACCCGCCGCCGGAAAGACGCCCGGATCAGCCTGCACGCCGTCCACGCAAAAAGGCCGCTGGGCAACGCCCTGTGGAACACGCTTAAAACCCTGTTCTACCTTCCTTTCGCCCTGGTTCTTGGCACGGCCTCGCTGCCGGGCTGGGGCCTGGCAGAGTATCTGGCCGGCAAGTCCAAGGACCCTGCGTTCCGCAACTCGCTCCGATGCACCGTTTTCATCATCGGATGGAGCCTGATGATGCTGATTACCGCCATCGTCCTGCTTTGCACGGTGAAATGGTACTGGGCACTGGCTATCGTGGCCGTGCTCATCCCGGCTCCGTTGCTCATTTATGAGTATTTTGAACTGGTGAGGAGGTGTGCGTCTTCCTGGCGCTATCTGTTCAACAGCGGGTTAAAGCGGCAGAAAGAAGAACTGTTGAATGAATTGAATAAGTTGTAAGTATGAAAAAAATATTCATCCTGTTGTCCGCCCTGGTTCTCGTAAGTTCGGCGGCGGCACAAGAAAAGAAAGAGGTCGAAAAGACGGGTTTCTCGTTCGGAGGATTCCCGATCGTGGCTTTCGACCAGGACAAAGGATTCCAGCTGGGCGCACTTGCCAACATCTATGACTTCGGAAAAGGGGGTTGGTATCCGAACCCGCGCCAACAGATGTATCTGGAGGCGTCGTGGTTTACGAAAGGGTCCCAGCTCTACGTGCTCAGTTATGACAACCGTTTCCTGATTCCGCGTATCCGCTTTTCCTTCGCCGCCCAGTTCTCCAACGAAAAGGCCCTTGACTTCTATGGATTCAACGGCTACAAGTCTTACTACGACAACGACGAGGCCCTGACCAAAAGCGGATACTACAAGATGAGCCGGATGCTTCCTTACGGGAAGATTGACTTTACAGGCGAAATCACCGCACATTTCTACTGGAAATTCGGCTATCATTTCAAATATTTCATCCTCGACGAATTCGCGAACGACAACACGCCGGACCTGCCTTACGGGAAGACGCTCTTTGCCTGGTACAAAGACCTGGGGTTCATCGAAGCGGACGAGTACAAGGGAGGCATGACCAGTGCCTGGCGCGCCGGCCTGATGTACGACAGCCGCGATGTCGAGAACGCTCCGAGCCGCGGCCTTTGGGCGGAAGCCTTCATGGAATGGGCGCCCAAGTGGATGGGCACCAACAAACCTTACGGACACTACTACGCCGTTGTACGGCAATACTTCCCGCTGGCCGGCGAAAAACTGGTTTTTGCCTACCGGGCCAATGTCCAGGGCTTCATCGGAAAACCGGGCTTCTATGCACTGCCTTTCGAGTCCGTCCTCGGGCCCGGTTATGACCGCGACGGCTTCGGCGGATACCGCACCATCCGCGGCCTGATGCGCAACCGGCTCCAGGGCCAGGCTGTCTGCTATTTCAACACCGAGCTCCGCTGGCGTTTCATCAACCTGCGCGTGCTCAACCAAAACCTCACGCTCGGCGCCAACGCCTTCTTCGACGGAGGCCGCGTCCTGCAGGACTACACCGATGTCTCCGTCAATCCGTCGTGGACCTTCCTTCCTTCCCAACTCACCAAGGGCGGTCCGGAGCAGTTCCACCTGGCGGCCGGCGGCGGACTCCGTTTCATCCTCAACAAGAATTTCATCATCGCCGTCGATTACGGGCGGGCCTTCAACCGGCAGGACAACGGGAAAGGCGGCTCGCTCTACATCAATACGGGATACCTTTTCTAAACCTTTCTCCGTATGAAAAGATTTTTCTGGCCATTCCTGCTTCTGGGCTTCCTGCTGATTGTGCCGGCCTGTACCAAGCCGTACAACGAGAAGCTGGACGAACTGCAGGAGCGCCTCGACAAACTGCAGAAGCTTTGCGACGAGATCAACGAAAACATCGCCGGCATCCGGGGCCTGGTGGAAGCGATCGAAGCGCAGGATATGATTACCGGCCTGACCGAACTCAAGTCGGGATCCACGGTTACCGGCTATAAGATCAATTTCGTCAAACACGATCCCGTAACCATCTACAATGGCTCCGACGGCAAGAAGCCTCTGGTAGCCAGCAAACAGGATCCTGCCACCGGCAATTACTACTGGACCGTCCAATACGGCGACGGAAAAGTCGAGTGGATGCTGGATCCCGACGGGAACAAGATGCTCGCGACCGGCCTGCTCCCGCTGCTGAAAATCATCGAAGGTTACTGGTATTATACAACCAACGGTGCAGACTGGGTCCTGATCGGCAAGGCCGACGGGGACAATGGGGACACGATGTTCCAGAGTTTCGACACAAGCAGTTCCCAGTTCGTGGTCATCACCCTGTCGAACGGCGAGGTTTTGAAAATCCCCACCTATGCCGCCTGGCTTGAGCTGAAGAACGATTTCGACCGGGTAAACCGCAACGTGGATGCCCAGGTTAAACTGATCGACGCGATGTTCGACAGTCTGGTTTATATCTTGTCGGTCAAACCAATCCAGTCTGGCGGAAAACAGATCGGCACGTCCGTCTCGCTTTCCAACGGACAGAACTTCTCCATTTACGACTGGACAGCTTCCGTCACACCCACTATCTTCATCAAGCAAGACGTGGACGGTCATTATTACTGGGCCTACGAAATTGCAGGAGGGGAAGAACAATGGGTTCTTTTCATGGACGAGAAAGTCCCCGCATCCCGCGACGCCATCGAGGCGCCGGTCGTTGACGTGATGCTTGACTCGGACGGTCATTACTATTGGACCGTGACCTGGAACGGGCAAACCGACATTCTGCGCTACAAAATCGGCCTTGACTATTCCCCGTTCGCCATCGATTCTGTCCAACGGATCTTCTCGGAGGTCACTGAATATACGGATTCCCTGGTAGTGGTCCTGCGTGAAGGGCAGACACGTTTCGTCCTGCCCAAGCAATATACCGTTTCGATTTATGACGAAGACGGCCTTGCCGCCGGAGACACCCTCGTGATGCGGGAGATTCCCGGAGGCGACGAACGGATATTGCGCTACGTTGCCAATGGCTCCGGCGTCAGCCTGGCTCTTCTCTCACAAGGAGGATTCCACGCAGTTGAGACCGCCGAAGCCGGATTGAACTATATCCGGATCAAGGCACCGGCCACCTTTACTTCCGGCTCCGGAAAGATCATGGCGGTCTTCACTTTCGGTTCGGAGCCCGCTCCCATCACCGTCGTCCGGAATTTCACCGTCATCAAGGAGGATTAAGCCATGAAAAGAATACCGCTTTATCTTTTGCTGACCCTGTCACTGCTGTTCGTGGGCGGATGCCACACGGAACTGGACAATGACATCGAGGCCCTTACGCGCCGAATCGAAAAACTGGAGAAACGCTGCGCCGAGATGAACACCACGCTCCAGGGACTCCGGACACTGGTCAACAAACTCCAGGAAAATGATTATGTCACCCGTGTCGAAACCATCTACGACGGAAATGCCATCATTGGCTATACCCTTTGTTTCACCCACTCCGCCCCGATTACGCTTTACAACGGAACGGATGCGGGTACTCCTGAACTCGGCCTGGGGCTGGGTGAAGACGGCATCTATTACTGGACTGTCAAGTACCCGGGCGACGAGCAGGCAACGTTCATTACCGACAACTTCGGCGTACGGTTGCCTGCCTCGGCGCACTCCCCGCAACTGAAGATCGAGAACGGTTACTGGATGGTCACCTATGATGGCGGCGAAATCTGGTATAACCTGGGCAAGGCCACGGGCGAAGACGGAAAATCTTTTTTCGACAGCATCAGCCAGTCGGGCGACTACATCCAGTTCAGCCTGCTGAACGGTACCGAGATCTCGATCCCCACCTGGGACAGTTTTGAGAAACTGCAGCAGGCTTACACCCAGACGTATAGGAATCTGGTGTCTTTCATGGCTCTTTCGAACCACTTCCTGGACAAGGTTTCCGTAAGCGGAGTCCTTCCCATTGTCCGCGGCGAAGAGACAATCGGTTACCAGCTTGTCCTGACCGACGGTTCAACCTACGATTTCTACAACGGAACCAACACCAATATCCCGACCATTCTCGCTCAGGAAAAAGACGGAATCCTGTATTGGGCCATCCGTTATGGTAACGACCCTGATTTCGACTGGATCCTCGATGAAAACGGAGAGATGGTCCGGGCCGACGCTCCCGAAGGCCTTATCCCGAAGATCTCTTTGAAACGCCAATACGGCGTCGACAACAAATATTATTGGGCGATCGCCTACGGCAACCAGGAGCCGCAGTTCCTGCTTTACAACGGCGAAATGGTTTCGGCCAGCGCCCAGGCGCCGGATCCCGTCATCAAATCGATCGTAGAGGTCCTGGAAGACAGGGTCCGCATCACGCTGAGCGACAAGCAGGAAATATATATTCCACTGGCACACGCGTTCTCCTTGTCTCTTTCAAGCCCTGTTGTTGACAATACCTTGATGATGGCTCCGTCGGACACGCTCAGCTTCACCTGCCAGATTCCGCAGGCCAACCCGCAGTTCACACTGCTTCCCGTCACCCACGACGACTTCTATGCGGAGGCCACCCGGACCTCCGATACCGGATGGGACGTGCGAGTCATCTCCCCCGCCTCGTTCGTCGCTCCGATGACCAGCCGGCTCGACCTGCTGGTTTCGGACGGACGCGGTTCAATGAAGAATGTCGTCGTAACCATTTTGACCAATTAACGCGGAGGAACGGTTATGAAAAATAGAATCCTGACATTTGTCCTTTTGCTTTCCGGACTGTTTCTCCTGGGCGGCTGCTATGACTCCATTGAACAGCGGATCTCCCTGCTCAAAGAACGGGTGTCCGAACTGGAAGATCGGGCAAACAAGCTCAACGAAAGCATAAACAACCTTTCCGGCCTGATTACCGCTTTGGAGAAAAACGACCATATCGTCAGTATCTCCGACTGGAGTTCCGGCTCGAAGAAAGGGTACCGCATCTCGTTCACCAGCGGCTCTTCGCTGATCATCAACAGCGGCACCAACGGCGTTGTCCCCATTGTCGGCGTCCAGTTCAACGAACAATACGGTGCTTATTACTGGACGATCCAGATGGGCCCGGACGGCGCGCCGACCTGGATGACCAACAGCTATGGTCAGCGCGTCCGCGCTTCGGGAACCGTCCCCCAGCTCAAGATCGAAGACGGAATCTGGTGGTACAGTTTCGACGGCGGCAGAACCTGGAACAAGACCGGATGGGGTGCCGCGCAGGGAGAAAACGGAACTTCCGTCTTCTCCAGTATCGATACTTCCGATCCTTATTTTGTGGTCTTTACTCTGGTCGACAAGACCGTCATCAAGCTCCCTACCAAAAAGGGTATTAATGATATCTCCTACTCGTGTTCCGTAGCTACCGAGAATCTCCTTACCTATTTAAGACTTTTGTCCCGTACCGATTCGTCCTGTTTTGTCAAATCAGTCGTGGCCGTTGAGAACGAAGACCAGACAACAGGATATCGGATTACGTTCGATGACGACAGCGACATCACCATTTTCAACGGCAGGAACGACCGGGACTCCGTATGGATCGGTATACAGACCTATACCGACGGCAAACGTTATTTTGTCTATCGTGCCCACGCCGGCGACTATGTGGACTGGATGCGTTACCAGGGCCAGATGATCTGTGCGGACATCGAAGACGTGACACCCCATATCGGTATCACGGACTCGCTGGGTGTCCTGTATTTCACCGTGGCTTACGGAGAAGGAGAGCCGGAGTTGATGCTCAACGCCGAAGGCAATCCCGTGCAGGCTACCGGCACCGTCGTCCTCGACTTCTTTACGGACATAGACCTGTCCAATCCCAATACCGTCGTCCTGATCATGGAAGACGGCACCCGCATCGCCCTGCCCCGGACCCGGATCTACACGCCGTCGCTTACGCTGCTTGCTGCCGATATCGACGTGGCACCCGGCCTGGAGTATCCGAACCAGCTGGTGGCCATCCTGACCGATACACTGACCTCCCGGACCGTGTGTCCCGACTTCGATGCTTTCTGCGAACTGACCGGCAGTCACCTCGAAGCCGTAGCCACCGACGGAGGCCTTGTCAATACACTGCGCGTCGCCAGTTTCGTCGGAAGGCAGATTTCAGAAGGTGTTGCCTACACGGCCCACGTCACAATCCCCTTCACCACCGCGTCGCGGGCAGACTGGGATGTCACGCGCAAGACCCGCATTGCCGTCTTCTATTCCTGGGGGACAAGCAGCATTATGAAAGCGGCGGAATTCGACCAGATCATCCTGGTCGATGAAGTACGGCTCGACGAGACGGAGATAACCGTCAACAAGGGCGAGACCCGTTCCCTGATGGCCACCGTCCTGCCGGAAGATGCTTCCGACAAGACCGTCACCTGGTCCAGCAGCAACGACAGGATCGTCCGGGTATCTGCCAGCGGTGAAATCACAGCCGTTGCCGAAGGCACCTGTACCATCACTGCTACGGCCGGCGAAAAGAGTGCTAGCTGCCAGGTTACCGTCGTCATCCCGTCGTCCGGCGTAGTGCTCAACAAAACCAAACTGAATCTCTGGATCCACGAAACCGAGAAACTGACCGCTACGGTTCTGCCTATCGATGTAACCGACAAGACCGTCACCTGGTCGAGCGACAATGAAGCCGTCGCCACCGTCTCGCAGGACGGTACTGTCACGGCGGTCGGCGCAGGTACCTGCAACATTACGGCAGCGAACGGCGGCAAGAGTGCGAATTGCGAGGTAACCGTCAAGATTCCGGTCGAAAGCGTCTCCCTCGACAAGAAAGAGATTACGATGTATGTCGACAGCACCGTCACGCTCGTTGCTACGGTACTGCCGGAGAACGCTACCGACAAGACCGTTACCTGGCTTTCCGGTGACACGTCAGTGGCCACTGTGACACAGGACGGCGTCGTCAAGGCGGTCGGTGCAGGTATGTGTCTCATCCGCGCTTCGTCCGGCGGCAAGAGCGCAACCTGCCTGGTCACGGTCAAAGTCCCCGTGTCCGGCATCACGCTCGACAAGGACGTTCTCGAAATGATCGTCATGCAGACGACTTCGCTGACGGCTACGGTCCTGCCGACGAACGCCGACGACAAGACAGTCACCTGGTCTACCAGCGATCCGATGGTCGTCAGGGTTACGCCGCAGGGCGTCATTACGGCAGTCGCGCCCGGCACCTGCATCATCACCGCTACGGCCAGCGGCTACAGTGCAAGCTGCCAGGTCACCGTCACGATGCCGGTCAGCAGTGTCACCCTCGATAAGGAAGCCATTACAATCTATATCGGCGAGAGTACCAGGCTTACCGCCACGGTCCTGCCGGAAAATGCCACCGACAAGACCGTCACCTGGACCAGCAGCAACGAACTTATCGCCGATATGTCGGGTGACGGAACCGTTCACGCCCTCTCTGCGGGAACCTGCACCATCACGGCTACGGCCGGAGGCAAGAGCGCGACCTGCCAGGTCACCGTACTGACACCTGTCTCTCGTGTCACGGTTGAGCCGGCAAGTTGCCAGGTATTCCTCGACAGTACGGTCACGCTGGTCGCTACGGTCTTCCCGGCCGACGCCCACGACAAGACCGTCACCTGGTCCAGCAGCGACGAAACCATCGCCACTGTGACGCAGGGCGGTGTCGTTTCGACGCATGCGCTGGGCAACTGTACCATCACGGCATCCGCCGGAGGCAAGAGCGCGACCTGCCAGGTCACCGTCATCCCGCCTGTCGTAATTACCGGTATCACGCTTGAGCCGAAAGAACTGGAGGTATATGTCGGCGAAGTCCACAATCTGAACGCGACAATCACCCCTGAAGATGCTACGGACAAGACCATCGTCTGGACGACATCCGACGACGCCGTCATTACGGTCAATGCACAGGGCGTCGTCACTCCGACCGGCGAAGGATCCGGCTATGTCGTAGCAAGCACGGTCAACGGCCTGACTGACACGGCCCGCTTCACGGTTTTGAAGGCGCCGGTGTTCCCCGACGCTGCCTTCCGGACGTATGTGTACGACAACTTCGACACCAACCACGACGGAGTCCTGTCCCGGAGCGAAGCCAAGGTCGTCACAACCATTCAGGCAAACGGTATGGGCATCCAGAGCCTGGAAGGCATCGAATATTTCGATGCGCTGAACGCTCTGTACTGCTACAACAACCAGATCACTTCGCTGACACTCACCCCGACCATAACCTATGTCGTCTGTTTCGGCAACAAGATTGCGAAGATGGATTTGACCTCGGCTACGGGTCTGACCTATCTGGAATGCTCGGACAACAAACTGGATTCACTCGACGTATCATCGAACCCTGCCCTTCAGCGACTCATCTGCGACGGCAACCAGATGAAGAAGCTGGACGTCTCGAACAATCCGGCACTGGTTTCCCTTATGTGCCAGAACAATCTGCTGACCTCGCTGGATCTCTCCCACGCACAGAACCTGCAGACCCTCCAGTGCAACGGCAACCGCCTGGCGACGCTCAACATCTCGCGGAACCGGCAGATGACCAACCTCAACTGCCAGGAAAACCCGATGACCACCCTTTATATGGCAATCGGGCAGACTGTCTCGAGGTTGCGCAAACCTTCCGATACGACTATCGAATACATCGAAGTGCCGGACGACCCGGAGCCGGATCCTGACCCGAATCCCGATCTGCCGGACCCGGACGATCCGAATACCTGATACGAAAGCAGCCACCGGAAATCCGATGGCTGCTTTTTTAACCGTGGTCCTGGCAGGATTTGAACCTGCGACCCACGGATTATGAGTCCGCTGCTCTAACCGCTGAGCTACAGGACCAAATTTGCCGGGCGCCTGCCCGGCAAATTCATTTCATTGGATTACACTTTGATCTCAACCTCGACGCCGCTGGGGAGTTCGAGTTTCATCAGTGCATCCACGGTCTTGGGCGTGGAGCTGTAGATGTCCAGGAGGCGGCGGAAAGAATTCAGTTCAAACTGTTCACGCGCTTTCTTGTTGACAAAGGTCGAACGGTTCACCGTAAAGATCTTCTTGTCGGTCGGAAGCGGAATCGGACCGCTGACGACGGCACCGGTAGCCTTCACGGTCTTGACGATCTTGTCGGCAGACTTGTCAACCAGGGCGTGATCGTAAGATTTGAGTTTAATTCTGATTTTCTGGCTCATTATCAATAATTTTTAACAATTTACTCTTCATCATCGTCCAAGAAACGGCGAGGTCCGCCGTGCTTGTCGATAATCTCTTTGGCCAAGTTGGCCGGGACTTCCGCGTAGTGGGAGAATTCCATCGAACTGGTAGCGCGGCCCGAAGTCAGGGTACGCAGCACGGTCACATAACCGAACTGCTCGGCAAGGGGAACCTTTGCCTTGATGATTCGGGCGTTGCCCTTTGAGTCCATATCGACGATCTGGCCGCGGCGACGGTTGAGGTCGCCCACCACATCGCCCATATAATCTTCAGGCGTGACCACTTCCAGCGACATGATCGGTTCCATCAATACCGGACCGCATTTGCGGAGGGCGTTGCGGAACGCGACCCGGGCGCAGATCTCGAAGGAGAGCGCATCCGAATCGACCGGATGGAAACTGCCGTCGAGCAGACGCGCCTTGAGCGACGTCATCGGGTAGCCGGCCAACGGACCGTTGGTCATCGCAGCCTTGAGACCCTTCTCGACCGAAGGGATGTACTCCTTCGGAATGTTGCCACCCTTGACCTCGTCGATGAACTGGAGGCCGGAGACCTCTTCGTCGGCCGGTCCGAATTCGACCTGGATATCGGCGAACTTGCCGCGGCCGCCCGTCTGCTTCTTGAACACCTGACGATGGACCATCGTCCTGGTGACCGCTTCCTTATAGTTTACCTGCGGTGCACCCTGGTTGATCTCCACGCCGAATTCCCGGCGCAGACGGTCCACGATGATATCAAGGTGAAGCTCGCCCATTCCGCTGATGATCGTCTGGCCGGTCTCGGTATTGGACTGGACCGTGAAGGTCGGATCTTCTTCCGCCAACTTGCCCAGGGCAATGCCCAGATGGTCAAGATCCTGCTGTGTCTTCGGCTCGACCGCGATTCCGATTACGGGATCGGGGAAAGTGATCGATTCGAGGACGATCGGATGGGTGTCGATGCAGACGGTGTCGCCCGTACGCAGCTCCTTGAAGCCTGCGGCGGCGCAAATGTCGCCGGCCTCGACCCGCTCGATGGGGTTCTGCTTGTTGGAGTGCATCTGGAACAGCCTGACGGCCCGTTCCTTCTTGCCCGTACGGGGATTGAGGACCTGGGACCCGGACTCGAGACAACCCGAGTAGGCGCGCAGGAACGCGAGACGGCCCACAAACGGATCCGTGGCAATCTTGAAGACCAGACCGCAGAACGGATCACCGGAAACCGGTTTGCGTTCGACCTGCTGCCCGCTGCGGGGGTCGGTGCCGAAGACGCTTCCCTTGTCGAGCGGCGAAGGGAGATAACGCATCACGGCGTCGAGCAGGAACTGGACACCTTTGTTCTTGAACGAAGAACCGCAGCAGGTCGGAACGACCGACATCGAGAGGGTCGCCTTCCGCAGGGCGTCGATGATCTCGTCTTCCGAGATCGAATCGGGATCGTCAAAGAACTTTTCGAGAATCTCGTCGTTGTATTCGGCGACGGATTCGATGAGACGGCCCCTCCATTCCTCCACATCTGCCTCCATATCGGCGGGGACAGGCTTCTCCACATAGTTGACGAGTTCTTTGCTCGTTCCGTCGTAGTAGTAAGCCTTCTTGCCGATCAGGTCCACGATGCCTTCGAAATTCTCTTCGGCACCGATGGGCAGGCAGATGGGAATGGCGCGGGCGCCCAGTTTTTCGTGGATGTCTTCCACGACGGCAAGGAAATCGGCGCCGGTACGATCCATCTTGTTGACGTAGGCGATCTTGGGGACACGGTATTTGTCCGCCTGACGCCAGACCGTCTCCGACTGGGGCTGTACGCGGCCCACGGCACAGAAAGTAGCGATCGTCCCGTCAAGGACGCGAAGCGAACGCTCGACTTCGACCGTGAAGTCCACGTGACCCGGTGTGTCGATCAGATTGATCTGGTATTGCTCATCCCGATAATGCCAGAAGGCCGTGGTGGCCGCCGACGTAATGGTAATGCCACGCTCCTGCTCCTGGACCATCCAGTCCATCGTCGCAGCGCCTTCGTGCACCTCGCCTATCTTGTGGGTCTTGCCCGTATAATAGAGGATGCGCTCGGACGTCGTGGTCTTACCGGCATCGATGTGAGCCATGATACCGATATTGCGCGTGTATTTGAGATCTCTTGCCATCAAACGCGGATCAGGAAAGGATTAGAAACGGAAGTGGGCGAAGGCCTTGTTGGCCTCGGCCATCCTGTGCATATCTTCCTTTCTCTTGAAGGCACCGCCTTCGTTGTTGTAGGCGGCCATGATTTCAGCGGCCAGTTTTTCCGACATGGAATGGCCGGAACGCTTGCGGGCGAAGGAGATCATGTTCTTCATCGACAGCGAGACTTTCCGTTCCGGACGCACCTCCATAGGGACCTGGAAGTTGGCACCGCCCACGCGGCGGCTCTTCACCTCGACCTGCGGGGTGACGTTTTCGAGCGCCTTCTTCCAAATATCGATAGGAGCCTGTTCAGAATCTTTCATCTTCTCGCCGATGATGTCGATTGCATCGTAAAAAATGGAATACGCGATACTCTTCTTCCCCTGCAGCATAAGGTTGTTCACGAAACGGGTAACCTGTACGTCGTGAAACTTGGGATCAGGAAGCAGAATCCTCTTTTTAGGCTTCGTTTTTCTCATTTTGTGAAAGAATTAAAAAAGGTGATGAATTACTTCTTAGCGGCTTTGGCCTTCTTCGGCCGCTTGGCGCCATAGAGGGAACGACTCTGCGTACGTCCTTCCACGCCAGCGGTATCCAATGCGCCCCTAAGGATGTGGTAACGAACACCAGGGAGGTCCTTGACACGACCGCCGCGAACCAGCACGATGCTGTGTTCCTGGAGGTTGTGGCCCTCGCCCGGGATGTATGCATTGACCTCTTTCTGATTGGTCAGACGAACACGCGCCACTTTACGCATCGCGGAGTTCGGCTTTTTAGGCGTGGTCGTGTACACACGGACACAGACACCGCGCCGCTGAGGGCAAGCATCCAGCGCGCGAGATTTGCTCTTTTCGACGATAACCTCGCGTCCTTTGCGAACTAATTGTTGAATTGTTGGCATAAATAGTTGTTAATCTATTATTTATGTTTTGTAGCCCCGCTTTTTGCGGGGTTGCAAAGATAGGACAAAAATTCCTAACTGCCAACAAGTTTTGAACAAAATTACTTCGTCGTGAACGAAGTTTCGGCCTGCAGCGGCGCTCCGTCGGCCGAAAGGCCTTCCACAGCGACCTTAAAACGGCCTTTGTAGTCGGGCAACTTGCAGGGAATCACCAGGGTCTGCCCCGGTTCCAGTTCCAGCATCGGATGCCAGTAGATGGTCTGGCGGTAATCCGGATAACCGGTTTCTTCCCGCAAGGAATCGCCCGTGAAAGCCATCGGCCAGGAGACGCCCTGGAAATCGATCACACGCACGCTGCCTCCGAACTGGAATCCGGGCAACGTATGCTTGTAGGTCACGAAATTGACGATACCTTCGAACGAGCGGCTGCCGATATAATAGGTCTGCGGGTAAATATGGATCGACTCCACGAGCAGGGGGTCGTAATCCATGATTTTCTGCTGATCGAAAACAGGCACCCCGTCGAGCATCATCAGCGTAGGGGCCGCGGAGAACGAGATGTCGGTTCCTTTTTCGAGACGGACCTGGATGTCACGGGATCCGTCGCTCCGGCGGCGTGCCCGCATTTCCGGCACGAACTCCACGAAGATTTCTTCCATTGTCGTGAAACGGGTGTAATCGTCGAGCGGATAGACGACCTCTTTTTCCCCGAACAGGATGTTGTGCCGTACATTCAGCGGATCCAGCAGTGTATCGCCCGTAAAGCGGCGCTCGATCTGCATCGCCACACTGCGCGCCAGGAGCGGCTCCTGAAGCGAAGCGTTCATCCGGAGTTTCTGCACCGGAGCGACGGGTGCGCCGACAAACGGAGACTCCAGTTCGATAAAACAGTTGAGCGCAGGGTTGATTCCCTCGATTTCACAGATGTATTCCCGATTGCCATAAATGTTTCCGGTAAAGAACTCCACGCGTCCGGCGTCGTCGATGACCGAGGCATAGACATCGGATTTGTCGGAAGGCGTGGCAATAAACGCGAACTTGCCGGTCAGTTCGGGAATCATCTCCTGACTGAACCCGCTGACATGGCCGCGGATGACTTCACCCTCGTAGTCCGGAATGACCGTGTTGTCGAAACGGCGCGGGCCGACCTGCCGGCAGGCGGCCGTGAAATCGGCGATGGAAGGGTTGCCGTTCGGCAGGAAGCCGTCGTCGTGGCTGACCGACAGACTGAGTGATACGGATTCGCCGCTCCGATTGACCAGCTTCAGGGTATCATCCTCCCAGGATACGTCGAGAGATGCCCGGTCGAGACTGGGACGAGGGGCAGTGGCGTCATCCCCGGCTCTGACCGGGGATCTGAGCGCAGCATACTCCTCCGGGGAAACCACCTCGACACCTTCTTTCACCCGTTCGTTCGAAAATACGTTGAATACGGATATGGTTTTGGAAGCCAATCCGTTATAATCATAGTCCAGTTCGGCGACATTCTGCCGCGTATAGGCGATCAGCCGATAATTGCCGGTAGGCAGCGAACCGGGAAGGACAAGACGGCCGGCTCCCCGTCCCTCCGTCAGGGCGACTTTCCCCGTAGCCACCACGGCATCGTCCTGGCGCAATTCCAGGTAAGCGACACTGCTCACCGGAGAATACGTCCCCCGGGAAGCATCCAGACAGAAAGCCGAATACCAGACCACATCGCCGGCGACATAGACGTCCCGGTCGGTCGAAACATATGTCCGTTCCACCACCCTGTCCTGAGAAAAGACAGTTGCCGCAAAAAGCAGCGCACCCAAAAAAAGTATCGTCTTTTTCATCGCATTATCCTTGTTAATCGGGCCAGTCGTCGGGCCGGGTGAGCGTACCGCCGCGCCGGCGGCAGTCCACACAATTCGCCGGCCACCATTCATAGCCGAGCAGGCGGCCGGTCATTTCATCGTATACTTCGACCGAAGGGAGCTTTCCCAGCCAGTACGCCGGCAGATACTGATCCAGACTGTTGAGCGTGTCGGGCGGCGGAAGCGGTGCACGGGCGCTGTGGTAGAAACGGATCCGCGAGTTGTCGAGGAACACCTTCTTGCGCGAGACGCTCATCACGCCGACATAGCCAAGCACCATCTCTTCCGGATTGTCGAGATTGATGATGTTGCCGCGATACTCGGAAGGTTCCGGAGAAAAGAGTCCTCCCACATCGCGGGAGTTGCGGTCCATCATCTCCCAATACTTGTAGGCATCTTTCGGCATCCGCATCTGGACGACCTCGGGCGAATAGATGACGGACATTTTTTCGTCGTGGAAACCGAGCGTATAGAGCTGGTGGTCGACCAGCCGGTCCTCCGTCAGTTCGACGGTCGAAGCCGTCATGATCTCAGGGCGCTCCGCCGTCGACCAGCAGCGATAGGTCCGGTCTTTTTCATCGACGAAGACGATCTCCCCGTCTTCGCGGGAATGCGCGACGAACGTATAAATGGCATAGACATCGGCGTGGTATTCCCAGGTTTCCCGGACGCTCCAGCGGTAATAGCTTCCAGCCGGATCGTCGGAGTGTGCCGAAATGAGGATGGACATCGAGGTGCCGTCGTCGCTGATCTTGTACGAAAGGTCGTCAATCTCACCGGCGTCCAGACTCTTCTGCCAAGGAGAGACATACGTACCTTTTTCGTTTTCAATCACGAGCCGGTACTCCCGCGAAGGGTCGGCATCCGTAAGGTCGAACAGGCCCGCAGGGTATACGATATACGTTCCGCCGTAATTGATGAAAAGATTCTCATACCGCCCGCCCTGATTGTCTTCGATATGCATTTTGCTGGAAGCGAGGATCCGCCAGCGTTCGTCGCCCTGCGCGGTATCGACCAGCGACCAGGAATAGTCGAGACGGACATTGCACATGTCGCCGATCACGATGTTCCCCTCAACGATCAGATAGCCGCCCTCCCCTTCGATCTGCGGGTTATAATCATACACGCACGAGGTCGCGGCCGTCAGGACCGCAAGCAGCAGGAAAAGGATATGGCGTGTTTTCATCAGAATTTCAGATTAATGTTGGCATAAGGGATCTGCGTGGCGAACACGCTCAGCATATGTCCTTTGACCGAGTGGCCGTCCGAGGTGTAATAGACCGAATACGGATTCTTCCGGCCTGTGACATTGTAGCAGCCGAGCGTCAGCGACATATGGGTGAGTTTCTTCAGATAGTGTCCCGGCTCGATGATCAGGGCAAGGTCGAGCCGCAGGTAATCGGGAACGCGATAGCTGTTTCGGTCAGAATAGACGAGCCGCATACCGCTGCCATAATTATAACGGCCCACCGGAATGGTGACGGGACGTCCGGTCGAATAGTCGAAGTTGGCCGAGATGCTGTAGCGGTGCGTAAACTTGTAGTTGGCCACGACCTTCAGGTCGTGCGGTTTGTCATAGGGGGCATTGTACCAGCGGCCTCCGTTGGTGGTCATCACGCCGCGGTCTTCCATCTCGCGCAGGCGCGAGCGTGAATAAGTATAGGAGACCCAGCCGTTGAGTTTGCCCAGCGTCTTCTTGGCCATGAACTCCACGCCGTACGAACGGTTCTCCGTCTGGATCAGGTCGTCGGCCAGGTTCGGGTTCATCACCAGCACGGCTCCGCTTTTATAGTCGATATAGTGTTTGACCCGCTTGTAGTAGGCCTCCACCGAAAGGTCGAGCGTATTGTCCATCAGCGTACGGTAGAAGCCCGCCGCTGCCTGCCAGCCCGTCTGGGGAGGCAGTTTGTCGCCGGCCAGCCGCCAGCTGTCGGTGGGCGACACGTTGACGCTGTTGGAGATCATGTGGATGTACTGCCGCATCGTATTGAAACCCGCCTTGATGCTGGTCACGTCATCGAGGGAATACTTGCCCGACAGGCGGATTTCCGGGCCGCCGTGGAAACCCGTGTCGCCCGGTCGCAGCAGCTGGGACCATCGGAAACCGGCATCGAACGAGAGATGTTCATCCACCACCCAGGTGTCGCTCAGGTAGAGGGCCGCTTCCAGCGCCTTCTCCCGGTCCATATCCACGCCTTTGACCTTCGACAGGAAGCCGAAGGGATGATAGGACCCCGGATTCAGGTCGTACTGCGTGGCGTTGACGCCGTAGCCGAGCGTATGGGCGTCGCCGAGCGACAGCGTGAAATTCAACTTTGCGAAATACTGGTCGACGGACGTATCGAGCGTATAGGCCTCATACTCGTTGAAAGAGTCCCTGATTCCGTAGTGGTAGCTGTCGTAGCCAACGGTAGCTGTCATCGAATGCCGGTCGCTGAAGATGCTGTGCCACTTCAGCGAGCCGTTGATGTTCCGGTAATGGAAAGTGGTGTCCCTGCTGAAACTGAACTTGTCGCGCGAGAAGTAGCCATATGCGTGGATCGTATTGCGGTTGCCGATCTTCTGGCTGATGCCCAGATTGACATCCTGGAACGAAGCCCGGCCGCCGCTGTAATTGCTGTTGGCCGGCAAGAGATTGAAAATCCAGTTGGAATAGGTCGTACGTCCGCCCAGGATGAAGGTCGTGCGGTCCTTCACCAGCGGTCCTTCCAGATGCAGACGGCTCGTCAGCAAACCCAGACCCAGGGAACCCTGCACCTTCTTGCTGTTGCCGTCGCGGCTGCGGACCTCCAGCACGGAAGAGATGCGGCCGCCATACTGGGCCGGAATCGAGCTCTTGTAGAGTTCCACGTCGTTGATCACGTCGGGATTGAACAGCGACAGGATGCCGAACATATGGTTCGGATTGTAGATCGTCCCTTCGTTGAACAGGATGAGGTTCTGGTCGGCCGAACCGCCGCGCACGTTGAAGCCGCTGGCAGCCTCGCCCACCGACTTGACACCCGGCAGGGTAAGCACCACCTTCAACGCGTCGGCCTCGCCGAAGGCCACCGGCACGTTCTTGATCAGATTGATGCGCACCTTCTCGATGCCCATATGTGAGGTACGGTGCTGCGACATGCTCTCGGATGTCACTACAGCGCCCTTGAGCGTGAACACCTTTTCTTTCATCACCACGTCGAGCGCGCCGTCGCCGTACACCACCAGGTCGAGTTTCATATCTTCCAGCGAATATCCGCTGAAACCCAGTTTGGTGGAACCTTTGGGCAGGGTCATCTTGTAGTAGCCGTAGGCGTCCGTCTGGGTGAATGATTTGCCGTCTTCCAGATACACCGACACACCTACCAGCGGTTCTCCGCTGGAGACATTGCGCACGTAGCCGTGGACCGTCGCCCTGCCGCCGGTACGCGCCGCATCGGGATCGCCGATCTCATAGACTTTGTTCTGGAAAGTCATCACCGTGGCCTGGTCGGCCAGATATTTCTGGAAAGCCGTATCCACCACGGGCTTGCGTTCGTCAAAGTAACCGGCGGGCAGTTTCGTGGCGATGTCGGTGCCGCGCAGGATAAAATACTTGCCGTCGATTTCCGTGACGGAATAACCGTTCTCCCGAAGTTCCCGGAAGGCCCGCTGCAGGAATTCCGCCCGCGGAACACGGATGGTGTAACTCTTGTGGTCCGACGTGTCGCGGACGCAGTACACGTCGGAAGATATCTCCGTGCGGATAAACCGGATCAGTTCGTCCACATCGGCCTTGTACACGCCGAACGCCTCACCCGCCGGTTGCGCCTTGAGCGTGAGGGCACAGCAGAACGCTGCGGCCAGGGACAGGAAAAGGGTCAGCTTTTTCATCTCGATTCCACGTAATTGAACACTTCCACACAGAAACGGTCGAACGGCATCCGGGTGCCCGTCTCCTGCTGGCGGATGTGGCGGCGGACGTCGTGCCGCAGGGATTTGTCGATCAGGTTGTAAACATCTCTCCGACGCTTGACCGGAACGATTCCGCCGTCTTCGGGAAGGTAGCAATAATCGGCCGAATAGACGAACGCCTGGTAGATATCCCGCCGGAAAGGACCGTCATACCGGGTCTCGTCGCGCTTGCGGCCGTCGAGATCCTGTTCCAGAAGCTTGGTTACGCGCCGGAGAACTCTCGCCCGCCCGGCGTAGATTATTTCCCAATAGCCGGATGGAGCCTGTTCCCCGTACAGATACTGCAGATTCAGGAACTGTCGTCCGGAGAAAGAGCACTCCCGGACATACTCGCGCTCCAGCAACTTGTAGGATATGCCGCTGCCGACCCGTACGATCAGGTCCTGACGCGCCGCATCGATATTGAGCAGGACGTCCCGGTACGACTTCCCGTTGTAAACAACTGTTCCCGTCTGATACTCCGGTCCATACCAATAATAGGTACCGTTGTAGAGCAGCGCGTATTCATAAGCTTTATGGCCGCGATACAGCAGGGATGCCGTTTCGGCCCGGTCGCTGAACAAGGCATAATCGTCCTGCGCCGAAGCCAGGGGAATCCCCGTCAGGAGCAGCACGGCCAACATAAAGCCACAAAGGCGTCTCGTCGTCATTTTCAGTCTTTTCGAAAACACAAAGATATCATAAAAAGACTGTAAACCCAAAATCTTGCGCCGGACGAAGGATTTATTACGGGAAAAGGTTATCTTTGTACCGATTCAGAACAGAATACACCCTATATGAAGAAAATTGCAATGGTCGCCTTCGGTGGAAACGCACTGCTCAGGAGCGGCCAGAAAGGCACATATCTAGAACAGATCGCAAACGTCGAACAGACTTGCGAACAACTTTACAACCTGGTGGCCCGCGGCTACTTCCTGGCCATCGGGCACGGCAACGGCCCCCAGGTCGGAACGGTGATGCTGCAGCAGGAAGCCGGCCGGAAGGTCTTCGACCTGGCAGCAATGCCGATGGATTTCTGCGGCGCACAGACCCAGGGCTCCATCGCCTACCTCATAGAGCAGGGAATGAACCGGGTCCTGGTCCGTCACGGACTGCGCCGACGCGTCGTTTCGCTGATTACGCAGGTGGTCGTCGACAAAGACGATCCGATGTTCCTCAACCCGACCAAACCCGTCGGTCCCTATTATACCCGTGAAGAAGCGGAAGCTTTCCACGAAGAAACCGGTGCCATCTACCGCGAAGACCCGAAAGGGAACGGATGGCGCAAGGTCGTCGCCTCGCCCAAGCCCGTGCGGATCAACAACATCGAGATCATCCGCCAACTCGTGGAGGTGGGCAACATCGTCATCACGGTGGGCGGCGGCGGCATCCCGGTCGTAGATGAAGACGGCGTGCTCAGCGGCGTGGAGGCCGTCATCGACAAAGACCTCGCTTCGGCCCTGTGCGCCTCGCAGATCCGTGCCGACGCCCTCTACATCCTCACCGACGTACCGAAAGTCTATATCAATTTCCGGAAACCCGACGAAAAACCGCTCGACGTGATCACCGTCGACGAGGCGAAACGCTATCTGGCCGAAGGCCATTTCACCGAGGGGTCGATGGCCCCGAAAGTGCGGGCCGGCATCTATTTCGTGGAAAACGGCGGCAAGGAATGCGTCATCACCGAAGCGGGCCAGCTGGAAAACCCTGCCTGCGGCACGCGTATTGTTAAAGAATAAAAACTATTGAATCAAATAATTATGGCTTACAATCTCCGTAACCGGAGCTTCCTGAAGCTCCTCGACTTCACTCCGAAAGAAATCCAGTATCTCCTCGACCTGGCCCGCGACCTCAAGCGCGCCAAATATACCGGCACCGAGCAACCGCGCCTCAAAGGCAAAAACATCGCTCTGATCTTTGAAAAGACCTCGACCCGCACCCGCTGCTCCTTCGAAGTGGCTGCTTACGACCAGGGTGCCCACGTCACCTATCTGGGCCCTTCCGGTTCGCAGATCGGCATCAAGGAATCGATGAAAGACACGGCCCGCGTGCTGGGCCGCATGTTCGACGGCATCGAATACCGCGGTTTCGCCCAGAAGACCGTGGAGGAACTGGCCCAGTACTCCGGAGTCCCCGTTTGGAACGGCCTGACCAACGAATTCCACCCCACCCAGATCCTGGCCGACTTCCTGACGATGAGCGAACACGTGGACAAACCCCTCAACAAAGTGTCCTACGCCTATCTGGGCGACGCCCGTTTCAATATGGGCAACTCCCTGATGGTCGGCGGCTGCAAGATGGGCATGGACGTGCGCATCGTCGCCCCGAAGTCGCTCTGGCCGGATCCGGAGCTCGTCGCCACCTGCCGCAAGATTGCAGAAGAAACCGGCGCCACCCTCACCCTGACCGACGACGTGGATGCCGGCGTGAAGGGCTGCGACTTCCTCTATACCGACATCTGGGTATCGATGGGCGAACCCGACGAAGTCTGGAAAGAGCGCATCGCCCTGCTGATGCCTTATCAGGTCAACGCCAAGATGATGGAACGCACCGGCAACCCGAAATGCAAATTCATGCACTGCCTCCCGTCCTACCACAACCTCGAGACGAAGGCGGGCCGCGATGTTTATCAGAAATTCGGACTCGACGGCATCGAGGTCACGGAAGAGGTCTTCGAAAGCGAAAACAGCATCGTTTTCGACGAAGCCGAAAACCGTATGCACACGATCAAAGCCGTCATGGTAGCAACTTTAGGAGACTAAATATTATGAAACGATTACTGACCCTAGCCGCCTGCTGCCTCTGCCTGATGGCCGGCACGCAGGCCCACGCGCAGTACTACAACACCGACATCGAGCGGACCATTTCCATGCAGGAGGATGCCGTCCGCCGTGCCGAGCAGAGCAAGCGCGACATCGACCGCCGTTGCGAACGCGACATCGACCGCAACAAGGAAGCCATCGAACGGGCCGAAAGCAAGATCAAGGAAGCCAAAGGTGGCAAAAAAGCCACCCAGGAAAGCCTGAAGGCGCACAAAGCCACTCTCAAAAGCGCCAAGACCGCTTATAAGGAACTTGAGAAACAGATGAAGACCGACGGTCTCGACGATGCCGAGAAAGAACAACTCCGCGAACGGAAAGACAGGATCAAGGATATGGAGCAGGATGTCAAGGAGACCCAGCGCAGGATCAAAGACTACGACAAGGACATCGACACCGCCCACGCCCAGATCAAACGAAGCAAGGCTTCCATCCAGGACGACCGGAACGAAATGAAGGCCGCCAAAGAGCAGCTCAAAGTCGCAAAGAACGACTTGAAGCAGAGCAAGAAGCTCAAGAAAGAGCTTAGGAAATAAAAAAGAGGGGCGTGCCCCTCTTTTTTATTCTACATATTCTCGAACACGTCGCGGATGATGCCGACCGCTTCGCGGAGTTGCTCTTCCGTAATGACCAACGGCGGAGCGAAACGGATGATGTGGCGGTGGGTCGGCTTGGCGAGCAGGCCTTTCTCGGCCATCTTCAGGCAGATGTCCCAGGCTTCGATACCGTTCTGCGGTTCGGTGATCACGGCGTTGAGCAGACCCTTGCCGCGGACCGACTTGAAGTACGGCGACTTGATCTTGCCGATCTCCTCGCGGAAGATCTTGCCCAGATAATCGGCCTTTTCCGTCAGATTCTCGTCGCGGATGACTTCGAGGGCGGCGACGGCGACCTTGGCGGCCAGCGGGAACCCACCGAAGGTGGATCCGTGTTCGCCCGGTTTGATGGTCAGCATGATCTCATCGTCGGCCAGCACGGCCGAAATCGGAAGCACACCGCCCGAAAGGGCCTTGCCGATGGTGATCATATCGGGACGGACACCTTCGTGGTCGCAGGCGAACATCCGGCCCGTACGGGCGATACCCGTCTGCACCTCGTCTGCCACGAAGAGCACGTTGTGCGCATGGCAGAGGTCATAGCATTTCTTGATGTAACCGTCGTGCGGCACATAGACGCCGGCTTCACCCTGGATCGGTTCCACCACCATCGCGCAGACCTTGTCGCCCTTCTCCTCGAGCACGCGGGCCAGTGCCTCGGTGTCATCGTACGGGATCTTGATGAAGCCCGGGGTAAACGGACCGTAGTTGTAGTAGCTGTCCGGATCGTTCGACATCGTGACGATGGTGATCGTACGGCCGTGGAAGTTGCCTTCGCAGACGATGATCAACGCTTCGTTCTCGGGAATGCCTTTTACCACATAACCCCAGCGACGGGCGAGTTTGAGGGCGGTTTCTACCGCCTCCGCACCCGAGTTCATCGGAAGGAGCTTGTCGTAGCCGAAAAATTCCGTAGCGAACTTTTCATACGGTCCGAGGCAGTCGTTGTAAAAAGCACGCGAGGTCAGGCACAGGTTCTGGGCCTGGTCGGTGAGGGCCTTGACGATCTTTGGATGGCAATGTCCCTGGTTGACAGCCGAATAGGCCGACAGGAAGTCGAAATAGCGTTTGCCGTCGACATCCCAGACGAAAGCACCTTTGCCCTTCGAAAGGACGACAGGCAGCGGATGATAGTTATGCGCACCATAGCGATCTTCCAGATCGATGTACTGCTGAGCGTTAGAAGTGATATGCATAAAAAGGATTGTTAAGAATTGTCGTTACAGTCTACAAATTTGCAAATAAATTTTGCAAAAAACGAATCCGGACGGAATAATTTTAAACCTTTTTTGGAAGTTTCGACCAGACGCTGCGGCGTGCGACCAGGGTCAGGTAGACGGAGCGTGCGATGAGGTGGACGAAATAGGCGATATACAGCGCCTGGGCCCCGAAGTGCGGGGCGCAGAGATAAAAGGCGGCGATGAATCCGGCAGCCGACCAGATCATACAGACCATCAGCGGCCGCGAGGCGGTGGCGCCGATATAGATGCCGTCCCAGATGAAAGCCACGCAGCTGAGCACCGGCATCAGCAGCAACCAGAACAAATAGGCTTCGCTGGCGCCGATCACTTCGGCGTTGTCGGTCAGCAGTCCGATGATGGAGCGCGGGAAGACGGCATAGGCCACGGTCGATACGACGCCGATGACGGCACCCCACAGGAACACATATTTCACGGTCTCATTGAGCGAGGAGCGGTTCTGCTCGCCGATGTAACGGCCGGCCATCGCTTCGCCGGCATAGGCGAAGCCGTCGACGAAATACGAGTAGAGCATCAACAGTTTCATCATCACCGAGCTGACGGCCAGTTCCACGTCGCCGAACCGGGCGGCGAAGATCGTGAACCCTTCATAAACCACCAGCATCAGCATCGAGCGCACGAACAGGAAACTGTTGACCGAGAAGAATTTTTTGAAGTATTTCCACTTCATGCTGTGGAGGATGGTCGTCTTCTGCAGCAGGTCGCGGTATTTCGAGCGCATCAGCAGCAGCGCCAGCACCAGGCCCGTCCACTGCGCGATCAGCGTACCCACGGCCACGCCGCTGATGCCCAGCGGGGTGTAGAACGACAGCAACCAGCTGGCCAGCATATTGACGATATTCACCCACAGGTCGGTGATCATCGGGAACACCGTATTCTGCATGCCGATGAACCAGCCCTTGAAGACGAAGAGCGCCAGTGTGGCCGGCGCCGCCCAGATCCGAATGAAGAAATAGTTCCGGGCCACCCGCTCCACTTCCGGCGAGCAGTCCACCAGCAGGAACATCCCCTCGGCGAAGAGCCATTGGATGGCCAGTACGAGCAGCGAGACGATCAGCGAGGTGGCGATGCCCTGGGAAAAAGTGCCGATCGAGGCTTTCATATCGCCCCGGCCGTAGGCCTGGGCGGTGATGCCGCCCGTCCCCACGCGCAGGAAGCCCATGTTCCAGTAGAGCAAGTCGAAGAGCATTGTGCCGATAGCGATGCCGCCGATCAGGGCGGCGTCGCCCAGGTGGCCGGCGATGGCCGTGTCGACGATGCCCACCAGGGGCACCGTGATGTTGGCCAGGATGCTCGGCACGGCGAGCCGGACAACTTCCCGGTTGATGGGGTTGCGCAGGGCCATCAGCGGTATTTCTTTTCTTCTTCCAGCATTCCCAGATAGGAACTGTAGCGTTCCGGGGCAAGGGTGCCCGCTTCCAGCGCCGCCTTGACGGCACAGCCCGGCTCGTGCGTATGGGTACAGGGCTTGAAGCGGCAATCGTCCATCACGCGTAGCATGTCGGGGAAGTAGGTGCTCAGTTCCTCGGGGGCGATGTCCACCAGCCCGAAGCCCCGGATGCCGGGCGTGTCGATCACGAAACCTCCGCCCGAAAGCGGATGCATCTCATAGAAAGTCGTGGTATGCTTCCCTTGCAGATGGCTCAGGGAAATCTCACCGATTTTCGGGTCGAGGGTCGGGTCGAGCGCCTTCAGGAGCGACGACTTGCCCACGCCCGAAGCACCCGAGAAGAGCGTCAGTCCTTCCCGGCAGAGCGCCCGCACCTGCGACAGCCCCGTCCCCTTCCGGGCGGAAATCTCGAGCACCTCGTATCCTGCGCCCCGGTATAGCGACTTGAACTGCGCAAGGGCTTCCTGCAGTTGCGGCTCCGTGTAGAGGTCCACCTTGTTGACCAGGATTACGGGGCGGATGCCATAAGCTTCGCAGGTCACCAGGAACCGGTCGACGAACGCCAGTTTGGTTTCCGGTAGGATGATGGTCACAATCAGGAAGACACGGTCGAGATTGGCGGCGATGATATGGCTCTCGCGGCTCAGGTTGGTGGAACGCCGGATGATGTAATTCTTGCGGGGCAGGATTTTGGTGATGGTCCCGTCTTCGAACTCCACCCGGTCGCCCACGGCCACGGGGTTGGTGGCCTTCGAGCCGGCCAGCCGCAGTTTCCCGCGGATCACCGCCGGGAAAGGATTCCATTCGGGCAGGACGGAAAGCAGATAGTGGCTCCCCGTATGCTTGACGACCGTTGCGATTCCTTTTTCCATCGGCGCAAAGATACAAAAATTAATTTCGTATCTTTGTAAGATAAAACCGCGTTTATGTACACTCTCGAAGAGATCGACCGTATCCTGGAAAACTTCGCCAGGCTCCGTCACATCAGCCGCGAACCCGCCAACCTTTATGAGCCGCTCGACTATATGATGTCGATCGGCGGAAAGCGCATCCGGCCGAAGTTGTGCCTGCTGACATACAATCTGTTTAAGGAGGACTTGTGCGACGCAGCGATTTTCCCGGCGATGGCGCTGGAGGTATTCCACGAATTCACGCTGATCCACGACGATATCATGGACCGCTCCGACACCCGCCGCGGCTGCCCTACCGTCTATAAGAAATGGAACGAGAACATCGCGATCCTTTCGGGCGACGTGATGTCGATCCTGGCCTGCAAATACCTGGCCCACGCCCCGCAGGACGTGCTGCCGCAGGCGCTCGACCTCTTTACGACCACCGCCATGCAGGTCTGCGAAGGCCAGCAGTACGATATGGACTACGAATCCCTGCCCCTGATCACGATGGATGACTACCTGGGGATGATCGGACTCAAGACGGCCGTGCTGCTTGCCTGCTCGGCGCGGATGGGCGCCCTTCTGGGCGGCGCGTCTCCGGAGGTCTGCGACGCGATCTACGATTTCGGCTATCAGCTGGGCATCGCCTTCCAGATTACGGACGACTATCTGGACACCTTCGGCAACGAGAAAGTGTTCGGCAAAAGAATCGGCGGCGACATCGCCAACAACAAGAAGACCTGGCTTCTGGTGGAGACCTACCGCCGTTCCGATGCCGACAGGAAAGCACATCTGGCCAAATTGATGCAACTTCCCGAAGAGGCCCGCGCGGAAAAAGTCGAAGCCGTCCGAAGGCTCTATGTCGAACTGGGTGTGAAAGATGCGGCCGCCACGGCCATCCTGGCCTATCATCGCAAGGCGATGGCCGCCCTTTCCGGTGCCGGACTCGACCCGGCACGCACCCGCGTGCTCGAACAATTCGCGGAAGAACTCATCCACCGTGAAAAATAAACTGGAAATAATGGCTCCGGCAGGCAATTTTGAGTGCCTGCAGGCTGCCGTCCAGGGCGGCGCGGACGCCGTCTACTTCGGTGTCGGGCAGCTGAACATGCGCTCGCGCTCCGCCAACAATTTTTCTCCGGACGACCTGGAACAGGTATGCGGGATATGCCGTGAACACGGCGTGCGGACCTACCTGACCCTCAACATCACCCTCTACGACGAAGATCTCCCGCCGATGCGCGAGGCCTTGCTCGCCGCCCGGAAAACCGGCGTGAGCGCTGTCATCTGTTCCGACATGGCCGCCATCCTCGAAGCCCGTCGCCTGGGCCTGGAGGTGCACATCTCCACGCAGCTGAGTATTTCCAACGTGGAGAGCCTGCGCTTCTACAGCCAGTTCGCCGACGTGGTCGTGCTGGCGCGCGAGTTGCGCCTGGAGCAGGTGCGGGCCATCCGGGAAGCCATCGACCGTGAAAACATCTGCGGTCCTTCCGGCCGGAAAGTCCGTATCGAGATGTTCTGTCACGGGGCCCTTTGCATGGCCGTTTCGGGGAAATGCTATCTTTCGCTCCACGAATACAACGCCTCGGCCAATCGGGGCGCCTGCTATCAGGTGTGCCGGCACGCCTATGAGGTGACCGACCGCGAGACAGGCGCGCAGCTGCTGATCGACAACCAATACATCATGTCGCCCAAAGACCTCTGTACCGTCGGATTCCTCGACAAGATGGCCGATGCCGGCGTGACGGTTTTCAAGATCGAAGGGCGGGCCCGCAGCGAAGAGTATGTGAAAATCACAACCCGGGCTTACCGACAGGCAGCCGACGCCATCGAAGCCGGCAACTGGTCGCCGGAGCTGGCCGAACGGCTCAAGGAAGAACTCTCCACGGTCTTCAACCGCGGCTTCTGGGACGGTTATTACCAGGGCGCACGTCTGGGCGAATGGAGCAAGGTCTACGGCAACCAGGCAAGCCGGACCAAAGTCTATCTGGGCCGGGTTGCCGATTATTATGCCCGCCTCGGCGTAGCCGAAATCAAGATGGAGACCGGCTCCTTCCGTGTCGGCGACCCGCTGCTGATCACCGGGCCCACGACGGGCGTGGTCGAAGTCGAAGTCGCCGAAATCCGGCTCGACGACGCGCATATACTGGAAGAGGCCGCCAAAGGCGACCTCTGTTCCATTGCCGTTCCGGAAAAGGTCCGGCGTGGCGATAAGGTATATCTATTTAAGTAGCCACTTTTCGACGGCTTCGCGGAGCTGTTCGTCGTAGCGAAGCGCCACGGGCACGCTGGCTCCGTTGAAATAATAGCAGGTCACGATCTCCTGCTCGACCAGCGGCAGGATCTCGTCTTTTTTGGCCCGCAGAACAGTGGCTTTGTCCATATTCACCTTTTTCTGCAGGGCTTCGATCTCTTCTTTGTAATAGTCGTACAGGTCTTCGGTCCGGGCCGCTTTGATCAATTGGTCGAGCGCCGTCTGCGCGGCCGTGCGGGCGTCAAAGTCCTGGGCGGAGGCAAACTTCACGAAGTCTTCGTACTCCGCATCCGTCAGATGGAAATCCCGGTCGATGGTCTCGTGGGCCAGGAAGTATTCGATGGCATAGGAACCGATGATGTCGTAATAGATCAGCGATACGGTCGGCCGGCTGAAAGGATGGTTCTCCACGACGATGTCGGGCGCAATGCCGCCGCCGGGATCCTTGTCGAGCGTGCCATCTTCGTGGCGGTTGCTGTAGTCGATGGCCTGTACGCAGCGGCCGCTCGGCGTATAGTATTTGCCGGTGGTCACTTTGATCTGGCTGTTGTAGGGCATCGGCCGGATCGACTGGATCAGGCCTTTGCCGAAGGAGCGCGTGCCGGCGATCGTGGCACGGCCCAGATCCTGGAGGGCGCCTGCGGTGATCTCGGATGCGGAGGCGGAATTGCCGTTGACCATCACCAGCAAAAGCATTTCCGTATCGACCGGCGCGTCGGTCGTACGGTATTCCCGGTTCATCTCCTCCACGCGGCCCTTGGAAGAAACCACGAGGGTGCCCTTCGGCACGAAGAGCGACACCAGGTCGATGGCTTCGTCCATCACGCCGCCGCCGTTGTCGCGCAGGTCGATGACAAGCTTTTTCGCACCGGCCTCCTTGAGGCGTAGTACCTGGGCCTTGAATTCGTCGGCCATCTTGGCGGTGAAACCGCTCAACTGGATATAACCGATGTCATCGCGATAGATTCCGGCATATACGATGTCTGACACGTGGATCCGCTCCCGGACCACCACGATGTCGACCGTGTCTTTCGACCGGCCCTTGACAACCTTGAACCTGACTTCCGTGCCCGGCTGGCCTTTCATCCGGCCGGAACTCTGCTCCGAAGTCTCGTCATAGACGGGGATTCCGTCGATCTCGATGATCATATCGCCCGGCTGCAGGCCGTATTTGGCGGCCGGCGAGCCCTCGTACGGCTCGATGATCCGGACTCCTTCGCCCGGTTTCTTGCGGATCAGCGATCCGACGCCGCCGTAATTGCCGGTCGTCATCATTTCAAAATCCTCCCCTTCCTCCTCGGAGATATAGACCGTGTAAGGATCGAGCGTGGCGAGCATCGCCCGCAGGCCCGTGGTGACCATCTTTTCGAAATCTACGGTATCCACATACGACTGGGAGATTTCTTTCAGGGCTGCATATTCGAGTTCCAGGCTCTTCCCCAGTTTGAAATCCTGGCTCTGGGCCTTCGTCTCCATCAGCAGGGCGCCCAGCAGCCATACGACGGCAAGGGCCGTCCCTTTCATCATACTTTTCATCTGTCTGATCATATATCGCACAAAAATAGCAATTTTATCTGTATCTTTACGTTCTCAACACAGCCGAAATGGACATTCTCTTCGCCTCCAACAACCCCCATAAACTGGAAGAGGCCCAAGCCATCCTGGGAGCCGGATTCCACGTGGTCTCCCCTTCTTCGCTCGGCTTTCCCGGCGACCTTCCCGAAACCCACGATACCCTTCGCGGCAATTCCATCGAAAAATGCTGTGCCGTCTGGAACCTGTTCCAGCAGGACTGCTTCGCCGACGACACCGGGCTCGAAATCGATGCACTCGGCGGTGCGCCGGGCGTTCACACGGCACGTTATGCCGGGGAAGACAAAGATCCTGCCGCAAACCGGCGGCGTGTGCTGAAAGAACTCGAGGGCCTTCCATTCGAAAAACGTACCGCACGCTTCCGTTGCGTCGTTTCTCTGATTGAAAACGGTGAACTTTCCGTATTCGAAGGCACCTGCGAAGGGCATATCGCCCTGCGGGAAAGCGAAGGCGTGCAGGGTTTCGGCTACGATTCCATCTTCGTGGCCGACGGTCTTCAGGTCACTCTGGCCGAAATTTCGATCGAAAAGAAAAACGCGCTCTCCCACCGCGGGAAGGCGATGCGGATGCTGCAATGCCATCTCCAGCAAAAACACGGATAATCGTCCTGCACCTGACCAAGCAATCCGACCACGGTGTCGTGCTGCACGCTGTCGATTCGGACGCCGGGCGGCGCAGTTTCCTGGTACGCGGCCTGCGCCGGAGCGGTGCGACGGCCGCATTCCACAGCCTTGCCCTGCTTGAAGCGGTGAGCGGGGAATCGCCGAAATCGACACTGGCCTATCTGAAGGAATGGACCCCCGCCCCGCAGCTGCCCCATCTGCGAAGCGACCTGATCAAAAGCACCGTCGCAATGTTCATCAGCGAGGTGCTTTACCGGAGTTTTACCAGCGAAATGGCCGATCCCGCCCTCTTCGACTGGTTGTGCGAAGCAATCGTAACCCTCGACGGGACCGAAGGCAGCATAGCCAACTTTCCCTGCTGGTTCCTGGTCGGCTATGCCGTCCGGATGGGTTTCATGCCCGGCGAAAGCATCGAGCCGGATGGCCTTTTCCCGCCTGCAGAAGCGGCTCTTTTCCAGCAGATCCTGCACTGTCCCCTCCAGGAAGCCCTGGCGCTTCCCCTGTCGGCCCAGCGCCGCCAGTCTTTCCTCCGTAAGATGTTGCAATATTTGTCCTATCACCTGGGCACGACCATCGATGCCCGTTCGCTGGACGTCCTGCACGAAGTGCTAGCGTAGGCTTATGACAATGGCATTGGCGACGGGACGCTCACCGTCGGCGTCGAATTGCCCGTTGTCGGAAGGGTGATTGACCACAGCACCCCGCACGACCATCGTCGTGGAACCGCCGCCGTCGAGGTTGACGGCATCGCGGCAGCCGAGGGCTGCCATTATCTGCTGAAGTTCGGCCATCGTCAGGCCGGCCGCGAGAGCGTTGCGGCCGTCGGCCACCAGCAGAATCACCGTGCCGTCGGCCCGCCGGCCCGCCGCCGTACGGGGATGCCGGTTCGTGTTGAACCGGTCGCCGGCCACCGGAACGGATTCGCCGCCAGCAAGCAGCACCGGCCCGGTCGCCACCACGTCTTCCGCTTCGATGTCCCGCTCCCAACGGCCCAGGGCATCGCCTTTCAGCATATAGAGACTGCCGTAGAATGTTGCGACGGCACCGGTCTGCTGCAGGGTACGACGGGTTTTACGGACACCGCTCAGCACATTCGGCGAAACCTCCGTATTGTCAACCCGCAAATAATTGACGGAACCATAGGGCGGCCGCATATTGAAAAATGAGCCGTTGACCGCAGCCACAGCGCCGCTTCGTGCCGCCAGGGCCGATGTGGTTTCCAGAGTTTCATCGGCCGCCGGGACAATATCGAAACGGGCACCGGGAGCCACCTCCAGTATGCACAGATACTGGTTGGCAGCGAATAAGTTACCCTCGAAAGACCCCTGATAAAGTGTGATACAATCTGCCACACTTTCCTGCGTCCACTTTCCGCCGGCCAGCAACTCCGGCAATTCCTGCGCCTGCAGGGGAAAAGACAAAAAGAAAAGAACGACAGCGATGAGATGCCCGGTCAAGCCGGGCATGACGCTATTCTTCAACCAGTTCATAGTCCAGGATTTTTTGTTCGAGATTGGCGCGCAGGACACGGACCTTGACGGGGTCTCCCAGGTGGAAGACCCGGCCGGAAGCCTTGCCGCGCGTTTCGTATTTCTCTTCGTCGAACTCGAACCAGTCGAAATGGACGTCGCGAAGCGCGACCATGCCTTCGATCTTCGTGGGTTCGACTTCAACATAAATGCCCCATTCCGTCAGGCCGCTCACGTGGCCTTCGAACAGGCGGCCGATCTTGTCCTGCATATATTCCACCATCTTGTACTTGATGGAGGCTCGTTCCGCATCGGTGGCGATCTGCTCGCGCACGGAACTGTGTTCGCAGCAGTCTTCGTAATAGAGCTTGTCCTGCGACGTGGCGCCGTCCATATACATCGCCAGCAGGCGGTGGACCATCATGTCGGGATAGCGCCGGATGGGCGAGGTGAAATGGGTATAATACTGGAAGGCAAGGCCGTAGTGGCCCACATTGTCGGTGGAATAGCGTGCTCGGGCCATGCTGCGCAGGGCCAGCAGCTGCAGCGCGTTTTCCTCGGGCTTTCCCTTGGCCTCTTTCATCAGTTCGTTGAGCGCGCCGGCCGCCGTCTTCGGATTGGAAGTGTCGCCGAGCGTATGGCCGAAATTCTTGGCGAAACTGCGCAGGCTGTCGAGTTTTTCGGGATCGGGGTCTTCGTGGATACGATACACGAAGGTGGGATTCTTCGCCTTGCACTTCTTCGTGGCGTATTCCGCCACGCAACGGTTGGCCAGCAGCATGAACTCTTCGATGAGCCAGTTGCTCTCCTTGCTTTCCTTCTGCACGACATCCAGGGGTTTGCCCGTCTCATCCACGATGACTTTCATCTCCGGCCGCTCGAAAGAGATGGCGCCCTTGTCGAAACGCTGCTTGCGGAGGATCGTGGCCAGGGCGTGGAGTTTGCCCATCTCCATCGCCAGCGGACCCTCGCCCGTCTCGATGATCTGCTGCGCCTGCTCATAGTCGAAACGATAGTCGGAATTGATGACGGTGCGGCCGAACCACTGCCCGATGACCTTGGCCTTGTCGTTGAGTTCGAACACGGCGCTGTAGGTCAGTTTGTCTTCGTGCGGACGCAGTGAGCAGAGTTTGTTCGAAAGCTTCTCAGGCAGCATCGGGATGGTGCGGTCCACCAGATAGACCGAAGTGCCGCGGGCGAAGGCTTCCTTGTCGACCGGCGAGCCCGGCGTCACGTAATGCGTCACGTCGGCGATGTGGATGCCCACCTCCATATTACCGTTGTCGAGCACGCGGTACGAGAGGGCGTCGTCGAAATCCTTGGCATCGGCCGGGTCGATGGTAAACGTGGTCACGCCGCGGAAATCCCGGCGGCCGGCCAGGTCTTTCGGCGTGATGTCTTCGGATATTTTGTCGGCCGCCTGCTCCACTTCCGGTTCGAAACGGTAGGGAAGCTGGTATTCGGCCAGGATGGCGTGCATCTCCGTATCGTTCTCGCCCGGGACGCCGAGCACGTCGACGACCCTGCCCAGCGGTTCGGCGCTCCGCTTCGGCCAGTCGGTCACCAGCACGGCGACTTTCATCCCATGGGCAGCCTGCTTGCCGCCGATCTCCGGCAGCTCCGAAGGACCGGACACGTCGATACGGATGTCATACGGCATATTCTTGCCTTCGACGATGGCCCAGACCTGCCGGCCGCGGACCACCAGGATGCCGATGTGCGGCTTGGTGCTGCGACGGATGATCTTGACCACTTCGCCTTCCAGGCTGCGTCCTTTCGCACCGGCCTGGATCCGGTGTTTCGACACCGCAATCTTCACGAAATCGCCGTTCAGGGCGAAATGCAGCTTGCGCATCGGGATGAAGATGTCTTCCGGCCGTCCTTCTACCTTTACGAAGCCAAACCCGTCGCGCGAGAGGGAGACCGTACCTTCGAATTCCTCCAGCGATTTGCTCCTTCGTTCCGTCGTCCGCACCAGCGGTGCCTGCTCGCCGCGTGCCAGCCGCTTTGCACGCTTGAGTGCACCTTCCCGGACGGTATTTTTACCCTTTTTCCCCTTTTTGCGATTCGATGTTGCCATATATTCCGTATTTTTGCGCGATTACTAAGATAACAAATATACGAAAAATATGGACAGGAAAGTTCTTTTGATGATTCTCGACGGCTGGGGCGAAGGCCGCCACGACTATTCCAATGCTATCTGGACGCAGGGAACGCCGCACATCGATGCACTGCGCGCGAAGTATCCCGCCGGCCATCTGCAGGCCTGCGGCGAATACGTCGGCCTGCCCGACGGCCAGATGGGCAACTCCGAGGTCGGCCATATGAACCTCGGCGCCGGACGCGTGGTCTATCAGGACCTGGTGAAGATCAACATCGCCTGCCGCGAACATAAACTTTTGGAGAATAAAGAGATTGCTGCCGTCTTCGATTACGTGAAGACATCCGGGAAGAAACTCCACCTGATGGGCCTTACTTCCCACGGCGGTGTCCACTCCTCGCTCGACCACGTATATGAATTCCTCCGTGTCGCTGCAGAACAGGGCCTGGACAAGGTCTTCGTACACGCCTTTATGGACGGCCGCGACACCGACCCGCGCAGCGGCAAGGGATTCGTGGCCGAACTCGAGCAAAAGATGGCCGAAACCACCGGCCGCGTCGCCACGGTCTGCGGCCGCTTCTATGCCATGGACCGCGACAAGCGCTGGAACCGCATCAAAGACGCCTATGACCTGCTGGTCGAAGGAAAAGGCGCCGCCTTTACCTCCGCCACCGAAGGCATCCAGGCCTCCTACGACGCCGACGTCACCGACGAGTTCATCAAACCGATCGTCGTGACCGACGCGGCCGGCGCCCCGCTGGCCAAGATCGAGGAAGGCGACGCCATCATCTTCTACAACTTCCGCAACGACCGCGCCCGCGAACTGACCACCGTGCTGACGCAGCAGGATATGACCGAGGAAGGAATGCATACGATTCCCCTGTACTACTGCTGTCTTACGCCGTACGACGCCTCCTTCACCGGCGTCCATATCCTCTTCGACAAGGAACTTGTCCAGGACACCCTCGGCGAAACCGTCTCCAAGGCGGGCAAACGCCAGCTCCGCATCGCCGAAACGGAAAAATACGCCCACGTGACCTTCTTCTTCAACGGCGGCCGCGAGACGCAGTTCGAGAACGAAGACCGGATCCTGGTGGCCTCGCCGAAAGTCCCGACCTACGACCTGCTGCCCCAGATGAGCGCGCCCGAGGTGGCCGAAAAACTGATCGACGTCATCCGCACCGGCAAGGAAGACCTCATCATCCTGAACTTCGCCAACGGCGACATGGTCGGCCACACCGGCGTCTATATGTCGATCACGCAGGCCGTCACCTGTATCGACCGGCTGGTGGGCCGCGTGGTGGAAGAGGCTCTGGCGCAGGACTATGTCGTGCTGCTGACCGCCGACCACGGCAATGCCGACTTCGCCGTCAACGCTGACGGCAGCCCGAACACCGCCCACTCCCTCAACACCGTACAGTTCGTAGTCATCGGTGCCGGCGACGACGTGAAGACCGTCAAGGACGGCGCCCTTTGCAACGTCGCCCCGACCATTCTCAAGCTGATGGGCATCCCGCAGCCCGCCGCAATGACCGCAGAACCCCTGATCTGACAAGTCGTACCATGCAAGACCGCCTTACCCTTGACCTGCTGGAGCAGGTCGTCTGCCAGGGCCGGAAACTGGACATCGGCGAAGAAACGATGGCCGTCGTCCGGCGCAGTTATGCGTTCCTGGAAAAGTTCAGCAAGGAGAAAATCATCTACGGCATCAATACCGGTTTCGGCCCGATGGCCCAGTGGCGGGTGGAAGACGACCACCTCAAAGAATTGCAATACAACATCATCCGCAGCCATTCCACCGGCGCCGGCGCCCCGCTCGACGACGACCTGGCCCTGGCGGCGATGATCGCGCGGCTGGGCACTTTCCTGCAAGGCCGCTCGGGTGTCCATCCTGAACTGGTGCAGACGCTGCTGGCCTTCATCAACAACAGGGTCATCCCGTTCATTCCCGAGCACGGTAGCGTGGGCGCAAGCGGCGACCTGGTGCAACTGGCCCACATCGCGCTGAATCTCATCGGCGAAGGAGAAGTCCGGTACAACGGAAAGTGGCGCCCTGCAGGAGAAGTGATGGCGGAACTGGGTATCCGCCCCGTGGAAATCCACATCCGGGAAGGACTTTCCGCCACCAACGGCACTTCGGTGATGACCGGCATCGGATGCATCAACCAGCTGCACGCCGAACGCCTGCTCGACTGGGCGACGCTCGCGGCGGTATGGATGAATGAGATCGCCTCTTCCTACGACGACCTGATGGCGGAACCCCTCAACGAAGTCCGGCGTCAGGACGGCCAGCAGGTAATTGCCCGCCGCATGCGGGAGCTCGCCGCTTCGAGCCGCTGTCTCCGCAAGCGGGAAGATGAACTGTACGACGGAAGGCATCTGGAAAAAACCTTCGGCCACAAAGTGCAGCCCTACTATTCTCTCCGCTGCATCCCGCAAATCCTCGGCCCTGTCCAGGAAACGCTGGCCAATGCACGCCGGGTACTGGAAAATGAACTGAACTCCGCCTGCGACAACCCGATCGTCGATCCCGACACCCGTTCGGTCTATCACGGCGGGAATTTCCACGGCGACTATATCTCTCTGGAGCAGGACAAGGTGAAAATCGCAATGACACGCGTGGCGATGACGGCCGAGCGGCAGCTCAATTACCTCTTCCACGACCGCATCAACGGTATCCTTCCGCCTTTCCTCAATACCGGGACACTGGGCCTCAACTATGGTATGCAGGCCTGCCAGTTCACCGCCACCTCCACCACGGCGGAGTGCCAGACCCTGGCGATGCCCAACTATGTGCACAGCATACCCAACAACAACGACAACCAGGACATCGTCTCGATGGGCACGAATTCCGCGCTGCTCTGCAAAAAGGTGATTGCCAATGTCACTCAGGTGCTCGCGATCCAATACATCGCCCTGGCGCAGGCGACCGACTGCCTGGATTTGTACGACAAATTGTGCGACACCTCACGGAAGACCTACGACAGCGTCCGTGCCATCCAGCCGCACATCCGCGAAGACAAGCCTTTCTACAAGCAGATCGACCAAATGGTCCGCTTCCTCCGCGACCACAGGCCGTAAGGCGGCGCCCTTATTACAGATTAAACTTCGCCACCAAGTGGTGACGAAGTTTTTTTTAGATAATTTGGAAGATGGTACTAATTTTGGTACCTTTGTAAAAAGATTGTGGTGATGAGTACGAAAGAAAAGTTGAGGAAGCGTTTTTTACAGATGCCGCACGATTTTACTTTCGATGAAATGTGCGCATTGCTTTCAGGTTTCGGGTATTCGTTGGATACCAAAGGAACCACATCGGGTTCGAGAATCCGCTTTCGAAAAAGTGCGGGAGTGTATATCGACATCCACCGTCCTCATCCCGGAAACACAATGCGGGAATGGATGATGAAAGCTGTTTTTATGAGCATTTGAAAACCAACCAATTGTTATAGCGATGGATTATCTGGAGTATAAAGGTTATAAAGGATCTGTGGAATACAGTCTCCGGGATGATTGTCTGCACGGGAAAGTGCAGGGAATACGTAAGTCTTTGATTCTCTATGAGGGTATGTCGCTCGACGAATTGCGGCAGGATTTTCAGGCCGGCGTGGATTCTTATCTGGAGGCCTGCCAGGCAGACGGAATCGAACCTGAGAAGCCCTATAGCGGGAAGCTGAACTTGAGAATGCCCTCCGAAATACACGCACAAGTCGCAGCAAAAGCGGCGGCGAACGGTTTTACCATCAACGAATATATCAATACCGCAATTGTCCGCCTGCTTCAGGAGGACCAAGCACCTTACGGCAACCGATAGTTCGTCACCCCCGGCTCCGGCCGGGCGGTTCCCGTTCAGATTCTTTTTGCGCGTCCCGCTTTTTTTCGGTATCTTGCCTTTCCTTTTCAACCTCGTCTGCCCTATGTCTTTCGTACACCTCCACGTCCATACGCAATACTCGATTCTCGACGGTCTGTCCGATATCGGGAAACTGTTCGAACGCGCCCGAGAACTCGGGATGCCCGCCCTGGCCATCACCGACCACGGCAATATGTACGGCGTGAAGGAGTTTTTCAGATACGCGTATGACAAGTCAAATCTGGGAGAAGACAAGAAGCCCCTGGTCAAGCCCATCATCGGCTGCGAAGTCTATGTGACGCGGCACTATGACCACCGGCTCAAGGACAACGACCACCGCAAATACTACCACCTGACCCTCCTGGCCAAAAACTACGCGGGTTACCAGAACCTGATGAAGATCTGCACGGAGGGCCATATCCACGGTATGTACTATAAGCCGCGCGTGTCGCACGAAATCATCGAGCAGTATCACGAGAACCTGATCTGCTGCTCCGCGTGCCTGGCGGGCGAACTGCCCCGCGATATCATGGACGGCAACGTGGAAGCGGCGCGGGAGGCCCTCCGCTGGCACAAGCGCGTGTTCGGCGACGACTACTACCTTGAAGTGATGAAGCACAAGACCGAAGTGCCCGGTCTCGACGACGATGTTTACCGGGCGCAGATGGAGGTCAATCCCGTCCTGTTCGACCTGGCCCGCGAAGAGGGCGTCAAAGTGGTGGCCACCAACGACGTGCACTTTATCCGCAAGGAAGACGGCCCGGCCCACGACCGTCTCATCTGCCTGACCACCAACTCCGACGTGGACGATCCCAAGCGGCTCCGCTACACGCAGCAGGAGTATCTCAAAAGCGAGGAGGAAATGGCGGCACTCTTTCCGGAGCATCCGGAAGTGATCGCCAACACGCTAGAAGTGGCCGGCAAGGTGGAACTCTACAAGATCGACCACGACTACATCCTCCCCAAGTACCATATCGACGAGACCTTCCTGCGCGACATCGATACCTATCTGGAAAAATACAAAGCCTACATCGAAGCCGGCAAGAATGACCCGAAGGGCATCTACCGCGGCGACGACTTCTGCAAGTCCGTGGCCTACCTGTGCCATCTGACCTACGAAGGCGCGAAAATCCGCTATGGCGAAACCCTCACCGACGAGCAGGCCGAGCGCATCGACTTCGAGCTCAAGACCATCTCCTCGATGGGCTTCCCCGACTACTTCCTCATCGTCCAGGACTACATCCGCGCCATGCGCAACCAGGGCTGGCTCGTAGGCCCGGGCCGCGGCTCCGCGGCAGGCAGCGTGGTGGCATACTGCCTCTGGATCACGAACCTCGACCCCATCAAATACCAGCTCCTGTTCGAGCGCTTCCTCAATCCGGAGCGCATCTCGATGCCCGATATCGATGTGGACTTCGAAAACCTCGAAGCGGCGCACCGCTATGTGGAAGACACCTACGGCGCCGACCACGTGTCGCGTGTGATTACCTTCGGCACGATGCTGGCCAAGGGCGCCATCAAGGACGTGGCACGCATCAGCCACGTGTCGATCGACGAGAGCAACCGCCTGTCGAAGATGGTGCCGGCCCGCCTCAGCGAACGGGTGAAGAACGAAAAAGGCGAGACGGAAGAGAAAAGCGTGAAGGTCACGCTGAAAAACTGCTTCCGCTTGGTTCCGGAGTTCCGGGACGAACTGGCCAAAGAAAACAACGAACTCAACCAGGAGGTCCTCTCGTTCGCCCAGCAATTGGAGGGAAGCGTCCGCCAGGTTGGCATGCATGCCTGCGCCACCATTATCGGCCCCGGCAACCTGAGCGACTATATCCCCATCTGCCTTTCCAAGGACAAGGATACGGGACAGGATGTATGGACTTCGCAGTACGACGGCCACTACATCGAAGAGTGCGGCCTGCTCAAGATGGACTTCCTGGGCCTCAACACGCTTTCGATCATCCACAAGACCCTCGACCTGATCAAGCAGGGGCACGGCGAGGACATCGACATCGAAGCCATCCCCATCGACGACAAGCTGACCTACGAACTCTACAGCCGCGGCGACACCACGTCGATCTTCCAGTTCGAGTCGCCGGGCATGAAGGAGTGGCTGCAGAAACTCCAGCCCGAGCGCTTCGAAGACCTGATCGCTATGAACGCCCTGTACCGTCCGGGCCCGATGGACTACATCCCCGACTTCGTCGACCGCAAGCAGGGCATCAAGC
>JAFRRF010000058.1 GCA_017428245.1 Bacteroidales bacterium
CGGAGATCGACATCGCCGGCAAGGACGAAAACGGCAACGACATCCTCGAGCAGAACCCCGGCTGGGGATCCCAGGCTCAGTTCAACGACTGGAACAATTTTAAATAGCAGACGATATGAAAACCTTGAAACTGTTCATTGCGGCAGCGGCTCTGCTGAGCTTCATGGCCTGCAATCCCATCGAAGATCTCTCGCTGCGTGAAAAATATGTCACCAACGCCGGATCGCCGATCAGCTCCGACGAGCTTTCGGCGGCCCTGACCGTGTCGCAGGACGGCCCGACCAACGATATCATCACCCTCAAGAATGCAAGGCCCGATATCGGCGGCGCCTGGCACGTGGGCACGGCAATGGGAGAGACCATCATCAAAAACGACAAATACACGTATGTTTACGAAGCCAACGGTGAGTTCGAAATCTACTATGCCGGCGTATCCGAAGGCAAGATCGTCGAATCCAAACGCTTCCCCGTCACCGTCACCGACGTGTACGACCCGTGGGCCGGTATGCTGACCGGCGCCAAGAGCAACACCGACAAGTCGGCCAAGAAGACCTGGTCGTGGCGTGAAGTGTCCTGGGGCTCGATCTGCAATATGGGCGCCCACGGCGGCTGGAAATACGCTTCCGCCGGCTATACGCCCGAGTCGAACTTCGCCTGGTGGGCCAACTTCACCCTCGCGGACGTGGATACCTCCAAGGAAAAGATGGTATTTGAATACGACGGCAGCAAGATGACCACCTACGGTCCCGACGGGAACGTGGCGGCACAGGGCACCTTCGGATTCATCAAGACCTCGCCGGAAGAGGCTGTCCTCGGAACCTGGGTCACCACCGCACCGCTCATCGGAGCCCGTTTTGACGACTGCGGCCAAGGCTCGAACAACCAGTTCTACCTGCTGACGTTCACCGACCAGTACATCACCATCTACCACAACGGATGGGGCGGTGCCGCCGACTGGGATGACTGCGGCTGGTACGCCTACTTTGAGGCCAAATAGCCTGATGCTCCCATGAAGAGGATCCTTCCTTTCATCGCAGTCCTTCTGGCCGTCACGGCGTGCCGGCCAGAAGGGCCTGTGCTTGAGATACGCGGCCGCATCGGCGGCGGCTTCGACGGACAGAAGGTCTATTTCTGCCCCCAGCCGCATCCCACGGCCGACATCGTAGACTCTACCGTGGTGAAAGGAGGGACCTTTTTCTTCCGGATTCCTGCCGATTCGCTCTACGTCGCCGACCTGACGCTCTCCCGCAGGGCGCCCGGCTATGCCGAAAGGCTGCTCATCGCCGTAGAGCCCGGAATCCTCGACGTCACCCTGGGCGCGCCGAGCAGTGCGCACGGAACACCGGTCAACGAAGCCCTGCAGGCTTGGAAAGAGCATCTGCAGGGAGGCGACCCGGAAGACGCCAAACGCAGCACCTTCGACCTGGTCCGCCGTTATCCCGACGCGGTCGGAGGCTACCTCTATATGCTTTTCGGCAGACTTTTCGACCCGGAGCAGCGGCAGCTGCTCGACTCGCTCGGATACGACAAACTGATACCGGATGTCAGTACGCGCAGACAGAAGAACTGATTTTATCTTCGTCACGCTGTTCTTCGTGGCGTTGTGGGCGATCTTCCAGTTCGTCTTCCCGTACCATCTTGCCCTGAAGGAACGGTACGTCCTGTTCATGTCCGACACTTCCTGGCTTGCCACCTATTTCAGGAAACCGGCGCCGGTCTCCTTCCTTATCGGCGACTGGCTGACCCAGTTTTTCCTGCTTCCCGGGGTCGCCGCCCTGATTACGACGGTCCTGCTGGTCCTGGTCTGGGCCGGTTTCAGGTTCCTGCTGGGTGCCATGCCGACCGTCCACAAACCGGCACTGTGGGCACTGCTGCCCGCAGCGCTGCTGGCTTTCCTCATTCTCTCCCCCGAAGTTCCGCTGGCCGTATCCGTAGGGACCTGCCTGTTCGTCTGGCTTTTCGCCGCAGCCTTCCGGATTCCCGGCAGACTGCCGCGCTATGTTACGGTCGTCCTGCTCGCCGTGCTGCTGGTTCCCTCGGCGCGCAGCCTCAACGCTACGGCCCGGGTCGGGAAACCCAGCCTGGAACGGGAATACGACTACCGCATCCATTTCAAGGCCGCTGCCGGCAAATGGGACGCCGTGGAAAAGATGGGACGCCGGAATCCCTGGGAAAGCCTTGTAACGGCCTACTACTACAACCTCTCGCAGGCCCGTGCCGGGCGGCTGCCCGACGGCCTGCTCAGAGCCTACCAGCCCACGTATCACGGACTCTTCATCCCGGTGAAGCCCGGCGTCGAATGCTTCCGGCTGATGGCCAGCACCGACGCGCTGTATCTGGCAGGCGATTACGCACAAGCCCAGCATTCTGCCATGCTGGGTATGACTTTTTCCCCGCGACAGCGTTCCGCGGCGATGATCAAACTGCTTGCCGACATCGCATTCGCCAACGGCGATTACGACACGGCACGCCGATACCTTACCATGCTTTCCAAGACCGCACTCTATAAGAAATGGGCGCTGGAAGGCCTGCAACTGCTCGAGACCGAGGCCGGCCGGCTGACCGTCAGGAACGACTGCCGCGACATCCTCGTCCAGCACAACGACTATCGTACGGCCCTGGCCAATATTGCCGGCACCGCGTACGACGGCAAGACGGCGACCGACTACCTGCTCTGCCTCGACCTGCTCGACAAGGACCTGGCACACTTCCGTCAGGACTACGATACCTACTACAAAGGAAAATACGACGTCATCGGCGTCCCCGTCCTGTATCAGGAGGCCCTGCTGATGACCTTCGACGAAAATACATCCCCCGCCGGGCAGCTCACGGAGTACGGCATCGCCCGCCCTACCCTCGACAACTGCACGGAGTTCCTGAAAGGCAACGAGAAGCTTTTCAGGGCGAGTTACTGGTTTTACCACAAATACGCCCAACCCGCACAATGAAACGGTCTCTGACAAGTATCGCCATAGCACTTATCCTGACCGCCTGTGCGGGTAAAGGGGCGTTCCGGGATGCCGGGAGCGCGGCCCCGATACTTCCGGACTATACGGACATAACCCTGCCCGTGAACATCGCCCCGCTGAACTTCCAGCTGGAAGGGGCGGACGCCCTGCGGCTGGAAATCGAAGGCAGCCGGCAGTACCGGTTCAAAGCCGGTGGCGCCAAAATGCGTTTTCCGCTGAAAAAATGGAAAGAAATGCTACGCGAGGAGACGGGGAACACACTCCTTCTCACCCTTACGGCCCGGTTCGGGAGTGAAAGCGTACGCTACGCTCCTTTTACCTGGACGGTTTCGGCCGACAGCATCGACCGGTATCTGAGTTACCGCCTGATCGAACCGGCCTACGAGGTGTGGAACGTGCTGAGCATCGAGGAGCGTGACCTGGAATCGTTCAAAACCCGGCTGCTGGCCGACAACACCACGGTCGAAAGCACCTGCATCAACTGCCATACGGCCAACCGGGGCAACGGGGTCCATACCTCGTTCATGCACGTCCGCGGTGCAAAGGGCGGCACGCTCTACAACCGGGACGGCCAGCTGCGCAAACTCAACACGGCAACCGACAGTACCGCCGGGGCAGCCGTCTATGGCGAAATCTCCGCAGACGGCCGCTACGGTATCTTCACCACGGCCGATATCCGGCCCATCCTACACAGCGGCCGCTTCGACAAACTGGAGGTGTTCGACGCCTCGAGCGACCTGATTCTCCTCGATTTCGAACAGGGAACCGTGACGGATTCCCCGCTCGCAAAAGGGCCGGAATTCCAGGAAACCTTCCCCTGCTGGTCCGTTGACGGAAAGACCGTCTATTTCTGCCGGGCCGTGTCCAGGCCCCAGCCTGACAGCACGTTCGAAATGCATTACGACCTTTATTCCATCGCTTTCGACCCGGCGACGGGGCGGCTGGGCGACACGCTGACGAAGGTCGTGGATGCCACAGCCCTCGGAAAGTCCGTCAGTTTCCCGAAATGCTCCCCGGACGGCCAGTACATCCTGATGACTGTCTCCGATTACGGCACCTTCCCCATCTGGCACGGCGAAACCGACCTCTGGCTCTATGAAATCGCGACCGGGACATTGTCCCCCCTCGAAACGGTCAACGGCAAGTATTCCGACTCCTATCACTGCTGGAGCAGCAGCGGACGCTGGATCTGCTGGGCCTCCAAGCGCGACGACCGGCTTTACGGCAAGCCCTATTTCTCCCACGTCGGCGATGACGGGACGGTCTCCAAACCATTCGTCCTCCCCCAGCGGGATCCGGGAAGATACCTCGTCACGCTCAAATCCTATAATATCCCTGAACTCTACCGCTTCCCGGAATCCTACGATGCGGCTTATGTGAGTCGTTTCTATTCCGATATGGAGGCGGAAAAAATGACATACACGAAATGAAGACGAACAGACTCCGTTCCCTGCTGACGATCGCCCTGGCGGCGACGATTGCATTCTCCTGTGCGGAAGACCCGTATACTGCGGGACCCGGCGGCAGCGGAACGGCGGAGGGCAGCGGCGCCGTGGCCCGCGCAGAGCGGAAAGAAGGCCGCATCGCGCTGGGTTACTGCACGTACTACGGTTCGGCCACACCGGATCCTGCAGTACTGACCCATATCAACTATGCCTTTGCGGAGCTCTATGTCCGGGACGGAAAATACGTTTCCTTCAAACTGCAGGGCAGCGAATCGCGCTTCCAGCAGATCGTCAACGTCAAGAAGCAGCATCCCGAACTCAAGATATGCCTGTCCTTCTCCCACACCGTGGACAATCCCGACAACTACCAGGCCGGCGGTTTTTCCGTGATGGCCAGCACGGAGGAAGGACGCAAAGCCTTTGCGGAAGACTGCCTGGCCTTCGTCCGCAAATGGGGCATTGACGGCATCGACATCGACTGGGAATTCCCGGGTATCTCGTGGAGCGGCCACGCCTGCGACCCGGCCCACGACGTGGAGAATTATACACTGCTGATGAAGCAGCTGCGCGCTACGCTCGGCAACCAGTATCTGCTCACTTACGCCGGCTATGTGATGAACGTCCAGGGAACACCCGACAACGCACGCTTCATCGACATTGCCGCCGTCGACCCGTATGTGGATTTCGTCAACATTATGACCTACGATATCGCCGCGGGCTCGGAGGGGCAGCATCAGTCCGCCTGGAACCGGCCCGATTATTACTGTGACTGCGTCCGGGCCATCAACGCCTATCTGAACGCCGGCGTCTCCCCGTCCAAACTCGTACTGGGCATCCCCTTCTACGCACGGCACGCATGGGATAACAGCGACGGCTTCAAAGGTTGCGTTGATTACGGAAAGTTCGCTTCGGAGTATCCCGCCGCCCAGGGATTCAAAATCGACAATTGGGATGACAAAGGCGGAGTTCCCTATGTCAGCCGGAACGGGAAGATGTGGGCCGGATACGACAATCCGAAGAGCATCGGACTCAAGGCCGGGAAAATCCTCTCGATGGGGATGAAAGGCCTGATGTACTGGGACTACGATGCCGACGACGCAGCAGGAACGCTCCGCAATGCGGTTTGGGACTCCGTCATGAAATAAGTATCTGAAATTTCTTATATATTTGTCATATAAAACCTTAACTACTATGTACGCAAACGAATGGAAGAAGAACGCCTTTGGCGTGATGGACAAGATTGAGGCAACCCAGATGGAAAAGATCAAAGAGGTGGCGACCCTGATGGCCGACTGCATCCAGGCCGGACATATGGTCCACACCTTCGGCTGCGGACACGCCAACCTTCCGATCGAGGAAATGTATCCCCGCATCGGCGGTTTCGTGGGTTTCCACCCCATCTGCGAGCTCCCGCTCACCTTCTTTACCCACATCGTCGGGGAAATGGGCATCAATCAGTTCCTCTGGCTTGAAAGGGCGGAAGGCTACGGCAAAGCCATTATGAGCAGCTGGAACTTCCACAAAGACGACATTATGTGGATCTTCTCGCACACCGGCATCAACGCCGTCAACATCGACGTGGCCCTGGAGGCCAAACGTCTCGGAATGAAAGTAGTGGTCTTCGGCTCCGCATCGGAGACGGGCGCCAAGGTACCGCGCCACTCCTGCGGCAAGAACCTCTTCCAGATCGCCGACTACGTGGTCGATTCCTGCTGCCCGCTTCAGGACGCTTCGGTCAAGATGAAGAAAGAATTCGACAAGATCGGTCCCCTCTCCACCGTGGCCTTCGTCACCCTGGTCTGGATGACCATCTGCACGGTCGCCGAAATCCTCGAGGAACGCGGCGTGAAACTCTACATCCATCCGTCGCACAACGTTCCCGGCGACACTACGGCCGGCGAACGTCTCGATGCCTGCATCAAGAAGTATAAGGAACTGGTAGCCGGCGTATAGCCCGCATCCTTACCGGGCGTTGCCGGCTTATGGCAGCGTAAACCAGTCGGTTTCGCGCACGTTCCAGGCGGCGAGAACGCCTACACCGCCACGGACATTGGAATAGGCATAGGCGGCCGGAGCCAGACCGGCTTCCGCCAGGGTGTTGCTGCGCATATGTTCGAGGGCGACGCCGTAACGGAAGAATTCATTCGAGACCCGGTAGAGCCGCACTTTGAGGCGGTCGTGCTGTTCGTAGTTCCCCACATAGGAAACAATGTCCCGCGTGGGCATATACAAGGTCGTCTCCTGCCCGGAGAAACCCGTATCGGGCCAGACCCGGACCATGCTCCAGGCGTTCCCGAACGACCAACCGTTGAACGGAATGTCGACATAATTGCGGACCTTCGAATACCACCAGCTGTCGGACGAACCGTTCAGTGGCATGAGATTCCGCTTCAGGACCCTTTCCACCTGCCCGGTGTCCAGATTGATGAGGGTCCGTTCGCAATAGACGGCCAGGCCGTACCAGTCTTCGGTGTCCGGATCGTCACGGAAAGTGACCCGGACGGAATCCCGGCTGCACTTCCAGATGAACTCGGGTGCAGGAGGAGGAAGGGTTGCCTTGGCTGAAACCGGATTGAATCCCCTTGCCCGGGCCTCAATTTCCACTTCATCGCCTGCCTGCAGCGGGACAGACACGAACCAGCAACCGGGCGGAACCGCCCCTGCCGTATCCACCGCACGCTCCACATACCAGGGCGTTCCGTTGACCACGAAATCGAAGTCCGCGTCTTCCAGGAACAAAACGTTATCCGCGGTTTTGCCTACCGCAAAGGTCCGGTTGAGCTGAAGAATGGTCGTATCGCCGGGCCCGGGGCAGCATTGGAGAAAAAGTTTCGGATCGGAGGTCACCTCCAGGTCAAACTCTCTGCCGCAGGCGCAGGCCGCCAGGGCCGTCAGACACAGTATGGTATATTTCTTCATAGCTTAAAACTTCAAAGTGTAACTGAAAGTCGGAATCAACGGGACGATCCCGTAGCCCTTGACAGAAAAGGCGATCCTTTCCCGGATCAGATAACTGTCATCGCCAGTATTGGCTGCTTCGCCTTGACGGCGGACGAGGGCATACAGGGGATTCAGCCGGCAATAGACGTTGTAGAGACTGAAGTTCCAGATGACTTCGTTGCCCCGGCGGGTCTTCCGGTGCCGGTTGAACCCGAAATCGAGGCGGTGGTAATCCGGCAGTTTAACGGTGTTCGGCGCTTCATAAACCCAGCGTTCCGCCGTGTTGAAAACGAAGTCACCCCCATAGAGAAGTTGGCGCAGGCGGTTTTCATCCTGAATCCAGATCCCCTGCGCGTAGAGGGTGGCCAGCGACATCCGGTTGCCGCTGTGATAATTCCAGGCGGCATAGAGTTCCCACCGCTCATTGACGCGCCAGTTGGCCTGGAGCGTCAGCTTGTGGCGATTGTCGTTGCGGTCGCGGTACCAGTCGGGCCAGATGTCCCGGAAGAAACGCTCGTTCCAGGAAAGCGTATAGAAAGCATTGAGGGTCAGGGCCGGCGTTTCATAGCCGAAGTCCACCTCCATGCCATACGAGCGTCCCTCCCCCGTCCGGAAATGCCGTTCCCAGTCGGTCAGCCGCGGGAAGAACGTGTTCATGCCGCTGTACTCGATCAGGTTGTCCATCTTTTTCCACCAGCCCTCGACGTTCAGATGCATATCGTGGGGCAGGCGGGCGTAGACGCCGCCGGCGAACTGACGGGAGCGCATCGGCGGCACTTCCGCACCGGACGGAAGCCAGCAATCGGTCGGCAGGTCGAGGTAGGTCGTGGCCACTTTGTGTGAAAACTGGCTCATCGCCGCATAGGACGCTTTCAGACTGAGCGCGGGCGTGCACTGCATCTTCAAGGCCAGGCGCGGCTCCAGGGAATTCCAGGTCCGGCCGTCCGAAAAATAAACGGTATTGCGCAGGCCTGCATTGGCCGTCAGCCACGAAGCCAGCCGCATTTCATCTTCGGCATAGACGCTGACTTCATAGGCGGCCCGGCGCAGGCTGTCACGGTCCATCACGTCCCAGTTCCTTTCATAGGCGAAGTGCGGCCGGTAAGCGTGCCGGATGGCGCCGGATCCAAAGCGGACGTGATGCGCCGGGGTCGGATTCCAGTCCAGATGGGCGGTCAGGCCCAGGTCATCCAATATACCGTGCCCTTCTATCTTCTCCTGCTCTCCGCCCCCATAACTGCCGAAAGACGATTCTTCGTAGAATTCCTGCGAACGGGTACCCGATCCGTATGCAATCAGATGCAGGTGCATCCCATTATCAAACACTTTATTCCAGTCGACGGAAGCCAGGACATTTCCCCAGCGGAGCAGCACTTGCGTAGTATCCCGGGCAGATGCAAACTCATACTGCAAATCATCCCGCAACGAGAATTTGAAACGGTCGCGGCCGACATAGACACCGGCCGACAGGCGGCTCTTGTCGGCAAATACGTGGGTCAGGCGGGCGTTCAGGTCGATGAAGGCATACCCGTACCAGGTCTCAGGCTCATTCGCCTTTCTATTCAGGTTGTTATACCAGGCGATCGGATAAAGCACCGCATCGGCCCAGGTGCGGCGAACGGCCAAGTTGAACGCGGTCTTTTCCGGTACGATCGGGCCGTCGAATTGGAAACGGCTCTCCAGCAGACCGAGAGAGAAAGTGCCGTGGTAGTCGTGCAAATCCCCTTCGCGGGTGGTGATATCGACCACCGACGAGGTCCGGCCGCCGAAACGGGCCGGGAAGCCGCTCTTGTAGAAATCCAGCGTCTCGATGGCGTCGGTGTTGAAGGCGGAAAAGACACCGCCCAGGTGGCAGATCTGGTAAAGCGGCACGCCGTCGAGCAGATACAGGTTATCGCTGCCGTCGCCGCCATGGACATAGAGATTGGAAAGCAGTTCCGTGCCGGAAGCCACGCCCGGCAGGGCCTGCAGGGTCTTGATCACGTCCGGCGTGCTCAACGCGGAGAAGGCACGCTGGAAAGCGGCCCCGTCGAGTTTCGTGAGTCCCGTCTGCGTATAATTCATATCCCGGTCGATACGGCCGGTGATGGAGGCGGCGGGCAGCGTATCGACCGATGGGGAGAGAACGGCGGGATCGGCCGGCATGGCCGGTGCCTGCCGCAACGGGGCGGCCGCCTCGGCCGGAGTCAGGACGACGTGTTTCTTTTTCAGTTGCCATCGGATGCCGGTTCCGCCGAACAATCGCTCCAGATTCTGCCGGAGGCTTGCCGCCGCATCGACTTCAAAAGCCGTCGGAGCCTCGACCGGCAGGCTCGCGTCGTACACGAAATGGACGCCGAACGTACGCTCCAGGCTGTCCATCCGGGCTTTCACGGTCGCATCCTGCGACTGGCCCCAGAGCGAAAACGGCAGCAGAAGCAAAAGGAGGACAAGGGTGCGTTTCATCGTTCCACCGTGATTTGGATGTCCAGCGCCGTCTCGATCAGGCCGACGATGTAATCGATGTCGTCGTCGGGGAACGTGGCGGTCAGCCTTTTGTCGGTAGGCGCCGTGGTCAGGGTGCAGTGATAATAGGCGGATAGTTCCGCCAGCACGGCTTCGACCGGAACGTTGTCGTACACGAATTCGTGGGTCACGGCCACGTCGAGATTGAGGGCGGGGCGCTCCGTCGGAGCCGGCTCGGACTGCTGCCGCACCCAGCTGCGGATTCCGTAGCCGGCCGCGAACAGCACGACGATGGAGGCGGCTGCGGCGGCGGCCGTCATCCACCGGCGGCGGTGAACGGGGCTATCGGTTGCCGCGTGGAAACGGCGGATGGCTTTTCGGGTATCGAACTTGTCGGATCGGTAGTTACGGACTACGAATTCGAGGTCATTGTCGTTGAATTCCGTCATGGTTGTATCTGCTTTACACCCCTATGACGGAAAAGACGTCAAAAATGACTACTCACCAAAGGAAAATTTTGAAGAAAACCGTTTCGGCGCCGCTGCGGAGCGTCTGCAGGGCTTTGGTCAGCTGGTTGTGAACCGTGCTTTCGGAGATGCCCATCCGTGCGGCAATCTCCGCGTACGACAAACCGTCGCGCTTGCTCAGAAGCAGGATCTCCCGCCGCTTCGGAGGCAGCGCATCGATGGCCGTCCAGAGCCGGGCCCAAAGGAAAGAACGGTCAACAGTCTCTTCATCGGGCACATCATAGGTCAACTGTCCGAGACTGACTTGCGTTTCCGGCTTTCGCTGCCGGATTTCGTCGATACAACGGTTATGGACGGTACGATACAAATAGGACTTCGGCTGATCGACTTGCCGGCCTGCCGTCAGGTGCTCCCAAAGTGACACAAACGCGGCTTGGACCACATCTTCCACCGCATCCGCATCGCCCAGGAACCGGGCGCCATACATACACAGCGGCCGGTAATACAGGCGGAACAGTTCGTCGATATCGATACGCGTCTTCATCCCCGGGTAAAAATCAAAAGTCTTCGCCTTCGAGCAGAAGAATTTTCACGAACTCGCAGGTCAGCTGCCTGCGGCCGAACGACGCCGCCAGCGATGCCATCCCCGCCTGGGAATCGGCAATCAGGATCAGGCAGCGCCGGCCGTCGGACAATCGGGGGCCCAAACACATACCCTCGTAGTTTGCCAAGGCCACGTCGATGCCGGCCGCCGTGAAAGAGATTCGCGTTTCGAATTCGCAGAGCAGTTGTTTGGGGAGAATATCCGCCGTATCGCCCGAGGGATCGACCACATAAACTTTCGTCTTCGCGAACGAAAAGGAGAGAATGTCCAGCGGCTTGCCGTGCGGTACAAAGACTTCACGCTCCATCACGAGGAGCCGTCCGTCACCGAGCGCGGTCATCGCAGGGATACCGAAGACGTAGGCCCAGGCCGCCTTTCCTTGGGCGGCCGTCTTGACCGGTTCATCCATCTGGTACAGAAAACGCGTATCAGCCTTGAGGTCTGCACCGAAACACTGGAGACGATGCAGGCGGGGCGGGACCGTATCCCGCTTCAGAGGGAACTCGGTCGTCGTCCAGAAAAAACCCGTGCTTTCATCGTAGGCCAGCGCCTCGAACCCCCCGTTGGGCACAATCGAATCTGAACGCATATCGGTCGGTATGGCGAAAGATTTTCCGGTCGCCACACCGTCGAGATCATATTCCCGGATCGTCTGGTTCTCCGCAGAGACATACAGCATCCCATTCGCATAGACCACACCCTCATTGTCCGGACTGCTGCCGGTGGCGCCGGCCGTTCCGGAAGGAACGACACGCTTGACCCTGGCAGCACGGACAACTCCGTTATTGCGGATGGGAATATCAAAGAAAACGATGCCGCCGCCGGGCAGTTTGTCGTCCACTACGGCGTAACGGTCACCCCCTATATATGCGATTCCGGAATACTGACCCGGCCGGACCGGCAACTTCTGCTGCGGCAACGCCTCGACCCGGATCCCGTCATCCTGTCCGGACACGGGACCCGCGTACGCCAGTAAAGCAAAAAGAAGAAAAGTCAGTCTATTCAAGCGGCTTCTTCGAGCGGTTGAACAAGGCGGCGACGGTCAGGCCGGAAACGATGTGCCATACGCCCCACCAGGCGGTGATCACCAGCATGCCGCCGTGCGGCGGAAGGCCTGCGAAAATCGATGTCCCGAGCAGCAGCACCAGGCCGAGGCCTGAGTTCTGGATACCCGTCTCGATGGTCAGCGTACGGCGGTCGCGGCGCGGTACTTTGAAGAACGTGCCCACACCGAAACCGGTACCGAGGGCCAGCAGGTTGTGAACCAGCACAATCACGAAGATATACTTGATACACTTGAGGAAGGCGTCCATATTGCCCACGAAAGACAACACGACCATCACCAGGAAGAAAATGATGCTCACCCACTGGAACGGTTTCTTCATCTTCTCGGCCACCTTCGGCAGGAAATGCGAGGTCAGGATACCCAGCGTCAAAGGAATGCCCAGCAGGATGAAGATGGTCTTGAACACATCCCAGAGCGGAATGGTCAGATACGGGACTTCTCCATGGACCGACGCGAATTTCAGGAACAGGTTTCCGTAGAGCCAAAAGTTGAACGGAGTCATAAGGACGGCCAGCGCCGTGCTGATAGCCGTCAGGCACACCGAAAGCTCGATATTCGCCTTGGCCAGCGAGCTCATGAAGTTGGAGATATTGCCGCCCGGGCAGGAGGCCACCAGAATCATGCCCAGGGCCATTGTCCAGGAAATCCAGCCCACGCTGTCCATCAACAGGGCCAGCAGGAAGGTGAGCAGCGGCAGCAGGATCAACTGACAGCACACTCCCAGGATCACGAATTTTGGTTTCTCAAAAACTTCGACGAACGTATGCGGCTTGATGCCAAGCGCCACACCATACATCACAAAAGCGAGGACGATGTTGATGGTGTTCATGCCTCCGGCATTCATCGTCACGTTGATGCTGTCGATGGCGGCTTCAATTCCGGGTTTCATGGTAAAGGTTTTAGTAAAAAACTATTGTGCGATAAATCGGTATAGGATCCAGCCGGGCTGGGATTTTGCAGCGTCGGGAGAGGCGGAGAAACGGGAGCGTTTGGCAGCATCGATGGCGAAGGAATGCAGCGAGGCGTCGGCCGAAGAACCCGAAGCACGGACGCGGGCCGCCGTCACCCGGCCGGCCGGATTGACCTCGATATCGACCAGCACGTCACCCGCCCCGTATCCCTTATAGGCCGGCACGGGCAGGCTCAGGGCCTTGCGGCCCTCCAATTCATAGGAAATGACCGACGGCCCCTGATAGGCGGGCGCCGGTTCGGAAGATTCCTGTCCTTTCTGAGGATTGAGATCGACTGCCTCGTCGGCCGCCTTCTGCTGTGCGAGCGCATCGCGCTTCGACGCGTCGAGCTTGCGCTGCAGCTCACGCGCCTCGTCGTACACCTCGGACGGGTTTTTGAAACGGTCGTCCTTGAGCTTGCTTCCGGCATCGACCGCCACATTGCGGATGCGTTCCCGCGGCTGCCGGGCGAGCAGGTCCTCCAGATTCTTGTTCACCTCCTCCTTCAGTTCGATCTCTTTCTGGAGCTTTTCCAATTCTTCCTGCTTGGTGAAATCCAGCACGAAACTGTTCTCGACCGAGGCGACACGCCCGATCGAAACCACCAGCAGGACGATCAGGACGGCCAGATGAAAGACCAGGGTCGTGTAAAAACCGACCCGGTCCTCCTTACCGCGACCGCCCCACCACTTCATCAGTCTTGCTCCTTTTCCTTGGCCATTTTCCGGATACCGGAAAGCAGCACGTTGATGGCAACTTTATTATGGCCGCCCTGCGGCACGATGATATCGGCATAACGCTTGCTCGGAGCGATGAACTGCAGGTACATCGGTTTGACCGTCTTGGTATAGCGGTCGATGACCCATTCCACGTTCTTTCCGCGTTCCACGATGTCGCGGGTGATGACGCGCATCAGCCGGTCATCGTCGTCGGCATCGACGAACACCTTTATGTCGAGTTCCTTCATCAGTTCCTTGCAGGTGAAGATAAGGATGCCCTCCACAATGATGATATCGGCAGGCTCGACGTGCACCGTCTCAGGCTGGCGCGTGCAGGTGATGTACGAATAGGTGGGCTCATCGATGGCCCGTCCGGCCTTGAGTTCCCGCAACTGCTGAACGAGCAGTTTCCAGTCGATGGAATCGGGATGGTCGAAGTTCAGGGCCTGGCGCTCCTCCATCGAAAGATGGCCCTGGTCTTTGTAATAGGAGTCCTGGGGAATGACGACAATGTCCTCGCGCGACTGCATCCTGCGCGTGATTTCCTTGACGACGGTGGTCTTTCCGGAGCCGGAGCCCCCTGCGATGCCGATAATCAACATAGTTTCAGTTTTAGCGGTTTGGTTCGGTTAAAATTCAGCGGTCTTGGGCGTACGCGGGAACGGAATCACGTCGCGTATATTGCTCATACCCGTTACGAAGAGCAGCAGACGCTCGAAGCCGAGGCCGAAGCCGCTGTGAGGGCAGGTACCGTAGCGTCGGGTGTCGATGTACCACCAGAGGTTCTTCGTGTCCATCTTCAGTTCCGCGATGCGGCGATTCAGTTTCTCAAGCGAGGATTCACGCTCGCTGCCGCCGATGATCTCGCCGATCTTGGGGAAGAGCACGTCGGTGCCGCGGACCGTCTTTCCGTCGTCGTTCTGCTTCATGTAGAAAGCCTTGATATCTTTCGGATAGTCGGTCAGGATCACGGGTTTGCCGAAATGCTTCTCCACGAGATAGCGCTCGTGTTCGCTCTGCAGGTCCACACCCCAGGCGACCGGGAATTCGAATTTCTGGCCGCTGGCTTCCAGTATCTTGATACCTTCGGTATAGCTGAGGCGCACGAACTCGGTGGAAACGACGCTCTTGAGCCGGTCGATCAGTTCGGGGTCGATCATCTTGTTGAGGAACGCAAGGTCATCCTGGCAGTTGTCGAGGGCATACTGAACCAGGTACTTGATGAATTCCTCCTCCAGATCCATCAGGTCGTTCACGTCGTAGAAGGCCATTTCGGGCTCCACCATCCAGAACTCGGCCAGATGGCGCGGCGTATTGGAGTTTTCGGCGCGGAACGTCGGGCCGAAAGTATAGATGTTGCCCAGGGCCGTGGCGCCAAGTTCACCTTCGAGCTGGCCGCTTACGGTAAGAGAGGTCTGCCGGCCGAAGAAATCCTGGCTGTAGTCGATCTTACCTTCTTCGTTGCGCGGCAGGTTGTCGAGGTCGAGCGTGGTGACCTGGAACATCTCGCCGGCGCCTTCGCAGTCGCTAGCCGTGATCAGCGGGGTATGCAGATAGAAGAAACCCTTGTCGTTGAAGAACTTATGGATAGCGAAGGCCATTGCGTGACGGATGCGGAGCACGGCGCCGAAAGTATTGGTGCGCGGGCGCAGGTGTGCGATCTCGCGCAGGAACTCCATACTGTGCCCCTTTTTCTGCAAAGGATAGGTCTCGACATCGGCCGTGCCGTAGATCTCAATCGACCGGGCCTGTACTTCGACCGCCTGGCCGCTGCCCATCGACGGGACAAGGTCGCCGCGGACGCACAGGCAGGCTCCCGTGGTGATCTGTTTCATCAGGGCCTCGTCGAAGGCGGAAAGGTCACATACAATCTGGATATTGTTGATTGTGGAACCGTCGTTCAACGCGATGAACGCCACATTCTTGTTCCCTCGTTTGGTGCGGACCCACCCCTTGACCACAACATCTTTCTGGGGCTGTCCGCTCAAATAATCCTTGATTCTTTTCATATATGATTGCTTAGTTTTTTTTGTGATGGGTATTTACTTTTCTTAGCGTCTCGCTCCGCGAGACCCCTCCCACGCTAAGCGTGGGCCCCTCCCTCTTATGATGCCGAGGGTGGCACAGCACGAAAAGTAAATACCCATCACATAATATATCACCATTTTATAATTTTCGATTCTTTACTCTCGTTCCAGCACCTGTCGACGACAGTGATGACGAAACGATGCTTGCCGTTGCGTTTTTCAGCGGGCTTGAAGCTCGTCGCACGGGTAATCGCCACGATGTGGCGGCTCTGCGACAGATCCACGGACTCGCCGGCATCGAAACGATACACCACATAAAAATGCGGCTGTTGGAAAATGTCTCCCGTCGGGGCCGTCTTCCAGGAAATCCCCTTGCCGGAAACCTTGACCGAAACCACCGGTTCGGGTGCAACGGCATCGAGATCGGTATAGGCCGGAATCAGCGCGGGATACTTCTGATACACCGTTCTAAGGGAATCCTGCAGGGCAAAAGGCTTCCGCCCTTCGGGCGCCGGACGCCGGGGGGCATCCCTGCGGGGCTGTGCCTGCGGTGCCAGCGACCAGCCGGGCCACCACACGTTGCCGTCCACGTTCGGAAGCTCGCGCACCAGTTGGAACTTGCGGGCCGTCTGCGTCACGGCGGGATTCTCCAGATCGGGCTCACTGAATGTGCCGATGCTCTGCCCGATATAGAGCTGACCCTTGTAATTCTTGTCGTTCCACCAGTGGATCAATACATCGTAGTCAGCGGCGGGATGTCCGATCCGCCAGTACAGCTGGGGAACGATATAATCGATATACCCTTTTTCCGCCCAGGCGGGAACGTCTGCGAAAAGCTCCTCGTAATTCGACAGGCCGTTCGTGGCGCTTCCGCTGCCGTCGGGCGTATCCTTCAGGTTACGATGGATGCCGAACGGCGAGATGCCGAAACGCACCCAGGGCTTGATGGCCTTGATCGTGTCGTTCACGGCCTTGATGAGCGTCTCCACGTTGTGGCGGCGCCAGTCGCCTTTCTGCCAGTATTCGAAACCCTGGTCCGCCGCATATTTGACGAACGAGGCATCGTCGTGGAACTCCTCGAATCTCTCGGGATAGGGATAGAAATAATCGTCGAAATGAATGCCGTCCACATCGTAACGCGTCACGATGTCGGCGATGACCCGCACCGTATGCGCCACCGACTCGGGCTCACCCGGATCGAAGTACAACTGCTTGCCGTAACGGCGGAAAATCTCCGGCTTCTTGAAATAAAGATGGTCCGGATACAGTTGTTCCTGGTCGTTCGATGTGACGCGATAGGGATTGAGCCAGGCGTGCAGTTCCATCCCGCGGGCATGGCACTGTTCGATCATAAACTGCAGCGGGTCCCAGAAGGGGTCGGGAGCCACGCCCTGCTCGCCGGTCAGGAACCGGGTCCAGGGTTCCAGCTCAGAGGCATAGAAAGCGTCGGCCTGCGGCCGGACCTGAAAGACCACCGCGTTGCAGCCCTGTTCCTGCAGGGCATCAAGCGTGGCCGTGAACCATTGCTGGATCTGTTCCCGCGAAAGGGTCTTGATCTGCTGGTTGCCCACGATATGAAGCCAGGCACCGCGGAATTCACGCTTGGGCGGCTCCTGCGAAAAAACGGGAGCAGCCAGAAAGAGCGCAAGAAACAGAAGGGACAGTGTACGTTTCATCACCGGACTCAAAAAGCTACGCCCATCGCCTCACAGATCTTCCTGGGAATATCCGTGTTGTCCTGGCGGGCGGCGAACTTATCGGCACCGACACCTTTCGCCCACACGGGAACGGGACCGCCGGTATGCGAGAAAGTCGTCCAGCCGATATGGGCCTGGATATTGACACTGTCGATCGACTGGGCGTCGTTCATATATTTCTCCACATCGGTGGGAGCCGTCGTATTCTTGATCTTGTCGATCACCGTCAAATCGTAATTGTAACCCCGGCCACGGCCCAGGGCGATGCCGCCCGTCTCGTGATCGGCCGTCACGACGATCAGCGTCTCCTTGGGATGACGCTCATAGAAGGCGTTCGCCACGGCGATGGCCTGGTCGAAGTCGAGGATCTCGAAGATGGTGCCGGCCAGATCCTGGCTATGGGCGGTCCAGTCGATCAGGCCACCTTCGGCCATCATAAAAAACCCTTTCGGATTGCGTTCCAGCACGGCAATGGCCGCCTCGACGATCTGGGGAAGCGTCAGGGCGCCTTCAGGACGGCCCAGGGCATACGGGCAGATGTCTTCGGCACCCTCGCTCTGGACAAGCACGATACGGTCCGCATCCTGCTTTGCCTTGAAATCCTCGTAGCCGTAGGCAAGCGTATAGCCGGCTTCGGCTATCATATCATAGAGGGAAACCTCTTCATTTCCCTCCTTCCCTTTCGGATGATAGAGTCCGCCGCCGGCGAAGAATTCGAAACCCGTTTCGGGAATCTCCTTGCCGATTTCGTAATAGTTGCCACGTTTGATGTTGTGGCCGAAAAAAGCGGCCGGAGTCGCGTGATTGATCGGAGTCGTGGACATCACGCCGACACTGTAGCCGGCCTCGTGTATCTTGTAAGCAATACTTTTCAATTGGGTCGTGGAGTCGGGGGCGATGCAGAGCATCCCGTTTTTCGTCTTCTCTCCTGTGGAGAGGGCGGTCCCGGCTGCCGAAGAATCGGTGATGATGTTGCTGGAAGAGAAGTTCGTCGCCTCCCCCATCACCGGAAACTGCGTGAAGCAGAGCGGATCCATACCGATCACACCGCGCTCCTGCGCAAGATAAGCCTCGGTGGCAGCCACGTGGGTGGAACCCATTCCGTCACCGATGAAATAAAAAACGTATTTCGCGTTATTCTCCTGCCTCCCGCAGGAAACCGCCAGACAAAGCAGGGCGGCCGCTGCCAAACCGAATAAAAACTTCTTCATCTTCGTCGCTGTCTCAATCTAATAAAAGAAAGGGTGGACGAAGCCACCCTTTCTTTGAATCAGGCGTTCGTCATTTCTGGATACCGCCTTTCCGTGCACCATACATGATCTTCAATGCCGAGCACCGGCGAAGCTCCTGCTTCACGTCGGTAATGATACCCATACGGGTATCCTGGTCGGCCTTGATGTTGACCTGCATGAACGGACGGTCGGACTCGGACAGTTTCTCACGCTCTGCGGCGATGAAGTCGCGGATCGTGCTCAAGTCCGAGTTATCCTTACAAATGACGTCGTTCAGCTGAATACGGGAATCCGTACCATACTCCTTCTGATACTGCTGCGAAGGAGTGCCGATATAGATATAGGAAGCCAGGTCCTTACGCTCGAGCTTCGCGATTTCGGAAGCCTGCGGCGTACGGACGCGAACTTTCGTTTCCGTCTGACGCATGGACGTACAGACCATGAAGAACATCAGGATGATGAACACGATGTCCGGAAGGGACGAGGTATTCATCTGCGGAAGTTCGCCTTTGTTTTCTTTGATGAATTTTGCCATACTGAATCCTCCTATTTCTTCTTGACATCCTTCGGCTCGGCCTCGGAAATACGCTGCGGGACTGCCTTACGGACAATTTCCTGACGGGTTTCGTCCAACTTGTTGTATTTCTTACCATAGGTCCTCATCGAGAACTCGTCGCGGAGCTCATTCACGGCCTTGATCAACTCATTCTGCACGGTGATGTAGGCCTGGTATGTGGTACCGCGGTCGTTCTGCAACGAAATGACGCCTTTGGAAACGGGAACCGGTCCGAGACCCGGAATATCCTGGACTTCTTTTTCAGGAAGGTTCGGGTCGTCGTAAGGGTTGGTCATGAATTCTTTGATCTTATCTTTCAGCTGGCTTACGTCCATCGGTTGACTTCCGGCCAAGAGGCGGTCATTGGAATTGATCTTCACCTGGATGATATTCCGACGGTTGACCTTCTGGTCCTCCACCTTCTGATCCTCAGCGGGGATCGGCGGAAGGAGTCGGGAGATACCCTCCTCCTTGTCCATAGTGGTCACCATCAAGAAGAATATCAGCGCGATGAACGCAATATCCGCCATTGATGAGCCGTTGATTTCAGGAACCTTTTTCTTAGCCATATGAAACGCTTATTTTTTTACGGCCTTGCGGATTGCACTCCAGATCAGGGAGCATACGGCCGCGGCGACCATAAGATAAGTGACGAAAAGCACCGTGTCGGCCATCTTGAAGTCGCTGGCCTTGGTGACTGCGTTGGTATCGATCGGCTTGCCGGGAGCGAGCAGCCAGGCGCCGCCGATGATGACGACGGCCGCCACAATGAGAAGCACGAGCCGCAGGAGTTTCTTCTTGTTCTTGAACGCCGCGAAGAGCGGGAAGAGCAGGGTCACGCAGATTGCGAAGAGCACCAGCACGTAGATCCAGTACAGGAAGGTGTCAAGGGAACCGCTCTCCACCCCGGTCGGCTTGTTGACCAGCACGACCACGAAGAGCACCAGCGACACCAGGAAAAGGATCAGTTCAAGAATCTTCCAGGGCCTGTTTTCTCTTTTTTCGTTAGCTTCTTTCATAATCGATCAATGAATGAAAGTCGTTATTTGCTGTATTTGACAAGCATGTCGACGAGCGAGATGGAAGAGTCTTCCATATCCACGACGATCGTGTCGATCTTGGAAATGATGTAGTTGTAGAACAACTGGAGGATAATGGCGACGACCAGACCACCGACGGTGGTGATAAGGGCGACTTTCATACCGCCGGCGACCAATGCCGGGCTGATATCACCGGCGACCTCGATGGCGTTGAAGGCCTGGATCAGACCAAGGACGGTACCCATGAAGCCCAACTGCGGAGCGATACCGATGAACAGACCGATCCAGGAGAGGCCCTTCTCGAGTTTACCCATTTCCACGGAGCCATACTCGATGACGGATTTCTCGGCTTTCTCAATGCCCTGGCCGTCCTTGACGCGGAGCAGACCCTGGGTGAAGATACGAGCCACCGGACCCGGCGTGTTCTTGCAGAGTTCGTATGCCTTGTCGACACCTTCGTTCTTGAGGCAGTCTTCAATCTTGTTCAACAGTTTGGTGTTGTTGTTCTGGGCGATGCTCAGCGTAATGATCTTGGAAATGGCGATGGCCAGACCCAGGATGAGGCACAACAAAACGAGAGACATAAACGTGGCACCACCGTCGATGAACAGCTTCTTGAGCTGCTGGTGGATCGGCTTGTCATCCGGAGCGGCGGCGAACGGGTCGACCACTTCGTCGTCCTGAGCTTGAGCCACAGCTTCAGTCTGCTCGGCGGCAGGCTGTTCGTCCTGAGCAAAAGTCTTCTGGTACTCAGCAGAAATGGTCAGGAGACCAATCACTGCCAAAAACATGAAAATTTTTTTCATAGGTTTTTTGATTAATTATTAAACACTGTATTTAAATAGTTATAGTCCTCTCCGGCATACACTGCCGTCAAAAATTCTTTGCAATTTAATAATTTTTTCGGAAAATAGCACGATTTCTAAGAAATTTCTCCACAGGCCTCAATTTCGAATTTTATAGCAACTGTCTTATTATCACTATATTGTCCCAAAAGGACAAATAATTTCGTCACGGCCGCTTCGGTTGTTATGTCCCGTCCGCACACTACGCCGGCCTGCCGGAGAGTGTCTCCGTTGGCGTAGGTTCCCATATCCACCATTCCTGTCTGGCATTGGGTCACGTTGACCACGATGCCGCCGGCGGCCGTGAAATCCGACAGGGCTTCGAGAAACCAGGGGTACGAAGGCGCATTGCCCGAGCCGAAAGTCTCGAGCACGACGGCACGCAGGCCTTCCGTCGCGAGGACACCCCGGACATAGGCCTCCGAGATGCCGGGGAAGATCTTGAGCACGGCTACCCGGTTGTCGAGCCGCGTATGCAGCAGCAGCGGCGCGCCCCAGCGTGTGGGACGGCCGAGTGCCCGGTCATTGTAACGCACATGGATGCCCACCTCGGCCAACGGCGGATAGTTGGGCGAACGGAACGCGCTGAAATTCTCGGCGCTGTATTTGGTGGTGCGGTTGCCGCGGAAGAGTTCGTTCTCGAAATAGATGCAGACCTCGCTCACGCAAGGATGGCCGTGGGCATCGCAGTCGGCGGCCAGTTCCAGCGAATCGATGAGATTCTCCTTTCCGTCGGTACGGAGCCGGCCGATGGGCAGCTGGCTTCCGGTGAAGATGACCGGTTTTTCGAGATTTTCGAGCATGAAACTGAGCGCCGAGGCGGAATAGGCCATCGTGTCGGTCCCGTGCAGGACCACGAAGCCGTCGTAGGCCTTGTAGTTGCCGGCGATGATTTCGGAGAGCCGGACCCAGAACGCCGGATCGGCATCGGACGAATCGATGACCGGATCGAAGGACAAGGTATCGATAGTGAAACCGAACTTGCGGAGTTCCGGCACTTCCTGCAGGATCTGGGTAAAGTCGAAAGGCTCCAGGAGAAGCGTCTCGGGATTCTCCTTCATTCCGATAGTTCCGCCGGTGTAGATGAGAAGGATCTTTCTGTCCATAAAACTATAGCTTGAATAACCTCCGGGCATTTTCCGTGGTCGCGGCGGCCACGGAATCGAGCGGCAAGTCTTTGATTTGTGCAATCTTTCCGGCTGCGAAACGGACATACGACGGCTCGTTGCGGCGGCCACGGAACGGGACGGGCGTCAGCCAGGGGCAGTCGGTCTCCACCACCACGTCGTCGAGCGACATCTTTTCCAGTGCCGAAGCCACGCCAGCATTCTTGTAAGTCACCACTCCCCCGATGCCGAACTTGAAATCCGCATACGCCAGCAGCCGGCGGTACGTCTCATAACTTCCTGAATACGCGTGCATCACGCCGCGGAACACCACGCCCCGCAGGTCCTCCAGCACGCGGAAGAAATCTTCGGTCGCCTCCCGCAGATGGATGATGACCGGAAGCCCGGCATCCGCAGCCAGGACAATCTGTTCTTCGAGCACGCGGATCTGTTCTTTCAGGAAATCTTTCGACCAGTATCCGTCCAGTCCGATTTCGCCGACGGCGTACCAGCGCCGGTCGGCCAGATGCGCCTTCACGAAAGCGAGCTCCTCTTCCCAGTCCGCGCCCACCGATGTGGGATGCAGGCCGATGCAGGGAAAAGCAAAATCCGGAAGGGCGTCGGCCACGGACAGCAGGGCGTCGTGGCAGGAACGGTCGATACCCGGCATCACGCACGCTTCCACGCCCGCTTCCCGGGCACGGGCCAGCACGGCCTCGAAGTCGTCCCGAAACGCTTCGTCATAGAGATGACAGTGGGTATCGATCAACATATCTACAAAGATACACAAAATTTGGCTCCGTCAGCCACCACCCTCCCCGCCAATTCCAATTCCAGCAATTCGACCGAAATCTCGCGGGCGGGCAGCCCCGTCCAAAAGGCCAGTTCTTCCATTGTGGCCGGCGCCCGGTCGGCCAGGATGCGGAGCAGTTCACGGCGCAGCGGCGGGTCGTCCGGCCGAAGGAGTGTCTGCCGCCGCCGCTCCCGACAGGTCCGGAGCCATCCCAAGGCGAGCGGCAGGGCGTCCTCGTCGGGCACCAGGACGGCTTCCTGCGAGGCAATCAGGCGGTTGCAGCCTTCGAACGACGCATCGGACTGCCGGCCCGGCACGGCGAAGACATCCCGGTTGTAGGAGGCGGCCAGCGACGCAGTGAGCAGGCTTCCGCCCTTCCGGTACGACTCGACCACGAGCGTGGCGTCGGCCAGGGCTGCGATGATCCGGTTCCGGCGCAGGAAGGTAAAGGCGGCCGGCGCGGTAGCCCGGGAGAAATCCGTGACCAGGGCGCCCATTTCCAGCATCGAACGGGCCAGTTCCCGATGTTGTCTGGGATAGATTTCGTCGAGGCCGCAGGGCAGCACGCCCACGGTCGGCAGGCCGGCCGACAGGGCGGCCGCGTGGGCGCAGCCGTCGATGCCCAATGCCAGGCCGCTGACGATCACAGGTTTTACTTCCAAGTCGGAGAGCCGTTCCACGATACGGCGACAGGCCTCCCGCCCGGTCCAGGAAGCCTTGCGGGTTCCCACGACGGCGAGGATACGGGACGCATCCAGGTCAATGCCGCCTTTGCAATACAGGAGCAGCGGGGCGTCGGGGCAGTCAGCCAGCCGGCGCGGATAGCCCGGCAGGCCCAGGCAAAGAAGGCGGATACCGTAGCTGCCGGCCCATTCCACCTCACGGCGGGCCCACTCCAGCAGCGAGGGGTCTGTCAGCTGGCCGATATAGGCGTCGGCGTGGTGCAGCAGTGCGGCCAGTTCATCGCGGCGGGCGGCAAAGACGCCTGCCGCACCGCCCAGCGCTTCCATCAACTGTCTGCCGACAGCGCATTTGTACGCAAAAACCTTGTTCAGCGCACAATGATAAACACAAAGATCGGAGTCCATCTTTTTTGCATCCAAGATAAGGACTCCGATCCGCTTTCATCCGTCGGAAAAGCAATTTCCGATCGCGAAAAAAAATCAGATAATCAGCATCGCATCTCCGTAGGTGCCGAACTGGTAACCTTCTTCGACGGCCACCTTGTAGGCGTCCATCACGGGACGGTAGCCGCCGAAGGCGGCGGCCGTCATCAGCATCGTGCTGTAAGGCAGATGGAAGTTGGTCACGAGTGCATCGGGAATCGAGAACTGATACGGCGGGAAGATGAATTTGTTGGTCCAGCCGTCGAAAGGCCGGATCTCCTTCGTAGTGGTGACATAGGTCTCCAGCGCACGTACTACCGTCACACCCACGGCGAAGATCTTTTTCCCCTTCGCCTTGGCCCCGTTGACCGCCGCGGCGGTCTCTTCGGAGATGACGAACTGCTCCGAATCCATCTTGTGTTTCGACAGGTCCTCCACGTCCACGTTGTGGAAATGGGCGTTGCCCATATAGAGCGTCAGGAACGTACGGTCGATGTCGCGGATCTCCATCTTCTTGAAGAGGATCTTGCTGAAGTGCAGACCGGCGGCCGGGCTGGCCACCGCTCCTTCCTTGGCCGCGAAAATGGTCTGGAAGCGCTCTTTGTCAATCTCTTCCGCGTGCGGACGGATCCATTTGGGAACCGGCAGCGAGCCCATCTGGTAGAGCGTCTGGCGGAATTCCTCGTAGGTGCCGTCGAACAGGAAGCGCAGCGTCCGGCCACGGGAGGTCGTATTGTCGATCACTTCGGCCACGAGGCTGTCGTTCTCCCCGAAATAGAGTTTGTTGCCGATACGGATCTTGCGGGCGGGATCCACCAGCACGTCCCATAACCGCTGGTCGCGGTTGAGTTCACGAAGCAGGAACACGTCGATCTCGGCGCCCGTCTTCTCCTTGTTGCCGCTCATCCGGGCCGGGAACACCCGGGCGTCGTTGAACACGAACAGGTCGTGCGGGGCTGCGTATTCGATGATATCTTTGAAAATCCGGTGCTCGATTTCTCCGGTATCCTTGTGAAGGACCATCAGGCGGCATTCGTCACGTTCCGGAGAAGGATATTTGGCGATCAGTTCCGAAGGAAGATCAAATCCGAATTGGGAAAGTTTCATTTTTTAGATTTTATGCGAGAAAACAATAATTATACGGACAAAATCCAAAAAAGTTTCACTTTATCCGTTTTTCAGCGCTGCTTCTATCACTTTGTCTTTCTCCAGGTAAATCGGGTAGAATGCGTCGTCGTTCATCGGCGTATTGCGGCCTATGAGCGCCCGCAGCCAGGTCATCAGGATCGGCCCGGAAACTTCCCATTCCTCCGGCGAAGGCGTCACGCCAACCGAAGACGTGTAATCCACGAAGGTCTTTTCCAGGTTCAGCCCGTCGAGGAAACGGTTCAGGGCGTCCATATCGTGGATATCCCGCAGGGATGCCCGGTAGCGGTCGGCCATCATATTGGCGAATTTCGCCTGCAGGCTCTGACGGTTGCACTTGAGCAGATAATCGGAAACGTAGCTGGTATCCATCGGCACGAAGACATCGGGAATGATGCCGCCGCCACCGTACACCGTCCGGCCGGCCTTCGTTTCGAACTTCAGGGAATCGTTGACCTTGATGCTGTCGGCGCTCATCATCTCCCCGTGGAGATAGCGGTCGTAGAGGTCGTAGCCGTAATCGTCGCCGTACGGCTTCTGGATGCAACGGCCCGAAGGACTGTGGTACCGCGCCACGGTCAGGCGGATACCCGATCCGTCACTGAAGAATACCGGCTCCTGCACCAGTCCCTTGCCAAACGAACGAAGGCCATAGAGGGTGGCCCGGTCATTGTCCTGCATCGCACCCGCGAAAATCTCGCTGGAAGAGGCGGAACCCTCGTTGATAAGCACGGCCAGGGCGATGTCGCGCAAGCTGCCCTTCCCGTCGGCAAACACGTCGTTGCGCGGACGGTTGCGTCCTTCCATATATACGATCAGGTCGCCCTTCTCCAGGAATTCGTTGGACAGCATCAGCGCCTGGTCGAGATAGCCGCCGGAGTTGTCGCGCAGGTCGAACACCAGCCGTTTCATTCCCTGATCCTTCAGGGCCAATGCCGCCTTGAGGAATTCCAGATAGGTCGTGCGGGCGAACTTGGAGAGCTTGATGTAACCCGTCGTATCGTTCAGCATATAGGCCACGTCCACGCTGTTGACGGGGATTGTGCCGCGCGTGATGGTAAACACGACCGGATCCTTCTCCCCTTCCCGCATCACGGAAATCCTGACCTTGGTGCCGCGGCGGCCCTTCATCAGGAGCACCATCGAATCCTGCGGCATTTGGACGCCGGCGATCACCCGGTCGTCCACCTGTACCACCCGGTCGCCCGAAAGCAGACCGGCCTTTTCCGACGGTCCGCCGGCGATCACCTGGGTCACCACCGCCGTGTCGTTGGGCACGGTGAACTGGATGCCGATTCCGTCGAAACCGCCCTGCAGGTCTTCCTCGGCCGCCTTCAGCTCCACGGGAGGCAGGTACACCGAGTGCGGATCCAGCCGGGCGAGCAGGTCCGGCAGGAACTGCTCGGTTACCGCACGCTGGTCGATCTTATCGACATAATCGCGGTCCACGCTCTGGAGCACCAGCATCAGCTTGGCCCAGTCGCCCTTGGGAATCTGTACGACATTCCGTTTATTGCGCTGCCATATACCGACCACCAGGGCCAGCAGCAGCACCAGCACGACCCACCATCCGAGGGTGCGCAGCATATTCTTTGTCCGGGGTTCCATCGCCTATTCGAACTTGTCGACACGGATGCCTGCCCGGCGCAGCAGGTCCACGCCGTCCAGAATCCGGTATTCATTGCGGTACACCACCCGGGCGATTCCCGCCTGGATGATGAGTTTGGCACATTCCATACAGGGAGAGTCGGTGATATAAAGCGTCGCGCCTTCACTGCTGTTTCCGCTCCGGGCCACCTTGGTGATGGCGTTGGCTTCCGCGTGGAGGACATAGGGTTTGGTCACGCCGTTTTCGTCTTCACAGACATTCTCGAAACCGGACGGCGTGCCGTTGTAGCCGTCCGAAATGATCATCCGGTCCTTGACCAGGATGGCACCCACCTGCCGGCGGGTGCAATATGAGTTCTTCGCCCAGACGGCCGCCATCTCCAGGTAGCTCCTGTCGAATTTCGTCTCTTTTTCCATTTTACTGTTTGTTAACGCCCCGCTGGTACAGATAACGCTTGATGCTCCGCTTCGGTGTCTTCTCGAATTCCTGGTCCACGATCTCCACCGAATGAAGCTTACAATACGTGTCCAGCTCGAGGTTTGTCACCTGCATGCCTTCCTTCAGTTTGGCCAGCAGCTGTTCCCGGTCGAGACCGTCTTCCTGCGCCTGTTCGAAGTCGGGATAGATCAGGCCTACCAGCTTGAAATCGTCCTCGATGACGAGGGACTCCTGCACGTAGGGCATATTGTTGAGGATACTTTCAATCTCCTCGGGATAGATATTCTGTCCGGAAGGGCCCAGGATCATGCTCTTGCAGCGGCCTCTTAAATAAAGGTAGCCGTCGCCGTCGATAACGCCCATATCGCCGGTCCGGAACCAGCCGTCCACGAAGGCGTCGCGCGTGGCCATTTCGTTCTTATAATAGCCGAGGAACACATTGTCGCCCTTGACCAGCACTTCGCCCGGAATTTTCTTCGGATCGTCGGAATCGATCTTGATGCGCATCCGGGGCGCCGCCTTGCCGCAGGAATAGAGTTTGGTCTTGTCCCAGTGGACATAGGTGATGATCGGCGCGCATTCCGTCATCCCGTAACCGATGGTGAAGGGGAAATTGATGCGCTTGAAGAACGCCTCCGCCTCGCGGTTGAACGGAGCTCCGCCGATGATGACCTCGCCGAATTTTCCGCCGAAGGCCTGGATGAGGTTGTCGCGGAACTTGTTCTTGACCATCTTGTCGAGCACCGGCAGGTTGAGCATCAGTTTGATGCGTGCCTTGCTGATGAAAGGCACCAGCATATTCTTATATATCTTCTCGATGATCATCGGCACGGCGATGATCGTGTCGGGCTTGACCGAACCCATCGCGTCGAGGATCACTTTCGGGCTGGGAAGCCGCGTGAGGAAGAACACCTGGGCGCCGATGGTCATCTCGAAAAGGAACTCGAAAATCATTCCGTACATATGTGCGGTGGGCAGCATCGATACCATCCGGGAATTGTTGTCCATCTGCGGCTCCGCCTCGTGGGCGAACTGCACGTTCGAACCCAGGGCGCGGAACGGGATCATCACGCCTTTCGAGAATCCGGAGGTTCCCGAAGTATAACTGATCAGCGCCATCTCTTCCGGCGAATCGACATAATACGCTATGTCCTCTTTCCGGAATCCCTGCGGATAACGGGCCTGCATCCGGTTCTCCATATCTTCCAAGACGGCGGATGCCGTCTCGTTGACGGAGCGCACGACCTTGAAGTCGGACAGCCCCACCACCGTCTCCACGCCGGGCAGGTCGAGTTCGGACAGGTTGGTCCAGATGTTCTCGCCCACGAAGAGGATACGTGATTCGGAGTGGATCACCAGATGGCGGATGTTGCCGGGCTGGAATTCGTGCAGGAGAGGGACGACTACGGCGCCGTAGGTCATCGCCGCCAGATAGACCACGCCCCAGTTCGCCTGGTTGCGCGAACACAAGGCGATCCGGTCGCCCTGCTGGATCCCGCAGGCCTCGAAGAAAATGTGCAACTCGGCGATCTTCCGGGCGACATCTTTATAATATAGGGTGTTCTGATTATAATTGGTCAGGGCCGGACGGTCCCAGTTTTTCTTGAAACTCTCTTCAAGGACCACATTGAACGACCGCTTTCTGGAAGGTTTCTTTGCCATAAGTAACTATTATGAAAAATCCTGCAAACTGCAAAGATGCGAATAAAGACCGTGATTTGCAACCAAATCTTTATGGTTGCCGTGTTCCACCACGCGTCCGTCCTGCAGGACATAAATTTCGTCGGCACCGCGGACAGTCGAGAGCCGGTGGGCGATCACCAGCGACGTGCGGCCGCCCATAAGCCGGGTAAGGGCATCCTGCACCAGCCGCTCGCTCTCCGTATCGAGGGCGCTCGTGGCCTCGTCCAGGATGAGGATGGGCGGGTTCTTGAGCACGGCGCGGGTGATGGCGATGCGCTGGCGCTGACCGCCCGAGAGCTTCGCGCCACGGTCGCCGATATTGGTGTCGTAGCCCTGCGGAAGCGCCTCGATGAAGCCGTCGGCATTGGCCACGCGTGCCGCCGCAGCCACCTGCTCCCGCGTCACGGAAGACATTCCGAAGGCGATATTGTTGAAAACCGTGTCGTTGAACAGGATGGTCTCCTGCGTGACGATGCCCATCAGCCGCGTCAGGTCGCCCAGGCGGAGCGAACGGATGTCGGTTCCGTCGATCCGGATACAGCCTTCCTGCACGTCGTAGAACCGCGGCAGCAGGTCGGCCATCGTGGATTTGCCGGCCCCGGAAGGGCCCACGACCGCAACCGTCTTTCCCTTTGGCAGGGTCAGGCAGACATCCCGGAGCACCGCGGTATCTTCATAGGCGAAAGTCACGTGATCGAAAGTCACCGCTTCGCGGAATTCCGTCACGGGAAGCGTCCCGTCGGGAATGCCCGAAAGCTCGTCGAGAATATGGAAGATGCGCTCGGCGGACACGAGCCCTTTCTGCACAAGGGCATATTGTTTGGCGATCGTCTTGGCCGGTTCGAGCACCTTCCAGTAGAACATGATATAGACGATGAACTGCTGCCAGGTCATTCCCAGGTTACCGTGGAAATTGAGCCATCCGCCATAAAAAAGCACGCCGGCCGCAATCGAAATGCCGAGGAATTCCGAGACCGGGGAAGCCAGTTCCTGCCGGTTGCGGACCTGCCGGAGTGTCTCGCGGTGCTTCCGGTTTTCCGTATCGAACGATTGCTCCGCATAGCGGCGTGCGCCGAAGGCCTTGATAATCCGCGAGCCGGAAATAGCCTCTTCGAAATGGCTCAGAATGCGTCCCATCAGGCGCTGCGTCTCGACACTGCCGGCCCGGAGCCTTCGCGTGATCCGCGTCACGATGAAGGCCGATACCGGAAGGGTGACCAGCGAAACCAGCGTCAGCTGCGGCGACATATAGATCAGCATGGCCAGAAAGCCGATCACCAGCAGCGGCTCGCGCAGGAACACGTGGAAGCTCCCCGCGACGGAGCTTTGTACCTCCGCTACGTCGTTCGAGATGCTCGAGAGCACATCACCTTTGCGGCGGGCGGTAAACCAGCCCACAGGGAGCGAAAGGATCTTGGAAAAGAGGGCACCCCGGATATTCTGCATCAGGCGCGTCTCCACACCCACAATGATGCGCTGCGACAGGTAGCGGCATACGTTGGCGAGCAGGCAGGCCACCACGATAGCCCCGCATACCAGCAGAAGGCCTCGGACGACCCCATCGTCGCGGATGACCGACGACAGCAGCCAGCGGAACCACTCCGTCGCGTAGTCAACGGTCGGCGCAAAGTCGGGTCGCGCCACGGCGGCCGCCGCCTCCTGGTTGTCGAAGAGCACCGTCAGCAACGGCCCCAACAGCGCATAATTGACCACCCCGAACACGACGGACAGAACCGACAACAGCAGGTAGCCGGGAATCTTCCGGCCATACGGCCGGGCAAAAGACAAGATACGCTTAAAGGTTTCCATACTATTCCGTCATAGGGATGGTGCACGCAAGCCGTGCCCGGTTCTGATTATTTGTTCCAGTCGGTATCTTCGAGTTCGAAGAGTTGTTCAACAGAGAGATTGAAGATGCTGGCAATCTTCAAAGCAAGTACGGTGGAAGGATTGAACCTCCTCTGTTCAATGGCGGCGATGGTCTGCCGGATGACTCCGGCCTTCTCGGCCAGCTCCTGCTGCGACATACGGGCCCGCGCCCGCTCTACCCGGATGTTATTCTTCATCGCCCAGTCGTTTGTTGTCCAGCCACAAAGATACCTTAAAAATCAGTACGTAGTACAGGATGAACATAGGTACGCAGGTGAGAAGTCTCCGGACCGTTACAATTTGCCCGACCTTTTCTAGGGCACAATAATGGAATAAGAACAAATTGGATAGCGCACTCAAAAAGACGATAGCGACATAGAGAATGACGGTCCAAATCAGCGACTGGTGCCGGATGGCGGAAACCCGCTCGTCTTCCGCCCGTTCGCGCGAAAGTGCCAACAAGACGACGCCAACGGTAAAGCATAGAACCAGCGCCGTGGCGGCCCAGCCGCTTCCAAAACTATCGTAGCCGTAATAAGAATTGACGAGGAGCAGGTCGTGAACAATTGCCTTGAAGCAAAACACGGAAAGAAGTGCGCAGAAAGCCAGCAAGACAAGCCCTGTCTTTTGCCAGCCGTGAGAAAGGAGTGAATATTTCTTCATAATGCATCAAATTGAATTCCGATGCAAATGTATATAATAATTAACATTTAGGCAATAAAAACGAACATTATTTCGAAGCGTATACCGCTTCATCCCATTTCTTGTCAGCGACGCCGACGAATCATCCATCTCGTTTGCGTCGCTGGAGGAAAACCGCAATTCCAAGCCGAAACCTGCAGGCGACGCAAACTAAGTGGCATCCTCATCTGCGTCGCTCGCAAGGAAGCAGCGCATATTATTCCGGCTGGGGCTCTTCCTTTTTATTGAGATTCCGGGTGAAATACATGACGACGGCCAGGAGCAGGAAGAGGATCAGGGAACCGGTGAGGAGGGCGTACGTTTCCATCTGGAGCAGGACGTAGCTGACGATGTAGGCCAGGGCGACCAGTGCCACGAGGAGATAGGCCGACCGGTCCTTGAGGATGCCGCGGAAATAGCCCAGCAGCGCGAGGGTCGTCATCGCGGCGGCAAGGGCGTAGGCGATGCCGAAGGACATGAATTCGGAGAAGGACAGGACCAGCGCATAGAAGAGGACGAGCGAAAGTCCGATGACCAGGTACTGGATGATGCTGATCTCGCGTTTGCCGACCAGTTCCACGATCAGCCCGGCGATGAAGACCAGCGCGATGATGAGAAGCCCGTATTTCAGCGTACGGGTCGCCTGCTGGTACTGCGTGACCTTCTGGAGCAGGTCGACCTGGAAAGCGGACTCTTCCGGGCCGCCACGGTTGATTTGCGACACGATCCATCGGGCTGAGAATCCGTCGTCACGGATCTCCCGCTCCGCGGGGAGGAAATCGCCCTTGAAGGACGGGGTCGGGCAGTCGCCGTGCACCGTCACTTCCGTAATCCCGCCTACCGGTTTGAAGGACATGGATTTGGATCCTTTCACGCGCAGGTTCATCGCAAAGGGGATGTCGGCTTCCTTCCCTTTCTCGCAGGCAATCTTCAATTCCTTGACCAGCACGGCATCGCGGCTGTCGGTGAACCGGTACGGCTCACCTGCCACGGTGAAACCCGCTTCTCCCTCGATCCCGCGAAGATCCGACAGTTCCATCTCCAGCTGGACGCGGGCATCCTGGACCGTCAAGTCTTCCGGAATGACGAAATCGCCTGCCAATGCCAGGTCGGAACGATAGACCATCACGTCATAGATGGACCTATGGAGCAATTGGGTGGCGATGTCGGCATCCACTTTCAGGTGATCAGGATAGATTTTCCGGGTAATCTTCCGGACCTGTGTTTTTCCGGCCGCATCTTTTTCCGTGACCTCATATTCAAAAACCAGCCGCGGGCCGGCAAGGGTCTGTGCCCGGCTCCATTCATCTGAAATGGCCCGGACAGTCTCGTCGGCATTGTTCTGGCGTTCTCTGACCAGTCCGCTGATCATCTGGAGCGGAATCAGCATAGCGAGTGCAAGGATGCCCACCAACACAATCTTCAAGGCGAAGGAATTGATGAATTTCATAGAAAGAAGAAATGATGAATCCCGGCGCTGCAAGAATCAAGCCGGGAATCTAGTTTTTTATTCTATCATTTCTTAACTTTGAAGTCCGAAACTCATTTAATTTATAATAATATGAATTCTTTTTGCGACTATAACATCAATCCACTGGTGCAGGCTATCGGCAAAGAGCCGACAGCTTTCACAAAAAAGGACCTGATCGACTATATCGTCAGCCACGAGGTCCGCATCGTCAACTTCCGCTACGTGGCGGCAGACGGACGGCTCAAGACGCTCAACTTCCCGGTCACCAACCGGCAGTATCTCGACACCATCCTCTCCTACGGCGAGCGCGTGGACGGCTCCAGCCTTTTCCCCTACATTGCCGCCGACAGCAGCGACCTTTATGTGATTCCCCGTTTCAGCACGGCCTATGTCGATCCGTTCCAGGAAATCCCCACGGTCGGCTTCCTCTGCAGCTATTTCACGAAAGACGGCCTGCCGCTCGAAAGCGCGCCTGAATTCACCCTCCGCAAGGCCCACAAGGCCTTCCGGGAGCGGACGGGCTACACCTTCGAGGCGATGGGTGAACTCGAATTCTATCTGGTCGACAGCGACGACGGCATGTTCCCCGCCGAAGACCAGCACGGCTACCACGAATCCACGCCCTTCGCCAAGTTCGAGAGCTTCCGGGCAGACGCCATCCGCGCCATCGCCGAAGTGGGCGGCCAGATCAAGTACGGCCACTGCGAAGTGGGCAACTTCACCCTCGACGGAAAGATCTACGAGCAGAACGAGATCGAATTCCTCGTCAACCCTGTGGAATCGGCGGCCGACCAGCTGATGATGGCCAAATGGATCCTCCGCTCGCTGGCCTACCAGTACGGTATCGACGTGACCTTCGCCCCGAAGATCACCACCGGCAAGGCCGGCAGCGGCCTGCACTTCCACACCCGGATGATGAAGGGCGACCGCTCCGTGATGATCAAGGACGGCTCCCTGTCCGACGACGCCCGCCGCGCCATCGCCGGCTATATGAAGTTCGCCTCCTCGCTCACGGCCTTCGGCAACACGAACCCCACCTCCTACTTCCGCCTCGTGCCGCACCAGGAGGCGCCCACCAGCGTCTGCTGGGGCGACCGCAACCGTTCGGTGCTCGTGCGCGTGCCGCTGGGCTGGGGCGTTGACCACAGCATGAGCGCCATTGCCAATCCGCTCGAAGACCCCAACGATTTCGTGATTCCCGACAAACAGACCGTGGAGATGCGTTCCGGCGACGGCAGCGCCGACATCTACAACATGCTCGCCGGCCTGGTGACCGCCGCCCGCACCGGCTTCGAAATGCCCGACGCCCTCGAAGTCGCCGACCGGACCTACGTCGACGTGAACATCCACGACAAGAAGAACGAGAAGCTCCTCAACTCCCTCGAACAGCTCCCCGCCTCCTGTCACGAATCGGCCGACTGCCTCGAGAAGAACCGCGCCCTCTACGAAAAGGACGGCATCTTCTCCCCCGCCATGATCGACGGCACCATCGAACGTCTCCGCGCCTTCAAGGACCAGCACATCCGCCACGACGCCACCAACGACCCCAAGAAAATGGCCGCTTTGGTGAAAAAGTATTACTATTGCGGATAATCAGCGCAGCCCCCCGGCTTGCCGGGAGCGCTAGTTGCCGACTTCTGACAGGAATTTGATCCGGACCAGACGTACTTCTTCCTCGGAGTAGTCTGGTCCGAGTTCTTTCATTGCCTCGACCACCGAGTCGCTGTCGGCCTCTTCCTTGAAGTAATCGTAGATGTCGTCGACCTTGTCGTCGTCGATGGTCTGGCGGATGTAGTAGTCGATGTTCAGGCGGGTGCCCGAGCTGATGATCGATTCGATCTCGTCGAGGAGTTCGTCGGAATCCATGTCCTTGGTGCGGGCGATGTCTTCGAACGGCAGCTTGCGGTCAATGCTCTGGATGATGAAGACCTTGTTGGCCGAGCGGTTGACGACCGATTTGACCACGAAATCGTCGGGACGGATGATGTCGTTCTCCTCCACATATTTGGCGATCAGATCCACGAAAGGCTGGCCGAACTTGCGCGTCTTGCCTTCTCCCATGCCCTGGCAGGACTTGAGTTCCTCGAGGGTGACAGGGTACTGGATGGACATGTCTTCCAGGCTCGGGTCGGAAACGATGACCCAGGCCGGAAGTTCGAGTTTACGGGAAAGGTCTTTCCGCAGGTCCTTGAGCATCGCCAGGAGCGCCTGGTCGCCACCGCCGCCGGCGTTCTGGCCGTGTTTGCCGGCGCCCACCACCGGTTCATCGTCGTCGTCATCCTCGCCGTCCACGAATTCGCGGTCTTCAGTGAGCATCAGCGGATAAGGGTTCTCATAGAACTTGCGTCCCGCCGGAGTGACCGTGATCAGGCCGTAGCGCTCGATGTCCTTGTCGAGCAGATGCAGGACCAGACCCTGGCGGATCACGGCGCTCCAGAAACGCGCCCCGCGGTCGCGGCCGTAGCCGAACAGTTCGTGATGGTGGTGGTTGTACGACTTGATGATGGAGTTGGCCGTACCTGCGAGAATGCCCGCCAGGTGGTCGGCCTTGAAGGCCTCCTTGAGGGAGAGAATCAGCTCGATGACTACGCACATCTCCTCGTGCCCGTCGAACTGTTTTTTCGGATAGAGACAGTTGTCGCACATCCCGCAGTTGTCCTGCGGGTAATCCTCTCCGAAATAGTTGAGCAGGATCTTGCGGCGGCACTGGTTGGACTCGGCGTAAGATACCGTTTCCATCAGCAGCTGCTTGCCGATCTCCTGTTCGGAAACGGGTTTGCCCTGCATGAATTTTTCAAGCCGCTGGATATCCTTGTAGCTGTAGAAAGCGATGCACTGGCCTTCGCGCCCGTCGCGTCCGGAGCGCCCCGTCTCCTGGTAGTATCCCTCCAGACTCTTGGGAATGTCGTAGTGGATCACGAAACGGACGTCAGGCTTGTCGATGCCCATGCCGAAGGCGATGGTCGCCACAATCACGTCGACCTCCTCCATCAGGAAGGCGTCCTGGTTCCTGGCGCGCGTGACAGCATCCATGCCTGCGTGGTAGGGGAGCGCCTTGATGCCGTTGACGTTCAGCAGCTGGGCGATCTCCTCGACCTTTTTGCGGCTGAGGCAATAGATGATGCCGCTCTTTCCGGCGTTCTCCTTGATGAACTTGATGATGTCGCGCTTGGGGTTGGATTTGTCGCGGATCTCATAGTAGAGGTTCTCGCGGTTGAACGAATCCTTGAAGACCTTGGCGTTCTGCATGCCCAGGTTCTTCTGGATGTCGGACTGAACCTTCGGGGTGGCGGTGGCCGTCAACGCGATGATGGGGGCTTTCTGGATCTGGCCGATGATCTCGCGGATGCGGCGGTATTCCGGACGGAAATCGTGGCCCCACTCAGAGATGCAGTGGGCTTCGTCGATGGCATAGAAAGATATCTTCAGCTGTTTAAGCAGCTGGATGTTCTCTTCTTTCGTCAGCGATTCGGGTGCCACATAGAGCAACTTCGTGATTCCGGAGAGGAGGTCCGCCCGCACTTCCGCGATCTGGGCCTTGTTGAGCGAAGAGTTCAGGAAATGCGCGATGCCCTCCTTGTTCTGGATGAAACCGCGGATGACATCGACCTGATTCTTCATCAGCGCGATCAGCGGGGAAATGACGATGGCCGTTCCCTCCAGGCAGAGGGCGGGCAGCTGATAGCAGAGCGACTTGCCGCCGCCGGTGGGCATCAGCACGAAAACGTCGTTCCCGGCGATCAGGTGCATGATGATATCTTCCTGATTTCCCTTGAAGGCGTCCCAGCCGAAAAATTCCCGCAATTTGTTGTGAAGGTCTTCCGAGGTAATGTTCATACCACTAAGTTAAGAAAAAAAAACGGATTTGCCACGGTTTCGGACGAATTTTTCCAACTTTTGTTATATTTGCGCTTCGAAAGAAACGATACAATTATAATTATATGAAAAAGATTCTCTTTATTGCAGTTATCTGCTTGTCCGGGGCTATGATGCTCAGCTCCTGCGACCGGAAAACCACCGATGGTAAACAACCCGCAAGCATCTCCAAGGCGGATGTCGACTCCGTAAGCTATATGCTCGGCTATTCTTTCGGCATGAACCTCAAGCAAAGCGACTTCGGTCCGCTTAGCGTCAACCAGATCATCAAAGGCATCCAGGCTGCGAACAACGATGTGGAAATCGACTATATGCAGTTCCAGCAGATCGTCAACGGCTTCATGGAGAAACGTTCCCAGGCCGTCGGCGAGGAAATGACGAAGCGCAGCGAGAGCATGCTCGCCGCCAAAGAGAAAGAAGAGGGTGTCGTGAAGACCGAATCCGGCCTCCTCTACAAGGTCGTCCGCGAGGGCGAAGGCATCAAACCGTCCGCGAAGGATACCGTGGAAGTTCACTATGAAGGCACCAACCTCGACGGCAAAGTGTTCGACTCCTCCTATGAGCGCGACCAGACCACCACATTCCCGCTCGGCAACGTGATCCCGGGCTGGACGGAAGGTCTCCAGTATGTGGGCGAAGGCGGCGAAATCATGCTGTACATCCCGGCCGAACTGGCTTATGGCGAGCGTGGCGCCAGCGCCGACATCCGTCCGAACGAAGCCCTTACCTTCAAGGTGGAGCTCAAGTCGGTCAAACCGTACGTCGAGCCCGTTGTGGAAGAGGTGAAGAAGAAGTAAAATAAAGATGCCCGGTCAAGCCGGGCATGACAAAGAAAAAAGGCCGGTCCGTCAGGATCGGCCTTCTGTTTTGAAGTGCGCCCCTTTTGTTGGACGGGTTTAACAATAAGAATAATTGTGATGAGTTCGGTATTGTACCGGACTCAGTCCGTTTAGTTTTGCCTTGATTCGATCGTGATTGTAGTAATGTAGATAATCTTCCAGTTCTGATAGGAAGTGATCGACCGAGTTAAAGCTTTGCAAATATAGTAATTCAGACTTCAAAAGACCGAAAAAGTTTTCCATCACGGCATTGTCCAGGCAATTACCCTTGCGAGACATACTTTGTATTATATGATTGTCTTTCAGTAATTTCTGATAGTCTTTATGCTGGTATTGAAAGCCTTGATCCGAGTGAAGGATGGCGTTTGTATCGCTTCCGATAATGGACACGGTGCCTTTGATCATATCCAACACCATATCCATCACCGGATGTCTGTAGATGGTATAGTAGATAAGTTCGCTGTTGTAAAGATCAAGGACGGGAGATAGATATAATTTAACTCCAAACAGGTGGAACTCAGTAACATCCGTTACCATTTTTCTATGAGGGGCATCCGCCGTGAAGTCTCGTTCCAGAAGGTTCGGAGCTATCTTTCCTACTTCTCCTTTGTAGGACTTGTATCTCTTCATCCTGACCTGACACTTAATTCCAGCTTCCGTCATCAGCCGGCGAACTGTCTTCCCGTTGATGACATAGCCTTCGTCCCGCATGGCCAGGGTAAGACGACGATAACCATAGCGACCTTTATTCTGATGATACAACTCCACTATGCGCTGCCTCTCGACAGACCACTTGTCCGGCTTCTGTTTAATGTTGTAGTAGAATGTGGATCTGGCCATCCCCTTGATCTCCAAAAGGAGGTCAATACGATGATCCCGCCTTAGTCCTTGGATGGCTTCCGCCCAATCGCGTGTAGTCGGGCTTCTCTTTCTTCGACTAAGGCTTTCACTTTTTTTAGCAGTGCATTCTCCGCTTCGAGGTACTCATTCCTCTTTCTGAGTACCTCGAGTTCATCGAGTTCCGCCTGCGTCCTCTCTTTTTTCTCTTTCAACCTCTTTCGATTGTCTTTTAGACCGTTAAGCCCATCTCGTTTATATGCATCCTTCCAGCGAAGAACTGTCTGATTGGGCACATTGTACTTCAATGAAACGGTCATTAAAGATAAGCCATTTTCAAGATAATCCCTAATCACATTTACTTTTGTCTCATCATCATAACCACAATGACCAGGACGATCCATCAACGCCATATGGCCACCCTCCTGGTATCGATGCCAAATTAATGATAGCGCATTGAAGGATATACCGGTAATCCTTGATACTTCATTACGGCACATCCCTTCTTTAAGCAGCTCTATCGCCGCCATCTTCTCTGGATAATGATACTTCTTCATCCCAAAAGCTCTTTGTCCAACTTTTGGGGCGCATATCATTTTTCGACGTCCGTCCACGTTTCAGGGTTTATTTGTGGATGGAATGTGAGGTATTCTCCGTAACTTTGATGGAATTAAAGGGTTAACCGTATATGAGGAAGTTATTTATATCTCTTCTATTCGTTTTGACATCTTGCCCTGTTTTTGGGCAGGACACCAATCAATTGAACACGATGATCATTGATTGTCTGCAAACTTATTCTGTTCATGCCCTGGATCTTTCTCCCGGAGAAGGCAATGTGGTTGTTTGTAAAGACGGTTTACCCTCAGACTTTCCATACTCCCGATTTACGAGTATCGCATTCTTTTCAACGGATTGTTTCTGGAGTTATTCCAATCCCTTGAAAAAGCAATTGAAGAAAAACATCCCTGCATTGTTCGTGTCCTTTGAATTAGATAACAATCTTCTCAAGATCACTATTTCGAAAAAATACGTCAGACTTCTGAACAGAAAGACACTCAGCATAGCACTGAGTGATTGGGGACAATTTGTCTACATCTATTCCTGCGAAGAAAACAAATGGAAGTTGATGGATATCAAATACGGAGGGGTATGAAACGGACCGCAAAGTACATCGGGATCGGGCTGCTGGCGGTGGCGGTTATCTGCATCATAGGGGCGCATGTGCCTACGCTCGGGAAACAGGTTCCGTTCAATCAATGGTTTTGGAACCATGATCACTGGCCCTTTGAGCGGGTCCGGTATTATATGTCTGAATCCCTGGTCGAAAAACTTGAGTCTGAAAAGCCCTCCATCGAGGAGACCGTTGAATTGCTGGGGAATGAGGATTACTTTGGAATTCGGTATGAGCCGGGGGATACCCGACTTTACTATTTCCTAATGTCTCCTCCATTTCTGATCATGGGACTCGATATGTACTCCCTGATCATTGATTTCAGCGACGACGGATCTTTCATGGCCGCGAGAGTCGTGTTTGAAGATTGAAGAAGGCCGGTCCATAAGGATCGGCCTTTTTCGTGGGGTTTTCGCCAAATAGGCGCAAAGACGACGCCCCCCCAGAGGCATTGCACGGGGATGCGCTTGCGCCAACCCCCGATTACGGCCTCAGGCGCAAAACAATCGGCCCCTCATTGCGTGAGAGGCCGATATCCTTGCGCCAAGTTGGCGAATTGAGAGATGGTCAAGCCCGGGAGAACGCCAGCCTACAGATTGCAGGCCACTTCGAAGCAGAGTTTACCGTTGATAATAGTCGGCTTGTAGAGCACGTCTTCCACCTGGTAGTAGGTCTTGCCACCCATTTCGATCTCATCGTAGTCTTCGGGAATCTCGTCGACAATTGCGCCGATCGGGGCCTCGATCACGGCATATTCGCCGTTCGCCAGGGTATAGAAGACGCCGTCCTGATAGTAGTAATCCTGACCGGCCTGATTCACCAGGTTTGTGTTATAGTAGTCGTCGCTGGTGCGGAGCGTGTAATTGGCATTCTGCGCAGCATAGATGCTCGAAAGCTCGGCAGCGAGCCGCGCCCGCTCGATTTCGTTGCGGATGGTGTTGATCGTGATGGCGGTCAGCGCCATATCGAACAGCGTGGTGGCGATCCGGGTTCCCAGCGGCGGGCGGCATACATAGTAGCCTCCGTCCCAGTACGGACGGTAATAGATGCCGTCATAAAAGTAGTAGTCGCGGTAACCGACCCGGATCACCCGGTAGCCGATCGGCAGGGTGTGGATCCGATGGCCGAAATAATGGTAGCCATGGTGATGGTACGGAATCGGACGATGGCGCGGTTCCAGATACGGGCGCGAATAGACAGGCGCACGGTGGCGCGGTGCGCGATGGACGACAGCCGGACCGTGGCCGCCGGGACGGTGGTTGCGGGCAATCGCGGAACTGTGGTTCGGCCGTGGAGCGCGGGTCATCTCGCCGCGGCCGCGGGGAGCGCGCGTGACGGCGGAGCCGTGGTTTGAACTGCGGGGCGCACGGTTGACGTTCGGCCGGTTTGTCGGACGGGCGTTCGACCGGACGGCCGGTCTGTCGGCAGGGCGGTTGCTGCGGGCGATATTGCCGCTGTGGTTGCGGTTCACCTGCGGAGCACGGTTCACCTGCGGGGCACGGTTAGCCTGCGGAGCGCGGTTGCGGTTCATCTGGGGAGCGCTGTGACTGCGGCTGACAGAGCCGCTATGGCTCCGGCTGACTGCAGAGCCATGATTATTGCTGCGGGGCGCCGACATCTTCGTACTCGGCCCGCTGTGCCCGGAAGGGGCGCGGTGTTCCGTCCGTGGCGACGAATGGGATGACCCACCGCCGGAACGACGATTCTGGCCTTGTGCCTCAAACGAGGTAGTACACATCATTGCGATGCAAAGCATCAGTACCACTTTTATGAATCTTTTCATGATAATATGGTTGTTTCTGTAGCTCATTGAAAGCTAACAGCGAAAAAGGAAAAATCGTGCCAGTTTTTTCGTGCAGCCGCCGGCTACAGGTCGATCCAGCGGATCGACGGATCGCGGGCCCACCAGGTAAGCTGCTTTTTGGCATAGTGCCGCGAATTACGCTTGATCAGCCGGACCGCTTCCGCCAGGTCGCAACGCCCGTCGAGATAATCGAACAACTCCTTGTATCCCACAGTGTTAAGCGCTGGAAGATTACGATATGGAAGAAGCCTCCGCACCTCGTCCAGCAAGCCTTCTTCCATCATCGCATCCACCCGTGCGTCGATACGGGCATACAGTTCGGGGCGGGAACGGCGCAGACCGGTTTTCTCGATCGAGAACGGACGCTCCTTTGCCGGATTCGTTTTGAACGAGGAATATTTCCGGCCGGTGGCGATGGTTACCTCCAATGCACGGACGATACGCTGGCCGTTGGCCGGGTCGATGACGGCATAGGTCTCCGGATCGAGGATGCGCAGTTCCGCACGTAAGGCGGCGACACCCTCCTCCCGCAACCTGCGGGAGAGCTCCGCCCGAAGCGCAGGATCGGCCTCGGGGAAATCGTCGAGCCCGTTGCAGAGCGCGTCGATGTAGAGACCCGATCCACCGGCCATCACCACGGTTTCATGGTCTTGGAACAGCCGCTCCAGCAACGCCAACGCCTCGATTTCGTACTGGCCGGCCGAAAGGGGCTCGGTTACGCTGCGGTCGGCGATGAAATAGTGCCGGACCGCCGCCAACTGCGCTTCGGAAGGACGGGCCGTCCCGATGCGCATCTCCCGGTATACCTGCCGCGAATCACAAGAGACGACCGGCGAACCGGCCCGGAGGGCCGCCGCAATGGCATAGTCCGTCTTCCCGACCGCGGTCGGTCCCAATATGATTTGCAGCGTGGGCATTCAGCCGTGATTATTCTTTTCCTTCGTCCTCGTCGTAAAGTTCCTCTCCGTCGAAGATCTTGTCGTCGTCCTCGTCGTCTTCATCGTCATCGAGGTCCTCGTCGTCCATTTCGTCGTCCAGGTCCGCCAGTTTCGACGCATCCCGGAACGGGTGAAGTTTGGGAACAGCGGGGGCTTCTTCGAAACGGGCCCGGAACTGGTCGGGGTTCTGTCCGTTCTCGGCAACCAGGAAAGGATAGGCGCGCATCGCGACATAACCCGATTCCCCTTCGAGCACGAGGCGGATGAAGCGGTCGTTGCGCATATCGAAAAGGTAATGCAACTCCGTCTCGCCGCGGGCAATCACTTTTTCGACGGTCACGGTGTCCATCGCGCCGTCGCCCAGGTCGAAAAGACCGTATTCGCTGCAAAGCGCACCGGCGGCGTCATAGCCCTCGAACAGGACCATCTGGTCAGGCGAGAAGCCCAGATCGTCAACAAGGAAATTGTTGAGTTTGAAGAGCGACATGTCGCCCTTTATTTCATAGACCCGAAAGAATATCTTGCTTTCGGGGATCGTTGCCCTGAATTGATATACCATAACACAAATTTAACAATTTTTTGCTTACTTTTACCCGATGATTGCAACTTCTGACACTTATAAGTCCATTTCCGCCCCCTCCAGAGGCATTTACAAGGAGCTCGGAAGCAAGTTCCTGGCCTTCGCCTACCCGGTCGAGACGGAAGAGGAGATCAAGCAGATCCTTGCCTCGCTCCGCAAGGAATACTTCGACGCCCGGCACCATTGCTATGCCTGGCGGCTCGGCCTGTCGGGCGAACCGTTCAGGATGAACGATGACGGAGAACCCTCGTCTACGGCTGGCCGGCCCATCCACGGACAACTGTTGAGCCAGGAACTGAGCGATATCCTGGTGGTAGTGGTCCGCTATTTCGGCGGAGTGAAACTCGGCGTACCCGGCCTGATCCGGGCCTACAAGACCGCCACGCAGGACGCGCTGGCCAACGCCACCGTCATTGAAAAAATAGCGGGCGAGCACTTCACCGTGAAGTTCGGTTATCTGCAGATGAACGACGTGATGAAGGTCCTCAAAGAGATGGGAATCACCCCCTTGAAACAGTCGTTCGACCTGGACTGCACCCTCGAGGTCCGGGTGCGCCTGACACAAATAGAAGACTTTCGCAAACAATTGGCGTTTTGTCAAATAAATTGATTACATTTGCGGATTACGGTTAAGTTTTTTTGCAGAAACACCATTAAACACTACTATATTTTATGAAAAAAGCTTACAATTTCAACGCAGGGCCCTGCGTGTTGCCCCAGCAGGCGATTGACGCAGCGATTGCAGCATTGCAAGATTTCAAAGGTACCGGCATGCCGGTCATATCTGTGTCTCACCGTTCGAAGGAATGGGAGGAGACGATGAACGAGTGCCGCGCACTCTGGAAAGAGCTCCTCAACATTCCCGACAACTATGAAGTGGTCTTCCTCGGCGGCGGCGCTTCGCTCCAGTTCCTCTATGTGGCGATGAACCTCCTCGAGAACAAGGCCGGCTACCTGGAGACGGGTGTCTGGGCCAAGAAGGCGCTCAAGGAAGCCAAAGGCATCGGCAACGCGGTCTGCATCGCCTCCTCTGCCGACAAGACCTACAGCTACATCCCGAAGGGCTATGAGATCCCGACCGACCTCGATTACTTCCACATCACCACCAACAACACGATTTACGGTACGGAGATCAAATACGACATGGACTGCCCGGTGAACCTCGTGGCCGATATGTCGTCCGACATCATGAGCCGTCCGGTCGACGTCAAGAAGTACGCCCTCATCTACGGCGGCGCGCAGAAGAACGTGGGCCCCGCCGGCGTGATCTTCGCCATCATCCGCAAGGACATCCTCGGCAAGGTGACCCGCTACCTCCCGACGATGATCGACTACCGCACGCACATCGAGAAAGAGTCGATGTTCAACACCCCGCCGGTGTTCCCGATCTTCGTGATGACCGAGACCCTGAAGTGGCTCAAGGGAATCGGCGGCGTCGAAGCCATCCACAAGCTCAATGTCGAGAAAGCCCAGCTGCTCTACGATGAAATCGACCGCAACCCGCTCTTCGTGGGCACCGCCGCGAAGGAAGACCGTTCGATCATGAACGTCTGCTTCGTGATGGCTCCGGGTTACGAGAACCTGCAGGACGAGTTCCTGGCCTTCGCCAAGGAACGCGGCATGGTCGGCATCAAGGGCCACCGCAGTGTCGGCGGCTTCCGCGCCTCCCTCTACAACGCCTGCCCGAAAGAGGCCGTCCAAGCCTTGATCGCCTGCATGCAGGAATTCGAGAAACTCCACAAATAAAACAATGGCTTTCAGGCGAGGGATATTTCTTCCTGAAACGTCGCGCAAGCGCGACC
>JAFRRF010000059.1 GCA_017428245.1 Bacteroidales bacterium
AAATATCCCAACATCGTCTCCCAGTTCGAATTCCGCAAGAAGATGATCGTGGAGGCGCTCAAGGAGAACGACATCGCGCTCAAGGAAATCGCGGCCATCGTGGGCCGAGGCGGCCTGCTGCGCCCCATTCCCTCGGGCGTTTATGAAGTCAACGAACGGATGCTCGAAGACCTGCGCTCCGGCCAGTACGGCGAACACGCCAGCAACCTGGGCGGCATCCTGGCCCACGCCATCGCCCAGGAGATCGGCTGCCGCGCCTTCATCACCGACCCGGTGGTCGTCGATGAAATGTGTGACCTGGCCCGTGTGGCCGGCCACCCGCTCTTCAAGCGCGTCTCCGTGTTCCACGCCCTCAACCAGAAGGCCATCGCCAAGATGTACGCGGCCCAGCAGGGCGTAGGGTATGAAGACCTCAACCTCATCGTGGTCCACCTGGGCGGCGGCACCTCCGTCAGCGCCCACTGCAAGGGCCGCGTGATCGACACCAACAACGCCCTCAACGGCGACGGCCCGTTCAGTCCCGAGCGCTCCGGCGCCCTGCCGGCGCAGCAGCTGGCCGACATCTGCTTCAGCGGCAAATACACCCCCGTGGAAGTCAAGAAGATGATCAACGGCCGTGGCGGCACGGTCGCCCACCTGGGCACCAACGATTTCCTCGAAATCGAGCACCGGATGGTCGACGACCCGCACTTCAAGCTCATCGCCGACGCCTACCTCTACAACATCGCCAAGGAAATCGGCGCCATGTCCGCCGTCCTCAAGGGCAAGGTCAACGCCATCCTCGTCACGGGCGGCATTGCCTACGGCAAGGGCATGATGGCCGACCTGGCCAGCTATGTGGACTGGATCGCCCCTGTGAAGATCTACCCCGGCGAAGACGAAATGGGCGCCCTGGCGCACAACGGCCTGAGCGTGATGCAGGGCCGCGAAGTAGCAAAAGTTTATTAAGCGAAACCATGAGAACCATCCGATTCCTCCTCCTGCTGGTCCTTCCGCTCCTGCTGGCCGCACCGGTACCTGCTCAAACCAAAAGCCGCCCTGCCGGCAAGGCAAAGCCAGAAAAGGCTGATATCATCAAAGCCCGACCCGCCAATCCCCGGACCGAAGGCTACTACAAGGACATCTTCATGGACGGAGGAATCGGCTTGAACGCCTACCCCGACCTGCCGGCCGCCGATTTCCTGAACCTGACGCTGGAGCAGTACACCTCTTCCGAGCGCACGAAACTCATCTCGATCGATACCGTGCTGCAGACCGCCCTGCTGGTCGGAAGCCCGATCGACGAGAACGGCATCCTGCTCTACCCCGACGGGGAGCCGCGCTTCCGCATGGTCTACTTCAACGGCGGACGTGCCACCGCGCACGGCCGCTCGCTTACCGAAAAGGGACGCCAGAACGTCCGCGACTTTGTGAAGAACGGCGGCAGTTACCTCGGCACCTGCGCCGGCGCCTTCATCTGCGCCAAGGGCGTGGCCCGCGACACGGGCTATGTGGTACGAGAGGACTACCTGGGCATCTGGCCCGGCTGGACGGTCGGCACCGGCCTGGAAAACTCCTACACCAGTATGTTCGTGGAGCCGGGCTCCCCGCTGCTGCAGTACTATGATTACGGGAACGATATGAAGATCGACAGCGTGCGGCACAACGGCGGCGACTATGCCTATATGGATGCCGACGTGCCCGCCGGCACGGAAGTCCTGTTGCGCTTCGACGGCGATACCCTGAAACTCAAGAAATCCATCCACAACACGGTCAGCGCCTGGGCCTGGAAGGAGAACGAGCAGACGGGACGCGTGGTGGCCATCGGCTCGCACCCCGAGCGCCAGATTTTCGGCGAACGGCTGGAACTGATGTCGGCCCTGATCCGCTATGCCCTCGACGGCAACGGCACCGTGAAGCTCAAAGGAATGCTGAAAAACGGGGAAACGCGCACTATGGACCGCACTACCGGTGACAACGATCCCGCCCACACCCGCGTGGGCGACCGGCAGTACCACCATTTTGCCGTCGATGTCCCCGAAGGCGTGAAAGAAATCAAGGTGGAACTCTGCGCGCCGGAATTCTGGACCGACCGCTTCGATATGTGGCTCTTCGCCGACGGCCGGGATTTTGCATTCAAGAGCAACGCCCGCTACAAGAACATCGCCCACGGAAGCGACAAGACCCTGATCGTACCCGTGGATAAAGCCGGCCGCTACTACGTCTCCGTCTTCTGCGCCACCACGGTCGATACCGTCCAGACGCCCTACGGTGACCAATACTGCGGTCGCACCGACGTCCTCAACGGCGTCCCCTACACCCTTAAAGTAAGTTGGTAATGAAACACATCTTCCCCATCCTGACCCTACTCTTCCTGCTGGCCGCCGGTTGCGGCGGAACCAAAAACCTGACGGCCGACGACAGCGGCAACCGGAGCTATAACGACGGCTTCATGACGAGCGAGACCCACGGCGCCCAGCATCTTGAAATGAAAGATGCCGAGGCTATGTCCTACCGCAGTTTCGAAGACTATGTCCAGTCGCGTGTCGGCGGCGTCGAAATCGACGGAAACGGCAACCTGGTCATCCGTGGCATGGGTACCTTCAACGGCAATTCCAAACCCCTGATCCTGATGGACGGCGCGGAAATCGACAACACGAACGACATCAATCCAAACGACATCTACTCCGTCGACGTACTGAAAGATGCCAGCAGCACCGCCAGCTACGGAATGCGGGGCGCCAACGGCGTCATCCTGGTCACTTCGAAGGCCGCCCAGCACGCCAAGGAAGTGGAGCGCGAAGCCAAAAAGCGCGAAAAGGAAGCCGCCAAGGCCGCAAAAAAGGCGAAGAAGAAATAACTTTACTTCGTTTCGAACGAAATCCGCGCCGTAACCGGTTCTCCGGTAGCGGAAAGGCCTTCGGCCACGACTACGAACGATCCCCTGTAGTCCGGAAGGACGCAGGGGATTTTTACGGTCTCCCCCGCCCCGATTTCCAGCAGCGGATGCCAGTAGATGGTCTGGCGGTAGTCGGGATAGGTGTCTCCGGCGGCCAACCGGCGGCCGGTACAGGCCTGCGGCCAGCTCACGCCCTGCCAGTCGACGACGCGGGTGCTGCCGTCGAAAGTGAAGCCCGGAAGATTCCGCTTGTAGGTGACGAAGTTGACTATGCCCTTGAAGATGCGGCTGCCCACGAAGCAGGTCTGGGGATAGACGCTGACCGACTCGATCAGCAGCGGGTCGTAAGCCATCATCTTGGCATGGTCGAACACCGGCACGCCGTCGAGCAGCACCAGCGCCGGCTCTTCGGAGAAGCCCACGCCCGCTGCATCTTCGTTAAGCCGGATCTGGATACGGGTCTTCCCGTCGGGTCCCTTGCGGACACGGAGTTCGGTCATAAATTCGATGAAATCTTCTTCCAGCGAATGGAAACGCGTATAGTCGTCGAGCACATAGCGGATGCAACTTTGCTCATCGAACAGGCCGTCACCCCGGACGGGTAGGAATTCATACAGGGTATCGGCCTCGAACTGCCGTTCAATCTGCATACTGATGCGGCGCGCCTTGAGTGCGTCCGACAGGACATCGGAGAGCGCCAGCGGTGCGGCGGGCGGCACGGCGGCATTCACGAAAGGTGACACGAGTTCCAAGTAGCAGTTGCTCTCGGGCGAAAGGCCTTCAATTTCGCAGACGCATTCCTTGTTACCATAAATATTGGCCGTATAGAATACCACGGAGCCATCATCGCGAATGGGTGAAGCATAGATGTCGGACTTGTCGGATGGCGTGGAGATGAAAGCGTGGTGGCCGATCAACTGCGGAATCATGGCTTCGCTGAAGCCTGTGATCCGGGCATGGACGACTTCGCCCTCGTAGTCAGGAATCGTCGCGCCACGGAACTTGCGCACGCCGACCTGGCGGCAATCGGCAACGAACTGGCCGATGTCCGGATTGTCGTTGGTCCGGAAACCGTCGTCATGCCACACGGACAGGCTCAGCGAAAGGGTTTCAGACGTAGGGTTTGTGAGCGTCAGGACGCCGTCGGCCCAGGTCAGGCCGAGAGATCCCCGGTCAAACCGGGGATGACGCTGATCTTCGTCATGCCCGGCCCCGACCGGGCATCTCAACTGCTCATATTCCGCCGCATCCACCACCTCGACGCCTCCTTTCACCCGTTCGGATGAGAAGACGTTGAAAACCGAGAGCGTCTTGGATGCCAAGCCCTCGTAATCATAATCCACCTCGTCCTTGTTCTGGGCCGTATAGACCACCAGACGGTAGTTGCCCGTCGGCAGCGACTGAGGCAGCAGAAGCCGGCCGCCGCCGCGGCCGCCCGAGAGCGCCACCTTCGACGTGGCCGCCAGCCCGTCGGCCGAATGCAGTTCCACATAGGCAACGCTGCTGACCGGCGAATACCGGAGACTGCCCGCATCGAGGCAGAAGGCCGAATACCACACGCTTTCCCCCGCCACATAGACATCCTTGTCGGTGGAGAGGAAGGTCCGCTCAACGACCCGTTCCTGCGCGGAAAGCGGCAAGATGCCCAGCAACAGCGCTGTCAGCCATCCCATACACAAATATTGCTTCTTCATCGCCATCAGAACTTCATATTGAGGTTAATGTAGGGTATCTGCGTCGCGAAGACACTCAGCATATGACCCTTGATCACCGTGCCGTCCGACGTGTAATAGATGGAATACGGATTCTTCCGGCCCGTGACATTGTAGCAGCCGAAGGTCACCGAGAAATGGGTCAGCTGCCGCAGATAGTGCCCGGGCTCGACAATGAAGGCCAGGTCGAGCCGGAAATAGTCGGGAATGCGGTAGCTGTTGCGGTCGGAATAGACCAGGCGTACGCCGTGTCCGTACTCGTACTTGCTGATCGGGACGGTCACCGGACGGCCGGTTGCATAGTCGAGGTTGGCCGAGATGCTGTAGCGATGCGTGAATTTGTAGTTGGCCACCAGCTTCACGTCGTGCGGCTTGTCGTAGGCAGCGTTGTACCATTTGCCGCCGTTGATGGTGTAGATGCCGCGGTCTTCCATCTCCCGCAGGAGCGATCGGGACCAGGTATAAGACACCCAGCCGTTGAGCTTGCCCAGCGTCTTCTTGGCCATCAGTTCCACGCCGTAGGCCCGGTTCTCCGTCTCCACCAGATCGTCGGCCAGGTTCTCGTTCATTACCAACACCGCGCCGCTCTTGTAGTCGATATAGTGCTGCACCCGCTTGTAATAGCCTTCCAGCGAGAGGTCGAGCGTATTGTCCAGCAGCGTCCGGTAAAAGCCGGCGGCAGCCTGCCAGCCCGTCTGGGGACGGATCTTGGCGCTGGAAAGACGCCAGCTGTCGGTCGGCGATACGTTGATGCTGTTGGAGATCATATGGATGTTTTGCCGCATCGTGTTGAAGCCCGCCTTGATACTCGTCACGTCGTTGAACGAATACTTGCCGGAAATGCGGAACTCGGGGCCGCCGTAGGTACTTCCGTCGTCGAAACGGTAGAACTGCGACCAGCGCACGCCCGCATCAAGCGTCAGTCCGTCGGTCACGTTCCAGGTCTCGCTGAGATAAACCGCGCCTTCCAGCGCCTTTTCCCGCGTCAGGTCGCGGGATTTCACGAGCGAGGAGTCGCCCAGCGCGTGATACGAGCCGGGATTGAGGTCATAGCGGATGCCGCTCAGGCCATACTCCAGCGTATGCGCATTGGAAAGGATGGACTTGAAATGGAGTTTGGCCGAGCCCTGGTCCACCGCATTGGAGAGCCGATAGGACGTATAGGCGTTGAAGCGGTCTTCGATGCTGTAATGATAAGTATCGTAGCCCACCGTGGCGGTCATCGAATGGCGGTCGTTGAAGACGCTGTGCCATTTCAGCGAGCCGTTGATGCTGCGGTAACGGAAAGTCGTATCGTTGCTGAAACTGAACTTGTCGCGCGAGTAGTAGCCATAGGCGTGCAAAGTGTTGCGCTCGCCGATCTTCTGGCTGATGCCCAGGTTCACGTCTTGGAACGATGCCTTGCCACCCGCGTAACTGCTGCCCGCCGGCAGCAGATTGAGCAACCAGTTGGAATAGGTGGTGCGCCCGCCCAGAATGAAGGTCGTGCGGTCTTTCACGATCGGCCCTTCCAGATGCAGGCGGCTCGTCAGCAGGCCGATGCCCAGCGACCCCTCCACCTTCTTGTTGTTGCCCTCGCGCGTCTTGACTTCCATCACCGAGGAGATGCGCCCGCCATACTGCGCGGGGATTGAACTCTTGAAGAGCTCTACGTCGCTGATCACATCGGGATTGAAAGCGGAGAGGATGCCGAACATATGGTTCGGATTGTAAATCGTTCCGCCATTGAACAGGATGAGATTCTGGTCGGTGGCGCCGCCGCGCACGTTGAAGCCGCTGGAGGCTTCGCCCACCGACTTCACGCCCGGCAGCGTCATCACCACCTTCAGGGCGTCGGCTTCGCCAAAGACCACCGGCACGTTCTTGATCATATTGATGCGGACCTTCTCGATGCCCAGTTGCGAGGTACGGTGCTGCGACATGCTCTCCGAGGTGATGACGGCGCCCTTCAGCGAGAAGACCTTCTCCTTCATCACCACGTCGAGGCCGCCGTCGTCATAGACCATCAGGTCGAGTTTCAGGTCTTCCAGCGAATAGCCGCTGAAGCCCAGCTTGCCTGCGCCCACCGGCAGTGTCAGTTTGTAGTAACCGTATTCGTCGGTCGTGGCGAAACTCTTGCCCGACTCGTCATAGACCGACACGCCCACGATGGGCTCGCCGCTGGCTGCGTCGCGCACATAGCCCCGCACCGTCGCCTTGCCGCTCTTGCGTGCCCGCTCCGGGTCGCCGATCTCGTAAATCTTGTTCCGGAAGGTCATCGTGACATTGCGGTCCTGGTACAAAGCGCTGTCGACGGCCGGTTTGCCCGCCTCCTGTCGCGCAAAATAACCAGCCGGAAGGACAGCCCGCAAGTCACCATCGCGCACCACAATGTATTTCCCATCGTACTGCCACACTTGGTAGCCACCCTCCCTCAATGCGGCCAGGGCCTTCTCCAGAAACTGTTCTTTCGGAGCACGGACGGTGTAGTTCCGGTTGTCGGCCGGGTCTTTCACGAAATAGATTTCCGGGGTGATCTCTGCCCGGATGAAAGCCACCAGTTCGTCGGACTCCACCTTGGAAACGCCGAACTCCTGCGGCGGTGTCTGGGCCGACAAGAGCGGTGCGGCACTAAGTGCGGCAAGCAGCAGCAACAGAGACAGACTCCTTTTCATTGCGCCTCCACATATTTAAGGACCTCAACCCCGTATTCTTCCAGGCCCATGCTGCGGTTGAAACGTTCCTCGATCGCGGCAATGTGTCGGCGGATGTCCTTCCTCTTCGCCGGGAACAGATTCCGTATCTGGCTCTTGGACCGGACCGGAATCAGTTCGCCCGCTTCGGTGATGACACAATAGGCGACATCGCGCACGAATGTCTCGTGGATGCGGCTGTCATAGGGCTCGCCCGGGCCGGTCATCTGCCGCTTTTCGCCGTTGTAGTCTTTCAGCAGTGTCTTGGTCACGCGGCGCAGAAACTTCGTCTTTCCGTCGGAAAGCACTTCCCAATATCCCGACGGGGCATCCTGCCCGAAGCGGGAAGCCAGATTGACGAAACGTCGTCCATCCAGCGAGAACCAGTCTACGAACTCCCGCGAGAGCACCTTGCCGCCCTGCCCCACGGCATTGCGGACCAGTAGCTCCTGCCTGGCGGCATCGACGTTGAGCGAGAGATTGCGGTACAACTTTCCGTTGTACCACACATCACCCGTCTTAAACTCGGATTCAGACCACCAGTATGTGCCGTTATAATGAATGTTATAGGCATACGCCTGATGCCCCCGGTACAGGATGGAAGATCCCGCCGCCTCCTGCCGGAAAAAAGCCTCGTCCGCCGACTGGGCCCAAAGCATTGCGGGGCCCGGCAGGAACAATAACAGCAGTAGTATCCGTGTCCTGGTCTTCATCGGAGCGTATATTCTTGGGAAATCCGGCGGCCATCGCTTGTGCGGCCTTCGATGCGGAGCAGATATGGCCCGTCGGCGCGGTCTTCCGTCACCAGGGGGATTTCTACCGATTCGCCGGCCTTCAGCCGGACTGACGGATTCCAATATACGGTGTTGCGACGGTCAGGAAGCGTAAGCGAACGGCGACGCTCCTTGGCTGGATCCGGAAAGACTTTCGGCTCCTGCCATCCGAGCGGCGCAGCCACTACGGTGTTACTCTGCTGCAGGAGTGATTTCCGGCCGGAGTCCACCCGGAGCTGGACCAGCACGATACCGCCATACGTCCGCGCCAGCAAGGCGTCCGACGTCAGGTTGGTGGTAACGCTCAGCATCTCGACGTCGCTCAGCATAATCATCTCCGCAAAGTCCCAGTCGGTCCGGAATCCGTCGACAAACAGAGAGACCGTGCTATAGGACACACCGTTTTTGTTGATGATGCCCGTCTTCCGGTTGACGATCTGGCCATTATCCTCGTCCCAGTTCAGGTTCTGGTATTTCATCAGAATATAGTCCAGCAGATTCCGGTTATCGTATTGACTGAGTTCCTCCCGCTTCTTGATATTCGGGATGTCGCTGGTACCGAAGGGGGTCTTGATTCGGGGTGCCGCATCCTGAATGACAGCGGTCTGGATGGTGTCGCGCGTCACGTCGCCGGGCGAGAAAGGAATCTCCGGATCGGGCTGCTGCGGCAATTGCGGGGGCTGCTGCGCAGGAGCGGGCCATTTTGCCGGAATCGGAGCAAAAACCTCGTCAATCACCGGATAATACCGCTTCACTTCCCCGTCATTATCAATGTGGAGGATGAACAAGGTTCCGTCGGGGAAATCGAGGCTGTCGACGACAAAACTGTTCCCGCGCCTTACGGCCGCTACCTGGGAGAAGTTTTGGGAAGGAGCGATCAGGGTAAAGGTGAAGTTTTTGGGACGACTCCCAAATTGGGAGCGGATCTCGCCCCGCAGCGACTGCGTGCGCTCCCGATAATAACGCACCTCTTCGGACGACGCTGTATCGGCTGGGACTGAAGATTCAGGAGTCCCTTGCCGATAAGGGCGGAACGCACTGCGCACGACCGATACCGACACTTCGGCCGAATCGCCCGCAGCCGCTTCCGGCAACAGCAAACGCACATTCCAACGCTTTCGCGGCTCATAGACAGGCGTATCCCAACTGACGGTCAGCGGCACGGATGAGTTCGATTCTTCCAGCACCTGATTGCCTGCCATTGTCGCCGTAAAAACAGTGCCGTCATATATGTCGATCGGCACACGGAACAGGCTCTCCTCCGGCCAGTTCAGCTGCCAGCGTGTGTAGGCCCGCAGCAGGTAGTGTCCGCCCGGCAGTTCCTCGGGCAAGTCGAGATGCCCCGCGAAGCCCTCTTCACCCCGCCTGATCTTGGCCCGAAGCACGGCCTCTTTCTTCCCCTGTTCCAACAACTCCACATAAAGGAAAAGACTGGCGTACTCATCGGGCAGCTCATCTTCCACATACGCTTTCAGCCAGATGGTCTCGCCGGCCGCGAAAAAAGTGCGGTCCAGATGTACATATACCTTTTCAGGGTAGGGCTGCGCGAATGCTGCGCAGGAGAGCATCAGGCCCATCAGGATTCCTAAGATTCGTTTCGTCGCCATAATGTCATTTATCATTGTTGATCCACCACCAGGGGCGTTCCTTCGTGCCACCGGACGCACGGCAGTCAATACACTCTATGGGAGCCCAGACCGTATTCGAGCCTCCCTCTTTCTCTTCAATCCAGCCGAAACGATACCGCCAGCCATAATACTTCCGCCATTCATCCGGAATATCCGGGAAAGGTTCTACAATATTGTAGGAAGAACCTTCCCACCGGCTGAAACGGGTATCGTAGTTGTTAACGAATATCTTTTTACGCGTACACGTCGACACGCTGACATAACCCAGCACAAGTTCGTCGGGATCGTCCACGTTGACGATGTTGCCGCGCAATTCCGAAGGCTCCGGCGAGAAAAGGCCGCCGACATTGGAGGAGTTGTTGCGGACAGTCTCCCAGAATCGATAAGCCTCTTCGGTCAGGCGGATCTGGCTCAACTCGACAAAATACACGACAGAAACCTTTCGGTCGGTATTGGAAAATGAATACAGACAGTGATCGACCAGCCTGTCTTCCGTCAGTTCGACCGTCGACCCCAGCAGGATATCACTTCGATTGCCCGAATCCCAGCAGTAGTAAACATTGTCTCCCTCTTCGTATGCAACGAGGGAATTCTGTTCGATCACACGTCCCCGATAGACGGTTCCCGCCGGTGCAAAAAAATATTCGGCATAATACGTGGAGTGATATTCCCAGGTCTCGGAAGCCGACCAGCGGTAGTAGCCGACAGGTGCGTCAGAATGTGTGGATACATTGATATCCAATGCCGTCCTCTCGGCGTTGATCGCATAGGACAGGCTGTCGATTGGCGGCGAGACCAGCACGGGCGCCCAGGCTGATGCATAAGTCCGACGGAACGGTGACTGAACCTCTACGACCAGCCGGTACTCTTGCGTCAAACTGGCCATTGTCAGATCGACGATACTGTCCTGCAACAGATAGACCGTTCCGTCATCCGCTTCCACGCGAAGCGTATAGGTCAGCGGTTCACCCACGTTGTTCTCATCTTCCAGATCGGTAGAAAAACGCACCTCGAACTGGCAGGTATCGCCCACCAGGATATCCCCTTCAATGGCTACAAAACCCGCCTGCCCCTGCCAGTCCGGATGGAAATCATAGACGCAGGAAACTACGGCAAAAAGCAGCAGCAGACAGGGCAGAAGACAAGGGCTTTTCATCGAAAAGGCTATCTCTTGCAAAGTTAAGCAAAAAAATAGCCAGGTCCCCCCCCCCCCGTTTTTTTCAAGCTTTTTTTGTGAAAAATTATTCAATTTCCGTCCTGATGGTATAAGGGATACCGTTCAGGACTTCCGTGCGGCCGACGTAGCGGTCGCCGTATTTCGTCTCTTCCGTATCGACCGTGGTGGCGCAGAACACGGAGATGAAAAGCTTGCCGGGCTTGGGGTCTTTGATCACGAGGGTCTTGTCGCTGCCCAGCACAACATTCTTATAAGGAGCGCTGCTCCTGTAGGCCTGCTTGCCGCGGTCGGCGAAGAGATACAGGTCGAAATCTTTCCAGCCGGCCGGGGTGGACAATTCGATGGTCAGGGTTTTCGCGCCCTTCGGAACGTTTACGAAGAAGTGATGGTATTGACGGTCCCCGATGCGGGTATAGGCCGGCTCGTGGTCCGCCGTGCGGCGGTCCATTACCCGGGGCTCTCCGTTCTTGAGTTCACCTTTTTCCAGGATTACCCCGTTGCCATCCAGGGCATAGCGCACCAATGCGGCCATCAGGTCGAGGATCTCGCCGTAGCCCCGGCTTTCGGGGTGTGAACCGATGGCGATAACACGTCCTGAGCGTTCATTTTGCTTATAGGCCCAGGCCGAAGGCCTGCCGTGCACCGGACGGGCCAGTTTCATCGTATCGGCATCGTATCGGAGCAGCACTTCCGTCTTCGCATCGCCGGGTTCGAGCAAGGGAACAGCATAGCATCCGTTGTTGTGGAACACACTGTCCACGAAGCGGTCGCCGCCGAAATCGTTGTATTTGAGCAGCGGTGAATCCTTGTCGAGGGTCATGCCCGTATAGGTGCCGGACATGCCGGTATCGACGCCGTAGCCGGGCCAGATGTTGAGATACTCGCGGGGCTTTGTCTCAATCGTATCCATATAGCGACCGCACAGGAAAGCTCCGGCGCAGGAACCCAGGTAGCTGCCGCCTGCATCGATGTATTCCTTGATGCGGGCGCGGCCTTCCGGTGTGAGGGATCGTCCGTGCTGGGTAGCCAGGCCGCCGTTGACATAGATCATCCGGAAGCGCGGTGCCCCGTCGGGGTAAAGGAGGATGCCGTTCTCATCGATGGGCGAGCCGACGATCGTGGCATATTGCAGAACCGTATCGACCGCCGTCAATTCCTTGGTTACGGCCGAGATGAACCGTTCCATCTTCAGATCCAGATAACGGGCCACCGGCAGGTCCGACTTCGACGTCAGCCGGATCCCGCTGTCCATGAAGATGTCTTTATAATAGCCTTCGCTGCCCGTCTGCGCCGAAAGCGGACCGGCCAGGCACAACAGGATGCTCGTTAATGCCAGGGCAAGAACCCGGGGAAATGGAAAGTATTTCATAATGATCAGTATTTTTGAATAATCCACTTTTCAAAGAAACGGTCGGCCACAGAAAAGATTTTGACGCGGCCCGCCGTTTCGTAGGTAAGCAACTGCGCATCCAAGAGGGATGAAATGGCATATTGTACCGAGCTGGGCGATTTGAGGGCGTGTCGCTTGACAAATGCCACGGAAGTAACACCGACGGCTTTCCCCTCTTTTGCAATAGCGACAATCGTTTCTTTTTGCTGATAGTTGATCCGGTTCATGATGGCGGAAAAGGCATGGTCTTTTTCGTCCAGCAAATCGGAAAGAGTTTTCAAGATATCTTGCTCACAGACCGCCGCATGGGGATCCAGATAAGCGAAAGCATTGTGCAACAGATTGTGGACATAATACGTATGTCCTTCGAACAGGTCATAAGCCAGATTCGCTGCTTCAGAAGTAAGGATCCTGCCTGCATCTTCAAATCGACGGATGGCAAAATCGACGTAGACATCTTTCGGAATCCGGTCCAAATACATTTGCTCGGCACTGTTATAGAAAGGCTTGGCAGGAGAAAGGAACATATTCTCCAGAATATGGCGGTTGCTTCCGGCATAAATGAATTGACAGTTGCTCATTTGCTGGACATAAGACCGCAGCAATGCCTCGACGTTTTTTTCAGGATACCGCGCAATCTGCTGGAATTCGTCGATGGCGAAAATGCAAGGTTTACCGGCTTGTTCCAGATATTTGAAAATTTCCTGCAGGGTCAGTTCCGGACTTTGAACATCGCCCAGTTTGACATTGAAGGCAGGAAGGCCGCTTGCGGGATCATATGAAAAGGAACCCGTCAGCGACCGAAGGCAGGACAGGAAACGATCGATAAAGGTCTTGCCTTTGGAAACAAGGCTGGAATAGATTTCTTTCCCCATGAAAAGGACCAACTCCTGCAGACTGGTCGTGGGATAGATGTCAATGTAGAATGTGAAATAGTTATCCTTGATGGAAGGTTGCGCATAGACATGACGGATCAACTGCGTCTTGCCCATTCTCCGTGGAGAGGTAAGCAATACATTCGCCTTGTTCTCCAGCGTTTGTACCAGCCAGCAGGTTTCTTTTTCACGGTCACAAAAAAAAGGCTCCGGTACAATACCGGTAATATAAAATGGATTCATCTGTACCCTTATTTTCCACAAAAATACAAAAAAACGGCAATTATACAAATCGTATAATAGAAACTGTATAATGTGGGTTATCGCACAAAAAAGGGAGGATATCGCTATCCTCCCCTTTGAATCAGAGAAACACCCTACTAGTTGTTGGCAGTCGAGGTGATGCCCTTGTTGTAGTCGGTTTCGTTACGAGGAATGCAGAACGTCCAGTTGTTCTTCTCGTTGGGACCGAAGCTGACAGCGTAGGAGCTCATCCAGCTGCCGCCATTCTTGTAGGTCTTACGGTCGATACTGTCGCCCCAGCGCTTGAGGTCGAACCAGTTGAAACCCTCGGACCAGAGTTCGATGCCGCGATAGAGCTTGATCTGCTCCATCAGGGCGTCGCCGGAAGCCGTGCAGGTGTAGGCCGGGTCGCGCTTCGAGGTAGCGTTGAGTTCCACGAGCAGGGCGCGGGCGGCGTCCTCGTTCTTCAGGCGGTACTGCGCTTCGGCTTCGATGAGCAGCATCTCGGAGGCACGCATCAGGCAGAGGTGGCCGATACCGGGCTGGATGTTGTTGCTGTTCTTCATGTTCATGTAGGCGAAGATGCAATGGGTGGTAAGCAGTTCGTGTCCACGGACATTCTTGGCATAGTCCTGACCATAGACCCAGAGTTTGTTCTTGCTGTTCTGGGCGGAAGCCTTCATCGTATTGGTGTTGAAGGTGCCTTCATAACCGGCAGGGTCGAGCCACCAGGCGCGGCGGATGTCGGTCGCCGGGATCTGGTCGAACAGATGACGGCTGATCAGGATCGGGTAGTTACGCGTCGTGCTGGTCTGGGCGTTGTAAGCCGCATAGCAGAAATAGTCGTAGAAGTACAGCGTCTCGTCTTCTGCACCGTAGAGCGACCAGATCCACTCGCCGGTCGGGTTGCTGAAACCGGCCAGTTCGTCGTTCACGCTCTGCAGCGGGTATTTCTTGCGCGCCTGCTGGGCATACTGGAGCGCCTTGTTCCAGTCCTCGCGGGTAAGGGCCACGCGGGCATAGATACCATAGGCCACGTCGAGGTCAACGACGTGCGTACCGGGGCGGCTGTTGGCCTTGCCGGAGGCGTTGAAGAGGCTGATGGCCTCGTCGAGGTCGGCGTAGATCTGCGTATAGACTTCGCCGGAGGTCGAGCGGTCGAGGTTGTCAGGCTCCTCACCCGTCAGGCGGAGCACGCAGGACGGCTTGTCGGATCCGTCGGACCAGCGGCGGCCGTAGATCTGCACGAGGTTGAAGTAGGCGTAGGCACGGTAGGTGAGCGCCTGAGCCTTGATGTAGGCACGGTCGGCGTCGGTTCCTTCCGCATTGTCAATCTCCTTGATGATCGTGTTGGCGTTGCCGATGATCATATAGTAGTAGTACCAGGCATAGGAACCCAGCGTGGCGGTGTTGGACTCATAGAGGTTTCCGTTGGCGGAATTCTGGAAGCCCGTGGAGTTACCCTTCATCAGGTTGTTGCCCAGGTACTCGCCGTAATAGAGACGGACGGTGCCTTCACCGTTGTAACCCTGTCCGTAGGCACCGTACTGGCGGTGCATCAGCTTGCCCAGACCGTTGACGGCCACTTTGGCCGCATCGGCGCTCCCGAGGATCGTACCCGGCGAGGTGCTGCTGGTCGGATAGGTGTCGAGATGGTCTTTCGCGCAACCGAAAGAGACGAGAACTGCAAGTGCGAGTGCTATGATGGAAATCTTTTTCATATTCGTCATATTTTAGCTTGCATTAGAAATTGACTTTCACGCCGATGGTGGAGACGCGCGGCGTATTGACATAGGAGCCGTAGATCAGACCGCTCCAGGCCTGCTGCGGGTTCATACCCTTGCGGGTCGTAAAGGTCCAGAGGTTGTCGACGGAGGCGCTGAAGGTGACGCCGGCCAGGCCGATGCTGTTGACCCAGCGGCGAGGCAGCGAGTAGGACAGGTTGACGTTCTTCACGATCAGGTAGTTGCCGCTCACCAGGAAGCGGGTCGAGGTGGCATTGGAATAAGAAGACCAGAAGCCGTCGATCACCGGAGTGGCCGTAGTGCTGATGCGGTCGGCAGAGGTCTCGGTCATACCGCTCGGAGCCTCGCTCCAGGAGTTGAGGACGTCCACGTGATAAGAGTGAGGACTCGTACCCACAGACATCAGGTCCTGATACGCATAGTCGAGGCATTTGCTGCCGAGGGCGTAGGTAAAGAGGGCGGAGAGGCTGAAGTTCTTCCAGCGGATGCCGGTGTTGAAGGAACCATAGACCTTCGGGAGGGAGCTGCCGGCCCAGTCGCGCTTGGCGTACGTGGTGCTCTTGACATACTCCTTGCCGTTGATCACGACGCGGTATTCCTCGGGCACGAGCGACTTCTCGAAGTCGTGGACCAACTGCTTCTTCGCTTCGTCCCAGCGGTCGCCGATCTTGTTCTCCTCGAGGATGTAGTACTTGGTGTCGTCGATCAGGTAGAGAGCATTACCCGTCATCTGGTCGACTCCAGCGTACTGGTAGAGATGCCAGTCGTAGATGCCGTGGCCTTCGGCCCAGAGCTTCGTGCCGTTGCGCATCGCGTTCTGCAGGCCGTCGTAGTTGGTGATATCGGTCTCGGGGAGTTTGAGGATGGTGTTCTTCATCCAGGTGGCGTTCACGCCGAAGTTCCACACGAAGTCGCGCTTCTTGATGATGTCCACGTCGAAACTCACCTCGACGCCGCGGTTGTTCACAGAACCGATGTTCTGCGTGGTAGCGGTGGTGATGTCGCTGCCGGAGATACCGCCGACGGAGGTCGGGTGCTCCACGTCGAAGAGCAGGTCTTTCGTGGTCTTGCTGAAGTACTCGAGGGTGAAGTTCAGGCGGTCGAACAGGCGGCCTTCGAGGGCCGTGCTGAAGGAGTTCTCACTCTCCCACACGAGGTCAGTGGCTTCGTTCTGCGTCTTATAGGAAGCAGCGCTTCCGCCGTACTTCGAACCGAGGCCGTAGAGGGCCATGTAGCCATAGTAGCCGACGGAGGCGTCGTTACCTACCTGGCCGTAGGAGGCACGGAGGCGGAGGTTGTCGATCCAGCCCACGTTCTTCATGAATTCCTCGCGGCTGATCGCCCAGGTGGCGCCGGCGCTCCAGAAGTTACCCCAGCGGTGTTCCTTGTAGAAGCGGGAAGAACCGTCGCGGCGGAAGCTTCCTTCGAGGAAGTACTTGTTGGCGTAGTCGTATTTCAGGCGGGACAGGTAGCTCTCGAGGCGGTAGCCGCTCTGGTAGCCTTCCATCGAGGTCATCGAGTTGAGGTTGTCGAGTTCGTCGCCGCCCGGCAGGGTCTCGTCCTGCTTGTAGTTGTACAGGTACTCATAGTTGTAGTAGTAGTTCTCGTGGCCGGCCAGGGCTTCCAGGGTGTGGTCGCCGAAGCTGTGGTGCCAGTTGAGCAGCTGCTGGAACGTGTAGTTCGTATAGAGGTATTCCGTACGGCTGGTACGGCCGTTGGCGCCGCGGCCGTCACCGATGATGGCGTTGTTGTAGGTGCGGGTCTTGTCGGTACGCAGGCTCACGTCGCCCTTGATCGAGAGGGTGAAGTCCTTCAGGAAGGTGATGTCCGTATAGGCCTGGGCGCTTGCGGTGACGCGCTGGTTGAAGCGCTTGTCGAGCTCGGCTTCCCAGATGGCGCAGCGGGCGTTGTACTGCGGGCGGCCGTAGTATTCACCGGCGTCATACTGTTTGTTGCCGTTCTCGTCGAGCAGGTAACTGCCGTCCGTGTTGTGAAGGTACACCGGATAGATCGGAGCCATCACGTGGGCCTGGTACAGCGGGTTGGCGTAGGTGGTGGCACCCGTGCTGCGGTAGTTCTGCTTCTGCCAGCTGGTACCGAGGTTCACACCGGCTTTCAGCCACTTGACGGGCGTCACGCTCACGTTGGCGCGGCCGCTCCAGCGGGAGAAGTCGGAGTTCACCGTCTGGCCTTCCTCGTCGAGATAACCCATAGAGAAATAGTAATTGCTCTTGTCGGAAGCGCCCGAACCGCTCACGTTGTAGTCCTGGCGGTAGCCGTTGCGCATCGTGTAGTCCCACCAGTTCAGGTCGTCGTAACCCTTGAGGATGTTGGCGCTGTAGTTGAACTTGCCGTTGGCGTCGTAGAGGCTCTCAAACGGGACGTCGAAGATGTTGTACTCACCGATATAGGTAGTCAGGTTAGTCCGAACGTCAGCGATGGCATCTTTTTTCGACATACCGGCATTGCTGATCAGGTTGTTCATGTAGCCCGTGAAGAAGACCTGCATGAAGTCCTTCGCGTTCACCTTGTCATACTCGGGAATGGCGCGGTTGAAGATACCCTGGTTCACGCTGACCGAGAGGCCGACGCGGTCGCTCTTGCCGCGCTTGGTGGTGATCAGGATCACACCGTTGGAGGCGCGGTTGCCGTACAGGGCGGCGGAGGTCGCGTCTTTCAGCACGGTCAGGCTCTCGATGTCGTTCGGGTTCAGGTCGGAGATGTTGCCGCCGAAGGGAACGCCGTCGATGACGTAGAGCGGGGAGTTGGAGCCGTTCGGCGAACCGACGCCGCGGATGCGGATGGCAGCGTCGTCACCCGGGTCGCCGCCCGGAAGGGCGAGCACGCCGGTGGCCATGCCTTCCAGCACGTTCGACACGCTGGAAACGGGGCGTTTGTCGATGGCGTCGGACTTCACGGTGGAGATGGCGCCCGTGACGGACTCCTTCTTGGCTACACCGTAGGCCACGACCACAAGTTCCTCCAGGCTCTCCGTGTCGGGAGCCAGCAGGATGTTGATCATGTTGCGGCCCTCAACCGCAGCTTCCTGGTTGATGTAACCGATGGAGCTGAAGATCAGCGTCGCATTGCGCGGAACGTCGATGGTGTAGTTACCGTCGGCATCGGTCGCGGTACCGGTCATCGTACCTTTCACCTGGATGGAGGCGAACGGGACACTTTCGCCGGTGTTGGCGTCGGTCACTTTACCTTTGACGCTGATGGTCTGCGCCAGGGCGCTTCCCAGTGCTAAAAAAGTCAAGAGGCAAGTAAACAAAAGTCTAAGTTTCCTCATAAATGAAATTTTAGATTAAAAAATAGTTTTATTAGGTTGTTTTCACTGAATTTCGCAGGTAGTCAGTTCACACAATTTAGGCAAAGATACGAAAAAAATGCGCTTCCACAAGTAGGGAGCGCATTTTTTCGTGTATAAACCAGGATTTATCAGTCTTCGAACTTCTGGTTCAGGAGCTCGATCATCTTGATTACGGCCTTCGAAATCGGGGTGCCGGGGCCGAAGATGGCCACGGCGCCGTCGCGATAGAGTTCATCGTAATCCTGGGCGGGGATCACACCGCCCACGACGACGAGGATGTCCTCGCGGCCGAGTTTCTTGAGTTCCGCGATGATCTGCGGGACGAGGGTCTTGTGGCCGGCGGCCAGCGAGGAGACGCCCACGATGTGCACGTCGTTCTCGACAGCCTGGCGGGCAGCCTCTTCCGGAGTCTGGAAGAGCGGGCCCATATCCACGTCGAAACCGCAGTCGGCATAACCGGTGGCAACCACCTTGGCGCCGCGGTCGTGACCGTCCTGGCCGAGTTTGGCCACCATGATACGGGGCTGACGGCCTTCCTTCTTGGCGAACTCGGCC
>JAFRRF010000060.1 GCA_017428245.1 Bacteroidales bacterium
GCCTTGCCCGGATTGAATGCGGAGGGCATGCCCAACTGGCAGAGAATACCGTTGAGCTGGATGTGATACTTGGTCTCGAAACGGGGCAGCCAGAGATCGACTTCAGCCGAACCGAAGAAGCGCGGTAAAGCCCCCTTGGCCATCTCAGCGGTCAGTTCGCTGACCGTATGGCCGCTCTTGGGCAGAAAGACGGTCATCGCGAAGTTGCCGTTGCCATAGGGCAGATTGACGATCTGGCACAGGTCTGTCTCCCCGTAGTTGAATTCTTTACCGGCAAGTTTCATCATCTTGACCTGACTCTTCTGGCCGGCCTCGTCGGTAAAGGTTTCGTTTTGGGTATTCCCCTTGGGGAACTTCTCCGCCCACTCGCTCTTGAAATAGAGCGCGTTGACCAAGTAGGCCAAGGCCGTCGGGGAAACCTCGTCGAGGACGTGGGGAATCATGCCCTTCGTCTGCTTGTCACACCATTTGTTGATGACATCGGCCGAGGCTTTTGTCTTGGAGAAATCCAAGGCCTCGAGCTGGGCGTCATACCAGGAGGTAACGTCGTTGCGGAAGGGGCCTTTCAACGTCAGTTTCTTGTTGTAGAAGATGGCGTCGGCCAGGGCCAGGTCGGTCTTTTTGTCAACTTTCGGCAGTTGTTCCAGCATCAGCTTGCACCAGGCGTTGATTTCGGCGGTTTCGCCTTCATCGTAGCCGAGCGTCCGGCAGATCTCGGCGGCGGTTTCGTTCTGGGCGCCGTTGAGCAGCATACCCAGGGCGATCTGCAGGCTCAGGGGCGAGACGAACCATTCCTTTTCTTTTTCTTTGCGGGCGTGTTCATCGACCTGGTCGATGAACTTCCAGGCAAACGCAGTACCGGCCTGGACATAACCCGTCTGCTTTGTGGTCAGTGAGATGGGCGTGAACGGATTTTTTCCGCCTTCGGGATCCAATTCGTTGCAGGATGCCGGCAGAAGGACCAGCATCGCCGCAAATAGCCAAGCAAATCTTTTCATAGTCGTCAATTATTTCTATTGTTTTTATTTAAGATTGATTCTCAGACCTGTCGCGACCGAAAACAGGAACGGATGGGCGCTTCGATAAGTTTCCAGTACGCGTTTCTCCGAAGGAAGGGTCCAGCTGATTTCCGGCTCCACGTACAGGCCCAGGTGCCGGGTCATATTGAACTGGACGCCGCCGGCGCCAAGCAGGGAAAAGCTGAAGCCGTCCCGGGGGATTTCTTTTCCGGCCAACGTCGCGCCGACGCACCAATCGCCGGAAACGCCGCCGCCCACATAGACATCCAGCCACCGGTTGGAAGCCAATGTCCAGTCGAGACGCAACGGAACGCCCAGATAATGGGCCGTCTGCCTCTTTTCCCCCGATATCTCAACCATCGTATAGCTGACACGGGTCTGATACAGGCTGTATTCCAGTCCGGTCGTTATCCGCAGTCGTTCCGAAACAGGGATCCCCACTGACAAACCTCCCTTGAACGGGAAGGCATGGGTGAAGTGGTCGACTTCATTGAGGAAACTTGTTGGGTTGCTTTCGTGAGGATCCCCGTAGCTCTGTTCACTGTAACTGGAAGCCTGCTCCGGCATCAAATCCCCCTTGCCGGCGACAGGTGCCAGCAGGGCCGCAAGCAGGCCGCCTCCGGCCACGATACCGGCCGCAGGCGCGATGTGCATATCCACGGACCGCGCTGGCGTATCCTGCGGAACGAAAGGCGAAGTCGTCGCAACGGCCGGCTCTTCCGCCGGTTCGACGATTTCCGGCCGGACGGGTTCCGGCTCGACAATTTCCGGCTCAGCCACTTCCGGTTCCTCCGGCTCCGGCACAACCACTTTTGGCACAACAGCTTTTGGCACAACAGTTTTTGGCGCAGCGGCCTGGGCGATGAGCGGGCGAACCGGCAACGTTTCTTCCGCTTCAATGACTGTGGAATCGGAGGTTACGGCAACGGTCGGGACCGGCTGCGGAACAATCCGGATACTGTCTTCCGGCACGGAAGGCTTGCGGAGGAGCAGGATCGCGGCCAGGCCGGCGGCGACAGCGGTTGCCACCACCCAGACAAGCGGAGACCGCCTCGCGGCGGGAGCCGGTGCGGCGCCGCTGCGGCGGGCCTGGAACTCGGCAAAGACGCTTTCCGGAAGCGTGCCGTCGGGCTCTTCCAGCTTTTCTTTGACTATGTCTTCCCAATTTCTCATCGGTCTTGCTCCTTCAGGTATTGTGTGATCTTTTCTTTCAGTTGCTTACGGGCTTTGGCCAGGGTGCTCGTCGACCCCGTTTCGCTGATTCCCAGCATTTTTCCAATCTCCCGGTGCGAATAGCCGTCGATGCAGTAGAGATTGAAGACAGCCTTTCTCAAATCCGGCAATTCGGCGATCCACGCCAGCAGTTTCTCTTTCGGGACCGTCACCATCTCCTCCTCGGTCGGGTCCGGGATGTTGTCCTGCACCCGGGCATCCAGGGGAACCATCCGCCAGCGCTGCCGCTTGATGCGGTTGATCGCTTTGTTGACGGCGATCCGGCTGATCCAGCCGTACAGGGAACCTTCTCCCCGGAATGTGTAAGTGTCGATCTTGTCGAGAGCCTGGATCAGGGCTTCCAGCATCAGGTCTTTCGCTTCGTCCGCATCGCCCACATACCGTCTGCAGAGCGCAAATACCCTGTCTGCATATCTTCTATACAGTTCTTCTTCCGCCAGTCTGTCGCGCTTGGAGCAATAGCTGGCCAACGCCTGCTCATCCAATTCCCGATACACTTAC
>JAFRRF010000061.1 GCA_017428245.1 Bacteroidales bacterium
CAGGCCCTTATGCCTGCTCCTAATAATAAATAGTAGGTTCGGTAAAAAAAGTAAGCGTAGTAGAACCTATATTATTCCAACAGCCATTGTATCTATCGCGTCAAACTGATATACGCCTTTCTACGCTTACTACTGGGAGGCTATTTCTGGGAGGTTACATTTTTCAAAATGCCAGCGTAGAGGGTGTGGGGATGGCTTTTGGGATGTTGAGGCAACAACTAATTGCCTTTCTCCTTTATATCGCTTTTAAGAGGATTTCTAGCAGTTGAATCTAGTTGGAATTCACAAACAGCCCTATATCCTTCTAGGAACTTGTTCGAAATTTCGATTGTCTGTTCTACGAAGCAAAAAAAGTCAGCCTTACAGCTGACTTTTTCATTTATTTCTTGACTCGTACCCTACGTCACGTATTATCTTTGCGGCAAATAACAGAGGTGCACAGTTGTTATGAAGACAAACAGATTAAAAATCGGGGAGTTTTCACGCCTTTGCCGCGTCACGGTACGGACGCTCCGTCATTATGAGGAGATAGACCTTCTGGTGCCGGAGATTGTGGACCGGGATACCGGGTACCGCTACTACAGCGTAGCCCAGTTGCAGAAGATGCAGGGTATCCTGTCTCTCAAGGGAATGGGCTTCAGTCTGGAAGAGATTCGCGACCTCTATGAGGACGATACGCACGTTCCCGGAATCGATGCGCTGGAGGAAAAGATTCGCATATGCGAAGAGGAACTCCTGCGGCTGAAAGCCCGCAAGGCGCAGCTGAGTGCGATGGTGGCTTCCCAAAAGAAACTCAAAAAAATGGAAAAAATCACTATTGAACGCCTGCCTGCCATCATTGTAGCCAGCCATCGTACTACCATCCCTTCGTTTGAAGATCTGGGACGGCTCTGCTACGAAGTCATCGGTCCGGAAATGGCCCGCTTGGGCTGCGAATGCCCGGAACCGGGTTATTGCTACACCATTGAGCACGGCGGCTATAAGCCCAAGGACATCGACATCGAGTACTGCGAGAAGGTATCCGCGAAAGGGAAAGATTCCGCCGTCATCAAGTTCAAGAGTATTCCCGAAGTGCCCACTGCCGTCTGCATGAAAGTCTATGGCCCTTACGACCGCCTCTATCAGAATTACATCGACCTCTTTGCCTGGATGGAGAAAGAGGGCTGGAAAGTTATTGGCCAGCCACGGGCGGTCTATGTAGATGGTGTCTGGAACCAGGAAGACCCGGAAAAGTGGCTGACTATCATCCAAGTTCCGGCACATAAACTATAGATCTTACATCACTGATATGGCATTTGACTTCAAAAAAGAGTACAAGGAGTTCTATCTCCCGGCGGCTAAGCCCGGAATCGTTTCCGTTCCTACCATGAACTTCATTGCGGTTCGCGGTAGCGGCAATCCCAATGACAAGGATGGTGAATACCAGGCGGCGATGGAACTGCTGTATGGCATTGCCTTCACCATCAAGATGAGTTACAAAGGGAATCATCGCATAGAGGGCTATTTCGAGTATGTCGTCCCTCCGCTGGAAGGATTCTGGTGGCAGGACGGCATGGCCGGGGTTGACTACGCCCACAAGAAAGACTTCCAATGGATTTCCGTCATCCGGCTCCCGGACTTTGTAACCAAGGCCGATTTCGACTGGGCTGTTGCCGAAGCTGCTGCGAAAAAGAAGAAGGACTTCTCAAAGGTGGAATTCCTGAACTATGAGGAAGGCCTCTGCGTGCAGTGTATGCATATCGGCCCTTATGACGATGAGCCCGCCACTATCAAGTCCATGAGGGAGTATGCCGAGGAGAAGGGCTACCGGATTTCCCTTGATGACGTCCGCCGCCATCACGAAATCTACCTGTCAGACCCGCGCCGTACGGCACCGGAAAAGTTGAAAACTGTCATCCGGCTTCCTATCGGTTAAGTATCGGATTCTGCGAAAGACTGGAGTTGAACCAACCCTTCGATGAACCGGAGGTTCGAGATTCGGAGTGTTTGGTCTACTCAGAAAGCACTTGCAATTGCAGGTGCTATTTTTTTGCTAAATAAGCATTCGATTCTTGCCGATATCGGCAAGAATTGCTATATTTGTATCGGCATAGAAGCATTAGTTGCCGATAGATTATGGAATTCATCACCGTCAGCCAATATGCAGAATTGCATAACCTTTCTGAACGCACTGTACGAAACTGGTGCAGCGAAGGAAAAATGGACGGGGCTTTTCTTTCGGGAAAGACCTGGATCATTCCTGCCGATACCCCGCTGCCCCAAAAGGGAAAACGCAGGGTCAGCCCACTAGCGCCTCAGGGAGGAAAAAGCAGGAAGAGTGAGCGGGGGAATCTACCATAGAACACAGATTGACCTCACTTATAATTCCAACCATATCGAGGGCAGCAGGCTTACCCACGAGCAGACGCGCTATATTTTCGAAACCAACACCATCGGCATAACGGACGAAAGCATAAATGTCGATGATATCGTAGAAACGACCAATCACTTTCGTTGTATCGACCTTATCATTGACCGGGCGGAGGAAAGGCTCTCGGAATCCCTTATAAAAGAGCTGCACCGCACGCTGAAATCCGGGACATCCGACAGCAGGAAAGATTGGTTTAACGTAGGTGATTATAAGAAGCTTCCCAACGAGGTAGGAGGAAAGGCTACCTGCCCTCCCGAACAGGTCCATCAGAGAATAAAAGCACTTCTTGCCGCCTACAACGCCAAGAAGGAGAAATCACTGGAGGACATCCTTGACCTCCATCAGAGGTTCGAACTCATCCATCCTTTCCAGGACGGAAACGGACGCGTCGGGCGCCTGGTAATGTTCAAAGAATGCCTTGCCAACGGTATCGTTCCGTTTATCATTACGGACGACCTCAAATTTTACTACTATCGTGGCCTTCGTGAATGGGGACACATCAACGGTTATCTGACAGACACTTGCCTCTCTGCCCAGGACAACTACAAGGATCTGCTGGATTACTTTAAAATAAAGTACTGATAAAAGACTGAATTAGCAGCAGCCCTTCGCTGAACGAGCGGTTCGGGATTCGGAGTGTTTGGTCTGCGATTTCGGAAGGTTGAAATAAACAGGTAATTATGGCTTGTAACTCAGATTTTGTTCAATTCATTGTGGATCAGTGCTCCGGCGCCGGGGAGATTGCCGTAAAGAAGATGATGGGAGATTATTGCATTTACTGCGATGGTATCCTGTTCGGCCTGATCTGCGACAACAATCTGTATATCAAGATGACAGATGCGGGAGAGGCCGTACTGGACGAAGTAGTGCTGCGCCCGCCTTATCCCAGCGCCCGGAACCATTTCTATATCACGGATGTGGATGACCGGGACTACTTGGAGGATATCATCCGCGCAACGGTGCCGGAATTGATGACAGGCAAGTCAAAAGCCAGAAGAAGTGCGGTCAACCGCCACCTGCGGGCTTTCTTTGAGCAGTATCTGGGCAAGGGCTTCCGATTCAAGGTGGAGTTTCAAAACTGGCTGCGGGAAAACGCCGGTCTCACTTTCCGCGATGCCGTTGAAGCCTATCCCACGCTCCTGAAACAGGCGTACCGGAGGTTTGGAGAATCGGCAGAATGTGAGTAACTTCGGATTCCGAAAAAGAAATGCACCAAAATGATTGACTCCTGCTTCAAATACAGACGCGTATTATCTATCATCCTCGGCTTTGTCCTTGTTTCAGGCATCTTCACGTCGTGTGACAAAGGGCCGATCGATGTCCTGTATATATTTGGCGTGATAACGGAAAACACTGCCACCGCTGATGTCAAAGATCCCGAAATACATGAAACTTATGTGACACTCCTCAGCGAACTGAATAACGAGCTGGCAGCATTGATGAATTCGACGGAATCCACTATTTTGGGGACAGGGGCGACTTTCAAGATAACAGAAGGCGTCGAACTGGAGCCCCGGGATCTTCGTTCAGAAGACGAAAAAAAGATAGCCGTTGCCAACAGCCATATTCTCAGACTCAAACAAATCGAATCCTCCTACAAAGAAAGGATCAAAGACCTCGAGAAACAAACCGAAACATCTTTCTGCATCAAAGTCAATTACATCCTGATCAGAGGAAGCGGGAATTCCGACTCGGTTCTTCTGCAGGAATACCAGTTCGAATTGGGCTACAATTAAACCGCTTTCGCTGCCATTCAGGAAGGCACTTCATCAGAACACGGAAGATGCGTATCGCGGACCCGACCACACCGGCTTCTATGAACGATATGGAGAAGGATAACGTAATCCGTAAAATCAAATTAAAATATGGACAAGAATAGACTCTTCCTGCAAGCCATCGGCAAGTTTCTGCTCGGGGTTATCGTTATCGGCCTGCTGCTATTCCTGCCGGCCGGGTCGCTTCAGTATTGGCAAGCTTGGCTGCTGATGGGCATTCTGTTTGTGCCGATGTTCTGCGCCGGCCTGGTCATGATGGCGAAGAATCCGGAACTGCTTCGCAAGCGGCTGAATGCCAAAGAAGAAGAGAAGGAGCAGCAGACAGTCGTGAAACTCAGCGGCCTCCTGTTTGTCGCCGCATTTGTCGTGGCGGGCCTTAACTGGCGTTTTGACTGGTGCGTGCTGCCTGACTGGGCCGTTTGGGTATCGGCAGGGCTTTTCCTGATCTGCTATCTGCTCTACGCGGAGGTTTTGCGGGAGAATGCCTACCTGTCCCGGACCATCGAGGTTCAGGAGAATCAGAAGGTCATCGACACGGGGCTTTATGGAGTCGTCCGGCACCCGATGTACATGGCCACGACCATCCTGTTCCTGACAATGCCGCTGGTGCTGGCTTCGCCCTTCTCTTTCCTTATCATGCTGCTTTACATTCCGCTGATCGCCAAACGTATAAAAAATGAGGAAAGGGTCCTGGAAGAAGGACTCGAGGGTTACAAGGAGTACAAACGAAAGGTGAAGTACAAAGTGATACCTTTCGTCTGGTAAAAACCTCTTTATCGGTCAAGCCCGTCAAGGGCACCAGCGTTCTTCGTGCCTGTGATGCTGAAGCTTTTGCACCAATTTGGACATCTGGCAAAATGTGGCTAACTTCACGCCGCAAATCGAAAGAACCCGACATGAATCTTTTCCCGCGGATGGAGGCGCGCTGGCGCCTGTTCCGGATTTATCTCAAATCGGGAGAAATACCCTGGCAGAAGCCGAAAAAGGTGCGGAAACGGCGCGACGGCGTATATATAGGCACCCGCGAGGCCATCATTCCCTTTTTGAACAAGGATGCCAAGCGGACCATCGTCGACCTTATCTTCAGGCCCGGCTATCTGATGCGGGACTATATCCAGCGCGGTCGGCACGAACAGTACCTGGCACCCTTTACGGCGCTGCTGGTCTTCTATTCGGTATTCACCCTCCTGACAGCCATTATCCAGCCAGGCACCGGCCGGGGCTCCTTGGGAGATTCACTGATCGAAGCCGCGGAGGATCCGCAATTGGATATAGGGTTGGAGATTCCGGGAGGAACCATCAACAAGGAGAAGGCGAGCCAGTTTGTTTCGAAGTTTTTCCGGACAGTCTCCAATGCATTCCTCCTTACGCACCTGGACCTGTATCCGGAAGCGGTCGACACCCCCTGGAAAGAGTCGCTGGCCGCTGTCGAGGCCGATCTCCGCAGCAAGGGTATCCCGCTGTTCCTGGGTAATTTCCTGCTCCTTTGGCTGGCGATGGCCCTCCTGTTGAGAAAACATCAAATCAGCGCTTCCGGCGCGGCGGCCGCTTCGGCCTATGTGCTGTGCCAGTACTGTGTCTTCATGTTCCTGGCGCTGATCATCTCCTTTGGAAAGAGCTCCAAACTAGGCATCTTTATCATGGGAATCCTCCTGTTCATCGACTACCGCCAATGGCTGCAGATCAGGAACAGGAAAGCCCTGTGGCTCACGGTTAAGACCGGACTGGTCTATCTCGCCGCCATCAGCCTGTTCTATATCCTGCTGGGGGCGATTCTGGTCCTTGTCTCGATTTACGGGGGGGCACTGAGTTAAGCTAATCGATATCTATATGGTTCCTATAAGTTCCCTCATCCTGATGGCCGTCAATGCCCTGCTGGGCTTTGCCGTTCCCGTCTGCCTGGCTGTCTGGCTGGTGCGTAAGCATCATGCCCGGATATCTACCATTCTGATTGGTGCCGGCACCTTCATCGTCTTTGCGCTGGCGCTGGAAAGCCTCATGCATCAGCTGGTTCTGAAAGGGCCGCATGGTGCGTCCATTCTTGGCAATACGCTTCGGTATGCTCTTTATGGCGGGCTGGCCGCCGGAATCTTTGAAGAAACCGGCCGTTTCCTCTCCATGAAATTCCTGATGAAGAAGGAACCCTCCAAACCCCTTCCCGGTATAGCCTATGGGGCCGGACACGGCGGTGTGGAGATGCTTATCATCTTCGGCATAACGATGATCAACAACCTGGTGATTTCGGCCTTGATCAATTCCGGCCAGGCTGATGCCATTTTCGCCAAGGTTCCGGAGGAGGCAGCCGGACAGTTACAGGCACAGTTGGATCAGTTGCAGACGCTGGGGGCCGGTACCCTGCTTGTCGGCCTTTGGGAGCGTTTCTCCGCCCTGATTCTTCACCTGGGCCTTTCCCTGCTGGTTTGGGTGGCCGTCCGCAAAGGTGGCAAATGGTTGTGGCTGTTCCCTGCCGCCATCGTCCTCCACGCCCTTGTCGACGCCGGCGCCGTGCTGCTCCAAAAGTCGGCCGGCATGGTCACGCTCGAGCTCATCGTCACGGCCGAAGCCATTGCTGTCGCCGCAATCGGCTATATGGTAGCCAAAAAGTTGTGAGAAATGAAGATCAGACTTGAAAAACCCGCCGACTACCGTAAGGTGGAGAACCTTACCCGTGAGGCTTTTTGGAATGTGTACCGCCCCGGATGTACGGAGCATTATGTCCTGCATCAATACCGGAGCAACCCGGATTTCATCCCCGGGTTGGACTTTGTAATGGAAGAGAAGGACCGGATCATCGGCCACGTGATGTTTTCCAAGGCCGAATTGATCCTGCCCGACGGGAGCCGTAAACCTTCCTGGACATTCGGTCCCATCAGCATCCATCCCGACTACAAGCGCAAGGGTTACGGGGTCCAGTTACTGAACTATGCGCTGGACAAGGCCCGTGAGATGGGCGTTGGCTTCCTGTGCATGGAGGGCAACATCGACTTCTACAAGCACGCCGGTTTTGACCTGGCCAGCAAGAAGGGCATCCACTATCACGACTTTCCCAAGGAGGATGAGGTCCCTTTCTTCCTGGCCCAGGAACTCATTCCCGGATGGCTCAAGGCCAATGGCATTGTCGAGGCCACTTATTGTCCTCCGGCCGGGTATTTCGTGGCCGATAACGATCCGGAAGCTTTTGAAGCGTTCGAGGCCACGTTCCCGGTAAAAGAGAAATTGCGTCTTCCCGGACAACTGACCTACGATAACGTGATGGAAACCAGCCGAATCATCCTCCGGCCTTGGCGGGACAGCGACGCCGCCGTGCTCTATAAATGGGCGTCGGATCCCGATGTGGGACCCCGTGCCGGATGGGCGCCGCACAAATCCGTTGAAGAAAGCCTGGAGGTAATCCGGACGGTCTTCAAGGATGCCACCAACACCTGGGCGATCGAACTTAAAGAAACGGGACAAGCGATTGGTGCGATGGGTTATGGTCCTTCCTGCGAATGCAATCTGCCTGCCCGCGAAGGCGAACCCCTTGCCGGTTACTGGGTTGCCAAGCCTTATTGGAACCAGGGAATCTGTACGGAAGCGCTTGGACTGATGATTGAGCACATCCGGAAGACCACGGACATCAAGTCCCTGATAAGCGGGCACTTCGTAGACAACCCCGCCAGCGGCCGCGTGATGGAAAAGTGCGGCTTCGTTCCCACCGGAGAAACCGTCATCGACGAAACCCAGTATCAGGGCTCCGGCCGGCCCATCAGAGTCCTGCGTTTACAGATAAAAAAGTAAACCAACCTTGTTCCCGCCAAACAGGCGCAGGCCGACAGGCGTTCTGATGCCTTCCGGCGGTGGTCGTTTTGCGCCTAAGCCCGATTTCGGCCCTTGCCGCAAGAGCATCAGCGTTCTACGTGCCTGTGGGGCTGGTGTTCTTGCGCCTGTTTGGCGGGAACAGCATCCCTTACCCATCTGTTGGACAGTATCTTATAACGCGCCGAATTGCAAAGTCAATCCGAGCCCATGCGGTGTGGCGCCGACATGGCAAGTCAGGTTGATGCCGCTGTTGAAATTGTCCGCGACCCAGTTCAGACGTCTCTTGCCGATGATGGAGAGCGGAATGCCGACATCCAGGGCGGCGGAACCGAGACTGGACAACAGAAGGCCGCCCGCACAGAGAGCCAAGCCGACCTGTCCTTGCGTTGCGACGCCTAAACCAGGCAAGTAAGGGCTGTCGGTAAAGAGTTCTTGCCCCCAGATCATCATACCCAGACCGACAACCGTACCGGCGGCACCACTCCAGATGAGCGTGCGTCCTGCCCTGCACTGCCTTTTCGCACCGACATAGGTCTCATTGAAGATATCGTCGCCAATCAGGTTGCGGACCTCGTTGTCTGTGAGGGTAATTCCACGATCATCCACAAGTTTGCCATATTCACGGTGAAGGGATGCGGCATACTGGGCGTCAGCGTTCTGAGCAAAGCTCAGGAACGCGAAGCAAAAAACAGCGAGTAATATGGTTCTATTCATTTTTTCAAGATATAGAAGTAATCTCACGTCCGACTTTCGGACCGGGAAACACACCCGGAAGAAACAGACGCACGGTAGCGATAGAATTCGTGGACCAGGCTCCGGTAACCGAGGGCCTTCAAGTCGGCGTAGCGGACACGGTAGTTGGCTTTCGTGTGACGGCCGGTGCTTAAATAGCGGATATAACGCTGCAGATAGTTGTCGATCTCCCGGAGGCCGTCCGGCCGGGTGATGACCGGAAAGAACCAGCGCGACCAGGTCAGGGCGCGGGGATCGCCGCTTTCGAAAAACTTGTCGTTGAAAATCCGGATGAGGCCTTTCATCGCGCGCTGCGGATCATAGCCTTTCCGGACTTGCCAGCGATGAAGGGCGCGGGCGGCACGGCGGATTTTCCCCTTCATCTTCTGCTTCGTGGCTTCCGACAGATCGATGCTTCGGCCCAGGCACTTGAAGCCCAGGAATTCGAAAGGCTCGTCGGGGGCGTAGACCTTTTCCTTCGACGGATTGACTTCCAGCCGGTACTGCGCCAGGAAACCGAGGAGTGCGGCCTTATGGCTTTCCAGCGTTTCGCGGTCAGGCGCGAAGAGGATGATGTCGTCGGAATAACGGGCATACACCACGCCAGCGTCCGCGAAATACCGGTCCACTTCCATCAGATAGACGTCGGCCAGGAAGGGTGCGGTCGGCGTGCCGGCCATGATGCCGCGTTTTTCCCGGACAATCTGTCCGTCGGCAAGCGCCCGGTCGTCAGAGAGCATCCGTTCGAAGAAACGATACAGGTCGGGATCGTCGGCCAGCAGCCGCTGCAGGATGGGAAGCAGGATCGGGATGGAAATCGAATTGAAATAATCGTGGATGTCGAGCTTGTAGGCCCACATCCGCCGGCCGCCGAGCGCCTTGCGGATCGCGTAGATGGCGTCGCTCGCCCGCAGGCCGCGGCGGAAGGCGTAGCAGTTGGACGAGAACGCCGCATCATAGCGGTACAGGAGATGGGCCATCAGCTTGAGCGCCCGGGTTTCTTCCAGGCTGAAACTGTAAACGGTCCGCTTCTTCCCCGTCCCCATCTTGTTGATGCGCTTGCGCTCGGGAACACCGGGGCCCTCCCCTTCCACCAGGGTGCGGGCAACCGGCAGATACTGTTCCTCCGCCACATACGCATCGGCATCCTTGAACAGAGACCAGGTGAAACGGCCCTTCATCAGGCGATGAGCCAGGAATTCATCCCACGCCGCCTGACTTTCCAACTGTCCGAGAATGCCGTCCATGCGAAGAAAAAAGGAAAAAGGGGAAAGGATTTGAATCAGCAAAATTGCTGATCACGGGACGGGTACGCGGTCCGGCCGCCTGCAAGGCACCAGAAAGGGCCGCGCTGCGTCCAAAGCAGGCGCAACCAGGGTTGCATCCCCTTTTTCCAAAATGTCTTAAGACAGGAACTTCCGGATGCGGCCCACGACATAATCGCGCTCGTTGGGCATCTGCGTGTAGAAGTTGATGTACGGAAGGCCCGCTTTTTTCGCATACATACGGGCAATCAGGAATTTGACCTTGGCATCGTGGCTGTGCCCGTCACCGAGCATCACCACGGCTTTCGGATCGGTGCCCTGATAGAGGACAAAAGTGTAGGGCTCGCCCCACTCCGCCTTGTAAACCTGTGTCGGACGGGTTCTGTACAACTTGAATTCGTCGGACACCTGGCCGGCGATTTCCGTCACAGGAACATTTTCGCGGAAAGTGTATCCCACACATTCCGTCTGGATGATTTCCCGGAAAAATGCACGCCACTCGGAGGCGGTCCTTTCCACATAAACGGGCTCCGGCCGGGGCGTTTCTGTCATTGCCGGACGGGAAGCAGCCTTTTTCTCCTGCTCGGCCATAGCGGCAGTGATGGCATCTTTTACCTGCGAAAGGGCTTTTTCAGCGGCTTCGCCGAAAAGTGATTTCAAAAGTCCCATAAATCAATGTTTTATACTGTAAATAAATAAATTTCCGCATTATCGGGCAACGGCCGGAAGGCCCGGATTGCCGGCAGACGAAACAGCACGGACCGCAAAGAAATAATTATCCTTGCTCAGCGGGCAGGAGAAACTCTGGCTGAACAAAGCAGGATCGGAAGCAACGGTACCGAGGAGTTGCCACACAGGCTGATCCGTCTCCCGATAAAGCACCTGATAGGACACGGTCGTATCGACCTGCCCGTCCACACGCCGTATGTGGTCCCAGGCGATTACCGTATGGTTCTCCAGTTCGCCCGCATTGGCAATCCGGGCATTCACGGGTCTGGGCGGAGCCTGGGCCAGGTTCATCGCCGTCGCCAGGTTGATCCGGATGTTCCGGGTCAGGGACGGGATATCGACACCGGAAAGCAGGTCGCCGTAATCGATGCTGTTTTCCGTACGGACATCCTGGTGGGTCCGGTCGTAGTTTTCGCAATACTCGCTCATCCGGACGGCCGTAAATCCTTCCCGAAGGAAAGGCGTGTGGTCGCCGCTGCGGCGATAGCGGTCGTTCCGGTAGATGAGCACCACTTCCTGATCGGGCACATAAGTCTCTGCGGTTTCCTTGACGTAGCGCGCCAGCTGTCGGGGATCGCTGTCCTCCCCGCTGCGGCTTTCGGAAAACAGACGGACCTTGTGGTCTTCCTTCAGGCCGGTTCCGCTGGCCACCGTGTTGCCGATCATATCATTGTTGATCATAGCCATTACAGGCCAGCCCTCCGCCTTCGCCTTGCCGGCCATGAAGCGGGAGCCGTCCAGGCCCTGCTCCTCGCCCGAGACGAACAGGCACTTGACCGTCTGTTCCAGCGGAATCTCCGACAGGACACGCACCACTTCAAGCAGACAGGCAAGGCCGCTGCCGTCATCGTTGGCACCGGGGGCGAACGAAGTGGAATCCATCACGTCGGCCACGCGCGTGTCGATATGGGCCGACAACAGGATCTCCCGCTCCGCTTCCGTGCCGGGAATCGTAACCAGAATCTCAGGGGCGGAAACGATACGGTCGTATCGTCCGCCATTCTCTCCGGCCGTGTAGCGGACAATCTCCACGGTCGGCTTCGGGCGGACACCCTCGGCACGCGCCGCCCAGGTCTCGCACCGGCCGGCCAGATAATTCACGGCAGCGCCGATCCCCCGCTCCGAATCAGTCTGCGAACTGAGCGTATGACGGGTATGGAAAGCCACCAGGTCTTCGATATACGTACGGACACTGTCGGCGCTGATACGGGCGACGGCATCTGCAATAAGCGGATCACCTGCTTTCGAAGCAGGAGAAGGGCCGACGGTGCAGGAGGCGAAAACCAGAAGGCAGACCAGCTGGGCAAAGACGGACAAATTCCTCATAATGGCATCAGTTAATGCCTCTAAGTTAATACTTTTTTTTATTTTTTTCTACCTTTGCGACTTTGATTAAAATGGAAAAACGCGTCGCTATCCAAGGGTTCTCCGGCTGCTTTCACGAGGAAGCCGCCCGAATATTCTACCGGGACCGGGAAAACACCCTTATCCGGATTGTGGAATGCGCTACTTTCAGCGACCTTTTCGAAGCCCTCGAAGACGGCAGTGCCGATGCCGCGGTCATGGCCATTGAGAATACGACTTCCGGCGGCCTGATCCCGAATTTCGAACTGCTCCGGAAGAATCCGCAGCAGATCAAGGGCGAGATTTACCTGCAGATCCACCAGAACCTGATGGCGATGCCTGGCCAGCGGCTGGAAGACATCCGCGAGGTCCGTACCCACTATATGGCCATCAACCAGACCCGCGCTTTCTTTGAAAAGCGCTGCCCCTGGATCAAGATGGTCGAAAGCGAAGACACCGCCAAAAGCGCCGCCGACATCGCCCGGGAAGGCCTTCGGGGCGTCGGCGCCGTGGCTTCGGAACTGGCGGCACGGAACTTCGGCCTGGAGATCCTGGCCCCGCAGATCGAGACCTACCGTGAAAACTTCACCCGATTCCTCATTCTCGACGACGGCATCCGTGTCACCAAAGAGTCCATCGACAAGGCTTCCCTCTGCTTCACCCTCCCGCACAAACCGGGATCCCTGGCGCATATCCTCACGATTCTGTCGTTCTACGACATGAACCTTACCCGCATCCAGTCACTTCCCATTCCGGGAAAGAGCTGGCAGTACTTCTTCTACATCGACATCAAGTTCGAAAGTTACGAACGATATCTGCAAGCCCTTTCCGCCGTCCGGCCGCTCATCGACGACCTGCGGATACTGGGAGAATATACCGCTGCCCTATGATCATCCCGCCCGCCCGAAGGACCGAATCGGTCCGGGAGTATTATTTCTCCCGAAAATTGAAAGAGATCGCCGCACTCAACCGGGAGCGGCAGGCGGCAGGCCGGCCCTCCATCATCAATCTGGGCATCGGCGCGCCGGACGGGATGCCCCCCGCCCCGGCCATCGAAACGCTGGTCGAAACCGCCCGCCAATCCGACGTCCACGCCTATCAGAGTTACGTGGGCCTGGATCAGTTGCGCGAGGCCTTCGCCGGATGGTATCGCCGCTACTATGGCGTGGAACTCGATCCTTCCTGTGAGATCCAGCCCCTGGTCGGCTCGAAAGAGGGCATCCTGCTCATCTCCCTGGCCTTCCTCAACGCGGGTGACGGCGTATTGGTGCCCGATCCGGGCTATCCCACGTATACTTCCGCCTCCCGGCTCGTCGAGGCGCGGATCCTGACCTACGATCTGCTGGAAAAGAATGGCTGGCAGCCGGACTTCGATGCGCTGGAACGGATGGACCTGACCGGCGTGAAGATTCTCTGGGTGAACTACCCCCATATGCCTACCGGCGCTTCCGCAACGCCCGCGCTTTATCGGAAGATCGTGGATTTCGCCCTGCGGCACCGCCTGCTCGTGGTCAACGACAACCCCTACAGCTTCATCCTCAACGATAGGCCGCTTTCCATTCTCGCCGCGCCCGGCGCGAAGGAATGCTGCCTGGAACTCAACTCGCTGAGCAAGGCCCACAATATGTCGGGCTGGCGCATCGGAATGGTCGCCGGCGACCGGGATCTTGTCGCCCAGGTGCTGAAAGTCAAGTCGCAGATGGACTCCGGCATGTTCAAGCCGCTCCAGCTGGCCGCTGTCGAAGCCCTTTCGCAGGGCCCCGACTGGTTCCGCGACCTCAATGCCGAATACGCCCGCAGGCGTCGCCTCGCCGGCGAAATCTTCGACGCCATCGGCGCCCGCTACGACGCCGCCTCGACCGGCCTGTTCCTCTGGGGCCGCATCGATGCCGGCAATCCCTTCGCCGCGCTGACGCCCGGCGACGGAGCAAGCCTCGGGGAGCGGGTGTCCGACACCATCCTCTACCGTTCGGGCGTCTTTATCACACCGGGCTTCATCTTCGGCGACAACGGGAAGGACTATGTCCGGATTTCCCTGTGCGCCAAGCCCGAGGTGCTCGTTCACGCAAAATGTCTCATCGAATCCATCCTTAACAGCAACCCCTCATGACCCTGGGAATCATCGGACTCGGACTGATCGGCGGATCATTGGGCCTCGACCTCAAGCGTCGCGGCTACGCCGACGTCGTACTGGGCGTGGAAGCCGACGCCGTCAGCGCCGCCGCCGCCCTGAAAATGGAACTTGTCGACGAAATCGTCTCCTTTGACAACTGCATCGAAAGAAGCGACATTATCGTCGTGGCCGTCCCCGTCGGCACCGCCGTGCGGATGGTCTGCGACATCCTCGACCGCTTCAAGGAATGCGGCTATCGCGACAAGATCGTCATCGACGTCTGCTCGACCAAGGAGCAGATCAACCAGGCCACCCATTATCATCCCTGCCGCGAACAGTACGTCTCGACGCATCCGATGGCCGGCACGGAGTATTCCGGCCCCTGGGCCGCCATGCCGGGCCTTTTCGACGGCCGCGCCTGCATCTTCGCCAATGCCGAAGAATCCTCGCCCAAGGCCCTCAAGACCATCGAACAGCTCTACGACGTGCTCAATATGCGCCCGATCCATATGGACGCCACGGCACACGACGTGCACACGGCCTATGTGTCGCACATTTCCCACATCACTTCCTTCGCCCTGGCCCTGACCGTACTCGACAAGGAAAAAGACGAAAAACACATCTTCGACCTGGCTTCCGGCGGTTTCTCTTCCACGGTCCGCCTGGCCAAGAGCAACGCGGCCATGTGGGTTCCGATCCTGACCCAGAACCACGACAACGTGTTGCAGGTCATCGACACGTACATTGAAAAAATGCAGCAGTTCCGGGAAGCCATCAACGATTTCGACGGAGACAAGATCCGCGAACTCATCGAATCGGCCAACCGAATCAAGAAAATCTTACGATAATGACAGACGAAATGGATTTGATTCCCGTGTCGGAGTGGGGCTTTTTCACGTTCCCCCGCCCGATGGTGATAGCCGGTCCCTGCTCCGCCGAGAGCGAGCAGCAGATCATGGAGACGGCGGAAGGTTTAGCCGAATTCGGTATCCACGTATTCCGTGCAGGCATCTGGAAGCCGCGGACCCACCCCGGAAGCTTCGAGGGTGTCGGCGCGCGGGGGCTCAAGTGGCTTCAGCGCGTCCAGCGCGAATTCGGAATGAAAGTCTGTACCGAAGTCGCCGGTGAACGGCACGTCCGCGAATGTCTCGACCACGGACTGGATATGGTCTGGATCGGAGCGCGTACCACGGGCAACCCCTTCCTGATGCAGGAAATCGCCAATGCCCTGCAGGGGACGGACATTCCGGTCCTGGTCAAGAATCCGATCAGTCCCGATCTCGACCTGTGGATCGGAGGACTGGAACGGCTGCATCAAGCGGGCATCCGGAAGTTGGGCGTCATCCACCGTGGTTTTTCAACCTGGCACGACATCCCCTATCGCAACGACCCGGGCTGGCGTATCGCCATCGAACTGCGGACGCGCTATCCGCAGCTTCCCTTTTTCGCCGACCCTTCCCATATGGGCGGCGACCGCAAATATCTGCTTGAACTGAGCCAGCGTGCCATGGACCTGGGCCTGGAAGGACTGATGATCGAATCCCACTGCCATCCCGAAGTGGCGCTCAGCGACGCAAAACAGCAGCTCAAGCCCGACGAGCTGCGCATCCTGCTGGGCGAACAGATCGTCGTCCGCGACGCAGACAGCCAGGCAGACGATTACCGCGAAAACATCGACCAGTTACGCGCCGATATCGACGTGATCGACGAGAATCTGCTCTCCCTTCTCAAGGAAAGAATGAACATCTCCCGCCGCATCGGCGAATACAAAAAAGACCACAATATCGCCATCCTGCAGATGACGCGCTGGGACTCACTGCTCGAAGAAGTCCTGCAGAAAGGCACCCGCACCGGCTTGAGTGAGGAATTCCTGCGCACCCTCTTCAATGACATTCACGAAGAGAGCGTCCGGATCCAGAACGAAGTCCTCTGGACTAAGGAATAATTTCGAGTTTGCGGAAGATTTTCGTCAGCTTGTCGATACCCTCGTCAAGCTGCTCGAAAGTGTGCGTCGCCATCAGGGCGAAACGAACGATGACAGAGTCTTCGGGCACGGCCGGCGGAATAACCGGCGTGATGAACACGCCCTCATCGAACGCCATTTTCACTGCCGTCAGGCATTTCCGGAGATCCCGGACAAAGAGCGGAATGATCGGCGACTGGGTATGTCCGATGTCGAAACCGCGGGCCTTGAACGCTGCGTGGGCGTGGTGCGTGAGATCCCAGAGGTGTGCGATCCGCTCCGGCTCCGACAGCATGATGTCGATGGCCCGGCTGACAGCCGCCACATTGGCCGGCGGCATGCTGGCGCTGAAAATCAGCGAACGGGAATTGTGCTTGAGATAATTGATCACCTCATGGTCGCCGGCGATGAAACCGCCCAGCGAGCCGAACGACTTGGAGAAGGTACCCATAATCAGGTCGACCCGGTCCGTCAAACCGAAATGGTCGGCCGTGCCACGGCCGCATTCGCCCAGGACGCCCAACCCGTGTGCATCGTCGACCATCAGGGAAGCATTGTATTTCTCACAGAGTTCCACCATCTCAGGCAGCGGTGCGATATCCCCTTCCATCGAATAGACACCGTCCACCACAACGAGTTTCGGGGCATCATACGGGGCAAGGGCGAGCCGTTTCCCGAGTGCCTCCATATCGTTGTGGGGAAACTTGAACACACGGCTGTAGGAAAGACGGCTGCCGTCGATGATGCAGGCATGGTCCAGCGCGTCGAGAAAGATATAGCCATTGCGGAACCCCAGGCAGGAAACCACGCCCAGATTGACTTGGAAGCCGGTGCTGTAGGTCACCGCCTCTTCCTTGCCGACCAGTCGGGCCAGTTTTTCTTCCAAGGCCAGATGGATATCCAGCGTCCCGTTCAGGAAGCGGGAACCGGAACAACTGGTGCCGTATTTCCGGATCGCATCGATGGCGGCTTCCTTCAGACGGGGATCGTCGGAAAGCCCCAGATACGAATTGGAACCAAACATCAGCACGTCCCTTCCGTCCATCTTGACGACGGGGTCCTGACCGGAAGAAATCGGGCGATAGTAAGGATAAATACCCATCGCTTTGACTTCATCGGCCAAAGTGTACTCAGCGCATATTTTGTTCAAAAGACTGTCTTTCATAAATTACAAAAATACAAAAAAAACGGGGAAAGACAAAAAAAACGCGGTTGAGAGGTTCTCAACCGCGTTTTCCGAAAAGCGGAGCAGCTTACTTCTTGATTTCGTCTGCAGCTTTCTCAGCAGCGTCCTTCACGGTCTCGGCGGCGTCCTTGACGGCTTCGCCGGCCTGATCAAGCGCGTCCTTGACAGTCTTGGCGGCTTCCTCGGAGACCTCCTCGACTTTGTCAACTACCTGCTCAGCGGCTTCCTGGACGGGAGCGGCTTCTTCTTTCTTCTGGTCCTTGCAGGAAACCACAAGGAGGCTCAGGCAGGCCACGATGGTCAAAAGAGCAATCTTTTTCATATTACAAAAGTTATTAGGTTATTAGGTTTGTCCTTTTACAAGTCGCAAAAGTAACAACAATCTTTATTCGTTGAACAAAAAAAACGCAATTTTTGAGCAGACCCGGCAGAATTGCTATCTTTGTTGTTCAATAATCTGAAAACCATGGCACAAAAACCGTCGATCCCCAAGGGAACCAGAGATTTCGGACCCGCTGAAATGGTAGGCCGCAACTATATATTCAACACGATCAAAGAAGTATTCCGCAAATTCGGCTACCAGTGCATCGAGACTCCTTCCATGGAGAACCTCAGCACCCTGCTGGGCAAATACGGCGAAGAAGGCGACAAGCTCCTCTTCCGCATCCAGAACAGCGGCGAGAAAGCCGCGCTGGCGCCGGAAAAGGGTCTCCGCTACGATCTGACGGTGCCTTTCGCCCGCTTCGTGGTCCAGCACCAGAACGAGATCGCATTTCCGTTCAAGCGCTACCAGATCCAGCCCGTGTGGCGGGCCGACCGGCCGCAGAAAGGCCGATACCGCGAATTCTACCAGTGCGACGTCGACGTGATCGGCAGCAAGTCGCTGCTCAGCGAACTGGAACTGGTCCAGATGGTCGACGAGGTGTTCGGCCGTTTCGGCGTGCGGGTATGCATCAAGATCAACAACCGGAAGATCCTGGCGGGCCTGGCGGAAGTGTCCGGCCAGCCGGAGCGCCTGGTCGACATTACCGTGGCTATCGACAAGATCGACAAGATCGGTATCGACGCCGTCAAGGCGGAACTCTTTGAAAAAGGGCTTACCCCCGAAGCGGTCGCCCTCATCGAACCCGTGCTGACGCTCACGGGCACCACGGCCGAAAAGATCGCCCGCATGCGGACACTCCTCGCCGCCTCCGAGACCGGATGCAAGGGCCTCGACGAAGTCGAGACGCTCTTCGGGCTCATCGACAAGGCCGGCATCTCCCAGCCGGTCGAACTCGACCTGTCGCTCGCCCGCGGCCTCAACTACTACACCGGCGCCATCTTCGAAGTCAAGGCCCTCGACTGGGCCATCGGCAGCATCTGCGGCGGCGGCCGCTACGACGACCTGACCGGCATCTTCGGCCTGCCCAACACGTCGGGCGTGGGCATCAGCTTCGGCGCCGACCGCATCTACGACGTGCTTACCGGGCTCAATCTGTTCCCGAAAAACGCCGCAGCGGCCGCCGCGGTGCTTTTCACCAACATGGGCGAAGCGGAAGTGGCCTATACGATTCCCGTGGCCGCCGAGCTCCGTCGCGCGGGCATCGCCTGCGAGATCTATCCCGACAACACCAAGCTGAAGAAACAGTTTGAATACGCCGACCGAAAGGGCATCCCGTTCCTGGCCATCGTCGGCGACCAGGAAGTTACGGACGGGACCGTCACGCTCAAGAACCTCGCCACCGGCGAGCAGCGTTCCATCGCGAAGGACGGCCTGGCCGAATGCCTCGCAGAGACATCGTAAACATCTTAAAATAAAGAAAATATGAAAAAGCTGCTTTGCTCGGCCATCCTGCTGTTCGCAGCGGTGGCCTCGTTCGCCTGCACCAATCTGATCGTCGGCAAGAAAGCGTCCGCCGACGGCAGCGTGATGTGCAC
>JAFRRF010000062.1 GCA_017428245.1 Bacteroidales bacterium
CCCTTCTCGAGTTTGGCGATGATGTCGGCCTTCTGGGCTTCGATCTCGGCCTCGATGAGGGCCTTGTGGGAAACGACGACATTGCGGAATTCCTGGTTGATCTTGACGATCTTGAATTCCATCGTCTTGTTGACATAGACGTCATAGTCGCGGATGGGCTTCACGTCGATCTGGCTGCCCGGCAGGAAGGCCTCAATGCCGAACACATCGACAATCATACCGCCCTTCGTGCGGCACTTGATGTAACCCTTGACGATCTCGTCCTTTTCGAAGGCCTCGTTGACACGGTCCCAGGACTTGACGGCGCGGGCACGCTTGTGGGAGAGGATCAGCTGACCCTTCTTGTCCTCGGCGTTCTCCACATAAACTTCCACGGTGTCGCCGACGGCGAGATCCGGGTTGTAGCGGAATTCGTTGATGCTGATGACACCTTCGCTCTTGTAACCGATGTTGACGATTACTTCGCGCTTGTTGATGGACGTGACGGTGCCTTCCACGACCTCATTCTCATTGATGCGGCTGAGGCTCTTGCTGTAGCTTTCTTCGTTGGCGGCTTTCTCGCCGGCGTCGAAGCCGTCGTTTTCGAACGCATCCCAGTCGAACTTGTCGTTGTCGACGGAGGCGTTGCTGTTTTTCTTCGCAGGTTTTACGATCACCTGCTCTTCGATCTCTTCTGCATTCTCCAGTGCAGGATTCTCGATCAATTCTTCAGACATGTTAGTAATAAGTTGTTAAACAATAAGTAGTTGGACTTTATTTATAAACCCGCCGTCGTGAGCGGGGCTGCAAATGTAATCATTTTTTTTTGCCTGCCGAAAAATATACGATATATTTGCGCTCCAATTTGAGAAAGCATACAAAAAAAACTTCCAATATGAAAAAACTTCTGATTATCGCAGCTATTCTTTTGACTGCCTGCACCGTGGTCAACGCTGAGAACAAAACCCGCATCGGTTCCGAATATGTGTTAGATTACGGCCTTACCATCGGTTATCTTACCGGCGACGCAGCTTTCTACGGCATGGCCATTCTCGACATCAACGCCGCCCAAAGCAACCTCCGCACCCGGATCAATCTCGGTCTGGCCGAACGTTTCTTTGCCGGTGGAAAAGGCTTCAACCCCAATGCCGCCGTCGACCTGCAGTATCTGCTTCCGATTACGGACGGCTTCTATTTTTACCCCTCCGTCGGCGTCTATGGTGAACATTTCTCCAAGAAGACCATGCATAAGGTGAACAACAATTTCGGTGTGGAAGCCGGTCTCGGCCTGGAGTTCCAGTTCGCGTCGGAAATCGGCTTTTTTGTCGAAGGAAACTACCAGCGCATGTTCACGAAGCCCGAAGTTCCCAACCGTTTTGGCGGCCGTCTCGGCGTCGTGTTCGCGTTCTGATACAGGATGTATCAAAAAAAAAAGCGGGACCCCGAAAGTTTTTTGTCTAACTTTCGGGGTTCATGTCAAAGAGGTCCCGCTTTTTTTTCCCGGCTACTGTAATTGGCCGCGTTCAGCCAGGATGGAGCGCTTCAAAGCCAGAATCCGGTCAACACTCTCATCAATGCGTGACTCGGGGATTTCTCCGCTGAGGACGGCATTATAAATAGCATTATAAACCGTCTCATATTCACTGACGTTGTTTGCCGGGCCCAGTAAAATGTCGCAACCCGCCTTCAGCGCCAGGATGGCCGCCTCTGAACGCGAATAATACTTGGTAATGGCACCCATCCCCATAGAGTCAGTAATGATCACACCCTGGAAACCCAATTCCTGCCGTAACTTGTTGTGCAGGATGAAATACGAAAGCGTCGAAGGGACTACGGCATTGGAGGGCATGACATAGGGCAGGGTTATATGAGCCGTCATGATCATCTTGGCTCCATTTTCGATTCCCCGTCTGAACGGAACGATTTCGCAATCAAGCATCTGATTCCAGGTCTTGTTCGACACAGTATAACCAGTATGGCTGTCCGTACCTGTGTCACCGTGTCCGGGGAAGTGCTTCAGACATCCTTCCACGCCGGCATCCTGCAGACCGTGCAGATACTGGACCACCATATTGGCCACCAGAATCGGATCACTGCCGAACGAGCGGTTGTTGATGACCGGATTGTTCGGATTGGAATTCACGTCGGCCACAGGCGCCAGGTTGACGTCGAGCCCGAAATTACGCAAATACGTGCCAATGTAATTGCCCGATGCATAAGCATTGGCCGAATTGCCCGTTTTCCCCACCGTCTCGGCCTGACGGCTGGCATTGGTCGTACAGATCTCTCCAAAGTTGGCAGCATATTGCTGACCGCTGCCCCCCAGGCCAATCCGAGCCACCCGGCCGCCTTCTTCATCAATAGTGAGCAATGGATAATCTGCGAGATCGTGCAGGTCAGCCGTAAACTTCGTCAACTGGGACGGGGATTGCACGTTCTCCGCTTTCAGGATATATCCGCCGCAAGGATAATTCTGAAACTCCTGCCGCAATGTACTATTCACGGTGAACGTATGGCTTCCTAAAATCGTATAGTCCTGGATCATAAGCAATTGCCCCACCTTTTCCCAAAGCGACATTTCTTCTCTGTCGCGGACGGTGTAAGTCTTGACATAGGGTAACTCGACGGCAGCGATCGGGACGACATGATTACGTTGAACATTGACGGGAGCACTTACCCTCTTTGTAATGACTTTGCCACCAGCCCGAATTGTAAAGGTAATGCCCCTCGTAAACTCGATCGGCGGCACAGCCACCCAGAATTCTTTATATTTTTTCTTCGACGTGCCGACGGACGCAGGCGTATCGCAGACCAGCGTGATCGAGCTCGAGGTAGTGCCATTCCAGACCATTTCCGGTGTCCCGCCCGGGCTCATTGTCACTTGCGCCTCACCGGCGATCGGCTCTCCGTTATTGCCGTTCAGCGTAATGCTGTTGACCCTGACGCTGGGATTTGAAGCGTACAAGCGGAATTTGATGAAACCGCCAACATTTTTGAACGAAAGGTTTCCAGGAATACTTCCGTTTACAAACGCCATCGCCGAAACCATCGTGTTGGCATCGGTGCCGAAAGAGTCAGCACGGTAATGCTGCTCCGCCGGCAAGGTCATTTTCATCGTCCCGGACTTTAATATAGAGTTGCCGGACGAATACGGATAAACCGCATAGACGACACTGGGACTCAAGGTACCCGTCGAACCCGATGTGTTTCCAGTAAACAGGAAATCACCGTCAGGAGCCCCATCCGATCCCTGAAAACGATACTCCTTGTTCTGTCTATTCGTACAGAACACGGAGATCCGGTCGTTGGCATTCCATACAATATGCCGTTCTCCGTCCAAAAAAGTCTTCGTCTCCGAATCCTCCATGTCGACTGACGCATGCAGGATCGACGGAACGACCGGAGATTCCGGAACAATCTCCACTTCCTCCGGGAGACACGATGCCAGCATCAGCAGCATCGCTCCATAAATCAAAAACTTTCTCATAGCGCTAAGTTTAATCTACGGGAACCTCGGGATCTACGGGAACCTCGGGATCATCCGGTTCAAGCGTTTCAGTAGATCCGCACAGACAACCGGAAGTCTCGATTTCCTGAGTTTCGGAAACAGGCGCATCATAATGAAGACGTCTGTTTCTACTCATAAATTGTTTGGGGGAATAATCCATTTGTAAAAAGCTTTTTGATGTGTCGTGTGTGATGTTATATATTGTAGCGGACTATTCGTCCGTTATTATCAGGTTTCTGTCAAAACCAAAGACCACGGAATCTCACCGCCATCTTTCATTTTTCCATAATATGTATAACAACCGCTCCGCACAGCGCACACACAGGCAGCCGCAGATGCGGTTCCGTTATTTTCTCAAAAAAACGATTTCAAATTGACACACAAATATACAAAAAACCCGCTTGTGTAGCACAAACGGGTTCAAAAAAGCGCTGACGGACTATTCTGACTCAGGTTTTTTCTTGCGCGGTTCGGCGTTTTTCACATATTTGTCGAGCCAGTCGCCCGTCTCATAGAGCATGTCGAGCGTCGTCTCGATGCCCTGGTAACTGTGGCTTTCGTACGGCAATTGGACATAACGGGCCGTAGCTCCGAAATACACAAGAGCCTGATACAAACGCTCCGACTGCACGGGGAAGGTACCCATATTGTTGTCCTGCTGCCCGTGGATGAGCATCAGTGCGTCCTTGATCTTGTCGGCATAATTGAAAGGCGACATCTCATCATAAACATCCTTCGCTTTCCAATATGAACGGCGTTCGCTTTGGAAACCGAACGGTGTCAGGCTGCGGTTATAGGCACCGCTGCGGGCGACACCTGCCCGGAAAAGCCGCGTGTGGGCCAGAAGGTTGGCCGTCATGAAGCCGCCATAGGAATGGCCGCCGACACCGATCCGGTCGCGGTCGCCCACTCCGATGCTGTCGCAGACGAAATCGACGGCAGCTTCGGCACTCATCACCAACTGCTCGAGGAAATAGTTGTTGGGCAGGGAATCTTTGTCCGGAGCCACGATCGCCATCGTAAATTCGTCAAGCACCGCATACCCCTGCGTCGCCCAGATCATTGCGGATCCATAGGAAGGCTTCGTGAATTTATGTTTCTCGGGGCGGCGCTTATAGCATTCGGCCGGGCACCTGTATTCATAGGGGTAGGTCCACATAAACACGGGTAACTTCCCATCGCGCTGCGGATCATAACCAGCCGGCAAATACAGATGGGCGAAACACTTGAGACCGTCTTTGCGGGTATATGTAACGTAGCGGTCCGTCACGTCCTTGTAGAAATCGGCCACAGGATTCTCGAAATGCGTAATCTGACGTGCGGTTTTCCGGCGCACGTCGAACTCATAGAAATCGGGGACAACGCCGAAGGCCTCGCGGCGGCCGATGAAACGGATCCGGTTGGGAGAGAATGTCGTGATGGCGGTGAGCGTCTCCTTGCAGTCTCCGGAAGAAGTCCATACGTTTTCCATCTTCCCGTTCTTGAGGGTGAGCCGGTCCAGGAACGAGCGGTTGAATCCTTCCGCATCCGGCCGGTCGTTGCCGGTGAGGAAAATCTGCGAATGTGCAGCGTCGGTCCAGAGGACATTGCGTCCATAGGCGTTGCGTACGGTATACGGCCTTCCGTAAACCGGGAAGTCTCCCAGGGTATCCACCTCCGTGCTCTGGGTGAAGAGCTGACGGAAGCCGGCCGTCGTATCGCAAGGCACGAAGGTCATCGTCCGGCGGAATTTCTGCTTTGAGGAGCTTTCCTCGAACAGGGCGAGTTTTCCGTCACCCCAGGTGATACGGCCCAGCCGGTACTCGGGTGCAAGCACAAGTTGCTTGTCACTTTCGAAATTGAAAGGAGCCGTACACTGGAACACCTTGTCAGTAAAAGTTTTTTCAGGTTTTTCCTTTTCTTTCAAAGTATCTTTCGCAGCCGGATCATCGTCGGGACGGGGTCCCATCGGACCGCCGGGACCCATCGGGCCGCCGTTTTCCGACTCAGTCCAATACAACGTGGCAGGCAGGTCGGGCCTCCAGCTGAAACCGGAGGGTTTCGGCTGGGGTTTCTCTTTTTTGCCGTCCTTGTCGGCATCCTTCTTCTTGACGGTTCCGTCATTGAGCATTTTGACCATCGAACCGTCGGTCAGGGACATGATGTACTGACGGCTCGGGAACGAGCGGTGGCTTTCCACATAAGAATACGGATGATGCTCCGTCACCACAATGGCGTAGCTGCCGTCGGGCGAAGGCTCAATGGAGCGGTAAACGGCAGGTTCCCCGAGCAGGCGGACACCTTCGGGCGTCCACAACGAGAGTTGGCTGGTGCAGCAATAATCGTATAACTCTTCGTCGGCCGGGCCACTGAGCAGATCCTGGTAGGTGCGGATCGATTTTTTTTCACCCAGGACTTCCTGCACAATCGAAGAAGCGGCAACTTCCTGGTGCGGAATCGCGGTTTTGTTCTCCGGAACGCCCTTGAAGAGGATGCACTCGTCGCCAAGGAAAAAGAAAGGAGTGCCGAAAATCGTGTTGATCCGCCCTGCCACCATACGCGTGGCGACGGGTGTGGGGCTGGTCGCATCCACACGCCAAAGCTCCACCCGATAAGGATAGGAAAGGGTAAACGCCACATAATGACCGCTGGGGGACCAGGTGATGAACTTGATCCGCGCATCGGCCGGTATGCCATGAACTTCCCGCACAGCGCCGGTCAGCGCATCGAGCAATTCAATCTTTTCGAAATAATTCTCCCGCGTTTCGCTGAAATTCCGGGGATCGACCCGTACACCGCCGATACGGGCTTCGCTGGCGGCCAACTCCGCGACAGGTACGCTACGGCAGTTCCGGTATGCCAGCACTGCGCACGAATTATCCTGGGAAAAATAGACGGAAGGCAAAGGACTGGCCATCGTGACCTTTTCAATTTCCGGAGCGGGATGACGGAAACCGTCAGCCAGCATCAGCGGCCCCGTCAAAAGCAGGACGGCGGACAAAAGGAGGATTCTTTTCATAACCGTGTATTTGATTCTGATAATTGTTTATAGTAATCACGTTCGGCATCGAGGTCGGGAATGGCGATTTCATAGGTTCTCCCCCGCCCGACATCCAGTTTCGTGTCGCGAAGCCAGGGATTGGCCCGACGGAGCTGGGCATAGGAAACGCCGTACCGTCCGGCGAATTCGGCCAGGTCGTCAATATCACTGCTCACCACCACCGTCCGCTTGGGCGGGATATACGGATATAAGTCACCCTCACTCAATCGGAAACCGAAAAGTTCCGGATTCTCGAACATCATTTTGGCAACCAGGATACGGAACATGTAACGCGACGTCTCCTCGACCATATGCAGATCGAGCGCCCGGCTCTGGTGCTGGGTGCCGAGCCGGCGCGTGACACCGTTGATGCCACCGTTGTAACTGGCTGCCACCGTCATCCAGTCGCCAAACTTGGCGTAGGATTTCTTGAGGTAGCGACAGGCGGCTTCTGTCTCCTTCTTCAGGTTGTAGCGTTCGTCGACTGTCATCGATACCTCCAGGCCGTATTCCCGGCCGACCTCTTTCATAAACTGCCAAAGGCCAGCGGCGCCGGCGACCGAGACTGCAGTCTCACTCACGTTGCTTTCAATGGCCATCAGATATTTGAGATCATCGGGGACGCCGCCGGCGGCAAGCAGCGGTTCCACTTGCGGAAAAATCCGGCCGGCACGCTTAAGCATCAACAGCGAGTTGGTATGACTGTAGGTAAATGCAATCAACTCCCGGTCCATCCGTTCGTACAGGTCCGCCCGGTCGAAGCGGATGGTGTCGTCTGCAAAGACGATGAAAGGAGGAACCTGCGGCGCTCCGACCGGTTCGCGGACCACCGTCCGCTCAATAATCGTCAGTGAATCACCCGCGCCGGCGCCCGACGCCGAGATGCTGTCAGACAAGCGGGCCATCTGCACGGCAGGACGCGTCGTCCACCATAACCCGATTATGGCGCACAGGAGCAGTGCGAAAAGAAACAGAATCCAGCCTTTTTTCATATCCGTTCTCCCCGATAATGCATATCCTTGCAAATTTAATGATTTTTATATAAATAAAAAACTCGTACCTTTGCGGTTCAAAAACACAGGAAATGGCAGAAAACAGCTTGCTTGAAAAACTCGGCGCTCTCCAGGCGAAATACGACGAGATCGGTGCCCAACTCGGTGATCCCGAGGTAATTGCCGATATGAAAAAATATGTCCAGCTCAACAAGGACTACAAGGAACTTGAGCCCGTCGTTGCGGCGGGACGCCGTTATCGCAAGCTGGTGAACGACCTGGCCGATGCAAAAAACATCCTTTTGAACGAAAAAGACGAAGATCTGCGTGAAATGGCCAAGGAAGAAGCGGCCGCCCTCGAAGAGGAGCTTCCGAAAATGGAAGAAGAAATCCGCATCCTCCTGATTCCTGCCGACCCGCAGGACAGCAAGAACGCCATCCTCGAGATCCGCGGCGGCACCGGCGGCGACGAAGCGGCCATTTTTGCAGGCGACCTGTTCCGGATGTACTCCAAGTATTTCGAGCGCAAAGGCTGGAAATGCGAAGTGACCAACGTCAGCGAAGGCGCCGCTGGCGGCTACAAGGAAATCGTATGCAAGGTTTCGGGCGAAAAAGTCTACGGCACCCTGAAATACGAAAGCGGTGTCCACCGCGTGCAGCGCGTCCCCCAGACCGAAACCCAGGGCCGCGTCCACACCTCCGCCGCCTCGGTAGCCGTCCTTCCCGAAGCCGACGAATTCGACGTCGAGATCGATATGAAAGACGTCCGCAAAGACCTCTTCTGCTCTTCCGGTCCCGGCGGCCAGGGCGTCAACACCACCTACTCCGCCGTCCGCCTGACCCACATCCCTTCCGGCATTGTCGTCCAGTGCCAGGACGAGCGCTCCCAGCTCAAGAACCTCGACAAGGCCATGGCCGAACTCCGCACCCGTCTCTACAACCTCGAATACGAGAAATACCTCAACGACATCACCGCCAAACGCAAGACGATGGTCTCCACCGGCGACCGCTCCGCGAAGATCCGCACCTACAACTACCCGCAGTCCCGCGTTACCGACCACCGCATCGGCTACACGATGTACAATCTCCCCGTCTTCATGGACGGCGACATCCAGGAAGTCATCGACCAGCTCCAGATCGCCGAGAACGCCGAACGCCTCAAGGCTGCCGGGGAGTAGCGCTTTTCGCCGCAGCGCCCCAGTAACAAAAAAGCCGCCATCGGGCGGCCGCCGTAGGCCGGTACCTTGCTAAAACCTTCTCATAAACGCACAGCTCCCGGCATTAGCAAGGTACTAAGGCCGGGAGGCGCGGGGTTTGGGGCAGCGCCCCAGTAACAAAAAAGCCGCCATCAGGCGGCCGCCGAAGGCCGGTACCTTGCTATAATCAGTTCATAAACGCACAACTCCCGGCATTAGCAAGGTACTAAGGCCGGGAGGCGCGGGGTTTGGGGCAGAGCCCCAGTAACTCAGAAGCTGTGGTAGTGCGGGCCGAAGCGCTCGAAGGCGGCGCGGTCGAGGGACTCGCGGGCGTCGGGATGCGCGATGCTGATGATCAACTTGGCGCGCTCCTGGAGACTCTTGCCGTAGAGGTCGACGGCACCGTATTCGGTGACCAGCCAGTGGATGTGGTTGCGGGTCGTGACGACACCGGCGCCTTCGGTCAGGACCGGGGCGATCTTGCTGATGCCCTTGTTCGTGGCGGACGGCATGGCGATGATGGCTTTACCGCCTTCGGACAGCGAAGCGCCGTAGGTGAAGTCGATCTGGCC
>JAFRRF010000005.1 GCA_017428245.1 Bacteroidales bacterium
CGAATTCGGGATGCTGGTTGTACACTTCCTCGATGGAGTCGAGGACCTCGCGGACAGCCTGGAGATACTCGCTCTCACCGGGGTGCTTCCGCTCAAGGTTAGCCATAATTTCAGCTACTTTCATGATAGAAATTTGTTATTAAAAAAGGTTGTTGTACTATTTGTTGAATAAGTTTTCCATTATTCCACCGTCCAGGTGGCGCCGCTGCGGAGCAGTTCGTCCATACAGGTGATCTTGGAAGCTTCCTTGACCTGGGTGAGCTGGTCGCGGACACGGTCGTCGTAGGTCGGTTCGCTGACCTGACGGATGACACCGAGGGCCACCGGATAGTCCGGATACTTCATATTGATGAGCTGGTTCTGGATGGCCGGATCTTCGGCGTGGGCATCGTGGACGAGCAGTTTGTCGACCGTGATGCCGTTTTCGCCGATCTTGACCACCTTGAGCTTGCCGTGTTCGAGGATGAGACCCTTGTCCTTCTCCTTGCCGAAGACCATCGGCTCGCCGTGGCGGAGGATGATCGTGCGGTCGGCACGGTACTCGCGGTCGGAAATCGTACTGTGGGCACCGTCGTTGAAGATCACGCAGTTGGTCAGCATCTCGCAGACCGAGCAACCGTCGTGAGCGGCAGCGGCCACGAAAATCTCCTGGTTCAGCACGATCTCGCTGTCAAGGCTGCGGGCGAAGAAAGTACCGCGGGCGCCCAGCACGAGCGAACCCGGGGTAAACGGATTCTCGACCGTACCATAGGGCGAGGTCTTGGTAATCTGACCCAGCTTGGAGGTCGGGGAATACTGTCCTTTCGTCAGACCGTAAATCTGGTTGTTGAACAAGATGATATTGATGTCGATGTTGCGACGGATGGCGTGGATGAAGTGGTTGCCGCCGATCGCCAGCGCATCGCCGTCACCGCAGGCCTGCCACACGGAGAGGTCGGGATTGGCGACCTTAACGCCGGTGGAGATGGCCGTAGCGCGGCCGTGGATGCTGTGGAAACCGAAGGTATCCATATAGTACGGAAGGCGCGACGAGCAGCCGATGCCCGAAATGAACACCAGGCGCTCCTTGCTGTAGCCGCGCTGTTCGCAGACGACCGGAAGGGCACGGTGGATGGCGGCCAGGACGGCGTGATCACCGCAACCGGGGCACCAGCGTACCTCCTGGTTGCTCTTGAAATCTTGTGCAGTATATTTCATCGTGAGTTCCTCCAGTTAAAGAATGGCATTGACCGCATCCACGATCTCCTTCACGATGAAGGGCTGACCCTGGACCTTGTTGTACTGCAGATAATCGAACTGCGGAAGTTTCGCACGCAGGTAATCGGCGAACTGGCCGCTGTTGAGCTCGCACACGATGATCTTCTTGTAGCGTGCGAAGATGTCGGCGGTGTTCTTCGGCAGTGGGTTGATGAAGTCGAAATGGCAAAGGGCCACGCGTTTGCCTTCATCCTGAAGCTCATGCAGCGCGGTGTAGAGGTGGCCGAACGTGCCGCCCCAGCCCACGATCAGGACATCGGCCTCGTCGGGTCCGATGACTTTCTGCTCGGGGAGATAGTCGGCCAGGCGCGCCACTTTTTCTGCGCGCTCCGCCACCATCTTGGCGTGATTCTCGGGATCGGAGGAGATGACACCCGCGGTGTTCTTCTCCAGACCGCCGACGCGATGTTCCAGACCAGCCTTGCCGGGGAACGCCCACTTGCGGGCGAACGACTTGGGATCACGCTCGAAAGGCTTGAAAGCGCCTTCGCAACGATCGATCACCGGCGGCTTGATGGCCGGATAATCCTTCATCGAAGGAATGCGCCACGGCTCGCTGCCGTTGCCCAGGAAACCCTCGGTGAGCAAGATGACAGGCATCATATGCTCCATCGCATATTTGCCGGCATAGAAAGCGGCGTCGAAGCAGTGGCTCGGCGAATGGGCGGCGACCACGGCGATCGGGCACTCACCGTTACGTCCGTAGAGGGCCTGGGCGAGGTCGGTCTGCTCCGTCTTGGTCGGGATACCCGTCGAAGGGCCGCTGCGCTGCACGTCGACCAGCACGAGCGGGAGCTCGGTGATCATCGCCAGACCCAGCGCCTCGCTCTTGAGCGAGAGACCCGGACCAGAAGTCGTCGTGACGGCGAAGTTGCCGGCATAGGCGGCGCCGATGGCGGTGCAGATGCCCGCAATCTCGTCTTCCGCCTGCAGGGTCTTGACGCCGAGATTCTTGTGGATGGCCAGTTCCTCGAGGATAGCCGTAGCCGGGGTGATCGGGTAGGAACCGCAGAAAAGCGGACGTCCACTCTTCTCGGAAGCCGCAATCAGACCCCAGGCCGTTGCCTGGTTGCCGCTGATGTTGCGGTACACGCCTTTCTCCTGCTTGGCCGGCTTCACCGTATAGGTGTTGGCGATGGCCTGGATGTTGGCCGCGTAGTTGAAACCGTCGAAGAGCACCTTCTTGTTGGGTTCGATCAGCGCCGGTTTCTTCTTGAACTTCTTCTCAAGATAAGCATAGGTGAACTCGAGCGGACGGTTGAACATATAGAAACACATACCGAGCGTGAACATGTTCTTGCAGCGCACGATGGCTTTCTGGTCCATACCGCTGTCCTTGAGACTCTCCTTGGTCAGCGTAGTGATCGGTGAGTAGATGATATTGCGGTCCTCGATCTGAAGTTCAGTGATCGGGTCCAGCGTAGCATAGCCGGCTCTCTTGATGAGCGCTTCATCGAACGTGTCGGTGTCGATGATGACGGTTGCAGTAGGTTTCGCCCACTTTGCGTTGGCACGCAGGGCGGCAGGATTCATTGCGACCAGCACATCACAAAAATCTCCGGGCGTGTTGATCTCGTTGCTTCCGATATGGACCTGGAAGCCCGAAACGCCGGAGACAGTGCCGTGCGGAGCACGAATTTCTGCCGGATAGTCGGGGAACGTGGAAATTTCGTTGCCATACAAGGCAGAAGCGTCAGCGAACAGGGTGCCTGTCAGCTGCATTCCATCTCCCGAGTCTCCGCAAAACCTGATTACAACATCTTGGGTGTCGATTACTTTATGTTGCATAGGTTAAAAGTTAGGTAGGTATCGAATAGTTTACTGTGCGCTGGGGTTGGTGTTCTGAAGCTGCGTCGGGGCCACCTTGTTGGCCGGGATGCCGAGTTCCTTCTTGACAAGCGGCAGCAGGTTCACGCTTACTGCTTCGTCATAATAGATGAGCGCTCCGGCGGAGAGGTCGAACACATAAGTCAGGCCCTGCGCCTTGGCTACCTTGGTGACGGCGGCCTGCGCCTTGTCGATCACCGGGGTCATCAGCGTCTGCTGCATCTGGGCCAACTCCTGCTGGGCATTCTGCTGGAACTGCTGGATACGCTGTCCGAGTTCCTGAAGCTCACGCTGCTTGGTCTCGAGGACCACCGGTGCCCATTCGTTCTGTTTGCGCTGATATTCGTTCACTTTGTTGTTGTACTCGGTTCCCATCCCCTCCAGGGTCTCCTGCAGGTCGTTCTCATAAGCCATCAGTTTGACCAGGGCGGAGTCGCGCTCCGACATCAGGCTGATCAGCTCACTGGTATTGATGTGTCCGAATTTGACATTCTGCGCCTGCGAGAAAGCGCCGAAGGAAAGTACACAAAAAGCAAGAAGTACGATTCTTTTCATTGTCTGGAATGAATTATTGAGTGAATTATTTTTGATTCTCGATAAAGCGGGCCAGGACCGCGGCGCTCAGGTCGAGCGCATTGTTCTTATAGACGACGCCGGGCATCGCGGCCAGGTCGATGACCAGGTCGTAGCCGCCTTTCTGCGCCACATCCCGGATGGCCTTGTCCACCTGTTCACGAACGGGGCCGAGCAGTTCCTCCGCCTTTTTGGCCATAATGCCGTCTTCTCCGAAATAGATCTTCTGCTTTTCCTGGACCACGCGTTCCTTTGCGATGATCTCATCTTCCGCGCTCTTGCGCTGGGCAGCCGTCATCGATCCCCGGGACGTCTGATAGACCTGATAAAGCGACTCGATCTTGCCAAGTTCCGTCTCGATGGCGGCCTTGTACTTGTCGGACAAGGTATTAAGTTGATTCTGGGCCGACACGTAGGAAGGAATCTCGTTCAGGATATCTTCGGTGTTGATATAAGCGATTTTCTGTGCACTGAGCGTACCGATGAAAGCGAGCAGTGCGGTAATGACGATGACAATTTTCTTCATGGCTTTTCTCCTTAACTAAAATTGTTGACCGATCAGGAAATGGAAATGACTCTTGTCTTTGCCCGCCTCGTTGTCGAAGCCATAGCCCCAGTCGATACCCAGGAGACCGACGACAGGCAGGAATACCCGAAGACCGACGCCGGCCGAGCGTTTGATCTGGAACGGATTGAAATCCCGGATGCTGGACCAGCTGTTGCCGCCTTCCAGGAAAACGAGGGCAAAGATGGTGGATTGCGGCTGCATGATGAGCGGATAACGCAATTCGACCGTAAATTTGTCGTACACGTTGCCGGCGTATGCGCCGTTGACATAGGGCGTCAGCGAGTAGTTGTCGTAACCGCGCAGGCCGATTACCTCGTTGCCGTACGTATTGTAGCCCGACATACCGTCACCGCCGACGATGAAGCCTTCGAACGGGGAATAACCCCAGCGTTTGTTATAATAGCCCAGATACCCGAACTGGGCGCGGGTCATCAGCACCAGGTCGCCGACCAGACGGCTGTAGACGGAACCCTTGAAAGTCCACTTGTGGTACTCGACCCAGCGATAATGGTCCTGGACCGACTGTTCGTTGTAGTTGATGCTCCGCCAGTCTTTCTTCATCATCGACCAGGGCGGCGTGATCTGAAGGCCGAGGCTGAAATCGGAGCCGGTACGGGGATAGATGGACTGGTCTGTGGAGTTGCGCGAAAGCGTCGTGGTCCAGCTGATATTGTGCGACCTGCCGGTGGAATAGATGAAATAGTAATTCCAATCCTGCAGATTATAGGATTGCCAGTTGAGCGAATTGTAGAGCACGAAGTAGTTGTCGGGCCACTTCAGGCGGGTACCCAGACCGATGGCGGCACCGTAGATTTCCATGAACTGGTCGTCGTTGAGCACCTGATAGTAATAGGTGGAATAGGAATTGGTCTGACGGGTGAAATAGGCCGAAATGTTCAGCGAAGTCGGTTTTTTGCCGGTGAGCCAGGGTTCCACGAAATTGGCCGTGAAAGCCGTATAGTACGAACCGTTGGTCTGGAAACGGATCGACAGGTTCTGGGCGTCGCCCAGCGGGACCGGGCGCCAGGCCTCTTTATTGAAGAAGTTGGCCGTCGAGAAGTTGTTGAAACTCACACCCACCGTTCCTACGAACATCCGGTTGCCCCAGCCTCCGGAAAGCTCCAGCTGGCTGTTGGGTTTCTCCTGGACATTGTAAGCGATGTCCACCGTATTGTTGACGGCGTTCGGGATCATCGTATAGCCCTTGTTCATCTCCACGGCGTACTCCGGATCGAAATGGCCCATCGAGGAAATCTCACGCACGGAGCGCTCGAAGTCGGTCTGCCGGTAGAGATAGCCCGGACGCGTGAAGACGGCACGGCGGACCACCTTTTCGTTGGTGATGGTATTGCCGTTGATGATGATGTTGTTGAACGTGGCGGGCTTCCCTTCCACCATTCGCATCTCCACATCGACGGAATCGCCCTCGATATTGAGTTCGACAGGCGTGACGTTGAAGAACAGGAAGCCGTTGTCACGGTAAAGTTTGGAAATCGAAATGTCGCCCTCCTTCTCTCCGGAGAAGAGGCGCTTTTCCATCGTCACCACGTCATAGACGTCGCCTTTGCCGATCTTGAGCACGTCGTTGAGGACGTCTTCCGTATATTCGGAGTTTCCGGTCCAGGTAATGTTTCGGAAATAATACTTCTGGCCTTTGTCGAAGACCAGGTGGATGCCCAGTTTGCCGTCTTCGGGACGTCGGTAGAGCGAATCGCTGACGATCTTGGCATCACGGTAGCCGGCCTCGTTGAAGACTTCGAGGAGTTTCTCCTTGTCGCTGACGTATTCCTTCTCCTGGAATTTCTTGGACGAGAAGAGATTGTACCATTTGGCATCCTTGGTCTTCTTCATTGCCCGGTCAAGTTTGAACTTCGTGATCTCGTCGTTCCCCTCGTAGCTGATTTCCTTGACCTTGAGCTTCTTGCCCTTGTCGATGTCGAACGTGACGCGGACGGCGTTCTTGATGATCGAGTCGTTAGCCACTTCGACGTTCACCTTTACGTCGGCAAAACCTTTCTCCTTGAAATAGTCCTGGATGGACTTGATGGACGAAGCCTTGATATATTCGGAAAGCTGGCCGCCACGGCGGAGATTCAGGCGCTCCTTGATGTCGTCGCGTTCGCTATTCTTGACGCCACGGTAATTCCAGGTCACCACACGGGGACGTTCCTGGATGTCCAGGCGGAACCACGCGGTGTCACGTGCACTGCTGAGGGAATCGACATAGAAGCCGATGGTCGAAGCGGCGCCCTGAAGCCAGATGCGCTTGACGGCGGCGGACACATCGTCGCCCGGCACCGTGACCACATCACCGGGATGGATACCCAGCACGGCAAGCAACTGATTCTCTCCCAAATATTTGATACCGGTAACACGAATCCCGCCGACCACGTATTTCTGCGGGTTGTTATAGTCTACATCAACTGCACCTGCGCCCGTATCCTGGGCGGCGGCCGAGAATGCGGCGATCGCCAGAAGGGCGCCTGTCAACACTAGTAATTTCAGTTTCATCAATCCTTTCCGAATAGACTTACAAAGTTACACAATTTTTCGACTTATTCTACCTTACCGTATCTTCTTTCCCGGAGATTGTAACTTTGCAAGGCTTGTTCGAGGTCGGTTTTGCGAAAATCAGGCCAAAGTACGGGCGTATAATAGAACTCCGTGTAGGCGCATTGCCAGAGCATATAATTGCTGATGCGCTGCTCACCGCTGGTGCGGATCAGCAGGTCGGGGTCGGGCACGCCGGCCGTAGCCAGGTAGCCGCTAAATCCCGTCTCGTCGAGGGGGAGCGCCTCCCCTGCCTCCAGACAGTCTGACGCATAGCGGCGCGCAGCCTGGAGGATATCCCATTTCCCACTGTAACTGAGCATGATGATCAGCGTCAGACCGCTATTTGAGGCGGTCTCTTTTTCCAGCGACTCGACTCCTTTCAGCAGGCTGGCAGAAAGGCGCGCCCGGTCGCCGATCACCCGGAAACGGACATTGTTTTTGAGCAGGGTATCCCGTTCTTCCAGAAGGCAGCGGCCCAGAAGGTCCATCAGGCCGGCGACCTCGTCGGCGGGACGCCCCCAGTTTTCTTCCGAAAAGGCGAACAGGCTGAGGTAGCCGACACCGATTTCCGCGCAATATTCCGTACAGGCACGGACACTCTCCCGGCCGGCATTGTGTCCGAACAGCCGCATCTTCCCCTGCTTCTTCGCCCAGCGGCCGTTACCGTCCATTATGATGCTGATGTGTCGGGGTATTTCCATAAGATCGTTTTTTTATCGGTTGGCGTTGCGGCGGTCCTCCCCCCAGAACAGCTTGGTCTGCAGCGCGTGAATGAAATTGTCGTCGGAAAGCGTGACGTAGCGGAGACCGTGGTGTCCGCGTGCCAGGCTTACCACCGTGCCGGAGGGAATTTCGCAGGAACGGTTGTCCAGCGTAAGGACCGCGCCTTTTTCGCGAGAGCGGAAAGTCAGTTCGACGGATGCGTCCATCGGAATGACCAGCGGCCGGACATTGAGGTTGTGCGGGGCGATCGGGGCGATGACCATCACTTCTGAAGAAGGCATCACCACGGGACCGCCTACGCTCAGGTTATAAGCCGTGCTTCCCGTAGGCGTGGAAATCACCAGGCCGTCGGCCCAGTAGGTCGGAAGTTCCCGGCCGTCGATCCGGACACGGACCTGGAGCATGGCGGCATCCCGCCGCTGGAGCGAAACCTCGTTGAGGGCGAAAGGATAAAGGGATGCCGGAAGTTCGGCGCAGGTCACACGGATCAGACTGCGCTCCTCTACCGAGTAGCGGCCGGAAAGCAGAGCGTCTACCCAGCCGTCCTCATCGGCCCGCGCGGTAGTCAGAAAGCCCAGATGGCCGAAATTGATGCCGGCCACCGGAATGCCGCGGTCGCGGACGAAAGTAAGCGCCTGTAGGAAGGTCCCGTCACCGCCCAGCGGGAGGAAGAGTTCCGTGTCTCCGGGAAGGTCTTCCCAGGATGTGAAATCCTCACCGTAGCAGACCAGCGTGGCACCTTTTTCGCGGAGAAGGGCTTTCAAGGCTTCCACACCGTCGTTCCGGTCGCGATTGTATAAGGCGATTTTCATAATTGAAGCCAAATTTATTAATTTTGCGTATTATGACCAAATTAAGTGTTAACATCAATAAGATCGCCACGCTGCGGAACGCGCGCGGCGGCAACGTGCCCGACGTACTGAAGGCCGCCATCGATTGCGAGCGCTTTGGTGCACAGGGCATTACGGTCCATCCTCGACCCGATGAGCGTCATATCCGCTACGCGGACGTCCGCGCGCTCAAACCCATATTGACCACCGAATTCAACATCGAGGGAAATCCTATCCCTGGTTTCTGCGACTTGGTGCGCGAAGTGCATCCCGCCCAGGTGACGCTCGTGCCCGATGCGGAGAACGTCCTTACGTCCAACGCCGGATGGGATACCCGCCGCAATCTCGGGTACCTTAAGGAAATCTGCCGGATGTTCAAGGAAGAAGGCATCCGCGTGTCCATCTTCATCGACCCCGTGGTCGAAATGATCCGCTATGCCGCCGAAACCGGCTGCGACCGTGTGGAGCTTTATACGGAAGCCTACGCCGCCGGCTATGAGCGGAACCGCGAGCAGGCCATCGCCCCTTATTACGAGGCTGCCTGCGAGGCCGTAAAACTCGGTCTCGGCCTTAACGCAGGCCACGATCTCAACACGCAGAACCTGCATTATTTCAAGGATACCATCCCGGGCCTGCTCGAGGTTTCAATCGGACACGCCCTGATCAGCGACGCCCTTTACCTCGGACTGGAAGCAACCATACAAGCTTATTTGCAGGAGTTGAAATAAAATGCTTATCTTTGCGAGTTGCACGAATATCAACAATTATTAACCAATACAATGAAACACACTCCTTTAATCCTGAGCATCATCGCGTTGGCCGCCGGTGTGGCCGCGCTTGTCATTTCCCTCACCGCCCCCAAGTCCCACGTCAAAGTCTCCGAGGGCACGGAAGAAATCCAGGCTGTCGCCGGCGATATCGTCTATCTGCGGCTGGACACGCTGATGATGCAATACGACATGTACAGCGACCTGCAGTCCGCTTTCGAAGCGAAGGCGCAGAACATTGAGAGCGATCTCAACAAGAAGGGCCGCAAACTGGAAAGCGACATCAAGAACTTCGAGACCCAGATCAACAAAGGCCTGCTCACCCGCTCCGCAGCCGAACAGCAGAACAATTCGCTCCAGCAGCGCCAGGCCAATCTGCAGAACGAAGCCGCCCAGAAACAGCAGGAACTTGCCGAAGAAAGCCAGGTCCTCCTCAATCAGGTGATGTACGCCATCAAGTCGTATCTGGAGACCTATAACCAGGAGCATAACTTCGCCGCCATCCTCACCACGACCGATGCCTCCAATGTCGTGATGGTCGGAGCTCCGGCCCTCGACATCACCCAGGAAATCGTGGACGGCCTCAACGCCGAATACATCAAGACCCGCAACACCACCAAAGCTGAATAGTTTCCCATGAAACGGCTTCTTTTCCTCCTGTTTCTCCTGACGGCCTGCCCCGCACTCTTCGCACAAGGGTACGATACGCCCGAAGTGGTGATATCCGTCGAAAAGGCGAACATCGCGGGAAAGATGTACTATGTCCACAAGGTCCTGCCGAAACAGACCGTCTTTTCGATCTGCAAGGCCTATGGTGTGACGGAAAAAGAACTCCTCGACGCCAATCCCGACTTAAAGGACGGCCTGAAAGCCGGTTCCATCCTCTTCGTTCCGGTCTCGCAGGCCGCAAAGGAGGCTGAAGCCCAGAAAGCCAGGAAGGCGGAAAAGAAAGAAAACGCGGCCGCACCGGACGGGGAGCCGGAAAAGCCGCACGGCGTGGAACAGGTCATCGAGCACCGCGTCCGCTGGTACGAGTCCCTTACCACCATCGCCCGGAAATACGGGATTTCCGCAGCCAAGATTCTGGAATACAATGGCATCGAGGCTTCACAGGTCGTCCGTGGGGCGGTCCTGCTCATCCCGGTCGCGGGAGAAGGGGCCGGCCCTTTCGAGGATGACGCGGTCCTCGACGCGCCAGAGCCGGGCCCGGACACACCGGAAGAATCCGTAAACCCGGCGCCGGAAGAGCCGGAATCGCCGATGATGCCCGTCCGCAGGATGCGGATGTTCACGGCCGACGAACCACTGAACATCGCCCTTGTCCTTCCTTTCAATGCCGTAGGCGGAGCCAGGGGTTCCGCCTCCTTTCTGAATTTCTACAGCGGCGCGCTGATCGCCATCGAGGAACAGAAAGAGAAAGGAGCGCACATCGTCGTCAATGTCTATGACCTCGCCCAGGGTGCCGATGAAATCCTCGAAGACGGGAATTTCGGAAAAAGCGACCTGATCATCGGTCCCGTGGAAGCTTCCACGCTGGAACCGTTCCTCGCTTTTTCCGACAAAAACGGGATTCCGCTGGTCTCTCCGCTCGACCATAAGGTCGATTCCCTTGTGGAGACGCATCCCTTCCTGTTCCAGGTTCCCGTATCAGCCGACATCCAGATTGACAATACGGCCGCCAGCATGAACGCCCGCGGCAGCAACCCGGTCGTCCTGGTGGCCGGCACCTCGATACAGGACAAGGAAATGGTCGCCCGCATCGAAACCATCTTCCAGACAGAAGGCATCTCCTATCGGAAAACCGGGAAAGACGGCCTTTCTTCCTACCTGTCGTCCGGATCCCGGCTCTCACCGAACAAAGTGATTCTCGCGTCGGAAAACAAGACCTTCGTCACCGACGCGATCCGCAGTCTCAATGCGCTGGCAAAAAGGAATATTCCGATGGAGGTATGGTGCACCAACCGGGTACGCAGTTTCGAGACTTCCGACCCGGATGCGCTGTTCAATATCCACGCCCACATCTCCGCCCCCTATTTCGTCGATTACAGCGATCCTCGCGACCAGCAGTTCGTGCGCAGGTACCGTGCGTTCTTCTCCGGAGAGCCCGACGACTTCTCCTTCCAGGGCTACGACGTATTCACTTATTTCATTGCTTCGATGATGAAACAGGGCAGTGCCTTCGCCGACCACGCGGACCGTTATCCGATGCAGCTGCTGCACTGCAATTTCCAGTTCTACCGGGATGATACGGAAAGCGGATGGCGCAACCACGCCACCCGCAATCTCGTTTACAACGACGAAGGTTTCTCTATCTCATTAATGAAATAGGGTCGAGATTGTCTTTCTCGATATCCTTGAAGTAATTCACCGTGCCGACCTTGAGTTCCACGGTAGCAGCGTCGTCACAGACGATGATGCCGCGCGGATGCATCTGCAGGACCGAGATGGTCCACATATGGTTGACAGCGCCTTCCACGGCGTGGTAGAGCGCCCGGGCCTTGTTGTGGCCGTTGGCCAGGATCATCACTTCGCGGGCGTCCATGATCGTCCCGACTCCCACGGTCAGCGCCCGTTTGGGCACCAGGTTGATGTCGCCGCCGAAGAAGCGGGAATTGGCGATGATGGTGTCGGTCGTCAGCGATTTGACACGTGTGCGGGAAGCAAGCGAAGAACCGGGCTCGTTGAAGGCGATGTGGCCGTCGGGGCCGATGCCGCCCATAAACAGGTCGATGCCGCCGAAAGCGGCGATCTTCGCCTCATAGGAAGCGCATTCCTGCTCCGGATCGGGGGCGTTGCCGTCGAGGATGTGCACGTTTTCGGCCGGGATGTCGATATGCGAGAAGAAATGGTTCCACATAAAGGTGTGGTAACTCTCCGGATGGTCCTGCGGAATGCCGATGTACTCGTCCATATTGAATGTCACCACGTTCTTGAAAGAGACCTTCCCGGTCTGATAGAGATGGATCAGTTCCTTGTAGGTCCCGATAGGCGTGGAGCCGGTGGGCAGACCCAGTACGAAGGGTCGTTCCGCCGTAGGCTGGAATTCCCGGATCCGTTTGACGATATATGCCGCAGCCCACTGCGACATCTTTCCGTACGATTCTTGAATGATCAGACGCATAATTATGTTTTTTTTGATTTATTTCCTTGCAATAGTACATCGGCGTTGGCCAGCGCTTCCGGCGTGACACCTTCGCCGCTGAGCATACGGGCAATCTCATACAACCGGTCCTCACCGGCAAGCGGACGGATGCAGGTCTGTACGCCCGAAGGGGCGGATGTCTTAAAGACCAGATAATGGGCCGCTCCCTTGCTGGCCACCTGCGGCAGATGGGTGATGGCGAAAATCTGCATATGCTCCCCCATCCGGGAAAGCATCTGTCCCATCTTCTCAGCAACGCTGCCGGAGACACCGGCATCGATTTCGTCGAAAATCAGCGTCGGCATACCCTTGTATTGTGCCAGCAGCGATTTGATGCAGAGCATAATGCGCGAAAGTTCACCGCCGCTCGCGCATTTGGAGAGCGGCCTGAGTCCCCTGTCGTTGGCATCGAACAGGAAATTCACCTCGTCGAGCCCGTCGGGGCCGACCGCAGCCGTTTCTTTCACCTCGACCACGAAACGCGCCCGAGGCATCTCTAGCGACCGGACCTGCTCCTGCAGGACGGCGGCGAGACCGGGTGCAGCCTGCGCACGGGCGGCATGCAGGGCTTCCGCCGACTGCAGACACGCCTCCCGGAGCGAAGTCACCTGCCCGGCGAGACGTTCCCGGTCGAGCTGCGCATCAAGACCGGCACCCAGACGGGCGGACAGGTCGTCGCGCAGCGAAATCAATTCTTCGACCGTCGGGACGTCGAACTTCCGGAGCAGTCCGTAAAGGCGGGACAGGCGGTCGTCCACTTCTTCCAGCCGCTCGGGCGAGAAGACGATGCGCTCTCCCCGTGACGCCACTTCGTCGCGGATATCTTTCAATTCAATCCGGGCCGCATCGATCCGGGCCCGGAATTCCGTAAATTCAGGGAAATGAGGGGCGATTCTCTCCACGCACGCAGCCATCTCCTTGAGACGGCCTTCCAGGGAAAGATCCTCTCCCCCGAACAATTGGTCGATCCGGGAGACCTGCTCCTTGACGGATTCACTATGTGCGAGCCGTCCCTGTTCCTCCTCGAGTTCTTCCAGTTCTCCCGCCCGCAGCGAAGCTTCGTCCAGCTGCCGGTACTGGAACTCCAGGTAATCCCGCTCGCGCTCGGAAGCCGCAATGCGCGAATCCAGTTCCTTCAACGCCTTTTCCGCATCGAGCAGAGCCTGATAGGCACAGCCATGCGCTTCCACTGCGGGCAGCAGTCCGGCGTAACTGTCCAGCACCGTACGCTGGAAGTCACGCTCCGAAAGCAGCAACTGCTGATGCTGGGAATGAATGTCGATCTGGCGGGCGGCCAGGGCGCGGAGCCGGTCCACGCCGGCAGGCTCATCATCGATAAACCCGCGGGAACGGCCCTGCGGCGTAATGATGCGGCGGACGGGGATCTCCCGGCCTTCCTCTTCGAAAGTCGCCTCCACCACGCAGTTGCGCGAGGGGTCCTTCAGGACCGAAAGGTCGCTGCGTCCCCCCAATACAAGTGACAGGGCGCCCAGCAAAATCGACTTGCCGGCGCCCGTCTCACCCGTAATGATGACAAGTTCACCCGGAAAGGAGATATCCAGGTGATCGATCAAGGCGTAATTCTCGATGAGGAGCCGCTTGAGCATAGGATGGTACTACTCCGCCTTGCGGTAATAGATCTTGCCGTCCTGGAACTCCTTGGTCGCTATCAGCGCCGGCTTGGGCAGGCGCTCGTAGTACTTGGAAATCTCAATCTGTTCACGGTTTTCGAACGTTTCCTCGAGGGTGTCCGCATAGTTGGAGAACTCCTCCAGCTTATGGTTGAGTTCCTGTTTGATATCGGCGGCGATCTGGTTGGAACGCTTGGCGATGATCATGACGCTCTCATAGACGTTTCCCGTCGGGGCGGCGAAATCCGCGAGATTCCGGGTAATGGTGTTGGTAGGCACCTGGGCGATTTTCTGATTATCCATCTTCGTTATTCTTTTTCAAATATTTCTGCACTTTTTCGTATAATCCCTCCAGTTCCCTGGCATATTTGGAGTCAGGATATTCGCTGATGACGTTGAAATAATCGTCCACGAATACCAGATAACGTTCGCGCTGCTTCGAGGGAACGCTTTTGACTGCGTACTTGTAGGCCGAAAGAGCCGTATAATAGAGGATTTCCTCGCGATAGCGGTTTTCCGCATTTTCCTTGAGCACATTCTTCAAGGCATAGTGGGCCGCCAGGTAATCCTCCATATGATAATACAGGTACGCTGACTTATAGGCCTTTTTCTCCAGACGGTCGTTCAGGTCATCCATCATCTCAGCCACCCGGGCGTGATACTGCGAATCCGGATTCTCAATCTGGAACACGCTCATTTCGGAAAGGGCCCTCCGGGTAGGAACCTGATCGAGTTCGTAACGGTAGGTACCCCGGTAAAGGCAGTCGAGCCGGAGGAACTTCGCCTCCTCGGAAAACGGGCTGAGCGGGAAGGTATTGATGAATTCCGAAAGGTTGCTCTCCGCCGTGATGTAGTCGCCGTAGCGGTAGTTGCTCAACCCCCAGTAGAACTGAACCGTGTCATCCTGGGGCGTTCCCTTCGTGGCCATCGTCAGCGATTCGAACGTTTCCGCAGCCTTGGCGTATTTCTTGGCCTCGAACAGATCGAACGCCATCTTATACTTGGCAGGGATATCCTGACCATAGAGGATGGCATCGTACTGGGATTTGCACGACGAGAAGAGGAAAAGGACGGACACGGCCGCCAGAATGAACTTGGTTCGCATCTGTTATATCTTTGACAATATGTATCTTTCCGCATCAAGCGCCGCCCGGCAGCCGCTTCCGGCAGCCGCGATGGCCTGACGATACTGCGGATCCTGCACGTCGCCTGCCGCAAAGACGCCCTCGACATTGGTACGGGAACTCTTGCCGTCGGTCACGATGTAGCCGTTCTCGTCGGTCTCGATCCATTCCTTGAAGAGATCGGACTGCGGATGGTGGCCGATGGCCAGGAAAAAGCCATCGATCGCCTTCTCGAACACCTCGCCGCTCTTGCGCACGAGACGGACACCCGTCACACCGCTTGCATCGCCCAGCACCTCCTGCGTCTGGCATTCCCAGAGCATCTCGATATTCTCCGTATTCAACACACGCTCCTGCATCGCCTTGGAAGCCCTGAGCACATTGCGCCGCACGATCATATAGACTTTCCGACACAGATGCGCCAGATAGGTCGCTTCCTCGCACGCCGTATCGCCGCCGCCTACGACAGCAACATCTTTGCCACGATAGAAGAAACCGTCGCAAGTCGCACAAGCCGAGACACCGAATCCGCGGAATTTCTCCTCGCTCGGCAGCCCCAGATACTTGGCCGTGGCGCCCGTAGCGATGATCAGCGTATCGGCGAGCAGCGTCTCGGTCCCGTCGACCGTCACGCGGAAGGGACGTTGCGACAGATCGACCGCGGAAATGCAGCCGGAACGTACGTCGGCGCCCAGGTTGACGGCCTGTGCGCGCATGTCATTCATCAGCTGGTTTGCGTCCACGCCTTCCGGATAGCCCGGGAAGTTCTCGATGACCGTGGTAGTGGTCAGCTGGCCGCCGGGCTGCAGGCCCTCATACAAGACAGGGTTCAGGGCGGCACGGGACGCATAGATGGCCGCCGTGTAGCCGGCCGGACCGCCGCCGATAATCAAGCATTTCGTGTGGTTTTCTGCCATAATTCAAGATGGTTTCAACCTGCAAAGGTAATTATTTTTTGTTTATACGGTCTTGAATATAGAATTCCAGCCGTTGCTCCCATACCAGGACGATCGACATCGCCCAGCGGGCCAGCAGCAGGATCCACCAAACCGCTCCGCAGGCCGCCAGCAGCAGCAAGTCTTCCAGATTACTGTGAGAGATACAGATATGCGTATCCAGCAGGATTACGTCGCGGTAGCTTACTTCGCCCCGCTCCAATTCGTCGAGCATCGCGGCAGCGCCATAGCCCAGGCCGATGATATTGGCGACAATCCAGAGGAAGACCGTCCCGGATGGAAGGCCGAAGACCTTCATCAGCGGACGGAATACCCAGGCAATCTTCTCCATGATGCCGAATTCACGGAGCAGCCGCTGCAGGATGTTGAGCGTGTAGATGATGGCTATCATCATCAGCACCAGCTTCAGGGCGGACAGAAACCATTCCCACAGCGTGACCCAGAACGAAAGTTTCTCCCCTGTCCCGGCAAAGACCACCGAAGGGTCGGCCGATCCCGGCAGGATCCGGTTGAGCACGATGCCCAGGATAAAGGCGCTCAGCGTCCGGACAATCACCATCCGCACGCCGCCGGCCCCGGTCTTCCTGAGCACGGCCGTCTCCAGCACCATCGAATGGGAACACATGATCATCGTGCAGAGGATCGTCAGGGCCCGTACGTCGAGGTCCAGGGTGCTCATCACCGCGATGGCGGAATAAACGTTCACGAAATAACCCGACACATAGGCAAGGGCCGCCGCACCGGGCAGGCCGAAAATCCGGAAGACCGGACTGACGGCGTCCGAAATCCACGGCAGGATGTCGAAATACTTGAGCAGCATCATCGCGAACGAAACCGCCACGGTGATCTTGATGATCCAGATGCAGGTTTTTGTCGTCGACGGAAGGACCTCCCTGACACAGGCGACGATGCGGTCTTTAGTCTCTTGTTTCATCGGTTTTAGCGTGACATAGGATCTGAACCTCGATCCGGTCGAGTGCCAGTCCTCCGGGCAGGACGGCACGCACCCGCTCCGCGACGCTGCGTTCCAGTTCCTCATCCCGAAAATCCATAATCTCGTGCGTATCCTCCCGATACAGGTGGAAATGGCTGTCGGTATGGACATCGAAAAACATCTTGTTGCTGAAGCTGGGGCGACGGACCAGCAGCCCGGATTCGGTGAGCGATTCCAGTACATTATAGACCGTTGCCACCGTCAGCGGGCCGCTTTCTCCCCCCAGATGCTGGTAGACGCCGTCGGCGGAAGCGTGTCCCAACGCACACATCGCATCATAGACCTGCACGCGCTGCGGCGTAGCCTTGAGCCCGCAGCGGTTCAGCTGTTCCTTGATGCGCAACTGCCTTTCTTCCATCCTTTCAGCCATAAGTGGCAAAGGTATTTATAATAATTCTATTTCGCAATAAAGTACCCGGTTTTTCCCTATCTTTGCGGTATGAAGAACTTTATGCTTTATCTGCTGATCGGCTGCACGTTGGCAGCCTGCGGCAAAGAGGCCGCCGGGCCTCAGGTGGTCGCCCACCGCGGCTACTGGAAAACGGAAGGGTCCGCCCAGAATTCAATCGCTGCCCTGCAGAACGCCGGACGCATCGGCGCCTACGGTTCAGAATTCGACGTCAACCTGACGGCCGACGGCCGGCTCGTGGTCAACCACGACTTTACCTACCACGGCCTGACCATTGCCGAAACGACCTTCGACGACCTGCGCTGCGATACGCTCCGGCTGGCCAACGGCGAAATCATCCCGAGCCTGGACGAATACCTGGAGGCTTCCAGGGCCTGGCCGGAGATGAAACTGGTGTTCGAACTCAAGAGTACGGGCGATCCGGACTACGAGGCCGTCGCACTGCCTGCCTGCGTTGAAGCCATCCGGCGCCATCAGGTCGAAAAACGGGTGGAATTCATCTCCTTCAGCCTGAGTGCCTGCCGGGAGTTCGCCCGAATGATGCCGAAAAACCGTGTGGAGTACCTGGGAGGCGAAATCGCGCCCGCCGAACTGCACGAAATGGGCATCAGCAGCATCGATTACCATTACACGGTCTTCGACAAGCACCCCGAATGGGTCAAGGAAGCCCACGACCTGGGAATGATCGTCAATGCCTGGACCGTCAACGCGGAAGAAGACATCGTCCGGATGCTCGGCCTGGGCGTCGACCACATCACTACCAACGAACCAGAACTGGCACAGGCCCTTATCGAAACCTTCAAAAGCGAGAAATAAAGAGTCACCCCGTAAAAACAAAAAAGGACTTGCAACTGATGTGACCCCCAAAAGTTGGACGGTTTAACATTAGTTACGAGGCCTTAGATTGGAACAGAGCTCGGTATTGCACCGGGCTCTTTCCTTTTAGCCTCAGTTTGATCCTATCGTTGTTGTAGTACCGGATGTAAGTCCGGA
>JAFRRF010000006.1 GCA_017428245.1 Bacteroidales bacterium
AGACCTCTCCTTCGAACCAGAGCTCGTGGTAGAGGTCTTCCGGGTCGGGCCGGCGTGCCGCATCGGCGATGGCCTGGTTGGCCGTCTTGATGCGGAACATGCCGACTTTCTCGGCGTGCTCCGCATCTTCCAGGGCGGCGGCGATGAGGGTGGCGGGATCTTTCATCAGCTCAGGCGTTCGCGTGTTTCTGGCCATAGAGCTTGAGGGCGTACTCGGCGTCCATCATAATCTTGCGGCCTTCCTGCTTGATGGCGGGCTGGAGCCAGGTCTTCTTCCACTGGCTGGCGGTCTTGTGGCTGATGTTGAAGAAGCGCTCGATGCCGTTGACACCGTAGATGATGCGGCCGGTGAAGGTGGGGCCGTCCTGGGGCTGGTCGAGGTCGGGGTCGGACTGCGGGGCGGACTGGGTTTGCGGGAGATTGTCTTTCAGGACATCGATGAATTCCTCGACAGTGAGGTGGAGAATGTAGGTTTTGGGATCTGTTTTCATATGTCGTTTCCTTTGGTTTGTGTTTCTGTGTGCAAAGGAAACGACTTGAGTATCAATAAAATAGGGATAACCGTTAGGCTTACGGTTATCCCTTACGTTATATTACGTGATGTTACGTTATGAGGTTATCCCAGGGAGAAAAGGCGGCGGATGGCCTGCATGGTTGGCGTGTCGCTGCGCGTCTTACGGTTGGAGAATTCGGAGTAGGCTTTGGTGTAGTAATCGTAGGGGTACCATTGGCGGAAGGGTTTCCAGCGGATTTCGCCGAAGAGTTCGGTGGAGAAGCTGCCGGCGAAGACGGCGAGTGCGGTTTTGCTGGTACTGAGGAAGTGGTAGTGGTTGTCGACGAGGCCGGCGGCCTGGGCTTTGTTCCAGATGGCCATCGCCTTGGGGGTGGCCAGTTCCGCAGGGAGGTCGGAGGCGGCGACGGGATCGGCCTGGGCTGGCTCCGGGATGACGGGTTTCAGGTTGTAGGTGGAGGCGGTGCTGCTGAAGGTTTGGACGAAGATGCCGGGGTATCCGCAGCGGGAGAACATTTGGGCGCGGTCGTAGCCGGGGTGGGTGCTGTGGATAAGTGTGTCGATGTTGAGGCCGCGCATCAGGCTGCTGTAGTCGAGGGCGGCGAGGATGTGTTCGATGGCGGCGGTGACGGGGTCGGTGAAGGCGGGGCGGTAGTTTTTGGGAAGGCGTTTGAGGCGGGTGAGCGATATCTCGAGACGGGTGAGGATGTGGATGAGTTCGGCTTCGTCGCGGGGCATCTGGGCGGTGGCTGAGAAGGTGTCGATCTGGTCGATGAGTTCGTCGAAGGTGATCTGGTGGGAGCAGGGACTGCCGACGGTTTCCTGGTTGGCGATGGCGCGGTCTTCGGGGGTGAGCGGCTCGTCTTCGGCGGTGGCTTGGAGGGTTTGGAAGCGCTGGAGCCAGGGGCAAGCGCCCTGTCGGCCGGTGTCGCATTTGACGCACCGGTCGAGGTAGTCTTTGACGATTCCAAGTATGCCCTGCAGTGGCTCCACGTTGGTTATTGATTGGTTATCAGTTGGTTGTGCTTGTATCTGGGATAAATAAAGGCCCTCCCGGAGCCGAGATTCCGAGAGGGCGGTAGGCGGTGCTCCCTTGCGGGGCGGTCCTATTGGTCCTGTACGGGAATCCTCGGCGGGCTGTTGTGAGGCTGCGCTGAGGGGGTCAGTCTGGTGGTAGGACCGGCCTCCCTCTGGACGATTTTTGCCGTCGGGATTCTCATTTTGGGCTGTCTATTTTGGGTGGTTGGATCTGCTTACAAAAGTAGCTTTTTCTCCGTGGACGTGCAAGAGGATGTAGTGGGGTGTTGATAACTTTTTAAAGAAAGCGCCCTTTACTTCAAGACTTCCCACCAACCGCCGTGGCGGCCACCTTTGCGAACTATGTCGCCAGATTCTCTCATTCTCTTAGTAATCTTTTCCGCTCCTCGTTCGGTTATTCCCAGAGCCTCTGCCATTTGTTTATGGGTCACCTTGGAGTTTTTTCTCATCATATCTTTTACGGCTTCCGCATTAATTACCGAACTTATTACCGAACTATCCGAACTGTGTTCGGTAATAGGTACGGAAACGTTCTTTAAACGTAGGGTTAGTTCTACCCTGTCAGTATTGGAGCCATAATGCTCATGTAGTTCAGGCTCCGGCCAGCCATTTTCTTTCCAGCCCTGACGGATGATGTCAGCTCCGCTGCCAAGCCGCTCTCCTCGACCGAAGACGATGAACATTTTTTGGAGGATTCGGTTACGGCAGATGGAATGGCCGCCCTCGAAGAACTCCTCGACGGAGATAAGCATGGTGCCTGGATTGGAGAAATAAAGGTGGTCGGGATAACGCTCGATGACAACCCCTTCCAACATACGCCACTGGCAATGGATGAGGCTATTGCAAACGGCTTCTCGAAGGGATTCGTGGGCAGGGGTCTCGTCCAAACGGCCATCACCTTCAAGCTGAAACTTGACAGGAATGGCATGATATAGCTTTTCCAGTACATGGGTATAGAACTGGAAGAGATTGGGGACCCAGGTGCCATCAGGATAGAGGCGGTCGGTGTATCGGATACGCGGGTCTGATGACATCTTTTCCCGGTAATCGACGAAAAAGTTGGGGGCGGCATCGTGGATGGCTTCCTCCGTTCCAAACATTAGAACGCCAGCCAATGTAAAGCCGCTTTCACCGGTTTCACGATCTTCCCGCCAGGCCTCGATCTTACGGAGAAACCCCATATCGTCAAGGGCATTCCAAGCATGACGGGGTTGCCGGATCTTGAACAGCTGGCGATACTGGTTGATGGTGGGTTGGTCGAAGTCCCTCTCCAAGCTATAGTTCTTGAGGATAGTAGAGTCCAGCGGATGGGCAAGGAGGTCAGCCTCAGCATACATGCGGCTGATTTCAGCCTGGGTGCAAAGGTAATCTCCCTCGTTGTTGCGACGATATGTGTTTTTAGGGTTGCCGTCGATATACACGGGTTTGGCATCAAATGGCGCCCGGGGAATCCTGAAAATGATAATAAGCGAGCCTTCTGTATATTTGTCGACGATAACATCCTCTTCCTTCAGGAGGCACACGCTGACTTTCTGAGGGTTATGGGCACCATCCCAGAAAACCTTCTTAAACTTGGTGATCTGATCCTCCGTCAGGCCGTCGGGCTTGAACCGATTGTTCTTTTCGGTGACGCCAAGCACGATGATACCTCCGGCTGTATTGGCAAAAGAGGAATAACTCTCCCAGAAACTGCCGGGAAAGCCACCCTTTGCGCTCTTGAATTCAACGGTATAGCCTTCTTTCTTGCCGCAGAGGTCAAGGATGTATTTTCTAAAATTCTTCATATTGCGAAGGTACTACTTTTTCCCGACTATCCGTCAAGTCCTTTTTCGAAGATGGCCATTTGTTCGGCTTTGACTTTTTCGGCGATGTCGATGTAGGGTTTCATGGCTTTGTAGTCGGAGTGGCCGGTCCATTTCATGACGACCTGGGGCGGGATGCCGCTCGAGAGGGCGAAGCAGATGAAGGTGCGGCGGCCGGCGTGGGTGCCGACGAGTTCGTATTTGGGACGGGTCTCCTCCACCCGTTTGCCGGCACGCACGACGACACGCGTGATGGGGGCGTTGAATCCGCACAGCTCGCAGAGGTCCTTGAGGTACTCGTTCATGCGCTGGTTAGTGATGACGGGGAGCGCCTGGCCGTTCGGGAATTTCTCCTTTTTATATTTGGCGAGGATGGCCTTGGAGTATTTGTTGAGGTTGATGGGCAGGCGGTCGTTAGTCTTCTGGGTGGTGATGTAGATGCAGTCGCCGATCACGTCGGTGCGCTTGAGGTTGGCCATGTCGGAGTAGCGGAGGCTGGTGAAGGCGCAGAAGCAGAAGAGGTCGCGGGTTTTCTCCAGGGCGGCTGCGTCATGGATTTCCTTCTCGTATTCCTCGCCCTCGTAGTTGTGTAGTTTGACTTTGGTGCCGTTGGCGGGGACCTGGAAGTTGTAGAGCGTCAGCAGTTCGTCTTTCGTGAGGAAGATGACGGGCTTGTCGATGATCTTGAATTTGGGCTGCACCTTGCCGATCTCGGAGTCTTTGGCGTAGCCGTTGCGGACGGCCCAGCCGAGGAACCATTTGAGGTTGAGGTAGTGCTTCTGGACGGTGTTCTCGCCCATCTCGCAAGTGGTGCGCAGGTAGCGGACGAATTTGTTGATGCCTTCGTTGTTGAAGTGGTCGAACTGGATGCCCCTGCCCTGGGCTGCGAGGTGATTGCGGAAGGCGTGCCAGCACTCCATGGTGCCGGGCGTCCACTGGCAGTCGATGCTCTCTTCACGGATGAAGCGGTCGAAGTAGGTCAGGACGTTTTTGGATGCCTTGACGGGGATCACGCCGTTGATGGCGTTGTCCAGCTCTTTTTTCAGCTCTTCTTCGGTGGGGCGGTGAGAGAGTTCCTTTTCGTAGTTTTCGAAGTGTTTTCGGATGTAGGAAAGGCGGTCGTTGATGGTTGTGCCCTTGAGGCCCTTGGAGTTCTCGGACTTGGCGACGACGCTTTGGGTTTCTCCGTTCCAGTCGTCCGCCTTGACGGTGATGCCGACGGTGGAGATGTAACGGGTCTTGTTGACGGTGATGGCTACCCGGATGCGCTGCTCTCCGGTTTTCTTGCTCACATCTGGCGCGAGGTAGTAGAATATGGTCATGGCTCTTCGATTTTTCAGACACAAATTTAGACACAAATAGGGAGAAATGCAAATCTACATCAGGAAATGAAGAAACACGTTAAAGAGATGATTTTTAATATGTTGGATACATTGTGAAATATGGGGAAACGTTCCGGTTAATCCCTCACTCACCGCAAAGCAGAATGGCATCGCAGCGTAGCTGCGGTGCTTTTTTGTTGAAAGGGGCGTCGAGAGCTCGCTCTCGTTAGACCCTTTCGGCAAAAAGGTGCCAAAGGGCCGTAGGCCCGGGATGCCATTTAAAGCTTTGCAAGGGCCCCTCCGGCGAGGAGCCAGGAACCTGAGGCCCTTGGGCCGAAAGCAGCGACCGCAGGGAGCTAATGCGCAGCCCGCTTGCGGGCGAGCACAATCCCTCGTCTTCTCTTCCCCTCCCTGCTGCAATGTACGCACCACATTGTCAGCTCCTTATGCAAGAGACCCCTCTTCTTTTTGCAAGGGGTCAACTCACCGGGCTATCAGACTCAAGGAAAGCAACTCCTCGCCACAGCGATGCAGCGCTGTTTCGATTTTAAGCGCCTGCTTTTCAGAAATATATGTTCCTCCCGTTTTATACTGACGCAGAAGTGATGCATTGATGCCTGCCCGGGCGGCAAATCGCGTTGCATTGATATAATCGAAATAATCGAAAACAGATGCAATGTCGTATCTATACTCGAATTCCACATCTTCAAGTTCATCCGGCAGCGATTCTCCAGCTTCTACAAAAGCAGATCGTATTTCTGATAATGACCGTTCAAAATCTGCCATCGCGTCGGCAACCGTCGCCCCACTGCCAACAATCGTACTTTCCAGATCAGGCGTGTAAATGCCATATTGCCCGTCCCGTCCTTTCTCAATAAGAGCTACTGTTTTCATCTCAAAAACCTATCTGCTTTTTCAGTTTGTTGAACGTTCCTGTCTTCACCTCCTCAGATCCATGTCTCGATATCTGGAGAATTCCTTTTCTGTCAGGATGACGATAAATATCGTGATTAGCTCCGCTGCGCCATTTGCGCCATCCGTATTCCTCGGCGATACGTCTCAATTCACTCCACTTCATAGCCCACGTATCACAGCACAAATATATAACATAATTGCTATATATCCAACTGCTTTTCTCCGCGAATTTAACACACCCCATTCTCAAGAAAAAAATCGGATGTGAGATTTACTGCTTTTCAAATAATCGGAAGAAATACAAAAAACTAATCGCCAACGACATCAGCGCAAATGTGGTGGTTCTCGACCGATGTTTCCGGCAGAACGACAGAACTGATAGTCAACAAAGTCAGGCCAAATGACTATCTTTGTTTCCGATAAACCGAAATCTCATGAAGAAAAGTTACAACATCTCAATCCTGTTCGTCCTGATTGCCGGCCTCTGCGGCTGCCAGTCTCAGCCGGAGTACTGCACCGTCAAAGGCACCGTCAAAGGCCTCAAGAACGGGACCCGGCTTGAATTGCAGGACGAGCACAATCATTTCAAAGTCATTGCGTCAACACGGGTCAAGGATGGCGCGTATGAGTTTCACCCATACGCTTCTGCACCTACTCACGTATACCTCTATTCGAAGGATGGAGAGCAGCTGAAGGATTTTCTCCTGGAACCGGGAACCATTATTGCCGATGTGGATGCAACGGATGAAAAGGATTATGTCACATTTGCGACGGGGACGCCTTCCAATGACTTGCTCCACAAGATTAATCAATTGGAAATGAACGGCGACCCGGATGCCGCCAAGACTATCAGGGATGAAGTCACCAATGCAAAAGAAACCGGCATTCTGGCGCTTTACCTCGCTGACGATCACGGCGTTCCTGCGTCACAGGGGCTTGTTGTACTTGACCGACTGTCGGCTGATCTTGCATCCAAACCCTATGTGGCCGAGTTCCGGGAAGCATTGACCTACCGGGCAAAAACGGAACCCGCACCGGAGGGAAGCGAGAGTCCGAACTATTTTATCGACATGGAGTTTCCGGACATTGACGGCGACCTGATCAGTCTGAGTTCCGTGGTCAACAACCCGGCCAACCGATACATCCTCCTGGATTTCTGGGCTACCTGGTGCTCCCCCTGCAGGGAATCCATTCCAAAATTGCAAGCTCTGTATAAAGAGTATCACGACAAAGGGCTTGAGATCTATTCCGTTTCGGAAGATGTAAATGAAAGGAACTGGAAGAACTTCCTGCCGGAAAGCGGTATGACCTGGGTTAATGTACGGGATGTCAATCCTGGCAGGAATGACAAAGGGATGTGGAAGGAGTATGCCCTCCACGGCATCCCGGCCTATCTGGTCATTGACGGAGAAACCGGAGCCATCATTTTCAGAGACAGGACGAAAGATATAGCGACTGTCATAACCGCACTGTTCCAGTAAGGTGTATTTTGTTTATCTTTGGCGTATGAAAAAGATTATCACCCTATTACTAACTGCAATCATGGCCGTGGGGTGCGGAAACAACGCCCAGAAAGGAGCGGAGCCCCAGGACAAGCCCTGGCAGGAAATCAAACCTGCGGAAATTGAACTGAACCCCCTTCAGATGATCGACCGGGACTGGCTGGAACTTTCGGCCGGAAAGGAAGGCAATATGAACCTGATGACCATCTCCTGGGGTTCCATCGGTGAACTCTGGGGCAAGCCCGTATTCATCGTCTATGTTTCCACCAGCCGATATACCTACCAGTTTATGGAGGAGAACGATTACTTTACCGTGACGCACTTCCCCGCCTCTATGAAAGACAAACTGGCCTATCTGGGCCGTGTTTCAGGGCGGGATGAAGACAAGGTAGCCGGCGCAGGACTCACCGTCGAATTTACCGGGCTGGGCAATCCCATCTATGCCGAGGCCGACCTGGCCATCGAGTGCAAAAAAATCTACGCCAAGCAGTTCGATGCAGAGCTTCTGCCGCCCGAACAGCGCGACTGGTACGAGCGCAGCGGTACCGGGATCCACACCGTGTACATCGGTGAGATCCTCCACGTCTGGAAAAAATAGTCGGGAAAGAATCAACTTTGTGAAAACGGATTTCTAATGAAACGCTTCTTCTTCCTGCTCTCCTGCTGCCTCCTGATGGCCGTGCAGGGACTGGCGGCTCCGCTTTTCCGTCCGGGAAGCGGGGTCGTCGCATTCAACGCCTACAAGCCTTTCGCCGACAGGCCGGTCAACATCTATTACCATTTTCCGGAGACGGCCGATCCGGCCACGGCGCAGGTCCTGATGCTCATTCCCGGGGCAGGGCGGGATGCGAAGCCACTGCTGGATTCGGTGCGGGAGAAGCTCGACGAAGTGAATGTCATCGCTTTCTCCCTGGAATTCCCGTCGGACACCTATCCGGTGCGGGAGTATCAGGAAGTGGGCATCCGCGACAAAGACGGCCGTCTCAAGAAACCGGCCGACCGGACGGTCCAGCTTCCCGACCGGATTTTCGAGTTCATCAAGGCGCATTCCGCCATCCGGGCCGCGCGCTATGATATGATCGGCCATTCGGCGGGCGGCCAGTTCATCCACCGGTTCCTCCTGTTCCACGACTCCCCGTATGTGGACCGGGCTGTCGTCGGAGCGCCGGGCTGGTTTACCTTCCCGGACCCGTCGCAGCCGTATCCCTACGGACTCAAGGACACGGACCGGGCCTCCGACGAGGTGATCGCCCGGTTCCTGGGCAAGAAAATGATCCTGCAGGTCGGTGCATTGGATACGGACCGCGGCGGCGTGCTCCGCAAGACGCCCGAGGCCGATGCGCAAGGCATCAACCGGCTGGACCGGGCGCGGACCTTCTTCGCCTACCTCCGCAAGGAGGCGCAGCGCCTGGCGGTTCCGTTCAGCTGGACCTATTGCGAAGTTCCGGGCGTCGGACACGATTCAGGGCAGATGGCGGTCTATGCGATGGAAACCCTCTATTGCCCGGGTGCGGGCAACAGCGTCCTCGATAACAGCCGGTCCCACACATCTTTGGCCGCCACGGTTCCTGTCCGGTACCTGGCCCCGAACGACTGGCTCCACCGTTACGACAAGGAGGTGGCGACGCTCGGCACGCCGACGCCGGAGGAGGCGGCGTGTGACGTGCTGCTGCTGGGCAGTTCGTCCATCGTCTTTTGGAACACTGTGGCCGAGGACCTCGCACCGCTCAAGACGGTGCGACGCGGCTACGGGGGCTCCACGCTCCGCGACCAGCTCGTGTATTTCGACCGGCTGACGGCCGGCTATCATCCGAAAGCGGTCGTCATCTACTGCGACAACGACCTCTGCGGCAACGACGACGACCTCACGCCGCTGCAGTATTGTGACCTGTACCGCGTCTTCTGCGGCAAGCTTCTGGAAGTTTTCCCGGAAGCGCAGCTCTATCTGCTCTCCATCAAATATGCGCCCTTGCAGAAGAATACCTGGGGCAAGAAAGCCGTGGCCAACGAGCTGCTGAAGGAGTATGCCGCCCAGGAACGCGGCATCCACTTCGTCGATGTCACCACACCGATGCTGGACGAAAACGGCCAGGCCCGTGACGAATTCTTCGCCGGCGACGCTCTTCACCTCAGTCCCAGGGGCTACGCGGTCTGGACCTCCGTTCTCCGCCCGTTATTAGAGAAATTTGCGTATTTTTGAAAGACAGAATCTGTTCTTACATAGAAACAGCCAAGCAATCACCCTAACCTAATCCCCTATGAAACGTATTTTGATGATCATTCTGGCCACCTGTGCCTGCCTGTCGCTGACAAGCTGCGACAATGTACAAAAAGTCCTGGGCGCCGTCGTTTCCAATCTGGCCGGCAATACGGCCGAGGACGAGGACGAGGAATTGGGCAACGGCGGCCTGTTGGGCAACCTGACGGGCGAAGCCGTGGTCGAAGGAAATACGCTGCGCTACGGCGACCATACCTACACGGTATCGGGTGTGATAGACCATACAAGCGGCCAGTTCAAGACCCCGACGGCGACCGTCACGTTTACAAATGTTCCGTCGGACTATGCCGAATTCGAAGCGGTCTATCAGAACCTGCTGGGCAAGAGCGTCCAGGGAACGGCAGCCATGGTTCCCATGGCCATCGAGCTTTACGCACGCGATGCAACCGTGGGGGAACGCTGCCTGAACCTGCTTTGCAACAGCTCCGCGACGGTGAGCGGGATTACGGGCATTTTGAAGCAGAAGTTCGTGCCTTCACGTTTCTCTCCGGAAAATGATTCCTACATCCAGCGCTACCTGCCCGCCGCCTTGCTCAAGGGAGCCGAGCCGTCCAACGCCTATACGCCCGACAAGCCCTATACCGTGGAAATGTGTCCGTCGCCGAACGGCGTGAAAGCAGCGCCGCTCACGGGCGGGGAAGTCACGTATCTTTATATTCTGGCCGACGGATGGGATACCTACCAGCGTGCGGTGGATATTTTCCTCAAAGACGGCGACGACCACTACAAGGTTTTCAACTGCCCTTCCTGCTATACGCAGTGCAAGCAGATTCGCGGTACCTGGCCCGGACTGGATTAGCGATCGTTATGAAGAAAATAAATATTCCCCTGATGGCCACGCTGCTGTTGCTGTCCATCATCGTATGCCCGATCCTGTATTTCACGGTCGGGCCCCGGCTGGACGCAACCCAGCTGGACACACTCAGAATCCTGGGCATCATCGCCGCCTGCAGTGCGGCATTCTGTTTCATCGCAGGCGAAGCCACCGGCAACAACAGCCAGATGGACAAACTGTGGAGCCTGCTGCCCATCGCCTATACCTGGGTGATCGCGGCCAAGGGCGGTATGAATCCGCGACTGGTCGTGATGGCCGTACTGGCTACGCTCTGGGGCATCCGGCTTACCTGGAATTTCGCCCGGAAAGGGGCCTACAAGCTTAAATTTTGGGAAGGCACGGAAGATTACCGATGGGCCGTGGTCCGTTCCGGACAGGCTTTCAAAAAACGTTGGGCCTGGGCGCTTTTCGACCTCGGCTTCATCTGCATCTACCAGAACGCCCTGGTGCTGATGACCACCTTCCCCGCCCTGGTGGCCATGCGTTCAGACAAGCCTTTCGGCTGGCTGGACGGCATCGCCGCCGTCCTGATGCTGGGATTCATCGTATGGGAAACCGTCGCCGACGAGCAGCAATGGGCTTTCCAGACCCGGAAATGGGCCTTGATCGGTGAAGGAAAAAAACTGGAGGAACTGCCGGCACCCTATAACAAGGGATTCAACGCCACAGGCCTCTGGGGACGAAGCCGCCATCCCAACTATTTCGCGGAGCAGAGCATCTGGGCGAGTTTTTACCTCTTTTCCATCGCTGCGGGTATGGGCATCCTCAACTGGAGCATCATCGGCGCGCTGCTGCTGATCGTCCTGTTCCAGGGGAGCTCGTCGCTGGCTGAGGAAATCAGTTCCGGCAAGTATCCCGGATACGCGGATTACTGCCGCAGCGTCCCCCGCTTCTTCCCGCGTTGACGAAAAGCCTTTCCATAGATGGCAGGACCTGCCGGCTGTTCGGACCGGACGGGCCGGGCGATCCGGAATATCTGCTCATACAGCCTTCCGCGCGCCACGAAACCGCCACGCTGGAAGCGGAAGCGGCGCAGATTGAAGCCCTGTCGAAGCACTCTTTTATCCTGACGGCCATTGATTTGGACGACTGGATCCTGGACTTGATGCCCTGGCCGGACAGAAACATCTCCCGCGAAGAGAAAGCGGGCAGACTCGCCCCGGACACGCTGCAATTCATCCTGAAAAGTCTGATCCCCGAATTGAAAGGACAATTTGGAGAGCGGCCCGTCATCCTGGGCGGCTACTCGCTGGGCGGTTTGTTCGCACTCTGGGCGGCAAGCCGGACAGACTGTTTCAAGGCCATTGCGGCGGCCTCCCCTTCCGTGTGGATCAAAGACTGGATCCCCTTTGCCCGGAAAAACATACCGGCGGCCGAATCTGTCTATCTAAGCCTCGGACGGCGCGAAGAACACGTGAAGAATCAAGCCATTGCCCGGGTCGGGGACTGCCTTCGGGAATACGACGCGCTGCTGCAGGCCCGCTTGGGCCCGTCGCGCCGGACGCTGGTCTGGGAAGAAGGTAATCATTTCACCGACAACGAAGGCCGGATGGCCCGCGCCTTCGCCTGGTGCATGGACCGTCCGGCTAATACGTGTGAACGGAAAACTCCTTCGCAGAAGGCAGGTAGTTGATGCCCCACCAGCACATCTGCAGGCAGAGGAACGAGAACAGGAGCAGGATGAGCGCCGTACGCTTCTCCTGCGGGCGGGCCCGGCGGAAATGGATGTACAGCACATAGCACAGCCAGGTGATCGCCGCCCAGGTCTCCTTGGGATCCCATCCCCAGAAACCGCCCCAGACTTCCTTGGCCCACAGAGCGCCGAAGAGCATGCCGAAGGTCAGGAACGTCAGGCCCACATACACCAGGTTGTCGGTCATCGCCATTTCGGCATCGGTGGTCTTCCCGCGGCGGAAGAACAGCAGGTAAACGGCCATCACCGCCGAAGCGCCGAGAATCGCATAGGAAAGCATATAGACGATCACGTGCGGAGCGAACCAGGGGCTCATCAGCGCAGGCATCATCGTCTTGTTGTGGATCTCCGGCTTGAAGAGGTTGACGCAGATGAAAACCAGCGCCAGGACCGTGGTGAAACTCAGGATCCACTTGTAGCGCCAGCGGCTGTAGACGATAATGCCGGCCAGCGGCAGGAAGAACGAAAACCACAGCCGCGTCTCACCCTTCGTGCGCAAAGGCGGACGGTCGAGCGAGATCCAGAAACCGATGATGAAAGCCGCATAGATCAGCAGGCCCAGCAGGGTCAGGAGCAGCGTAGGCGTCCTGCGGCCCTTCCAGGCAAAGAAGGCGCCGAGCGCCCAGCAAAGGACCGCCGAAAGGGCGAACCAGACAAAAACATCCCAACTCATAATTGTTCCTCCTTTTTCGGGCGCGGGGCCATGAAGAAGAAGAGACACAGGGCGCCGGCCAGCATCATCAGGATGCCGGTCCGAACGAAGGGCTGCCAGGGCTCGCGGACGAGTTCCAGAACGCTGATTTCACTCTCTGTCCCCTTTTCTTCGTCATAGTCGTATTGATACATTTTCCATCCGCCGGCCTGCAGGGGCTTGTTGACCTCGATGACCGCGGGGATGACCTCCCCTTTCTTCGTACGGACCGTCACATCGGAGGCGAAACGCTTGGGCATGCGCATCTTCGCGCCGGGCTGCAACGGGTATTCTTCCATAATGAAATCGTGCAGCTCGACGGACAGGTCCAATTCGTGGACGACGCCGGCTTCATCGCTCGCCTGACACGTGGTTTCGCCCTCGCGGGTGGTCATATGAAGGCGCTGCGTGTCGGGGGCGCCGAGCGCACCGCAGACCAGCGCCAGGAAAAGGCCAAGGTGGTTGAGCAGGAAAGGGATTTCCCGCACAGTGAAATGCAGCAGATGATTGAGCGTCGTCAGGCCGAGAATGACCATCAGCCAGGCATAACTGAGCACGAAAGGCCAGAAATCGAGCATCTGCGAGATCCAGGGAATGCCACCGCCGTCATCCCGCTGGGCCGTCAAACCCATCACGAGCGTCAGCGCAAGAGCGCAGATCACCGCCGGGACAGCGGCATCCAGCGTCATCATCCACGCAAAAAAGGGAATCTTGTGACGGAGAAGATACGCCGCCACAAGAAGTCCCAGGAAAACAAGCAGGACGGTCAGATTGACCGGAAAGGCCAGCCAGTCCCAATGGAACGGACCAACGGCTGCCTGCAAGACCAGACCGGCTATAATAAGACCGGCTCCGATCAGGAAGCTTTTTTTCATAACGATGGCGGACAGGAGAGCAATTGGTTGATAATTCCGTCGAGCATGGCGTACAGGCTCGGGACGGTTTCCGGCGTAACGGTTTCGCAGAGCAGGGAACTGCCGACAGCCTCAGGCATATCGGTGAGTTTTTCCTGCAGATCGTGACCTTTTTTCGTGAGCTTTACGATCATCTGGCGGGCATCATCCCTGCCCCGTGTCCGCGTCACGATACCTTCGGTCTCCATCCGTTTGAGCAACGGTGTGACCGTGTTGGTTTCCAGCAACAATCGCTTGGCGATATCGTTGACCGGCTGCGCGTCATTCTCCCAAAGGACCATCAGCACCAGGTACTGCGGATAGGTAAGGCCTTGCGCAGCCAGCATCGGATGGTAAGCCTGCGTGATCAGACGCGAGGCGGTGTAGAGCCGGAAACAGATCTGGTTGTCGAGTTTGAACTGCGGTTTGATCATAACATTTCCTGGATGTCTTTTTCCATCTTCTCCGGCGTCACGGTCGGGGCAAAGCGTTTGACGACGGTTCCGTCGCGGTTGATGAGGAATTTGGTGAAATTCCACTTGATGGCGTTGCCGAACGTGCCTTTGGCGGCCGACTTCAGGTATTTGTAGATGGGGTGCGCGTTGTCGCCGTTCACCTCGATCTTGGCCATCAGCGGGAAGGTGACGCCGTGGTTGATGCGGCAGAACTCAGCGATCTCCTCGTTGGTGCCGGGTTCCTGGTGGGCGAACTGGTCGCAGGGGAAGCCGACGATGACGAGACCCTGGTCATTGTATTTCTGATAGAGGGCTTCGAGCCCGTCGTACTGCGGGGTGAAGCCGCACTTCGAAGCGGTGTTGACAATCATCAGGACTTTGCCTTCATACTGTGCGAAATCTACTTCCACGCCCTTGTTGTTCAGGGCTTTAAAATCATAAATCTTGTCCATATGCATATTATTTATATCGTTCACGATGCAAATATACATATTCTTTTTATATCGCAAGCGATATTTTTAATTTTTTTTCGCCCGATTCACTGACGAAACAGTTATTCGCTGTAATTGTGATCGACGGTCACCAGGACCGTCTGGTCGGGAATCAGGGCGCCGAGTTCCGCAGTCAGCGCCTGACAGAGTGCCACATCGTCCCGGACCGACAAGTCCGGGACCACGTCGACCGTGACGAGCCGGTCTTTCTCCGAATAATAGAATCCGTGCACCTGGATCAGTTCCTTGTGTTCGGCCAACGTGCGCATCACCAGGGTCTGGAGCTCTTTCCGCTGGTTCTCCCCGGTGGCTACGGCATAGACGCCGACGGTCATCACAATGCCGTGTTCCTGAAACATCTGCCGGGAAATCGTCCGGGTGAGCCCGTGGATGTCCTGGGCGGTCAGGGTATCGTCCACGCTCACGTGGAGCGAGCCGATCATCACTTCGGGACCGTAGTTGTGGAGAATGATGTCATAGACGCCGTGGACTTCCGGGCAGGCCATGACCTCTTTCTTGATCTCGGACACCAGTTCGGGCGAAATCCGCGACCCCAGCAACTCGCCGACCGGGGAAGCCAGCATCTCGATGCCGGCCTTGATGATGAGCGCCGAGATGAGCGTACCCAGGATACCGTCGAGCGAAACGCCCCAGATCAGCATCACGCCGGCGGAGACCAGCGTCGCCAGTGTAATCACCGCGTCGAACAGCGCGTCGGAACCGGAAGCGATGAGGGCGTCGCTTTTCAGTTTCTTCCCCTGCTTTTTCACATACCAGCCCAGCAGGAGCTTGACCACGATGGCCACGATGATCACGATCAGCGTGGTCGTGGTATAGCTGGGCGTCGTCGGCGCGAAAATCTTCTTGACCGATTCGATGAGCGAAGTGACGCCGGCCGACAGGACGATGACGGCGATGATGATGGCGCTGAAATACTCCACCCGCCCGTAACCGAACGGATGCTTGCGGTCGGCCGGACGCTGGGAGAGTTTGGTCCCGATGATGGTGATGACGCTGGAGAGGGCGTCGCTCAGATTGTTGACGGCGTCCATCACGATGGCGATACTGTGGGAAAGGGCGCCGACAAGGGCCTTGAAAGCGGCCAGCAGGACATTGGTGACAATGCCGACCACGCTGGTCCGGACGATTTGTGCGCTTCGGTTCATAGGACAAAGATACGCAATTCCGACCGGAAATTCCACATAAGTTGCAAGATTGAAAGGGATTGACTACATTTGAGAAAACTATCGACCATGAAAAGATTCTTCCTCGCAGCGGCCGCCGTGCTCCTGGCCGCACTGACCCTTTCCTGTTCATCCGACGGCGGATGGGTGAAAGTCAAAGGAAACCAATTCGTCGACCCGCAGGGGAAGGAAATCGTCTTCCGCGGACTTTGCTTCTCCGATCCGGTCAAACTGGTTCGCGAAGGGCAGTGGAACGAACGGTATTTCGCCGCGGCCGCCGACTGGGGTGCGAACGTGGTGCGTTTCGCCGTCCATCCGGCCAACCTCAATTCCCTGGGCTGGGAGGAAACCTTCCGGGCCATGGACCAGGGCATCGAATGGGCCAAGAAGCACGGGCTGTACGTCATCATGGACTGGCACTCCATCGGCAACCTCAAGGATGAGCTGTATACCTCGCCGATGTACAACACCACCAAAGCGGAGACGTTCAGGTTCTGGCGCACCGTCGCCCAGCGCTACAAGGACGAACCCGCCGTGGCGCTGTACGAACTGTTCAACGAACCGACCGTCACGGCCGAAGGCGTCGGGACCTGCACCTGGCCCGAATGGAAAGCGCTGCAGGAGCAGATCATCGACACGGTCCGGGCTTACAATCCCAAGGCCGTCTGCCTGTGCGCCGGATTCAACTGGGCGTACGACCTGACGCCGGTGGCGGAAGCGCCCGTCGCCCGCGAGAATGTGGCCTACGTGTCCCACCCCTACCCGATGAAGCGCGAGCAGCCGTGGGAAGCGCAATGGGAACAGGATTTCGGCTTCGTGGCCGACACCTATCCCGTCATCTGCACGGAGATCGGCTTCTGCCTGGCAGATGAACCGGGCGCCCATATCCCGGTCATGTCAACCGAAGTTTATGGCGAACACATCACCCGTTATTTCGAAGAAAAAGGCATCTCGTTCACGGTCTGGTGCTTCGACACAAGTTGGGCGCCTATGCTCATCAGCGATTGGGATTTCACGCCGACCACCCAGGGCCGTTTCTTCAAGGCATACCTACAGGGCAAAAAACGGTAATCACATTTTCACATTATCGGTTTTTGTAAATCTTTGTCGTTGACTATGAACAAATTCACCCGATATTTACGACGTATCGTCTATCTGGAGGATGATATCGAGCGTGGAAAGGCGGCAGCGGCCATCAAAAAAAATATCGCTTTCCGCGGGCCGAACGTCATCATCCTGGCGTGCGCCATCATCATCGCATCGGTCGGTCTGAACGTCAACTCGATTCCGGTCATCATCGGTGCGATGCTTATCTCGCCCGTAATGGGACCTATCATGGGGTGGGGTCTCGGCCTTGGGACGAACGATACGGAACTGCTCAAGAATTCGGGTAAGAATTTTCTCGTCATGGTTGCCATCAGCATCGCAGTTGCAAGCATCTATTTCCTGATCTCTCCGCTTCGTCTGAACAACCCCACGGAGCTGCTGGCACGTACCCGGCCGACCATCTACGACGTGCTCATCGCCCTGTTCGGCGGAACGGCGGGCATGCTGGAACACGCCCGCAAGGAACGTGGGACCGTACTATCCGGCGTAGCCATCGCTACGGCGCTGATGCCGCCGCTTTGCACGATGGGCTACGGCATCGCTACATTGAAGGTAAACTATATCTTCGGCGCGTTCTACCTCTTCCTTATCAACAGTTTCTTCATCGCCATCGCCACTTTCGCCGTAGTCAAATTCCTGGGCTTCGAGAGTGCCGCTACCGATGAATCCCGCCGCAGGCGCAGCCGGCACATCGTGGCCGCAGCCCTGCTGGTGATGATCGTTCCAAGCATCATTTCCGCGGTCGGTACCATCCGCGACAACAATTTCGCCATCAACGCCGAACGGTTCGTCCAAAGCAACAAAACCATCGGTTCCAGCTATATCTTTGACCATCAGGTCAATCTGGAAGGACGTCACCAGACGCTCGACATATACCTTGCCGGAGAGGCGCTCGACTATACCGCCAAGCAGATCCTGCTCAGGAATGCCACCAGTTACGGACTTCACAGCGACCAGATCGTTTTCCACGAGGAAGCCGCCGTACAGAATTTCAACAAGAACGAAGTGATCCGCGACCTGAATGAGCACTATCTCCAGAAGATCCAGGACCTTAACCAGAAAATCACGGAACTGGAAGTGGAACTGGCCAAATTCAAGAACGCCGAGAAGACGGCCGCACCCGATTCGGGATCACTTCCGGCAAAACCATAGACAATTCCATAAAACCGGCATATTCCGTTCCGTCGTACCACGGGCATTGGAAAATGAGTTTCTTGACGCCCTCTTTCTCCACGGTATAGACATTCGTCCGCGGATTCTCCAACATATCGGCCAGGAGCGACCGGGCCGGCTCCGGATGGCAGTCCAGAACATTTGCCCCGATAATGCTTTCCTGTCCCGGTTTCAAGAATGTCCGGCGGGATTTTGCGTTCATATCCAGGATGGTGCCATCTTTGGCACAGATGGTGACGGCCACATCGGCCCCTTCAAAATAATCACGTTTCATAGTCAAGATCTCCCGTTTGTTGTATGAGAAGCTGGAGATTTCTCCAAATATAACGTATGTTCCCGAAATACCCAACAGTATTGAAACATTCTTTGTATCTTCGCAAAAAAGCTGTCAGAACCATGAAAAGACTGTTTACCCTCACACTGCTTGTGACGCTCCTGGCCTGGACGGCCGGAGCCCAGGAAGGAATGAAAAAAGTGTACGACGAAACCATCGACCAGAACACGCAGATCGACCAGGCCGTGAAACAGGCCAGGGCGGAAGGCAAGTTCGTGGTCTGCCAGGTGGGCGGCAACTGGTGCCCCTGGTGTCTCCGTTTCGCCGATTTCATTACCAAAGACGAGGAAATCCGCCGGATGGTCGGCGACAACTTCGTCTATATCCACGTCGACTATTCTCCCGGCACCTTCAAGAATGATCCCGCACGCAAACAGCGTTCGGAAAAGATGATGAAGCGGCTCGGCAATCCGGGGCGGTTCGGCTACCCGGTCTTCGTCGTCCTTGACGGGAAAGGCAATATTCTCCACACCCAGGACTCCAGTTTCCTGGAGGAAGGAAAAGGCTACGACAAAGACAAGGTCCTGCGCTTTTTCAAGAACTGGACGCCCGCGGCCGTCCGTCCGTAATCCCGGATTGTCATCTTTTCTTTTCGCCCAGTACGCACCACCGGACGAAGGGGATGCGGCGGATGATCTCGTAGAGAAGCGGCGAAAGGGCGAACACGGCTATGGTCAGAATGACGTACATCGCCCAGGGCGGCAGTTGGGTGTACTGCTTCATCATATAGCCGAAACTGGCAATTACCAGATAGTGGACGATGTAGATACCGAAGCTGGAACGGGTCATATAACCGGCGAAACGCGAGGTCCTGTCGAAACGGGCCCGGAACCACGCCGTCATAGCCAGACAAGCCAGCCAGCCGTAGAGGCAGGCAAGCGGCCTGCCGAGGTATTGCGGTGAAGTATTGTCCTGTCCGAAGGTGAAGACAACCAGCAGGACGCCCGTCGCCAGGGCGGCGCCTGCCAGTGGAATCCAATACCTGCCCAGCATATCCTGAACGGCATCGTGGGCGAAAACGAAGTAGCCCAGCAGGAACAGGATCAGATAGAACAGCGGCTTATACAGGTTATAAAGCCCGTCGGGCGACTCCGGCCGGGGATTGGAGATGAGCAACTGTTCACCAGCCCAGAAAAGCACGCCCAGCAGGATGATCCATACAAGGCCCGCCTTGCCCCGGGCAACCCTGCCCCACCACTCATAAAAACGGTTTTTCGGATCGAGTTTGCGGACCAGCAACAAAAGCAGGGAAAACAGCCAGAGGTCCTGGATGAACCACAGCGGACCGATACCGCTGACGGCCCAAAGGCAGAAACGTGCCGGGCCGGGCATGCCGTCAAAAGCGCCCGTCCTGGCGGCGACGGCCGTGTTGAAGTAACCCACCATCCATTGGAAGATGAACAGGCCGATCGTGGCCGGGACCAGCAGTTTGCGCGTACGGGCGCGGAACCACTCCCTGCCGGAATGCTTTTCCAGCGCATACCGGGAACTGATGCCGGCCAGCAGGAAGAGCAGCGGCATGAACCAGGGGTACAGGATATACATCACCACATCCTGATACTGTTTCACCTGCGGCCACTCGCCGAATCCGCCGATGCCGCCGAAGACACCCTTGTTATTGTAAAAGTAAAAAACGTGATACAGCAGCACCAGGAGGACCGTCACCCAGCGCAGATTGTCAATCCAGTGCTTTCTCATTTGGAAAGGCCCTCCATCGCCTGGTCGATGACACTTTGGAAAACTTCCGTCTTCAGGAGCGCCATGCCCCGCTGGTCTCCAAGCATCATCAGGGCATCGCCCGGTTTGATATCATAAACTTTGCGGGCATCTTTGGGGATTACAATCTGCCCTTTGTCACCCACCTTCACGACACCGAAGATGTATCTTCCGTCTTTATCTTCCATTTGTATGAAAAGTTAGAGATTTCCCACAAATATAACAGATACTTTTGATTTCGTCAAAAAATATTTGGCAGTTTCTTCGTATCTTCGCGGAAACAGACCGACAACCCATGAAAAAACTACTGCTCATCCTGATACTTCTCGCGGCATCGCAGATGCTCCGCGCGCAGGAGTATCCTTTCCGGAATCCGGCCCTGCCCGAAGAAGAACGCCTCGACAACGTCCTCTCCCTGATGACCGTCGATGAAAAGCTCTCCACCCTGACCGGGCAGGGTGTCTCGCGCCTCGGCATCGCCAATCCCGGCGCGACAGAGGCCATCCACGGCATCGTACGCGGCGGGGCCACCGACCTCCCCGGATTGTGGGGCGGCGGTGAACGCGTCGGACGGCCCGAACAGAAATACCAGCACAGCACAGCTTTTCCGCAAGCCTACGGCATCGGCGAAACCTGGGACCGGGAGATGGCGCACCTGGTCGGTGAAGTCATGTCACACGAAGCGAGATTCCATTCCAGGAATCTGCCCTATAAATGCCTGATTCTCTGGGCGCCGAACGCCGATCTGGCCCGCGATCCCCGCTGGGGCCGCACGGAGGAGAGTTTCGGGGAGGACCCGTACCTCGTGGGTGAGATGGTGGCGGCCGAGGTAAAGGGTATCCAGGGTGACGATCCGCACTATTGGCGCGGCGCTTCCCTGATGAAACATTTTCTGGCGAACAGCAACGAGGACAACCGTTTCCGCACCGACTCCCGCTTCGACGAGGCGCTTTTCCGCGACTACTATTCCTACGGTTTCTGGAAAGGGGCCCGTGCGGGCGCCAAATCCCTGATGACCGCCTACAACGAGTACAACGGCGTCCCCTGCATTGCCGCACCGTTCATCAAGGAAATCCTGTACGACGAATGGGGCATGGACGGAACCATCGTGGACGATGCCGGTGCCCTGCCCTTCATGGTCACGATGCACCATTATGCCGACAGCCTGGACCAGGCCATCCAAATGGCCCTGGAAGCCGGACTCACCCGGTTCATCGACTCCCGCTTCGAACAGGTGAGGGCAGCCTGGGAAGGTGGTTTCATTTCCGAAGAGGTGCTGGATGCCCGGACCCGGAGCAATCTCCGCACGATGCTCAGGCTCGGACTTCTGGATGCCGAATGTCCGTACGACGAAATGGATTTCGGAGAAGAGATTCCCTGGGAGACGCAGGAAGCCCGCGAAAAAGCCCGTCTGGTGACGCAGAAATCCATCGTCCTGCTCAGAAATGAAAAAGACCTGCTGCCGCTGGACCGCGACAAGGTCACGAAAATCGCCGTGTTCGGCAACCGGGCCGAAAAAGTACTGAAAGACTGGTACGGAGCCCTTCCCTCCTATCGCGTGAGTCCGCTGGAAGGCATCCGGGCCGCTGTGGACAGCACGAAAACCGAGGTCCGTTTCCAACGCTGGGATTCCGACGGATCGGCTCAGGAACTGGCCCGCTGGGCGGATATCTGCATCGTTTGCGTGGGCAATCATCCCAACACCAGCCCGGACTGGGATGCACAGACCGTACAGTCACCCTGGGCGTATGGTGTGGTGGCCGGTGACGGACGGGAAGCCATGGACCGCCGATCTCTCCAGCTGGAGACCGAAGACCTCATCAAAGTGGTCTGGCAGGCCAATCCCAACACCGTCGCTGTCCTGATTTCCAGTTTCCCCTTCGCCATAGGCTGGACGGCGGAACACGTGCCGGCCATCGTTCACCTGACGCAGTGCAGCCAGGAGTTGGGCAATGCCCTGGCCGACGTGCTGTTCGGCGACTACAATCCTGCCGGACGGACTACCCAGACCTGGGTACGCGACATCCTGGATCTGCCCAATATGCTGGACTATGACATCCGCCACGGACGCACGTATATGTATTTCAAAGGAAAACCGCTTTTCCCGTTCGGATACGGTCTCAGCTATACCACATTTAAATATTCCCGGCTGAAAGTCGTGCGGGACGGCGACAACTATGTATTCCGCTTCCGCCTGAAAAATACCGGGGCAAGGGACGGCGAAGAAGTCGTCCAACTCTACGCTGCTTTCAAGGGCGATGATGCGGCCCGGCGCCTGCGCGGCTTCGAACGGATTGCCGTGAAAGCAGGGGAAACCAGGGACGTGGAACTGGTCGTTCCGGCTGAAGACCTGAAATTGTGGAATATGGACACCCACGCCTTCACCGCTCCGGGCAGGCGCGCCAGAATCCAGATCGGCGCCTCTTCCGAAGATATCCGCCTGAAAAAAAGCATCCGGCTATAAAACATCGTTTCAGGAAACAGTACGGAACGCTTTTTGACTGAAGCCGGGCTATGAAACAAAGTATTCACATCGGCAAAACACACGTATGAAAAGATTCCTCACCTTCTTCATCGCCATCGCCGCTTCTGCGATGGCATTCGCCCAGACACCGGAAGAAATCCTCGACAAGATGGAAGCGAAGATGGACCAGCACGAAAACGACGGCATCCATATGATTGTAGATATAAAAATCCCCATCCTGGGCACAATGTCCACCGAATCATATATCCTTGGTAAAAAAATCCGGCTGGAAGCCGAAGCGATGGGCGTTGCCATAACGACTTGGTACGACGAAGAAAACACGTGGACGTACAATTCCAAGACGAACGAGGTCGAGATCACGAAGATGAAACCCGACGAAAAAACCGATGAAGGAGGTGATATCGAGATGCTCGAAGGCCTCACCGACGGCTACGATGTCACGCTGAAGAAAGAAACCGACAAGGCCTGGTATCTCCTCTGCAAGAAATCCAAAGACAATACCGACAAAGACGCACCCAAGACGATAGACCTGGCCGTTGCCAAGGGAACATATATGCCCCTGAGCCTGAGCGCCAAGGTTTCCGGGGTTTCGATGACCATGCGCGACTTTTCCTTCGGCATCACCGAACAGCAGGTCACTTTCAACCCGAAAGATTATCCCGGCGTAAAGATTATCGACAAGCGCTGAGTTCCTGCGCGATCAGCGGCAGGAGCGATTCGTCGGCCGGAAGCCAGCCGACGCTGCCGATGGCATCCCTGTCCAGCCAGCGGGCGGACTCGTGTTCATTGAGGTGCAGCGCCCCGCTGGCCAGAGAACAAAGGTAACAGTGCAGGGTCAGGTGGAAAGCGGGATAGTCGTATTCCACCGTACAAAGGAATTTGTCGATGGAAATCTCCGCGGAGAGTTCTTCGCGGATTTCCCGGACGAGGGCTTCCTCCCGCGTTTCACCGGGCTCCATCTTGCCGCCCGGGAACTCCCACCAATCCTTCCATTCGCCATACCCGCGCTGGGTAGCGAATATCGTGTCACCCCTGCGGATGACGGCAGCAACGACTTCGATATGCTTCAAGACGGACAGTTCCTTATTTTCCGTAGGCATCCGCGGCGGCTTTCATACGGGCAGCCCGTTCCTCGGTAGCCGGATGCGAAGAGAAGGCGGTCTGGGTGCCGGAAGGGCGGTTGCCCGATTCGCCGTTCATCTTCAGCAACTTCATCAGGGAATTGTACATACTGTAAGGGCTGTAGCCCTGTTCGATGGTGAACAGGAAACCGTTCTGGTCGGCGGCGAACTCCTGTTTCTGGGAATACTGCGCGTTGAGATACGACTGGGCGATGTCGCCCAGCACGCTGGTGGAAAGCTGCCCCAGCACACTGCCGGTAGAGCCCAGGGCGATGCGGGCCGCATAGGCCATATAAGTCTTCTTCATCGCATTCTTGGTGTCCTTGTTGCGTACGTGGCCCATCTCGTGGCCGATGACAGCCATCAATTCGGAATCATCCATCGCATCCATCAGTCCGGAATAGACGCGGATAGAGCCGTCGCCGCAGGCAAAGGCGTTGACTTCCGGCGTCTTGTAAACCTTGACGTTGATCGGAATGCCGTCGATTGACTTGACATTGGCCATCAGTCTCCGCAGGCGTTTATCATAGGCGCCCCTGTCGACAGTGTTGACCGAATCCATATAAGCGACCGATTCCGCACTGAGCTGCGCAATCTGTTCATCGGAAATGCTCAAGGCCGTCATCGCTGTATTGGCCGCCGTAGCCAGTGCGGCAGGATCGATGTTGGAAAGACCGTTGGCAAGAATGCCGCAGCCTGAGAGCAGGCAGGAAGCAATCAGCAGGGCGAAGAATGTTTTTTTCATAATCTGAAGACTATTAACTTTCAAATTTACAAAAAAAACAAAAACGCATCACAATTTCGTGATTTTCTGATAGTGGCAATTGATGACTTCCTGACAGTCGCCGTGCCAGTTGTGCATCCCGTTGCCCTGGCAGTCACGGAACACCGGGCAGTCGGCGCAGCGGCCGCGACGGGCCCACTCACGGTTGCGGAACGGAAGGAAGCGGTGCTGCCACACGTCCCATAGTTCGTCCTCGTAGATATTTCCCTGAGAGAAAACGTCGCGGTCGATATTCGGACAGCCGCAGATACGACCGTCGATGAGCACCGAGGCGATGGTGATGCCGGCTCGGCAGAAGAAAGGATTCTGACGGACCTTCCGTTCATAACGGCCCAGATAGCCTTCGCAACTGAAGGTAACGTTCATCGGCCGCGGTCCTTCCTTCACGGCCGCAGCCGCCTCCCGTTTGGCTTGGATGAAATCCATCAATTGTGTGAATTCCACATCGGTCAGATGCATTTCCGGATCGTCCTTGGCCCGGCCGATGGGAATGATGGTGAAAATGCGCCACTGCCGGACACCCAGCGACTGCAACTTGTCGTGGATCTCGTCCAACTGCCCGATGTTCCGGCGATTGATACAGCTGACGACGTCGAAATTGAGACATGGTTCCTTCGCAGCAAGCGCGATGGCCCGCTCTGCGCGATCATAGGCGCCGCGACGGCCGCGCATCCAGTCGTGGTTCTCTCCCAGCCCGTCGAGGCTGATGGTCAAGGCGCCCATTCCGGCGCCCATCAACTTGCGGTGCATCGCTTCGTCGTAAAACCAGCCGTTGGAGACCATGCTCCATCTCACGCCGTGCTGCCGGATGGCGCGCCCCACTTCTGCAATATCAGGACGCAACAGCGGCTCACCGCCGGTGAGGACGACCGTGAATTCCGGCGGACGCTCCTTTACCGGGATAGTGTCGAGTGCCTTCAGGAAATCGGCCAGCGGCATATCGACATCTTCACTCGCCGCCATACAATCACTGCCGCAGTGGCGGCAGTGAAGATTGCAGCGCGTGGTGCATTCCCAGAACAGATAGTTCAGTTCGTGGACCTTCGTCTCATTGGCACGGAACAGCCGGAAGAGGGCGTCACGGATCATTTATTCAGCTTTGGCCAACTTGATTTCGATCAGGCGGGGCGAGATGTCGGTGATAACCGTATCCTTTACGCGATACGTATCATCGGCCGGTTCAAAACGGAATGCAGGGGGAAGGACCTCATCGTCCCGCCGATAGTAATATACGTTCGCTTCCCCGTCGGGTCCTGTCAGGATACCGGGAGTCCAGTCCGGACCATTGTAACCTTTCACCCGGGCACTGACCTTGACACCTTCCATAGGTTCACCCGTATCGGCCGCCATTACCTTGAAAGACATCGATATATGTTCTAAACCTTCGGGCGTTCCGTAGCACGCCTGAAAGATGAAAAGGGCCGTCGTCAAAGACAGGCCCTTCAAAAGATTGTGAAGCCACTTCATACGCTTGTCTTTTCTTAATAGATGCAAAAAGACGCGAAACGTTGCGTCACTCGGTGACAATTTGATCCGTCAGTTCCGTCTCAACGATTTCTTCGGCGGGAGTTTCAGCGGCGGGTTCGACGGTCGCCTCAATCTTCTCTTCCTCAAAGAAGTCTTCCGGATAGCCGGGCGGCGTGCCGTAGCAGGCCTGAAACACGAACAGGCAAGCGGTGAGCGACATACCCTTGAGCAGATTATGAAGCCATTTCATAAGGCAATCGGTTTTGATTTCCTTGCAAGTTACTAAATAATCCCGAGAATCCTTACCTTTGTGTATCCAAATTCACGACCGACCATGTATTCGCCCGCCGAAGATCCGATTTACAGCCGTACGGCCCTGCTGATGGGCAATGACGTGATGGAACGCCTGGGGAGCGTCCGCGTCCTCCTTTTCGGCGTGGGAGGCGTGGGCAGCTGGTGTGCCGAAGGGCTTGTGCGTTCCGGCATCACGCACATTACTCTGGTCGATTCCGACTGCGTGAGCACGAGCAACATCAACCGCCAGCTGATGGCCACCACCCGCACCGTCGGGCAGGTCAAGGTCGAAGCTTTGCGCGACCGGCTGCTGGAAATCAACCCGAATGCCGAAATCACGGCCATCCGGTGCGTGTACTCCGCCGAAACGGCCGACTCGTTTGAAATGGAGCGGTACGACTACATCATCGACGCCATCGATTCCCTCAAGGAGAAATCCGACCTGATCCTGCGGGCCACCCGTACTCCGGCAGTTTTCTTCTCTTCAATGGGCGCCGCGCTGAAGGTCAATCCGCAAGGAGTGAAAGTGGCCGAATTCTGGAATGTGCGCGGCTGTCCGCTCGGCGCCGCCATCCGCAAGAAATACAAGCAGAACCACACTTATCCCGGACACAAGTTCCGCTGCGTCTATGATGAGGAAGTCCTCCCCAACCGCGGCACCGCCCTGGCCGCCGACGCCACCAACAGCGAGTGGGACGGACGCAAAGCCCAGATCAACGGCACCACCGCCCACATCACTGCCATCTTCGGCATGACACTCGCCGGCCTGGTCATCGAAGACTGTTACAAGAAGACCCTGCAGCAGTCCACGCAGGAATGAAGCGCGTCATATTCCACATCGACGTCAACTCCGCTTTCCTTTCGTGGAGTGCCGTCCGGCAGGTCCGCGAAGGAAAGCCGGACCTGCGGCTGGTTCCGTCGGTCGTCTCGGGCGATCCGAACGACCGCCGGAGCATCGTCACCGCCGCCTCGATGCCCGCAAAGAAACTCGGCATCAAGACTGCCCAGCCCATCTCGATGGCAATGCGCACCTGCCCGGGCCTGGTGATCGTCCGCGGTGACTGGGCCTGGTACAAGACCTGTTCCGAGCAGTTTACCGCCATCTGCCGCGACTACTCCCCCATCCTGCAGAAGTTTTCGATCGACGAGTGTTTCCTCGATATGACCCTGTATCTGGGCCGGCGGGACCCCGTTACCGTCGCCGTGGAACTCAAGAACCGCATCCGCAGCGAACTCGGCTTCACGGTCAACGTGGGAATCGGTCCCAACAAGCTCCTGGCCAAGATGGCTTCCGATTTCGAAAAGCCCGACAAGGTACACACCCTCTGGAAGGAAGAAATCGAGCGGAAAATGTGGCCGCTGGGCGTGCGCGACCTGCTCTGGGTAGGCAAACGCACCGAAGAGAGGCTCATCGCCTACGGCATCAACACCATCGGCGAACTGGCCCGCACAAGCCCGGCCGCCCTCGCCCGGCTGGTCGGCGTGGAGGGCGCCCGCGGCC
>JAFRRF010000007.1 GCA_017428245.1 Bacteroidales bacterium
AGAACGATATCGCCGATATGTGTCTGGCAGAGCTCCGCGGCCTGGGGGTGAACCTCGACGGCGTGGTGTACGGCGGCGACCGCGTGGGCATCTATTATCTCGAGACCGGGGCCGTGGCCCGTGGCAGCAAGGTGGTGTACGACCGTGCGAATTCTGCCATCGCCGAGATCAAGCCCGGCATGGTGGACTGGCGCAAGGTGCTCGCCGGCGCCGACTGGTTCCACTGGACCGGCATTACGCCGGCCCTGAGCCAGGGAGCGGCTGACGCGTGCCTGGAAGCCATCCAGGTAGCCAACGAACTCGGCGTGAAGGTGTCCTGCGACCTGAACTATCGCAAGAAGCTCTGGAAGTACGGCAAGTCCGCCTCGGAGGTGATGCCCGCCCTTGTGGCCGGCTGCGACCTGATTCTCGGCAACGAGGAAGATGCGGAGAAGGAGTTCGGCATCAAGCCCGAGGGCTTCGACGCGGAGAAAACGGGCGGCGAGATCGATCAGTCCCGTTTCGAAAGCGTCTGCCAGCAGCTGATGAAGATGTTCCCGCGCTGCAAGAAGGTGGCGGTCACGCTCCGCGGTTCGATCAATGCGAACCACAATACCTGGGGCGGCGTGCTCTACGACGGCAAGACGCTCTGGCAGAGCCGTCGCTACGACATCACCCACATCGTCGACCGCGTCGGCGGCGGCGACTCCTTTATGGGTGGCCTGCTCTATGGTCTGATCGCGTATCCCACCGATCAGGAAGCCATCGAATTCGCCGCTGCGGCATCCTGTCTCAAACACACGATTATCGGCGACTACAACCGCGTCACTGTGGCTGAGGTCGAAGGTCTCATCAAAGGCGGCGGAAGCGGAAGAGTTTCCCGTTAATTTTATGCTTGTGAAGGTATTGTGTCCATATGGACACAATACCTTCACCGCATGAGAAACAAGAATTGTCATATGGCTAAATTCAAGAAGATCGATACGATCAATGTGATCCGGACGACGGGCGTCGTGCCGGTGTTCTACAATGCGGATGTGGAGCTGACGAAGAAGGTCGTGAAGGCCTGCTACGACGGCGGCATCCGGGCGTTCGAGTTTACGAACCGGGGCGACGGGGCCCATCGGGTATTCAAGGATGTCATCGAGTTTGCCCGCAAGGAGTGCCCCGATATGGCTTTCGGTGCGGGGACGATCCTCGATGCTCCGACGGCGGTGCTGTATATGCAGCTCGGCGCCGACTTCCTCGTGTCGCCTTGCCTTTCCGAAGAGGTCGTGAAGGTGGCCAACCGTCGGGGTGTGCCCTACAGCCCGGGCTGCGGGACCGTCTCCGAGATGGTCCGCGCCATGGAGCTGGGCTGCGACCTGGTGAAGGTTTTCCCGGCCGGCAACGTCGGCGGCCCTTCCTTCGTGAAGAACGTCCTCGGCCCGCTGCCGTGGGCCATGATCATGGCCACCGGCGCGGTCGAGCCGACTGAAGACAACCTCAAGGCCTGGGCCGCCTCCGGCGTCACCGCCGTCGGCATGGGCTCCAAACTCTTCCCGAAAGACAAACTCGCTTCCGGCGACTGGGCCGGCATCGCCGCGCTCTGCGCGAAATGCCTGGAATGGTTCAAGAAGTAAATCGGGCCCGGAATTCGTCCTGATAGGATTCGCCCAGCGGCAGGCTGGTCCCGTCATCGAGCGTGACGGAATGACGCCGGGCTTCGCGGACCCGGGCGACCGGAACGATAAACGATTTGTGGATGCGGAGGAATCTGCCTTGCGGCAGTTCCTCCGCCATCTTTTTCATCCGGTACAATACGACCAGCGGGGCGTTTTCCCCGTCGAGATGGATTTTGATATATTCACCCATCCCTTCAATGTAACGGATGCGCCCCATGTCGATCTGGAGGCTCCGGTTCGGGGTATTGAGGCGGAGGAAGCTGTCGCCCGGATCCTGGGCGGTCCGGCGGTAGGCGAGTCTTTCCTCGACCTTGGCGATGGCCCGCCGAAATTCATCGAGACTGAATGGCTTGAGCAGATAGTCCACGGCATTGACGCGAAAGCCCTCTACGGCGTATTCGGAATAGGCGGTCGTGAAAACCACAAGCGGCGGCTCTTCCAGCGAGCGGACAAACTCCATGCCGCTCAGGTCGGGCATATTGATGTCGACCAGCATCGCGTCAGCCTGCGCAAGCCAAGGCGTCGCCTCCGCGGCGCTGCGGCACGCGGCCAACAGCTCGATGCCGGGCGTTTTTTCAATGTAGACTTCCAGCAGCCTGAGCGCGAGCGGCTCATCATCTATGGCCAGGACCTTGATCATGCGGGGATATCGAGCAAGACATTGTAGATGCCCGCTTCTTCTTCGATTTCGAGCCGGTAATTGGTATCGTAAAGCAGGGAAAGGCGTTTGCGGATATTGTCCAGGCCGAGGCCGTGCTGCTCGTCCTGCCGGCCTTCATGCCGGGAATTGAGACAGTGGAAGGTCACCCGTCCGGAGTCCCTGTACACGGCCACTTTGACGAACGATTCCTCCGTGTAGCTGATTCCGTGCTTGAAGGCATTCTCGACGAATGAGGCCATCAGCAGCGGCGGCACCAGGGCGCCGCCGGTCTCTTCCGGGAACTCCGCCTCGATGACGATCTCTTCCGGATAGCGCAGACGCATCAGGGACAGGTAGTGCCGCATATATTCGAGTTCGCGCGAAAGGGGAATCGTAGGTTCGTCACCCTCATACAGGACGATGCGCATCAACTTGGAGAATTCGCCCACAGCTTCTGTCGCCTTGTCCGGATCGGTGAGGATGAGCGACTGGATGTTGTTGAGCGTATTCATGAAGAAATGCGGATTGATCTGGTAACGGAGCGCTTCGAGCTGTTGCTGAAGGCTGACGGTTTCCAACTCCTTCAGCCTTTTTTCATTCTGCCGCATCCGGCGGTAGGTGATCAGGCCCAGGTCGCCGCCGATCAGCAGGATGCCGATGGCCAGTTCCATCCATTCCGGGCGCATCGGACCTTTTCCCGGCTGACGGTCGGGACCGGGAGGCGGCAGTTCACGCTGTTCCTGTCCGGGCGGCATCGGCCCGCGATGTCCGTGGAAGCACCAGAGGCCGAACAACGCGAGCAAGACAGCCGTCAGCACGCCGTACCATACTTTTCTGCTGCGCAGCATCGGCGCCAGCAGGAAATGATGAATTCCTACCAGCAGCACGAAGGGGAGGATACCCGATAGCGACAGTCCCATAGTATGCTTCTTTGTTCTACAAAAATACGGATTATTCCTGGAATGGCCGGCCTGTTCGTTGAAGAAATCCGGGGTTTCGTTGAATCGTTTCCGGGATGGCTGAATTCTTGAAAAAGCTTTTTTCATTCCGAATCTTCAAAAACATACGCGATATGAAACCGTTTTACCTTCTTTTACCTTTGGCCGCCATACTGGCTGGCGGATGCGTCGATTTCGAGGGGGATGAGCCCCTGCCTGCCGACGATACGGTGATCAGTGGGATTTCCGTTCCCACCATCGATGAATCTGCGTTTGCGACGAACATCGTTGCGGCTGGCACGGCTGCGACGACGACCTACGATTTCGGCGATGCCGATACTTCCGACGACAACATCGCAGGTACGACGTTCGACCGTATCATCTCCATCGTCTTCGGCGGCAGCCAGGCGACGGTGACCGGCGACGAGAACGGCATCGTGACCGTTTCCGGCAATCACGTGACCGTCAACAACACGACCAAGGAAGCCATCGTCTACGACCTGAGCGGCACTGCGACCGACGGCTTCTTCAAACTCTACAGCTCGAAGAAGCAGGCCATCCGCCTCAGCGGCCTGGGCCTGACCAACCCTTCCGGCGCGGCCATCAACAACCAGAGCAAGAAACGCACGTTCGTCATTGTCGAGGGCTCCAACGCCCTGGCCGATGGGGCCAAGTACACGGCGACGCCCGATGACGAAGACGAGAAGGCCGCCTTCTTCAGCGAAGGCCAGCTGATCTTCTGCGGCAAGGGCAATCTGGTTGTCAAAGCCAGCGGCAAAGCCGGCATCACGAGCGACGACTATGTCCGCTTTATGTCGAGTCCGACTGTCAAGGTTACCTCCAGCGCCGGCCACGCCGTGCGCGGCAAGGACGCTATCATCATGACGGCCGGCGACGTGACCGCCGCCACTTCGGCCGCGATGAAGAAAGGCTTTACCTCCGACTCGCTGGTGCGCTTCGAAGGCGGCAAGACCACCATCAGTGTAACCGGCTCCGCCGCTTACGACGATGAAGACGCCGAATACACCGGCACGGCCGGCATCAAGGCCGACAAGCTCTTTGAAATGCTCGACGGCACCCTTGTCATCAGCAATACCGGCACCGGCGGCAAAGGCATCAGCGGCGACGCCGACGGCTACTTCGCCGGCGGATCGGTTACGGTCGTCACGACCGGCGCCAACTACGGCCAGAGCAACAACGGACGTCCCGGCAGCAACTCATCCAGCGACGACTCGGTGTCGGCGAAAGGCATCAAGTTCGACGGCAATCTCACCATCTCCGGCGGTACGCTCAATATTAGCTGCAAGTCGCACGAAGGCATCGAGGCGAAGGGCACGCTCGACATCACCGGTGGCGTGGTCTTCAGCCAGTCCGGCGACGACGCCATCAACGCCGGCAGCCATCTGACCATCTCCGACGGTTCCGTCTTCGCCTGGTCGACCGGCAACGACGGTATTGACGCCAACGGCAACTGCTACATCAAGGGTGGCTTGGTCTACGCCATCGGTGCCGGCGGCGCCGAAGTGGCCATCGACGCCAACACCGAAGGCGGCTACAAACTCTATGTGCAGGGCGGAACGCTCGTCGCTATCGGCGGTCTGGAGCGGGGTGCTACGCTTTCCCAGGCCTGCTATTCCGCCAACACCTGGAACAAGAACACCTGGTATGGCCTGACGGTCGGCAACGCCGTATTCGCCTTCAGGACGCCCGCCAATGCCGGCTCGTCGCTCGTTGTATCCGGCAGCTCGACGCCCACGCTCAAATCGGGTGTCAGCGTCAGCGGCGGCACCGAACTCTTCGGCGGCTACGCCTACAGCGGCACCACGCTCAGCGGCGGTTCCTCCGTCAAGCTGAGCAGCTACACCTCCGCCGCCGGCGGTCCCGGCGGCCCCGGCTTCGGCTGGTAGAATTACAGTTCGTCGTTCTCCGTGCGGGCGATGATCTCGTCCTGGAGTTGCGAGGTCATATCATTGAAATAGTCGGAATAACCGGCGACGCGGACCAGGAGGTCGCGGTAGTCATCGGGATGTTTCTGGGCGTCGAGGAGGGTTTCCGTATCCACAATGTTGAACTGGATATGATGACCGCCCAGATGGAAGTAGGAGCGGATGAGACTGCCGAGTTTCCGGACATCGTCGTCGGTTTTCAGGAGCGACGGGACAAAGCGCACATTGAGCAGCGTCCCGCCGCTCTTCGTTTGGTCGAGCTTGCCGAGTGAGCGCACGACGGCCGTCGGGCCGTGGGTGTCGGCGCCGTGGGCAGGGGAGGTGCCGTCGCTGATGGCGAAGTGCGCGAAGCGCCCGTTGACCGAGGCGCCGCAGACTTGGCCGAAATAGTTGTGGCAGGTCGTCGACAGCATATTGAGGCAAGTCTTGCCGCCGCGGGTGTTCGGCCGGCCTTCGATGGCTTTCACCAGATCGTCGTACACGCGGACAGCGATTTCATCGGCATACGGGTCGTCGTTGCCGAAGAACGGCGTGTGGTTGCGGATCCACTGGCGGAGTTTCTCCTCGCCTTCGAAGTTCCGCGCGACCGCGTCGAGCAGCTGGTCCATCGTGTACCGCTTGTCCTCGAACACGTGCTTCTTCAGCACCGACAGGCAGTCGGTGATCGTCCCCAGGCCCGTGCACTGGATATAGGTCGTATTGTAGCGCGCGCCACCGCTGTAGTAGTCGCGTCCTTTCTCGATGCAGTCGTCGATCCATAGGCTCAGGAACGTGGCCGGAGCATAGAGCGAGAACATCCGCTCGATGTAGTTGTTGACCGACAGCTTGAGGTTCACGAAATAAACCATCTGCTGCCGCCAGGCTTCGTAGAGTTCTTCGAAGGCGCGGAAGGCGCGCGGGTCGCCCGTCTCGAGTCCGAGCTTCTTGCCCGTCTCGGGGTCGACGCCGTTGTTCAGGGTGATTTCCAGAATCTTAGGTGTGTTGAGGTATCCCGTCAGTAGATAGGCCTCCTTGCCGAAGGCGCCCACTTCGATGCAGCCGGAGCACCCGCCTTCGCGGGCGTCCTCGAGCGACTTTCCTTGCCGCACCAGCTCCTGCACGTAGGTGTCGGGATTGAATACCGACGGATAGCCGTGCCCCAGCCGGATGACCTTGATGCCCGCCTCGAGGAACTCGTCGGGCGTGTTCTCCGCGATATGGATGGAGAGGCCAGGCTGCAGTTCGTGCAGTTCTTCCTGAATCTCCAGCATCATATAGGAAAGCTCATTGACGCCGCTGCGGCCTTCGCGGTCCACGCCGCCGATGTTAATGTTGGTGAAGTCGTTGTAGGTGCCCGACTCGCGTGCGGTGATGCCCACCTTCGGCGGCGCAGGCTGGTTGTTGAATTTGATCCACAGGCAGCTCAGCAGTTCCTTGGCCTTGTCGCGCGTCAGCGTGCCGTCTTCCAGGCCTTTCCGGTAGAACGGATACAGATGCTGGTCGATGTGCCCCGGGTTCATGCTGTCCCAGCCGTTGAGTTCGGTGACGGTGCCCAGGTGGACGAACCAGTACATCTGGATGGCTTCCCAGAGGTCGCGCGGCGCGTGTGCCGGAACCCAGTGGCAGACTGAGGCGATCTTCTCGAGTTCGGCACGACGCACCGGGTCCAGTTCCGTGGCGGCCATCTCTTCGGCCAGGGCGGCGTGCCGCTCGGCCAGCAGGATGGCCGCGTCGCACGAGATGCTCATCGCTTCGAGCTCCTGCTGCTTGTCGGTGGCTTCCGGGTCGTTGATATAGTCGAGCGCCGCGATCCGCTCGCGGATGCGTTCCTTCAGGTCGAGCAGGCCGGTGTGGTACATCTTTCCGTCCATCGCCGTGTGGCCTGCGGCGCGCTGTTCCATGAACTCCGTGAACACGCCGGCGTGGTAGGCGTCTTCCCATTCCTTCGACACGTGGCCGAAGATGCGCTCGCGCTGCGTCTTGCCTTCCCAGTAGGGAATGACCTCGCGGGCGTAGGTGTCGATGTCTTCCTGGCTGATGTGATAGGCCTGCAGGTCGCGGGTGTCGAGCACGCGGAGGTCTTCCACGCTGTGGCAGGTCAGTTCCGGGAAGGTCGGCACGGCCTTCGGCCGCGGACCGCGCTCGCCGACGATGAGTTCGTCGTCGCCGATGTAGATGGCTTTCTTCGCGCAGATCTCATAGAAGTTCTTCGCCCGGAGCACGGGCACGGGATACTTGCCGTAATTCTCTTTGTAGAAAGCGGTTTCGATCAACGCCCGTTCGATGGTCAGGGTTGCGGGCGTCTCGACGCTCTCCTGGCGCAGGCGCCGGATCCGGTCGTTCATTCCGCCGTCGCAGGCGGGGTTCTTGATGGCGAAGTGCATGGTCAGTGTATTGAACCTTCGAATTTACGGAAAAATTCGTAATTTCGTCGGATAATTGATCACGGTCATGGCCCTGCTCTTCGATATCAAGCGTTATGCCCTCCACGACGGCCCCGGCATCCGGACCACCCTTTTCCTGAAGGGCTGTCCGCTCCGCTGCGTCTGGTGCCATAACCCCGAGAGCTGGAGCCCGCTCCCGCAACGGCTCTACAAGCGGAGCCGCTGCATCGGCTGCTCCACCTGCGTGGACGCCTGCCCGCAGGGGGCCCTGGTCCTGACGCCCGAGGGCATCCGCCCCACGGGCGCCGAGTGCATCCTCTGCGGTGCCTGCGCCCGCGAATGTCCCTCCAAAGCCCTGGAAATCAGCGGCCGCGTCTGGCCGATGGACGAACTGATGGCAGAAGTGGAGAAGGAGCGCGACGTGATGGAGCGCAGCGGGGGAGGTGTGACGCTCTGTGGCGGGGAACCGCTGATGCATCCGGATTATACCCTGGAACTCTTGCGGGAATTGGGACGCCGGGGATTTCACCGCACCGTCGATACGACGCTGTATGCCGCGCCCGGCGTGGTGCGTGTCGTCGCTGCCGAATGCGAATTGCTGCTGGTCGATCTGAAGGTGATGGACAGCGCCTTGCACGCGCACTTTACCGGGGTGCCCAATGAACGCATCCTGGAGAACATCGCTCTGGTGGCGACGCTGGGCGTGCCGTATTACATCCGTATTCCGCTCATCGTCGGTGTCAATGCGGACGATGCCAACCGGGATGCCGTCGTCCGTTTCCTGAAGTTGCTTCCCGCGCTGCCCGAAGAAGTGGACCTGCTTCCGTATCACGACATCGGGAAGGGCAAGCACGAGCGCCTGGGTACGGTCTATAATCCCGACGGGATTCCGATGGCTGCGCCGTCCGGGGCGGTGCTGGATGCCTGGCTCGAAAGTTTGAGAATTTTCGTGAAATCCGAAATTATTTGATAACTTTGCAATCCATTGCGGTAGTAGCTCAGTTGGTAGAGCGTTGGCTTCCCAAGCCGAAGGTCGCGGGATCGTGCCCCGTCTACCGCTCACGTGTTAACCGGGGCTCTGCCCCGAACCCCGCCGCTGCGGCCTGCTATTGCGTATGGCTTTCCCGCACGGCCTCCGCTAGCGCCTGATGGCGCTTTTTTTCTGCCGGTCTTCGGACCTCTTTCTCCGTCGGTCATCTCCCGCTTTTTTCGCCATCTGGCAAAACTTTTTTTTCGAATTATTTGTGAATATCCAGGAAATTTTCTCATCTTTGCAATCCCAAACCGAATAGGGGCGTAGCTCAGCTGGTTTAGAGCGCTTCAGTCACATTGAAGAGGTCATCGGTTCGAATCCGATCGTCCCTACCAAAACGAGACAAATTGCACGATTTGTCTCGTTTTTGTTATTTCCCCGGCTGAGCCCCGTGGCACTTATCTAGCTGTCAGTTAGCTACTTCCTGATAATCGGTTGCGCGTTTTTACGCAAGCGATTATTAACATCGATCTGATATACAGTCACATAAGCGCCACGCTCAGTCGGCCTTATCGATTAAAGCTGCTGCTCCGATGGCTTTGGATGGACTGGAGGCTATGTCTTTGTGACAGAGGCGTTAATGAAAAGTCGCCCCCAGCAAAACAAAGGGGGCGACTTTGCGGTAAATGTTGTGAGTCAGGGAGATAGGATCCAGCCTGCGCTGGTAGGGGATGTACCTGGCGTCGGGGCAGACGGGGGCAGAAGAGCCTGTTGCTTGTCGTATGGATTTTTTTTCGTATCTTTAACGTTTAGTATGGACTGTAAAATGAAATGAAAGATATGAAACGATTTTTCTTTTTATTGTTTGCCCCGCTGGTGGTGGGAGGCGTGATGGCGTTGATGGCCGGCAGTTGCAACCGGCCGGAACCGGAACCCGATCCGGAGCCTGATCCGACCCCTCTGACGGACTTCGCCAAGGGTGCCGACGTGAGCTGGCTCACGCAGATGGAACACGACGGTTGTAAATTCTATACGCCCGCCGGGAAAGAAATGGAATGTATGGAGCTTCTCAAGACGCTGGGCGTCAATTCAATCCGCCTGCGCGTCTGGGTGAATCCCGAAGGCGGCTGGTGCGGAAAGGAAGATGTCGTGGCGAAAGCCAAGCGTGCCAAAGCCCTTGGAATGCGCATCATGATCGACTTCCACTACAGTGACTCCTGGGCCGATCCGGGCAAGCAGAACAAGCCGGCTGCCTGGAAAGACCTTTCCTTCTCGGCGCTCCGCGAAGCGATGGTCGAACATACGACCGACGTGCTGACAGCCCTGCGCGATGCGGGCGTTACCCCGGAGTGGATACAGATCGGCAACGAGACGATCGGCGGAATGCTCTGGCCCGACGGCCAGAACTATAATGACGTGGGTTTCGGCCACTACGTGGACCTGAACAATTCCGGTTACGCAGCCGCCAAGGAAGTCTTCCCCTATGCGAAGGTCCTGATCCACGTGGACAAGGGGCAGGATGCCTCGCAGCTCAACTGGTTCTTCAACAAATGCGAGCAGTTCGGCGCCCGTTACGATATGATCGGTCTCTCGCTCTATCCCGATCCGGGCAATATGATGCAGTTCCGTACGCAGATCATCAACAATATCAAGAATCTGTATCTGGCCTACGAAAAAGATTGCATCATCTGCGAACTGGGTATGAGCTGGACGGAAGGAACCATCTGCAACGACCTGATAGCCGGCCTGATGGCTTCGTCCCTGAACGAGATGGAAGGCCATTGCCAGGGAATCTTCTACTGGGAGCCCGAGGGGTATGAGAGTTGGAGCCATTACTCCAAGGCCGCTTTCAGCAATGAAGGCCGTCCTACGAACGCCCTTTATGCTTTCCAGAACTGATATGCGGCGCACGGTTTTTCTGGTGGTCTTGCTGGGGCTTGTACTCTCCTGCAAGCGTGCTCCTTCTGATTCCTTCCGCAGTGAAAGCTTGCTGACCCAATGGGAGTTCAGCCGCGACAGCGCAGTCTGGCAGCCGGTCACCGTTCCGCACGACTGGGCCATCGAGGGCCCCTTCGACCGGGACAACGACCTGCAGCTCGTGGCCGTGACGCAGAATTTTGAGACGGAAGTGACGGCGCACACCGGCCGTACCGGCGGCCTCCCGTATATGGGGAAAGGCTGGTACCGGACGCGTTTCGACGTGGACGGGTATGTCTCCGGCCGCGATGCGGTCACACTGCTGTTCGACGGGGCGATGAGCCAGGCCCGCGTGCGGGTCAACGGAAGCCCGGTGATCGAATGGCCCTATGGCTACAATGCCTTCCACGCCGACGTGACGGCATATCTCCATCCGGACGGAAAGGACAATCTGCTCGAGGTGAGTCTCGAGAACCTTCCGCACTCCTCGCGCTGGTATCCCGGTGCCGGGCTGTACCGCAACGTGCACCTGATCCGTACGCACGCCGACCATATCCCCGTATGGGGCACCTGTGTCACGACCCCGGAGGTCTCGGAAGAAGAGGCTTCCGTGGAACTGCGCATTGATGTGGCCGGCGGTCCCGGCCGTGAAACGGCGCTGCGTATCCGCACTAGGTTGATCGACCCGAGCGGAAACGTGGTCGCCGTGTCCGACAGCCCGGTTTCCGACCGGGTGCTGCAGACCTTCCGGGTGATGCGTCCCTCGCTCTGGTCGCCTGAGTCGCCCGCGCTCTACCGGGCCGAAACGCAGATTTACGATGGCGACGACGATAAAACGGTCCTGGATACCTATGTCACCCGTTTCGGTATCCGCTCGATCGCGCTGGTGCCGGACGAGGGCTTCTATCTGAACGGGAAGCTTCGCAAGATCCAGGGCGTGTGCAACCATCACGACCTCGGTCCGCTCGGTGCGGCGGTCAACAAGGCTGCATTGCGCCACCAGCTCGCGCTCCTCAAGGAGATGGGCTGCGATGCGATCCGTACCTCCCACAACATGCCGGCTCCGGAACTGGTGGAGCTCTGCGACGAGATGGGCTTCATGATGATGGTCGAGGCTTTCGACGAATGGGACATCGCCAAGTGCGAAAACGGCTATCACCTGTATTTCAACGAGTGGGCCGAGCGCGATATGGTGAATATGATCCGTCATTTCCGCAACAATCCGTCGGTCATCATGTGGGGCATCGGCAACGAAGTGCCCACGCAGTGCGCCGACGAGGGCTACAAGGTCGCGGCCTTCCTGCAGGATATCTGCCACCGGGAAGATCCGACGCGGCTCGTGACGGCCGGCATGGACCGGGCCGACTGCGTGGTACGCAACGGCTTCGCCCAGTTGCTCGACGTGGTGGGCTTCAATTACCGTACGCACAAATATCAGGAGGCGTACGACCTGCTGCCGCAGAAGCTGCTGCTGGGTTCCGAGACGGCTTCGACCGTAAGCTCCCGCGGCGTATACAAACTGCCGGCGGAGTTCCGTTCCGGCGCCAAATACGCCGACAACCAAAGCTCGGCTTATGAAAATGAGTATTGCTGGTGGTCCAACATCCCCGACATCGATTTCGCGATGATGGACGACTATCCCTGGACCATCGGCCAGTTCGTATGGACGGGCTTCGACTATCTGGGCGAGCCCACGCCCTACGACGTGGACGCCTGGCCCAGCCACAGTTCCTACTTCGGCATTTTCGACCTGGCGTCGCTGCCGAAAGACCGCTACTGGCTCTATCGCTCGCAATGGCGGAAAGACAGCCCTACGCTCCACCTGCTGCCGCACTGGACGTGGCCCGGACGGAAAGGGGAGCGGATTCCCGTGTTCTGCTTCACGAGTTATCCCTGCGCCGAACTCTTCGTGAACGGTATGTCGCAGGGCGTGAAACGGTTTGAGAAGAATCTGCCGGCGAATTCCGGCGTCACCGATGCGGCCAACAGCGCCGCGACGATGGCGCGTTACCGCCTCTGCTGGCCCGACGTGGTCTATGAGCCGGGCAAGATCGAAGTCGTCGCTTACGACGAAAGCGGCCGCGAAGCGGCGCGCGAGGCCGTGTGCACGGCCGGCGCTCCGGCACGCATCACCCTGTCGGCCGACCGCCGGACGCTCGACGCCGACGGCCTCGACCTGGCCTACGTGACCGTCCGCATCGAAGATGCCGACGGCAACCTCTGCCCGACAGCCTCCGACGAAGTAACCTTCTCCGTTGAAGGCGCCGGTACTTTCCGCGCCGCCGCCAACGGTGACGCCACCTGTCTGGTTCCCTTCCAATCGGCCTGTATGCCTGCCTTCTGTGGCCAGCTGACGGCCATTGTCCAGGCCGGCGACAAACCCGGCACGGCCGTCCTGACGGCGAGCGCCCCGGGCCTTGAATCCGAAACCATGAAAATCAAAATAAAATGATCGACAAAAACATCTTACTGGAAAATTACAAGAAGCATTTCGGCGACGAAGAGCCGCGCTTCTTCACGGCTCCCGGCCGTATCAACATCATCGGCGAACATACTGACTACAACGGCGGCTTCGTGCTGCCCGGCGCCGTCGACAAGGCTATCACGATGGCCATCAAACCCAACGGCTCCGAATACGTCAATCTGATTTCCGTCGATCATGACGACGCGGCCCTCTTTTTCCGCATCGGCGGCCCCCAGCCGAAAGAGCAGTGGGCTTCCTATTTCTACGGTGTGATCGAAGAGATGCGCAAGCGCGGTGCGACGGTCGGCGGTTTCAACGCCGTCTTCGGAGGCGACGTGCCCCTCGGGGCCGGAATGTCTTCGTCGGCAGCCCTCGAGTCGTGCATCGGAACGGCGCTCAACACCCTGTTCAATCTGGGATTCAAGAAAGAAGAGCTCGCCAAGATCGGCCAGATGACCGAGCACAACTATATCGGCGTGCGCTGCGGCATCATGGACCAGTTCGCTTCGATCTTCGGCCAGAAGGGCAAGGTCGTCCGTCTCGACTGCCGGAGCCTGGAATATACGCTCGTACCGTTCAATCCGGAAGGCATCGAGATCGTGCTGATCGACACGATGGTCAAGCACCTGCTGGCTTCTTCGGAATATAACGTCCGCCGCGCCCAGTGCGAGGAAGGTGTCGCCGTCATCAAGAAATACCGTCCGGAAGTGGAACTGCTCCGCGACGTGACGATGGAAGAGCTGGAAGCCCATCGCGATGAGATCGATCCGATGTCGTTCCGCCGCTGCGCCTTCGTTATCAACGAGAACAAGCGCCTGATGGCCGCCTGCGCCGCGATGGAGAAGAATGATTTCGTGGAAGTGGGCAAACAGGTTTATGCCACCCACGAAGGCCTGAGCGTGGAATACGGCGTCAGCTGCCCCGAACTCGATTTCATCGTCGAGATTGCCAAGGAACACGAAAGCGTGCTGGGTGCCCGTATGATGGGCGGCGGTTTCGGCGGCTGCGTGATCGCCCTGGTCCGCAAGGAAGGCGTGGCCGGCTATATCGCAGACGTGAAGGAGAAATATCAGGTGAAATTTGACAAGGATCCGCGCGTCATCGAAGTGGAAATCTCCGACGGAGCCCGGGAAATCTAGACGCTTATGGTCAACGCCGAAGAAATCAGGCTGTTCAGCATCGTCAATGCGGACGGCTCGGAGGTAATCCTCTCGAATCTGGGTGCCGGCATCGTTTCCATCGTGGTCCCCGACCGGGAAGGGAAACTCGCCGACGTCGTGCTCGGCTACCGCGATCCCGGCGACTACGATACCGACGGCCCCTGTATGGGCAAGGTGCCCGGCCGCTTTGCGAACCGTATCGCAAAAGGCCGTTTCGCCCTGAACGGGAAAACGTACGAACTGGCCGTGAACAACGGACCGAACCATCTCCACGGCGGCCCCGGCCCGCAGAGTTTCGCCAACCGGCTCTGGGAGGCCGAAGAACTGCGCGACGGCATCCGCTTCTCGCTCGACAGCCCCGACGGCGACGCCGGCTATCCCGGCAACCTGCACGTCGAGGCCCGCTACACCTGGAGCGACGATCACAAACTCACTCTGCATCTGTCTGCGACGACCGATGCGGAAACCGTCGTCAACCTCACCAATCACGCCTATTTCAACCTGAAAGGGGAGGATGCGGGCGACGTGACCGGCCACGAACTCAAACTCTTCGCCTCACGTTATCTTCCGACCGACGAGACGCTCATCCCGCAGGGCGGGCCGGCTTCCGTCAAAGGCACGCCGATGGATTTCACCACGGCCAAACCGATCGGCCGCGACCTCAAAGCCGATTTCCCGGCCCTGAACTACGGAAAGGGCTACGACAACTGTTTCGTCGTGGACGACTGGCAGAAAGGAATGGTGCGTCCCGTGGCGCGGCTTACCGAAGCATCGACGGGCCGGCGGCTCACCGTCAGCACCGACGCCCCCGGTATCCAGGTGTACACCGGCAACTGGCTGGAAGGATGTCCGGTCTCCAAGAGCGGCAAGGCCTATCACGACTACGACGGGGTGGCGCTTGAGTGCCAGTGTTTCCCCGATTCTCCCAACCGCCCGGACTTCCCGTTCGAGACGCTCAAGCCGGGCGAAGAGTACGAAAACACGATTGTATTCGCATTTGAATGAGTGCCGGAAGGTTCATCGCATCGAAGCTTGCTGAGGGAGACGGATCCCTCAGCCGGACGAGCAATACCATCGCCTGGATTTCGGTGTGCCTGAGCCTTGTCATCATGATTGTCGCCATCGCGGTGGTCGCGGGTTTCAAGGCTGAAATCCGCGACCGCGCGACGGGCTTTATGGGGTCGGTGATGCTGGTGCAGCCCGGGCAGTCGCCGATCAACGAACTCTATCCTTTTTCCGAGCAGCTGTCCTACCGGGAGAAACTGTCGGCTACGCCCGGCGTGCGGAGCGTCTCCGGTGTGGCCTGGCGCTCCGGGCTGATCAAGACGGCCGAAAACATCGAGGGCCTTTATTTCAAAGGCGTCGATTCGCTCTACGACTTTTCTTTTTTCGCGAACTGCCTGGTTGACGGGCAGTTGCCCGACTATCACGGTCGTATCTCCAACGACATCCTGCTTTCCCGCACGACTGCTTCGAAGCTGGGTTTCCAGGTGGACGACGATGTGGTGGTCTATTATATCGGCGACGAGGTCAAGGTACGGAAATTCCGCCTGTGCGGCATCTACGATGCCCAGTTGGAAGAGATCGACACGAAGATGGCGGTAGCCGACCGGCGGCATGTCCAGCGCCTGAACGGCTGGCAGTCCGACGAAGTCTCTTCCATCGAAATCCGCATCGATCCGGCCGCGGGCATCGAAACGATGAACGACCGTGTGGAAGACGTGATTTTCCGTTCGATGCAGGAAGACGACCGGGCGCTCTTCGTGACCAACGTCAAAAAACTCTACGGCCATCTGTTCGACTGGCTCTCGCTGCTCGACCTCAATGTGCTGATGATCCTGCTCCTGATGGTGGTGGTGGCCGGTTTCAATATGCTTTCGGCCCTGCTGATCATCTTATTCGAACAGATTTCGACCATCGGCCTGCTCAAGGCCCTGGGAATGACCTCGCGCGAAGTGGGGAAAGTCTTCCTGCTGCGCGCCGGCACGCTGGTGGGGAAGGGAATGCTCTGGGGCAATGTGATCGGCATCGGCCTCTGCCTGATCCAGAAATTCACGCATCTGGTCAAACTCGATCCGGCCAACTATTTCGTGAGTTTCGTGCCGATCCGCCTCCACGCCGGCCAGCTGATCCTGCTCAATGTGGCGGCAGCCGTCATCCTGATGCTGCTCATCTCGCTGTCCACGCGCTTCATCGCCCGTGTCTCTCCCGACCGCACGATGCGGGTGGAGTAAGGGCTATTTTACTGTAACGGTATCCAGATAACAGGCGTACGTCTCCTCGATGGCGGTGATGTACGCCGGGGTGATGTTGCTTGTGCGGCGGTAGATCTCCGCCACGGACTCCCAGTCGTTGGGATCGAGTCCCGCTTCTACGGCCTCCGCACGCCGTTTGGCGAGCGCACCGCCGCCCGAATTGTATGAAGCCAGGGCGAAACGGACCACATTGGTCGAATCCAGCCCTTCTTCCCGGAAGCTCCGCAGCAGGTCGCCCAGCAGTTTCGTTCCTACGAAGACATTCGTGTCGGGATCGAAAAGGAATTCCGGATCGACGCCGTAGTGTTCGGCCGTCACGTCGCGGATCTGCATCAGCCCTTTCGCCGATTTGACCGATTCCGCACCCTCGTTGAATTGCGACTCCTGGAAGATGATGGCAGCCAGCAGGCGCCAGTCCATCCCGATGCGGCCGGCATTGCGCTGCATCAGTTCGGCATAGCGGTTGAGCCCCGCCATCTGGTTGTAAGACCGGCCGCGCCGGACCCTGGCCCGGTCGCGGCTGTTGGCTACGGAAAGGTGCCGCAGACCGTCGGCCGGGTAGCGCGACGAAAGGTCCTCGTGCTGCGCGTTTTCCGGCAGGAGAGCGGCCTCCAGCACCAGTGCCGCAAGCAGGCACACAAACATCCTGATGAAGCGTCTAAAGCCCATTTACGTACGTTTTCTACCAGCCATAGAACGGCCAGTGGATGCCGAACTTGATGCCCCGGGTCGGTTTGATGTAATGGAAGGCCGAGAAGTAGTCGGCCGTGGGCCAGCCCTGGAAGGCGTTGGTATATTTGACGAAGATACTGGCACGCTTCCACTGGATGTTGGCGAAGACGTCGCAGTAGGGAAGGTTTCCGATCTTTTCCTGCGTCTGGTTGTAGAACTGCCCGATATCGGGTGCATAAGTGGGCAGATACCACAGCGTGTTGGCCACGGCGTTCACACCGAGCTGGATGTTCATCACGTCCTTGACCACGTCGATGTCGAAGTACCAGCGCAGGTTCAGCGTGAGTTTCGGCAGCGGCAGCACCTCTTCGGGAGCCGAAGTCAGCTGGAAAAGGGCCCGGTTGTCGAAATGGAAGCGCCAGAGCGTGAAATCCTTGTGCAGGTAAGCGCTCATGATGCTGACGGGCTTGTCGTACTGCCGGATCACCGAGAGCGTGTCATAATAGAGCATATTGGCCACCAGCGCATAGCCGAAGCGGGCGTCGAGCCGCCACTTCGGAATGGAAAGCTCGGCTTCGACCGTGTTGCGCGAAACCTTCGCGAAATCGTTGTCCCACTGATGGTGGTTCATATAGATCTGCTGTTCGAAAGGATGGGGTGTGCGCAGGCCCATATGGAAACGTCCGCTCAGGTGGATGCCCTGTTCGATCGGATAGACCGACAGGCGCAGCGCCGCGTTGACATCGAAGTCGAACATCCGTGCCCCGGCCAGATAATAGTCCGCATCGGCATTCCAGGCCAGGTACTTGCGCAGCTGGCCCGAAGCTCCGCCGTACACGTACAGGTTGTGCTGGGTTTCGTATTTCCGGCCTGTCAGATAATCAGTCGGCCTGAATGCGTAGGTCGAAAGGATCTGGTAGCCCGCTCCGGCGTTGATCTTGGCCAGCATCGCGTCGGGCGCATAGGGCTGCAGCTTGATGAAAACGCGGTTTTCGAAGTTGCGTACCGCCAGTTCGTCGGCGCTCGACGTGTTGTTGAGATAGAAGCGGTTGAAATAGAAATCCCGGCCGTAGGTGTCGGTCTCGGCGATCTTGTCGGTGTAGCTCTTGGTATAGGTGGTGAACTCACCGCTGTGTCCCAGGTGGGCCATCGTACCTTCTCCCAGTGAGAGCGAATCCTTGTCCTTGCGGAAGAAGTTCATCGGCACGGCCAGGGTATGGTGGATGAAATAGCTCCGCCGCTTGTAGGTATTGGCGGCTTCCTTCAGGTTCACCTCGATCGACCTGGCCTCCACCGAAGTGTCCCGGATCCAGTACGGGTCGCGGATACCGCCGTTCTCGGCGCGTTCCACCCGCTGGCGGATGGTGCCGAAGTTGGCGAAGTAGCGCTTGCCCATATAGTTGCCCAGGATGAACGTCGTGCGGTGGTCGGTGTTCTCGCTGGTGAGCATACCCCGTGACCCGAGCCTTCGGTAGCCGAGGGTGAAGTTGAACTCCGGCGTGAGATTCTGTGTGGAGAGCAGCTTGAGGTTCGTTTCTTCCGACTTCTTGTTGGCGAAGGGCGTACCCCAGTAGGCCAGTTCGGTGTAGGGCGTCTTGGTGTTGTATTGCTTGATGGTCTCGTCGGTCTCGGAATCGCCGATATAGGGCGAGAACATCGGGGCGTCGGGTGTCTCCTCGCGGCGGAACCAGTCGTGATAGAGCGTGGCCGAGCCTACGGGGCCGAGGTAGGTGGCCGCCACGTCCTTGCGGTACATCGGATACTCCGAGAAGTTGGCGTTGGCCGTGGTGTCGAGCCCGCTCTCGTGGAACTCGTTGAACGCCTTGTCGGAAGTCCACACCAGAATGCGGCGGAAGTACAGGGAGTCAGGCACGATATAGGTCTCGAGCACGCGCGGTTTCGCAGCCCGGAGACTGTCGCGCTCTTCCTTGCGGATCTTGCGCATCGCCCGTTTGATGTCGTGTGTATCCGGCAGGAACTGGGCGATGGAGTCCATATAGGCCGTGACCATCGAATCGAGACTGGGCAGCGTTTCCGTATCGAGCTGGCCCCAGAAGAGGCTGTCGATCGCCCGGTACAGCTTCACTTTGCGGAGCGAGTCGCGGTTGGGCGCCGTCACGGTCGAATCCTGCGGGGCACGGAGAATCCGGCTCCGTTCCCGGGCCGCACCCGAGCCGGGGAGAAGCAATGCTGCCAGCAGCAGCAGAAAAGCCGTGTATCGTCCGCCGCGCCTCATCAGATCACTTTCACGCCGATGCGGGAGAGTTCGGCCAGCGTGCGGTTGTGGCCTTCCTTGTCGATGTAGGCCAGGCCTTTCTCGAGCAGGAAGACGTTGTGTCCCGATTTGATCAGGTCGAAGCAGGTCTCCCGGATGCAGTATTCCGTGGCAATACCGCTCACCAGCACGTTCTTGGTCAGGAAGTTATTGAGTTCGATGCCTTCGGCGTTATGGCTTTCGAAGCCGGAATACTGTTCTTTCTTGGGATTGACGCCCTTGAAGAACATATTCTCCTTCGAAGGACGGTGGTCGGCCAGTTCCACCTTCGTGAAGAAGTCTTCGTGGATCTCGCCGCCGCGGGTCTGCATCACGCAGTGAGGCGGCCAGGGACCGCCCTGTTCCTGGAAGGAGCAGTGGTTCACGGGGTGGTGGTCCAGCACGTAGAGCACCTGGTCGTTCGGATAGCGGTTGATCACCCGCACGCTCTCTGCCACGGCTTTTTCGGCGTTGGCGCAGGCCATCGTGCCGTCGATGAAGTCGTAGAGCATATCCACCACCACGTGGGTGTATCGGTTGGATGCGCCGCTCTCGGCTTCCTGCATCATGTTGATCTGATGGATGAGACGGTTGATCAGCCGCATCTTCAGGTCGTAGAGGTCGTCGGAGATGTCCACTTTGTAGTAGTGGGGATTGATGATACGGGTCTGCGTGTCGTTGAACGAGGCCAGGTTCGCCTTGTAGTAGTCGCGCTTTTCGAATATCGTGCGCGTGTCTTCGAAGATCTTGCCGCCATCGTAGGCCAGTTCCTGCAGCGGGCGGAAAGTGTACGAGCCGGCGGGGAAGGTGGTGTACTTGGTCTCGTCGGCCTCGTCCCGGATGAAGAGTTCTTCGCCGGCCTCGATGATGCGGGCGAAAGAGTCGCCGCGCAGGCAGGTCACGTCGGCCTTGAACTTGCCGTCCTGGATGATGCGGTAGGTGATCTGGAAGCCCGGATTGATGAGCTTGGCCTTGTCCTCGGAGCGTTTGAGGATCGGCTCGTCGTCCACCTGCACGAGTTTGTACACGTTGCCGAAGCACGGGTTGTGCTTGCTGGTGGCGATGGCGTCGCCGACACCGTAACTGTCGATGCAGGCACCCTGCTTCTCCAGGTCGGAGATGATGTATTCGTCGAGCGAGTTGGTCGCAAAGATCTTGCAGTTCTTCAGGCCTGCCGCGTCGAGTGCCTCGCGGCACTTGACCGAGAGGTAGGCAAGGTCGCCGCTGTCGAGACGGATGCCGTAGCCCTGCGGGTAGCTGTCGTCGATGCCGTTGGCCTTGAAGGCCTTGATGGCGTTCTTCACGCCGCATTTGAGCGTGTCGAAGGTGTCGATCAGCAGGATGAGCCCTTCGCCGCGGTGCGTTTTGATATACGTGTCGAAGGCCTTGTATTCGCCGTCGATGGAGCAGCCGAACGAAGTGGTGTAGCTGTGGGCCATTGTGCCGGATGCCTCGAAGCCGAACTCGATGCCGGTGAGGATGTTCGACGTGCTGGCGCAGCCGCCGATGAACGCGGCTTTAGCTCCGTATTCCGCGGCCCAGGGACCGTGGGCGCGGCGGGATCCGAACTCGCTCACGGGGTGCGAAGCGGCGCGCGTGACGCGCGATGCCTTGGTGGCGATGGCCATCTGGTGGTTCATGATGCAGAGCAGGGGTGTCTCGAGCACCTGCGCCTCGATGATCGGGCCCACGATGGTCAGGATCGGCTGCTTGGGGAAGGCGATCTCACCTTCCTTCATCGCATAGACCTTGCCCGTAAACTTCATATGGGCGAGATACTCGCGAAACTCGCGGTAATCCTCGCCGGGCAGGAATTTCTCAAAGAAGCCGATGTCTTCGCTTCCCAGGCCGGCGATCATCTGCAGCGCTTCGCGGATGCCGCTGACCACCGCCCAGTTGTTGTTGTCGGGCGCCTTGCGGAAAAACAGGTTGAACACGGCGGTCTTGTCTTTCATGCCGTTGTCGTAGAAAGACTTGCCCATCGTGTACTGGTATTTGTCGGAGCAATAGGAGATATTGAGCATTTCTAAACGAATAAGGTTTCATTGTTGCGGGCCAGCTGCCGGACCTTCTCCAGCTGGCCGGCCGAAAGCCGGAAACCGGTGAACCGGTCGAGCTGGCTGCGGGAATGGACATCGGTGCCCAGGTATCGGTAAAAATCGCTTTCGAGCAGCCAGCGGACGATGTCCAGAGAAGCTTCGCCGTAGGCGCCGGTAAGCGACAGGAGGTTGAGTTGCAAAAAACAGCCCATATCGACGAGCGTCTCCAATTCCTTGACGCCTTTTTTGCGGTCGAAGGCCTGCTGGTAGAATACATAGCGTTCAGGATGCGCGAGTACGGGCTGCAGCCCTTCCATCCCGAGTTCGAATACGGTTTCCTTGATCTTCGGGCTTCGTTCGTAGTACGACATCTCGATAAGGATGTGCTTGCCGTCGGGCCAGCAGAGACGGTCGCCCGCCTCCACGAAGAACTCGTCCACCATATATTCCGAAGCCAGGTGGAAGGTCATGTCCTTCCGGATGGATTCCGGCAGGGCGGGGAGGAAAGCATCGAATCGCGCCTGCAGGTCCGCGGCCGTGTTGGGGAACATCGCGCGGGAGACGTGCGGCGTGAAGATCACTTTCCTGATGCCGAGACGGTGCATCTCCTCCAGGATCGCCGTCGATTCCGCCGTGTCGGGAGACCCGTCGTCTACGCCGGGCAGGATATGCGAATGGACATCGGCCGTCAGTCCGATGTCCATCAGTGAACAATTATCCTTTTTTCTCCGGAAGAGACACATGGCTTATTTGGCCTTCTGTTTTTCGCCATAGCCGTAGCCATAGCCGTATTTGTTGTTGCCGTATCCGTAGTGCCCGTAACCGTAGCCGTAGTGATAGCCGTAGGACCGGGCCGTGATGTCCACGCCGTTGAGTACGATGTAGATGTTGTTGAACTTCTTGTCACGGGCCAATTGGTCGAGTTCCTCCACGAACTTGAGGTCGCAAACGCCGGCGCGGAGCATGAAGATGTTCGCATCGACGTAGCGGTTGAAGATCGTGGCGTCGGCCACGGGCAGGTACGGGGCGCTGTCGAAAATGATATAGTCGTAGTCGAGCGACTTGAGGTAGTCCACAGCCTCTTTCATCCGCTGCGACTCGATGAGTTCCGAAGGGTTCGGCGGGATTTTACCCGCCGGAAGCACGTCGAGGGTGGGCACGTCGTGTACGCCGTGCACGATCGAAGGCGCCAGATCGTCGGTCTTCTTCGAAAGGAAAGGCGTGAGCCCCTCGTCGTGATGCTGGGTAATGCCGAAAATGCTGGCCAGCTGCGGCTTGCGCAGGTCGATGCCCACGATGAGCACCTTCAGCCCGGTGTGAGCCAGGGTCATTGCCAGGTTCGAGGAGATGTAGCTCTTGCCTTCGCCCGGCACGCTTGAGGTGACTTGGAATACCTTATGGCCCAGATAGCGGACGTTGGAGCGCAGGATACGCATCGTCTCTTCGAACGGGTCGCGTCCCGTGACCTCCATCAGTTCGCCCTGATGGCTGTTCAATGGAACCGATGCCAGGATGGGAATGTCCGTCCGCTGGGTGATGTCGAGTTTGCCCTCGACCTTGCTCTTGAGTGCCTGCCGGAGGAAGAAAACGGCGGGCGGGATGCAGAATCCCAGCAGGAAGGCCAGCAGGAAGATCATCTTCCGGTTGGGCGACGTGGCGACCGCCGAATTGTCGGCCGAGTCGATGACCTTGCACTGGTCGGTGATGGCGTAGAGGGAGATCAGGGCCTCTTCCTTTTTCTGCTGAAGCAGGATGTAGAGCGGTTCTTTGATCTGCTGCTGGCGGTCGAAGCGCGAGATTTCCTGCTGTTGCGTGGGGATGGCGGAGAGCCGCCCCTTCGACTGGCGGAGTTTTGCGCTCAGGTTGTTGCGCTGCAGCTGATAGGACTTTTCGAGGTTCTTCACCGAGGAGATGATGCTCGAGAGCAATTCCTGCAGCTGGCTGTCGGACTGGACCACCATCGGGTTCGCCTCGCTGGCACTGGCCACCATGCGGTTGCGCTCCATCAGCAGGGTGTTGAACTGGTTGATCGTGCTGTTGAGGCCCGTGTCGGTGATGCCGATGTTGGCCGGGATGAGCATCAGTCCGCCGTCCATCTGGCCGATGTAATCCTTGATGATGCCCAACAGTTCGATCTGTACGTCGAGAGCGTTGAGCTGTTCCTCGTATTTTGCGTCGGACGAGAGGGTGAGCTGCGACTGGGATGAGACATCCACCACCGTGTTGCTGCGGCGGTAGTTCTGGTATTGGCTCTCCAGGTCGCCCAGCTCGTCTTCCACCAGTTCGAGCCGTTCGTTGAGGAAATCGATGGTATTGGTGACGGCCCGGCTGCTGAATTCCCGCGCGTCTTCGTTATAGTTGCGGATCAGGCTGTTGAGGATGTCCTCCGCCCGGGTTCCGTAGATGTCGGTGTATGAAAGATTGATCACTTCCGAGCGCTCGGTGGCCTTGAGGTGCCCCGTTACGGAAAGCTTCCCGCGCAGGGCCTTGGCCGCATTGACGGGCGAGCGCATCGTGATGATGTATTTGTCGCCGATCTCGAATTTCGCCAGGTGACTCCGCTCAATGGCTACCTTGTGCTCCTTCAGCGCGAACTCCTCGCCGAAGCGATAGACCTTGTCCACGATCGGGTATTTATTTCCGCCCGTTTCTATCGAAATGATCCGGTACGAACTGGAATCCTGAGGCACGAAGGTAATTCTGGCCACAGGCGGATTGGGATAGTTCTCCGTCGAATCGACGATCGCGACGAATGGATTGTTCTTGTAAAAGATCAGCGTTTTGAGCGGACGCCTCTTGGAGTAGGCATAGTTCAGCCCGAGATCCTCCACGACGCGTTGCATCATTCCGCGGGAATTGATCACATCGATCTCGTTGGTCACCTTGCTGTTGGCACCGCCCAGCATCAGGTCGGTGATGGCCAGCATGTCGGCGCCCCCGCCGCTCTTGGTTACCAGCAGGATCTTGGCATTGGCCGTATATTGTGTGCGGGTCAGCCTGATATAAGCGTAGGCGGCAGCCAGGCAGGCCAAAATGCTGATCAGGATGATCCACCGCATCCCCCAGACCACGTTGAGGATTTTCTTCAGGTCGAGGGAGGAATCCTCTTCCCGGTAGCGGATGTTTTCGTTGTCCTGCATGGCTTAGGCGGGTTTGGCAAAACGGGTGATGAAGAACGTGGCAACGGTCACCAGGGTGGTGAGCGAGCTCAGGACGATCGACCAGAGTCCCGTGGCAGCAGTGCCCTGAGCGATGCGCGTGGCGCTCTGCGGTACATAGAGCACATCGTTCTGGTGCAGGTAGAAATACGGCGAATTGAGGATGTCGCTCTGCGTCAGGTCGATCTTGTAGTGGGTCTGCACGCCGTCCACGTCGCGGATCAGAATCAGGTCGTGGCGGTCGGCCGTGATGAGCAGGTCGCCGGCCATTCCGAGGGCCTGCAGGACCGTGACGCGTTCGCTCGGAACGGTATAAGTCCCCGGCGCCTTCACTTCACCCAATACTGTGACTCTGTAATTCAGGAACGAAACTGACACCACCGGTTCCTTGACCAGCCCTTGGTCGGTGAGCAGGCGCGTGATGTGGTCCACCAGGTCCACACGGCGCATTCCCTCGACCTTTATCCGGCCCAGGCCCGGCATATCGATGTAGCCCTGCGAGTCCACCAGATAGGGAACCACGGACTGTGTAGTGGTGTAGCCGCCCGACTGATTGGTGCTCAGGGTAAAGTTGTAGGGCATCACCACGCTCTTGTCGGGTCCCGATATGATTATTTGAAGCTTGTCGTCCTTCATAATCACGGGCTCGTACTCGGCTTCGATTTTCCGGGCATCGAAAGTGTCGATATCCTGGAAATACAGGATGTCTTTCGAGGACGTACATCCCGGAAAAACAGAGAGCGAGGCCCCTGCGAGGAAGACCAGCCACAGCATCGTTCGTATCGTCTTGCTCATAGCGGCAAATTTGGTCAATTTCTTAAATCTTACAAAGGTAAGCATTATTTCGGAACAATGCAATCTAGCTCAGCCAGTTTGCCCACATCGTGCATCTCCAGGCCCGGCATCACGGCCGCCCGGATGGTGTGGGTCCGGCAGACCGACAGATAGAATTCGACGATCGGGAACTTCTCGGGCCACTCCCGCATCAGCGGGAAAACGGCCGGGTCGATGTAGTGTATTCCCGAAAAAGCCAGGCGTTTGCATTGGTCGGAGTCGATGCCGGCGTAGGGGCTGCGCACCTCTCCGGTGGCGATGTTGGTCCAGCCCACGAGGCGGTTGTCGTCGTCGAACAGGAAGTAGCGCTGCGTTTCGCGTTCGCTCACCAGGATTGTGGCCAGGTCGCCCGCCCGGTGCTGTGCCCGGAACCAGGCGAGGTCGAGGTTGGAGAGGATGTCGACGTTATGGACGAGGAACGGCTCGTGTGTGCCGGGGGCATCGGCCGGAGCCAGCAGCGGCTCCGCGTGCCGGATGCCGCCGCCCGTTTCGCGCAGCAGATCCGTCTCGTCGGAGAACGCGATCTTCACGCCGAAGCTGTCGTTCGCGGCAACATAGTCGCGGATCTGGTCGGCAAAATGGTGGACGTTGATCACGATGTCGTCGTAGCCGGCGGCGATGAGTTTGTCGAGGACGTGCCGCAGCAGCGGTTTGCCGCCCACAGGCACCAGCGCCTTGGGCATCGTGTCGGTCAGAGGTTTGAGCCGCGTGCCGAGACCTGCGGCGAAAATCAGGGCTTTCATCGCCTTACAGCTCTTTCTCGATCTCCAGCTCACGGTGCGTGATGCGCACCTTGATGCTGAACTTCTTCGACAGATGCTCGCCCAGGTGTTCGGCGCAGTACACGGAGCGGTGCTGGCCGCCGGTGCAGCCGAAACTCACCATCAGGTGCGTGAACTTGCGCTGGATGAAGCGCTCCACGTGGGCGTCCACCAGGTCGTAGGCGTGGTCGAGGAACTTGAGCACGCCGCCGTCATCTTCCATAAACTTGATGACCTCGGCGTCCATGCCCGTAAAGTGCTTGTAGTGTTCGTATTTGCCCGGATTCTCGAGGCCGCGGCAGTCGAATACGTAGCCGCCGCCGTTGCCGCTGGCGTCGTTGGGGATGCCTTTTTTGTAGGCGAAACTGAAGATGTCCACCTCCAGCCCCTTCTCGGGGTTGAGATCCGAGAACTGCTTCATCCGGGTGAGTTCATCGAGGAGTTTCGTCAGGTACGGATATTCCGTGAACGGCTCCTTGAGCAGGCGCCGCAGGTTTTCCATCGCGAAGGGCACGCTCTGCAGGAAGTGCGGCTTCTTTTCGAAGTAGCCCCGGAAGCCGTAGGCGCCCAGCACCTGCAGCGTGCGGAACAGCACGAAGTGCCGCAGCGTCGCCATGAACTCGGCGCGCGAGACGGGCATATAGGGTTTCAGCGCATCGAGATACGCGTCGATGAGTTCTGTCTTGAACTGCTCGGAATACGCCGCCTTGGCCTGCCAGATGAATGAGGCCACGTCGTAGTAGATCGGGCCTTTCCGGCCGCCCTGGAAGTCGATGAAATACGGCTCGCCGTACTTGATCATCACGTTCCGCGCCTGGAAGTCGCGGTACAGGAACGTGTCGGACATGCTGCACATCAGCACGTTGGCCATTTTGTTGAAGTCCTTGTCGAGCTCGATCTCGCTGAATTCCAAGCCCGTGGCCTTGAGGAAGCAGTATTTGAAATAGTTCTGGTCGAACGAAATCATCCGCCGGTCGAACTCCGGCTGCGGAAAGCACACCGAGAAGTCGAGGCCTTTCGCGCCCTCGAACTGGAAGCGCGGCAGGGCGCGTACCGCTTTGATGATCAGCATCCGTTCGGCAGGGGAGTAGGCGCCTTTGTCGCGCCCTTCGCTCACGAGGCTGAACAGCGTGTCGTTGCCCAGGTCTTCCTGCAGGTAGCAGGCGAAGTCGGCGCTGTGCGCCTTGACCTCCGGCACGTTCAGGCCCTGCGCCTTGAAATGCTTGGCCATCGCCCAGAACGCCTTGTTCTCCTCGATCGAAGTGCCCTTCGCCCCGATCAGCGTCTGCGTGGCCCCGCCAATCCTGAAATATCTTCGGTTGCTCCCCGACGACGGCAATTCCTCGAAAGTCCTGACCGCCTCTCCGGTATATTGTTCAAACAGTTGTTTTATGGGATCCATGTTATCTTTGGTTTATCTCCCAAAGATAATCATTTTTCTTCTTCTTTCCAACCGACGGTTTGTACGAGGGTGATTTCCTGCGTCGGAGCGAGGTTGAGGGCGAGGGCTAGCGATTCCTTCGGAACCATGGCGCGGACCACGGTGGCCATCCCCTCGGAGGTGCAATGGAGGTAGATGTTCTGCGAGATGAATCCCGTGTCGGCATAGATGGTCTCGACCAGGCCGCGGGGGCTCTTGCCTGTCACCTTGGCGGTGTCGGCCACGAAGGCGATCTCGGCGGCGGCGGTGCCGACATAGTCCTGGGCGCCGGAGGCGGCGCGCAGGTCGGCCGCGGCGACGGCGACCAATTTGTTAGCAGCGGCCTCGAACCGGAAGGCCCCTTCCGGCAGCAGCACATAGAGATCCGTCTCCTGCCGATTGTGCGACGAAGGGGCGCTGCGGCGCTTCGGCGTGATGAATCCGAAGCCCGCCCAGAGAAGGTCGGAAAGACGTTGCAAATCTGCTGCATCTTCCAGATTGAAACGTCTCGGCGAATAAACCCGCATCGACCGGCGGGTGGCCAGCGCTTCGCGCAGCGGCATGCCGCCTGTGCGAACTGGCTCAGGGAGAAGGATATCGTTATGCATAACTGATGAAAAATGATACGATGAACGGCACGGCGACCGTCAGGAAAAAGCCGTGATAAATTGAAACCGGAGCATATCGGCTGCCCCCATAGCGGACTGCGACCGGAAGGGTCGTATCCATCGATGTCGCGCCGCCGGATGAGATGACCGCATAAGGCCCGAACCAGCGCCGGAGCAGGGGAGCGGTGAGCAGCGTCATCAGCTCCCGCAGGAGATTCGATGCGAGCGCAATCGTCGCGATCATCGCCCCCCGCGCCTCATCGAGCAGGACACTCGACAGCGAGTAGTACCCGAAGCCCGACGTCACCGCCAGCGTGTCGGCCAGCCCGGGCGCCGTCGTATGCATCAGCGACACGATCCACCAGGCCAGCAAGCCGCCTGCCAGCGACCCGACGATCGTCACCAACGGCAGCAGCAAGCTCCGCAGCGGCAGCGTCTTCAGACTGGCGAAGAACCCTTCGTCCATCCCCAGCCCGAACCCGACGCACACCAGCAGCACATACAGCCCCCACGTCGTGATCTGCCCCATCGGCAGCCCCTCCGGCAGCCACCCGGCCAGCGCCACGAGCACACCCGCTACGAAGCAGCCGACAATGATCAGGCTGTCGCGCAGGCCGCCGGCCGGAGTTTCGGCCGGAGGCGCTTCGGCCGGCGGTGTCCCGGCACCGCTAGCCTCCGTCGCCTGGGCCGTGCCGCCCGCCATCTCCTCTTTCTTCGTGAAAAGCCGCGCCAGAACGACGCTGCCGAGCACGGCGAGCACCGTCACGATGAGGGCGGTGAGCCCCATCGTGGGGAGGTTGGCGAGCAGCTCGTCGTTGCCGCCGATCTCGAGTCCGAGAATGAACAGCAGCAGGCAGATCGAGGCCATCGTGATCGCCGAGGTCGGCAATTTCACGCGCCCTTTCAGCAGCAGGCCCAAAAGAAAACCGGCCAGCAGAATCCCGATGGTTACGATCATCTCCGGCCGGTTAAATTCATGGTAAAATTTTGGTTTTGCTTTCAGTTTGTAAGGCCCTTCGGCCTATCCAACTTACTCAGCCTTTGGACCAGCGGCGACGAGCGCCTTGCCGGCCTTGTTGTACTCGTACTTCTTGAAGTTCTTCACGAAGCGGCTGGCGAGGTCTTTCGCCTTGACTTCCCACTCCTTAGGATCGGCGTAGGTGTCGCGCGGATCGAGGATGCCGGTGTCGACGCCCTTGAGCTTGGTGGGCACTTCGAAATTGAAATACGGGATCTTCTTGGTCTTGGCCTTGTCGATGCTGTGGTCAAGGATCGCATCGATGATGCCGCGGGTATCCTTGATGGAGATGCGCTTGCCCGTGCCGTTCCAGCCGGTGTTCACCAGGTAGGCCTTGGCGCCGCTCTTCTTCATCTTCTTCACCAGTTCCTCAGCGTACTTCGTCGGGTGCAGTTCGAGGAACGCCTGGCCGAAGCAGGCCGAGAAGGTCGGGGTCGGCTCGGTGATGCCGCGCTCCGTGCCGGCCAGTTTGGCGGTGAAGCCCGAAAGGAAGTAGTACTTCGTCTGCTCCGGGGTGAGGATGCTCACCGGCGGCAGCACGCCGAAAGCGTCGGCGCTCAGGAAGATCACCTGTTCGGCGGCGGGGCCGTGGCTCTCGGGGCGCACGATCTTCTCGATGTGGTAGATCGGGTAGCTCACGCGGGTGTTCTCGGTGACGCTCTTGTCGTTGAAGTCGATCTTGCCGTTCTTGTCGACGGTCACGTTCTCGAGGAGGGCGTCGCGGTGGATGGCGTTGTAGATGTCAGGTTCGGACTCCTTGTCAAGATTGATGACTTTCGCGTAGCAGCCGCCTTCGAAGTTGAAGACGCCTTCATCGTCCCAGC